>CAVTOP010000006.1:0-142500 GCA_963736275.1 uncultured Alphaproteobacteria bacterium
ATGTTTATGTTTAGCTTGCTTAAGCTTCAGTTACGTATTGCTCGAGTTTGAAAAAGAGGAATTGGCTGAAATCTATGTGACGCGGGGGCTTGAACCAAAGCTCGCGCGCGAGGTCGCCGAGCAGCTAATGGCAAGAGACGCGCTTGCGGTCCACGCTAGAGATGAACTCGGGATATCTGAGATCACTACAGCGAGGCCAGTACAGGCGGCGCTGGCCTCGGCCGCAACATTTTCAGTCGGAGCCGCCGCGCCGCTTGTGCTCGTCGCGGCTACGCCGGCAAATTGGCTGTTCGCAGCTGTGGCAGGGGGTTCATTAGCTTTCTTGGCTCTACTTGGAATAATCGGTGCGAAGGCTGGCGGTGCTCACCCATTTAAGCCAGCGGTTCGGGTTACTTTTTGGGGTGCGTTTGCAATGGCGCTCACAGCTGCCATCGGCTCTATTTTTGGGAAGGTTGTTTAATCGTATCCTTCGGGTGACGTTTGCTTTGAGCCGATGGTGTTGATAAAGTCGTCGATTAGAGGCGTGAGGGTCTTTATTAGAGTTTTGGCCGGCGGCTTTGATCTTGTTTCTCATCGTCCCGCCTATGAGGGTCTGTATAACCTCCGCGCTGACGCTTGATGCAACGGCGGTCACACGATGCATGCGGCCTGCGCGGCCGGCGGCGGTCGCCAGATGTGGTTCGCGAGCGTCTTGAGGTTCTGCACGATGGCGGCGAGGTGGAACTCGTCGCGCGCACCGGAGAGGCCGCGCAGGCGCATGCGCTCGAAGCGATGGTGGGTCTTCAGGTGCGCAAAGCGCATCTCGACCTTCTTGCGCTCATCGCGCGATTTGTCGAACTCCGGCGTTCCCATGAACGCGCGCGCATGATCGCGGGCATCCTCGTTGACGTCGCGCGGGACCTTGCGCGAGGGCGTCTTCGGACAGCACTCGCGGCTTGAGTGGAGCATGACGCTCGCAGTCGCGCTTGAGCGCCGATAGCGCAGCATATGGTCGCCACCGACGCTGCCAGTGGTCGTGAGCAGCTTGCCTGCGGGGCAGACGTAGACGTTGCGCTCTTGTCGAACGTGAAGTCGCTGCGCGAGAAGGTGCCGTCTTCTCGCTCGCTCTTGTCCCAGACCGGAATGTGCGGCGTGATGCCGGCGCCGACGAGCCAGCCGAGGAACTTGCCTGTGCCGTAGGCCGTGTCGGCCGACGAGCCGCTCGGGCTTCAAGCCCAAGCGTCTCTTCGGTGCGCTCGATCATCGTCTTGGTGGCCGCCACCTCGTCGTAGGTGCGGGCCGGCGTGGCCTCGACATCGACGATCACCGCGTTCTCGATGTCGATCAGGTAATTGAGCCCGTAGCCGAACTGCACGCGCTTGTTGGCCTTCGCCGTCCAGGCCGAGCACGGATCCGCCGGCGAGATCACCTTCGGCAGCTTGCGATCGGCATCGGGATCTTCGTCATCGAGGCCGGCGAGGAACTCGGCGGCCGCCCGCGTCTGCCGCTCCGGCAGCCGACCAGTCGATCTCATCGGGTGCCTTGCCGTGATAGCGGCTGGCATCCGCTTCCATGACGCTGGCATCGACGGCGAAGCCTTCGCCCTTGACCAGGCCCGCGTCCATGCACGCCCGCACCACCGCCTCGAACACCTGGCGCAAGATGTCGCTGTCGCGGAAGCGGCCGTGGCGATTGACCGAGAACGTCGAGTGATCAGGCACCTTGTCGTCGAGATCGAGCCGGCAGAACCAGCGATAGGCGAGATGCAGCTCGACTTCCTCGCACAGCTTCCGCTCAAAGCGGATGCCGTAGCAGTAGCCGACGATCAGCATCCGGATCATCAGCTCGGGATCGATCGAAGGCCGGCCGATCTCGCTGTAGAAGGGCGCCAGCTTCTCGCGCAGCTCAGCCAGCACCCGCGTCACGACCGGATTGATCCGGCGCAGCAGATGGCGTCGCCGGAATGCGTTCTTCGAGGTTGAACAGATAGAACAGCTGGCTCTGATCGCCCGTCTGCCGACCCATCATGGCAAACCTCCGCCGCCGAAAGCCTCAAGCGGACGGAATCACTGTTCGCCGATAATCACGAGCCCTTTTTCAACAGTATCGACCCAAAGCGGACATGCATGCGACTTTGACCGACGAGGAAGCATACGAACCATTGATGATGGATGCCCTAAGGTGTACATCACCGACAAAGCCAGCGGTGGCGAAGTAGAGGCATACTACGACCCCGCCACAGGCGAGCTTGTACAAGCGAAACTCGGCAAGAAACTGAACTAGCGGACAAGCCCGTTGGCTTAATTGACATTTCGCGGCGATCGCTGCGCCCGCTTTACTGCTGAGCCTGCCTCCATCAAAGGAGGGTGTGATGAAGTTTGGAATTCCGAAGTCAATGAAGATCGAGCATGATGAACTGCATGCCGATCTCGTCAAGGCGACCCAGGCGGGCGGTCAAACAGCCGAGGCCGCCAAAATAGCGGCGAAGGTTTTACATAGCCACTTTGTTAAAGAAGAGGAATATGCATTACCACCTCTCGGCCTCCTAACGGCCTTGTCCGAAGGCAGGTTTGAGCCCGGCATGGCCGAAGTGCTCAAGATGACGGACAAACTGGAAGCCGAATTGCCGACAATGCTTTCTGAGCGTAAGGACATTGTCGCAGCGTTGGAAAAGCTCATCGAATTTCCAAAAACTGAAAATAAGCCGGACCATGTCGCATTTTGCAGAAAAGCTGATGTTGCACGCGCAAACCGAGGAGCAAGTCTCCTATCCAACCTCACTCTTGATTGGCCGTTACGTAAGATCGAAACTTACCGCCAGATAATTGATGAGATGACACGCGGGGCGGTACGGGAGCGAACTCGTCGTCGATTGGGCAGCCAAAGGTCCGATTGAAGAACCCACCGTGGAAACAGTGATGATAGGAAGCATCGGAACAAACAGTTATTCCTTCACTACGCAGGGACGAGCTATTCGTAAGACTCAGCAGTGAGGAACTTAGCCGCTACGTTCCGTTAAAACATAACGCTTGTTGTTTGGCCTTTCCGCACAAAGCGATCATCGCATGGCAATGATGTCGCCTGGCCAATCTGCTCAAACTGAGGTGAAATTGCCGACCAGCGCTCACAGTCTCGTCGAGTTGACATTGATCAATGCGTCGTCATTCGGGATGCATCATCATTAACAAAAGAGTGAGAAGAGTACCATGAAGGGTTTTATCGACGACATCGAGGAACTAACCGAGGACAACGAGGATTTTCGCCACGTTTTATACACCGGGCAGAAGCTACAGCTCGTCCTGATGACGCTTCAGCCCGGTGAGGAAATCGGCGAGGAAGTCCATGCCGGCACTGACCAGTTCTTCCGTGTCGAGAAGGGAAAAGGAGAAGTCGTTATCGACGGCAAAGCCACGAAGATCAAATCCGACATGGCAATCATCGTTCCTGCCGGAGCGCGTCACAACATCAAAAATACCGGCGACAAGCCATTGAATCTCTACACGCTATATGCGCCGCCAGAGGAGAGCGTATCGACGGGACCGTGCATGCCACCAAAGCGGACGCCGAGGCTGCCCACGAGCATTTCGATGGCCAGACTACGGAAGCCAAATAAATGAGATAATTTAAGCGGGAGATAATTGTATGCCGTCTTTTATTACATGCATTTTAATCGGCAGTGCTGTTGGCGTTGTTGCGCGGCTTGTCTATCCCGGGACCGAAAACGCCGCTTGGTTTCATTCTGACCATCGTACTTGGAATTATTGGCGCAGCATTCGCTACGGTCTTCGCCCACACCATCGGTCTTGTAGGATTAAACCAGCTTGCAGATCCGATTAGCATGGTGATCGGCGCGGTGATCTTGTTGTTTATATGGAATAAACTCGTGAGCTATGGTATCGCGCGCGATCCTGGTGCCACCTCATAACGCGTCTAGGCTTGCACAAACTCGATCGTGCGACTCCGTCCATCGCTGTCACTGGCCAGACTTCCGTCACGCAGTTGAAAGATACGATCGAAACGATCAAAAATCTTCTCATCGTGGGTGACGGCAATGACGGCGGCGTCCTGTTCAATGGCGAGCTTTCGGAGAAGATCCATCACAATCTGCGCTCGCTTCGAATCGAGGGCGGCCGTCGGCTCGTCTGCAAGAATGATGCGTGGTTGATTGGCAAGCGCGCGCGCAATTGCAACGCGCTGCGCCTCACCTCCCGAAAGTTTGGCCGGCATCGCATGCCTGCGGTGGCCCACTTCAAGGATAAGTCAGCGGACTCAACCGCCCGCGTGCGTGCGCTGGTTAAATCGACACCGGCCAGTTGCAGCACAATCGCAATATTGTCTGTCGCGTCGAGAAACGGTAGCAGGTTGTGAAACTGAAAAATAAATCCGATCTTATCAAGTCGCAGGCGACGCAGATCTCGACGTTGCCGGCGGCCATCGCGGACAACTAATTCTCCATGGAGTCCATCGTGCCCGATGAGGGATCGAGAATACAGCCAATAATGTTGAGCAGCGTCGTTTTTCCCGAGCCGGATGGACCAAGTAGCGCGACGAGCTGCCGAGGGAATACGTCGAGCGAAACATCTTTAAGCGCATCGACGCGCGTTTCTCTCCCTCGCCGAAGTGTTTTGAAATGTGGTGCAGCCGGACAAGGCCTGTCCTTTCAATTGCCGCCATCTTATTACCCTCCAAGCGCCGTAGCTGGGTCAACCTTGAGGGCGGCACGCACGCCGAAGTCCGCTTCGACAACAGGCATACTGCAAAAACGATCAGTCCAAGCACCAACACGTTGTCCGGCTCAAGCACGACGCGACGCGGGAACTGGTCTTTGATACTAACGATGAGGGCGACGCCAATTCCAAATCCAATAAGCCCAAGCGCCAATGCTTGCTGCACAATCATGCCGATGATTGTTCGGTCAGGCGCGCCAATCAGCTTCAGGGTTGCAATCTGTTTCAGCTTTTCCATGGTCATCGTGTAGATGATGAGCGCTATGATCACTGCCGAAACGATGAGAAGAAGCGAAGTAAACAGGCCTATCTGCCGCCGCGCTCGATCGACCAGAGACCTCGACAGAATGGCTTCCTGGGCTTCCTGAGTAATAGCCGAAAGATGCTTCCAGCGATGGACAATAGCCGCAGCGGCATCAGCCGAGGCGTTCGGCTCTAATCGGGCTATGACGGCGTTGACGGTGTCGCGATTTGCCGGACCTGAGCCTCGTGCCGAGCTGCACGCGCTGGGCAGCAGGAGCAAGGTCAAATTGCAACTTCTGTGCGTCAGGCAGTGTGACATAAATGGCCGGGTCCCCGCCGGAGTTGACCTGATTGCGCGTGAGCCCCACGATCGTAAACGTGCTTCGACCAAGCTGGATGCGGTCACCAAGTTCCACGCCGGCGGAGCGGTCAGCGACCATCTCATAGTGACTGCGAGCGATGCCGCGTCCCCGCACGATTTCAGGCGGGCCGCCCGGGCGGGTCGGTTCATAGCCAACGACGTAGAGCCGTAATTTCGCGCCCCGATATTCTGCCTCGACCGTCTGATAAGTGATGCCTCCAGCGGCGGTAACACCGGCAATGCGGGCAATTGCCTCCCTGGTATCGCCGGGGATGCGCGACGCTTCGGCGAACGGACCGCGCGTATTGGCTTCCACCACCCAAAGATCAACGGCGGGAGCGCGCGCGATCGTGAGGGCCTCGACGACGAAGTTCGCGATAGATACCGATCATCGCCATCACAGAACTCCGAGCAAAAGCCCGAGCCCCAAGCAGGTGAGTACGAACCGGCCGAGGCCATGTAGAAATACACGATAGGCGAGATTCACTTCTTCTGGCCTCAATTATTCCTGCGCTCGTGCTAAACGGCCTTCGCGAAAGTCGCTTTCGGTGCGCGAGACCACGCGCGCATTTGGCGGCAGCCCCTCGACGATCTCGAGCCGCGCGTCCTCGGTACGATGTCGGAATTTGACGAGCCGGCGTTGCAAGCGTCCCGATTCAACCGTCCACACCCGCCCTTCGCGGCCATTATAACCCTGCACGGCGGCTTCCGGGACGAGCAACGCCCTGTCAAGCTGGGCAACAGTTATCCAGAACTCCGCTTGCTCGCCAAGATAGATTTCTCGCGGCGGATTCCCCTTAATGAACACGCGGCGCTCTTCGCTCACGCGATCGCTCTCAAGACCTATGCGCGCTACGCGTCCTGTGAAGGCATCCCGCGGACGGGAACGAAGACGCGCATCGACTTGCTGACCTTCCTGGATAAACCCCGCGCGGGCCTCATCGACATAGGCAAGGCCCCAGTAACTGCCGGCAGCGATTAGCGTAAATATCGGATCGCCGGCCTTGATGACCGTGCCCGGCTCTTTGTGACGCTCTATGATCAGCGCGTCATACGGTGCCAACAGTGTCCGGTGACGGAGCATAGTCTCTTCAAACTGGATCTGCGCCCGAGCATCGATCAATTGCGCCTTGACCGTCTCCGCCTCGCTCTGCGCCACGTCAACATCGGCTTTTGCTACGGCCTCGTCCCTGGAAGCCTCCTCCGCCACCTGCTGCGAAACGATGTCGCGACCAACAAGAGCCTGCTTGCGCTGGTTGGCTGTCTGCTTTTGCGCCAGCACCGCTTGTGCCTTCTCAAGGTTTGCCTCCGCCTTCTTGATGTTGGCTTCGGCGATCAGTAGCGCGGCCCGTGCCTTGGCGACCTTGGCTTCCTGCTCGCCCGTGTTGAGGCGCGCCAGCACTTGACCCTTGGTCACACTGTCGCCGTGATCGGCATTGAGCTCGACGAGGGTTGCTCCAACTTCGAACCCGATCTTGGAAACGACACGGGCTTCAACCGTGCCGAGGCCGAATACACGCACAGGAACATTCTCTTCGATAGTAGCGACCTGCACGGCAATCGGACGATTCACATAGATGAAGGCTGCCGCGGCAATCGCGATAAGAATGACCATCGCTACAAAGCCGGTTTTGAACCACCGACTTCTGACAATACGGACGAGCCAAAAGGATTTCGGTTCGTCTTTAGGAGCTAACTTCGTCGCGGCCATCGGACGACCGGTCATCTCATCCATAGAAAAAAGCCCGCAAGATAGGCATAGACGTACGCGCGGCAGGGTGCAATATGTTAGATCGATAGCTCGGTTCCGGCCGCCGATCGATTGCTGCGCTAATCGAGCGTGGTGTTCGGTACCTTTTTCAAGCGTCGCTTGACGCAAATTCTCGGCAAAGGTGATGAAGCCGAGTTCGCCGCTGACATGCTCCGAGCGGGCGCACTTCGGCAGGTGGTCTGGGCTCCAGCGACACCTTCTGAAGCTCGCGCACGTGCGCGAGACGTTCGCGCAAGCTGCACTGTTCGATCTCTGTGCGTGAGTGCCGCCTGGGCTTCGCAAATCGCCGGTTTCACCGCATGCTCGGCAGTTGAATGACCGGCCCATAGTCGATGCGAGCAGGCTTAGCCCCGTATAGCACCGCACCTTCGCCGGCGCGATGTAGTCGTATAACCGTCTCCATAAACGCCTGGTCCGCCAGCGCGCGCGCATCGCTCCCAGATCGCGCACCTTGTGCGACTTCTAATGCCTGCAGGTTAGCTCCACTGCTGCGGGGCGTAGGCCAGATCGGATTGATATTCCGGTCTCAAGCGCCTTTTGAACGGCTTTCGCGACCGGCCGTCGATTGAATCGCAGTGGGCTGCGCGTGCTCGTGCACGCCAAACATTATCGCAGCAGCAGCGACGGCAGCGATCACATCCCTGAACTTGGTCATGTGCGCCCTCCTGAATTGAATTGCGCCTGGACACGACAGCCCACCCGAGGCTTTTCAGCCAATTATGCAAAGCGGGTATTGACCTGAATCGGACACGCGTGAGGCGTGAGCTAGGGTTAAGTTCAGCTAGAAGTCCGCTCAATGGCTACGCAAAGCGAACTTGTTCTCACGATGGACCTTACGCACGTACCAGCAGAACAGAGCAACGCAGCTCCAGGCATGTAGGCGATCGCAGCTGGCATGCGCGGTAACATGACCGTTGTGTGTACCGAAAACCTTATCCGCATTGATTGGCCGAAGGAATCGCCTAACGTCAGCGCGCCATGATCGCGCTGCTATGTTTTGTCCTGGCCGTTTTGGCCTCGCCATTCAAGTCGAAGAGTCGGCTTGAGGCAGAGAATGCGGTGCTCCGGCATCAGTTGATCGTTCTGCGGCGTAAGGTGCGCGGCCGGGCCCGGCTGACGAACAACGACCGCTGGTTCCTTATCCAGCTGTATCGATGGTTCCCGTCGATTTTGCAGGTCCTCACGATCGTTCGGCCTGAGACGCTCGTGCGGTGGCATCGGGCCGGCTTTCGCTGCTATTGGCGTTGGAAATCGCGCTCACTGGGAGGGCGACCGCAGATCGAGAGGGACCTCCGTGCACTGATCCAGCGGATGAGTATCGAAAACCCGCTGTGGGGAGCGCCGCGCATCCACGGAGAACTGCTCAAACTCGGGTTCGAGGTCGCGCAGTCGAGCGTCACCAAGTACATGGTCAAGCGGCGTGGACCGCCAAGTCAGGGATGGCGGACCTTTCTGCAGAACCACGCGCCGGACATTGCCGCTATGGATCTGTTCGTTGTCCCGACCATTGGCTTCAACCTGCTCTATGCCTTCGTCATCGTCCGTCTGGGCCGCAGAAAGCTAGTCTGGATCAATGTCACAACACACCCAACGGCTGAATGGATTGCGCGCCAGCTAACAGAGGCATTCCCCTGGAATGAGGCGCCGCGCTACTTCGTCCGGGATCGAGATCAAATCTATGGCGCCATCGTCACACGCCGATTGCGCGCCATGGGCATCCGGGACAGGCCCATCGCGCCAGCCTCGCCCTGGCAGAATGGCATTGCCGAACGGCTGATCGGATCGATCCGGCGCGAGTGCGTGGATCATTTCATCGTCTTCGGCGAGGCGCATCTACGCCGCATCCTGCGAACTTATGCTTGCTATTACAACGACATCAGAACGCACCGGTCATTGGGCAAAGATGCGTCGGTCTCGCGCCCCGTTCAGCGGATCGGATCAGTAAATTCGCACGCGATCCTTGGCGGGCTTCATCACCACTACGGTGCGTCAGGCAAAGCCTGATGCTTCCAGCGGGTGAAATTCCCGCCCCGGCAAGGGGAATGAGCCGCCCCACCGGGAATCGAGCCTTGGGCTCATGGAGGTAACGACATGAGCTAAGCGTAGGCAGAGCGACGAGCGGGCCGTAACGCAAGTGAAGCGATTGAGCCTCGTAAAGATAAGTAATCCGCAGGCCGACAGAGTCGTAGTGGCTGGAAGGCAATAGTAGGTCACCGCAAGAGGCGAGGTGGCTGGAGACTGCGGCGGGGTCAGAGAGCACGGCACGTTCGGAGACGGAAGCATCAAGGAACCTGAGAGATCCACTGTGGTCTTGGCTGCGCAGCGGAAGCGCAGCCGAGTATGCCGGACGAATGGATCATTCCTGAGAAAGGCAGACGCTGCAGTGGAAGTCGGATTCGCTGGTAGTACTCGGAGCGCGGGAAAGCCGCGTACACGGGGAAGCGGCGAAGCAGATGAAGACTGACTCGCAGGGAAACATCACCCGCACGCACGGAGGCAGGAGTCATGATGTCAACGCAACTGGGTCAGATAGCGAAGAAGGCCAAACTGGATCGAAAGGTGCGTTTCACCTCGTTGGCACACTTGCTGACGCCGGCGTTCCTCAAGGAGACTTGGGGAATGATGAACCGGCGCGCAGCAAGTGGGATCGACGGGGAGAGCACCGAGCAGTTTGAGAGCGAGTTGGAGCAGCGAGTCGAGGAGATCTGCGCACAGCTTAGAGCAGGCACCTACCGCGCGCCACCGGTCCGGCGGGTCGAGATACCCAAAGGGCCGGGCAAGACCGGAACGCGACCGTTGGGAATTCCCACGGTCGCGGACCGGCTGCTGCAGCGGGCGGTAGCGCGCATTCTCGAGGCGGTGTTTGAAGCGGATTTCCTCGATTGCAGTTACGGCTTTCGACCGGGGCGCAACCCTCATCACGCTCTGCAGGCGCTTACGCGTGCAGATCGTGACCAAGAAGGTGAGCCATGTGTTCGAGGCCGATATCCGCAGCTACTTCACCCGCATCAATCATCAGTGGCTACGCAAGATGGTGGCCCATCGGATCGCCGACCCGACGATCCTTGAGCTGATCGGAAAATGGCTCAAGGCCGGGGCGATGCAAGATGGGGTCGTCATCTCGCAGCCGAGGAGGGGACGCCGCAAGGCGGTCCGATATCGCCTGTGCTGAGTAATCTCTATCTGCACTTCACGCTCGATCTGTGGTTTGAGAAGAAATTCAAACCACAGTGCCAGGGCGAGGCGTACCTGGTGCGTTTTGCTGATGATTTCGTGGGATGCTTCCAGTTCCGAGGAGATGCGCAGAACTTCCAGCAGCCAGTTGCGGGAGCGTTTTGCGCAGTTCAATCTGGAGCTGGCCGAGGAGAAAACTCGGCTGTTGCTCTTTGGGCGTTTTGCCGCCGTCACGCGGCGCAAGCACGGACAGAGGCCGGAGACGTTTGAGTTTCTCGGCTTCAAACATGTCTGTGGGGTGGATCGGAGCAGGGCGATTCGCCCTGATCCGCATCCCCAGCACCAAGAGCTGCAGAAAGTTCCTCGCTCGCACCCGCGAGTGGCTGCTGCGGCACAGGCATTGGAAGAGACGCGAACAGCAGCAGCATCTCACGGTGATGCTGCGCGGCTTCTACCAGTACTTCGCCCTGCACCACTGCGAGCGCAAGCTCAGCTGGATCCGCCACGAAGTCCAGCGGCAGTGGATGCATGCCCTGCAACGCCGGGCCAACGACATCGGCTGAGCTGGAGCGACTTGAGCGATCGCCCGTGGTTCGAGCTACCGTTCGCTCGCAACCTGCATCCGACGGTCTGAGAGCGGCGCTCTTCGCGAACGTCATCTGGGGAGCCCAGTGCGGGAAATCTGCACGCTGGGTTCTGCTTGGGGAGACGAGTTCAAGAAGCCATGCTCGCTCGGTGAGGGCACTGGCGCGAAAGCGTCAGACAACAGCGAGGCTCCGCAAAGGGCTACCGCTTCAAGGCTCGTCTCTACCATCCTCCGGGTTTAGGTTTTCGGTACACACAGGACATCGATTACGCCGCTGTGTTATTGGAGTTTGCAATGCGGGGACACATGTGACTTCGCCGATCAATATCGATGCCTATAGCGATGCTCTCGTCGTGCTTGGTACCGCGGGCATTGTGGTGCCGGTTGTGCGCCGTTGGGGCTTGAACCCGATCCTCGCCTATCTTGGCGCCGGGGCTATTCTTGGGCCGCTTGGGCTTGGGTCTTTCACGAAATCATTTCCCTTTCTCTATTGGCTCACCATCGTTGATGCGCAAAATGTCGCAAGTATTGCCGAGTTAGGCGTTATCTTCCTGCTGTTCCTGATAGGCCTCGGGCTTTCCTTCAACCGCCTTACGACAATGCGGCGCCTCGTTTTTGGCTTGGGCGGCCTGCAGGTGCTGTTGACCGCGTCATTGCTTTCTGTCGTCGCGGCCGCCCTCGGCCAGGGCACGGCTGCGGCGATAATTATTGGCACCAGCCTTGCGCTTTCATCGACAGCGATTGTGCTTGAACTCCTGTCGGATCAGGGAAGGCTGACCACCACTGCGGGACGTGCCAGCTTTTCCGTGCTGCTGGCGCAGGACCTCGCTGTCATACCGCTCCTGCTATTTGTGTCCGTGCTCGGAGTGGGAAGCAGCGGATCGGTGATGGGTAGCCTGACGGGCGCCGTGCTGCGGGCCGCGATTGCGATAACGCTCATCCTGCTGTTCGGGCGCTTGCTGCTTCGCCCCCTCTTCCGCCTGGTTGCGAACACACACTCAACCGAACTTTTCGTCGCCGCAGGATTGTTCGTCATTGTTGCGGCAGGTCTTATCGCTCATCAGGCGGATTTATCTATGGCGCTCGGTGCCTTCATCGCGGGACTGGTGCTCGCAGAAACGGAGTACGGAAAGGCCATCGAGACGGTAGTTGAGCCGTTCAAGGGTCTTCTGCTCGGCATCTTCTTCTTCACGGTTGGAATGAACATCGATTTCCGCGAGTTCCTGCGCCAGCCCATTTTGCTGGCCGCGGCGGTCGTTTGTCTCATCGTCGCCAAGTCAGTCATTCTGACAGCGCTGGCCAGGCTTTTCAGACTCTCTTGGCGTTCCTCCATCGAGACCGGATTGCTGCTGGGGCCGGGCGGCGAATTTGCTTTCGTCGTTATCGGAGCGGCCGCTGCCCAGGGACTGGTTGGGCCTGGTGTGTCGAGCTTCACGATCGCTTTGACATCGATTACAATGGTCTTGACGCCATTGCTGTCCACCGCTGCACGGCAACTGGCATCAGCTCTCGCGCCGCCCCGAGCGATCGATCCCGAGCTGACTGTCCAGCCGCCGCCTGGCGAGATGCATGCAATCGTGGTCGGTTATGGCCGCATCGGAAAAGTCGTGTGCTCGCTGCTCAAAGAGCACGGCATAACGTATATCGCCGTCGACCATGACGCGTCAGGCGTTGCCCGCGACCGGCGGGAAGGCCACGCCGTCTACTATGGTGATGCGTCGGATCTCAGGTTTCTCGAAAAGTGCGGCCTGCGAAAGGCGAACGGCCTAGTCATTACGATTCATTCTCAAGCCGCGATCGACAAGGTAGTCGACGGTGCACGCGCGATCAGACCTGACGTTCTAATCGTTTCGCGGGCGCGCGATGCCAATCATGCCCGTCATCTGTATGCAATCGGCGCAACCGACGTCGTTCCCGAAACAATCGAAGCAAGCCTTCAGCTGTCAGAGGCGGCGTTGGTGGGATTGGGCATTGCCACCGGACGAGCGATTGCCTCGGTGCACGAAAAGAGGGACGAATTTCGCCGTGCATTGCAGCAAGCAGCTCGGGCCGTGGGGCGTGAAGACAGCCATTCGCTCAGACCGAAAACTCACAAATCTGGCTCGGCCTAACCATCGCGAAGCCGTGTCCGCTTTACCTCAGAAAGCGAAAAAGCGGACATTCAGGTGACGACGGAGTCGAACGCGGGACGGCTTCGCGTGCCATTCCCAAACACGATTCCGCAATCGCTTCGAATTTTGGCATCCTACGCTTTATGACAAACGGCACGCCCCTGCCTATTTTCGGGTCCGGTCTCAGCGAGGTTGAAGCGCAAAACCGGCTGCAGTCTGAGGGATACAACGAACTGCCCCGCCAAGACCGGCGCACGCCACTGCGGATCGTCTTGGAGGTCTTTCGCGAACCGATGTTCGCTCTCCTGCTAGGTGGCGGCTTTATCTACCTCCTGCTTGGAGACCTGAAAGAAGCACTCATCCTGCTCGGATTCGCCATTATGTCGGTGGCTATCACGGTCATTCAGGAAACGCGCACCGAACGCGTGTTGGAGGCGCTGCGCGACTTAACCAGCCCCCGCGCGCTGGTGATCCGGGATGGCGTGCGCAGGCGCATTGCGGGGCGCGAGGTGGCGCGCGGCGATCTGGTCGTGCTCGCCGAAGGTGACCGCGTTCCCGCCGACGCCGTGCTGGTGCAGGCCCACGATGTTCAGGCCGATGAATCGCTGCTGACCGGGGAGTCGGTGCCGGTGCGCAAGATTGCAGCGGTCAGCATCCCCGCCAGCAGCACCCGACCAGGCGGCGATGATCTGCCCTTTGTCTATTCCGGCGCTCTTGTAGTGCGGGGCAGCGGCCTAGCGCATGTCATAGGCACCGGGCCGCGCAGCGAAATCGGCAAGATTGGCCAGTCGCTTCACGCGCTGGAAACGGAACCGCCACGCCTTCAGCTGCAGACTGCCCGACTGGTGCGGCTGTCTGCGTTCGGCGGGGCAGCTGTCAGCGTGGGAGCGGTCGTGCTCTACGGCACGTTGCGGGGCGGATGGCTTGATGCGGTGCTTACCGGGATCACCATCGGCATGTCCATGCTGCCAGAGGAGTTTCCGGTTGTGCTCACCGTGTTTATGGCGATGGGGGCTTGGCGGATTTCAAAGGCACGTGTGCTCACCCGGCGCGCCGCATCCATCGAAACGCTCGGTTCGGCGACGGTGCTCTGTACGGACAAAACGGGCACACTGACCGAGAATCGAATGTCCATCGTGGAGCTTCGGCTTCCGGATGACGATATCTTTCGTCCAAGCGAAGCAACCAATGCCGCCGTGCCCAACAATTTTCGGGAACTTGCCGCGTACGGTCTGCTGGCAAGCACTCCCGAGCCTTTCGACCCGATGGAAAAGGCCTTCCACGAATTCGCAAGGGACGAACTAGAGGTGGCGGATGGTCTCCCGGGGTCAGATTGGAAACTCGCGCACAGCTATGGGCTGCGGCCCGAGCTCTTGGCCATGAGCCAGCTCTGGCAGAAGGACGAGGGAAGGTCCGATTTCGTAGTTGCGGCGAAGGGTGCCCCGGAGATTATCGCTGACCTTTGCCATCTTGGGCCGGCGGAATTACAGGCAGTTCGTCGGTCAATGGATTCGATGGCTACCGAGGGGCTGCGGGTTTTGGGCGTGGCGAAAGCTATGCATGAGGGAGCGCAATGGCCGGAGTCGCAACGCGATTTTCCTTTCGTGTTTCTCGGTCTTGTCGGCCTTGCAGACCCACTGCGGTCAAGCGTTCCCGCCGCGGTGCGAGAATGCGGCTCGGCAGGGATCCGGGTCGTGATGATCACGGGCGATTACCCGGCGACCGCACGCGCCATCGCGCAACGGGCCGGACTCGATGCGTCCGCGGCGCTAACCGGTGATGAAATTGAACATCTCGATGATTCCGAACTTGCTCGGAGCGCGAGAACGGTTGGCATATTCGCCCGTATCATGCCTGAGCAGAAACTGCGCATCGTCCAGGCGTTGAAGGCCGATGGCGAAATTGTCGCGATGACAGGCGACGGCGTGAACGACGCACCATCTCTGAAGGCGGCGCATATAGGCGTAGCGATGGGCGGTCGCGGCACCGACGTTGCTCGCGAGGCATCGTCCATCGTGCTACTGGACGACGATTTTGGGTCGATCGTCACCGCAATCCGGCTAGGGCGGCGGATCTACGACAATGTGCGCAAAGCAATGGGCTTCATCTTTGCGGTGCATGTTCCTATCGCGGGGCTAGCACTGCTGCCGCTAGTCTTCGGCCTGCCTATCATATTTGGACCAATTCACATCGCCTTCCTTGAAATGGTCATCGATCCCGTGTGCTCACTGGTCTTCGAGGCTGAGACCGACGAAGAGGATGTGATGCGTCGCAAGCCCCGCATACCTGACGCGCCTTTGTTTTCGTGGCCGCTGATTGGCTGGAGTGTATTCCAGGGTGGGCTCACGTTCGGTCTGGTCGGCGCGATTTTCTTGATCGCCTTATACCGTGGCATGCCGGAGGACGAGGCGCGAGCGCTCACGTTCTTCTCGCTGGTGCTTTCGATTGTCAGTCTCATTCTGGTCAACCGCTCGTACAGTACGTCGCTGGTCGCAGCCTTTCGCCGTCCCAATCCGGCGCTCGCATGGATTCTTTTAACGGTCACGGTGATCTTGGGCTTGAGTTTTCTTTGGCCTACCGCAAGCGCGCTGTTCCGGTTCGGCCCCTTACATGCGGACGACCTGGCAGTAACAATTGCCGCCGGGATCGTCGTGCTGATCGTCCTTGAAACGCTCAAACATCTATGGCGCATGCGGCTGGGCTTGTGAAATCCAGCGAAGCGGCATATCGTGATATACTGCACCACGATTCCTCGGGACTAAACACCTAGTGATCCGACCGAAGGGTCGGTGGCGTCTCATAGGTCACATCAGTTGATTGATTGCGGTCCGCCTGTTCGGCCAACCGGACATAACACTGAGCAAGGTGCAATAGATCAGCGGCCGCAGCAGCAGTATCGGCACTCAACGCTTTGGCCCGAAATTCGGCGGCCAGCATCCGGTATCGCTCGGCAGGTGACACGATTTTATGCGCTGTTTATATCGCCCGTAAAACGCATTTATATGAAAACCGTTCTTATTCCAAGAGGTTAGAAATTCGTGGGGATTTCACCTTGACCAATTCCACAATGTTCTCATTTTGTTCCCATGGCAATCGAAACGATTGGCGAAGCCTATGACGCAGGCTGGCGGGTCCGGGTCCGGTGCGCTTGGGGTCCCCGCGACGGCATGAAGCGGGTCCGCGAGTGCATCCATGGCGCTGAGCTCGACCTCGCCACCCTCGTCTGGACGCGCGGCCGGAATTTTCCATTGGGAATGTTGGAGAGCCGGTTGCGCTGCCCGCGCTGTGGATCGCGGCGGGTGCGGCTGGCTTTCACTATTCCGACAATCCCCAGCAGTGTCGTTACTGGCGGCAGATTTTCATGACGCCACTTGGACAATGAATGCCGCGATTTGTTCGAGGTCGCGCTTGTCGTGACAGCCTTTGAACATCGCCGGACTTCGGGTTAAGATTGCATTCCCGACAATAAATGGGACACGATCTTTGGCGTGTGTTCCTTTTAGTTGTAGTCGGCTCTCGCCCTTGCGGTCTTGATGGCCTTCCTCAGATCCTTCAATTCGGGCGAGACTTGATTGATCTGATATTCATGAGAGCTTCAAAGATGTTCTCTTCGTTTGTGGGAATGTGGCTGATGTGCGTCACCAACGCGGTGATAGCTTTGTTCAGCCGCTAATAAGCCTTGACGCCAGTCTCAAAGGGCACGCCGGTCTGGCCGCGCAATGTCGTGCACGCCTGACAAGCCTCCTTTGCCGCGGTCAGCAGGTTCAGTCCTCGGTCGCTGACCTTGCCTTCGCCTTTGTAGGTGATGTTTTCTTCCTTGATACCATGCTTTTCACTCACGGTGCTCCAGCTTTCATCGCTGTCGTGGAATTGGAATTTCGTTCTCCTAAAACTCCGCCAAACCCTACAACCCTTAAAGAATTGCATTGAAGTGGATGAAAGCGGGCGACCGACAACAGCCTACGGCACGGCGCCAATTTGCAATTGCGCTAACCCCCGGGGGACCGGAGTAGCCCGCGCCATTACTGCGTTTTTCCGTTGCCACTCCAGTAGACAAGATTTGTACCAATAGAATGGATCAAGGGCCACTTCGCGAAGTTCTTGGTCGAGCCTCCGATAAATGCCGTTATCGGAGTGAAATCTCACCCAGACATTCCTCTTAAAAACGTGAGCGAACCTGACGCTCTATTACAGGTGCTGAAGAATAGTACCTACCGCTTCAGGCGCATTGGAAGCCGGGCCGCTGTCGCAGTGGCTTTACAGCGCTCTCGGCGAAACAAACCTGCCTGTCATTTGTGTTGAGACGCGGACCTATCGCAGGACCCTCGACGTGCCGGCACGCTTCCGCAACTCGAGGGCGGTCGGGGCGGTTCTCGGACTGACGCCCTGCTGGTATCAATCCGGCGAAAACGACCACACCGGCGCCGTAACTTGGGCTCGGAGCAGGTGCGGCAGGCGCTTTGCGCGGGAAGTCAGCGGCCGAAGCTAATTTGCGTGAGCGCCACTGTAATGGTGGCGACGGATCCGGCGAGAAAGCGGTGCATTGCACCCCTCATCCACAAGGCATTAAACGCGGATAAAGTCCTGCTACTAGCCCGCCCACACGGAACTCGGCGCTGAAGCACCTGCTGGACCAGGTCCAAGCCGAGCGTATCTTCTTCTGCTTTGTTTTCGTGTGCATCAGTTGCCGAAATATCACACCCTTTCCGGTACGCCAGTCTAGAATTGCGCTTTCGCTATCAGCTCGCAATGAGGTGTGTCGTGAAAAGGCTCACTATGCTCGTGGCGGCGTTTGGCCTGCTTGGCTTTCTCGGCTCCGCGCAGGCTGCCGATATGCCGGTGAAGGCACCGGCACTTGCTGCACCGACTTACGACTGGAACGGCCTGTATCTCGGCGCGAACTGGGGCACGGTGATCGGACAGGCGAATGCTCACACGACTAGCGCCTTCAACAACGTAATCGGTCAAGCCGAACTTAATGATGCATGGCTGACCGGAGGCGCCCAGCTTGGCTTCAATTGGCAGTTCATGCCGAACTTGCTCATTGGTGTAGAGGGTGACATCGGTTATCTCGGCACCAACCGTGAATTTCAGATTTGGAACAGCATCAATCACTTCGGAACGAAGAGCACTTGGTACAGTACCGTCCGCGGCCGCTTCGGCTACGTGACCGGGCCCTCGGTGCTCTATGCGACTGGTGGCGCCGCTTTTGTTCGAAATCCAGGATTTCTTTCTTGGCGCGGCGGCCGGGGCGCTGCTGCCGGTGCGCACAAGCAGCACTGAGAGCGGATGGACCCTCGGCGGCGGGATCGATACCAAGCTTTCAGCGTTGGTCCGCCAGAGTTGAATATCTCTACATGGACTTGAGCAACAACAGCTTCCCGGTCACCGTCTTTGGCTTTCCTGATACGGTGGTTTTCAACCATCGCTTTCACGTGCTCAAAAGCGGGCTCAACTATCATTTCGGTGGATCAGGGGCTGGCGACGAAGGCTTGCCTTGGCGGAAACATTCTGTCGCCTGCGCACAACTGGGCCGGATCGGTATCTCGGCGTGAACGCTGGTGGCGGTCTGTCGGTCACGCACGCCGTCGCGACCCCAACCGTCCCCGGCGACAATACCGGAGCAACCGATATCAACGGCGCTGGCTTCGCAGGCGGCGGTCACGTTGGCTACAACCTCATGCTCGGGCCGCGCTGGTTTGCAGGGCTTGAGGGTGATATCGGTTATCTTGGCATCAATCATTCCACCCTGCCGTGGAACAGCCCAAATGTATTCAACGTCAAGACCAACTGGTACGGCACGGTTCGCGGACGAATCGGCAGCAGTACTGGTCCAGCATTGTTATATGTGACCGGCGGCGCTGCTTTTGTGCATCTTACGAATTCTTATCGCTTCGTCTTTGGATCGTGGCTCGGCAATTCCAGATACCAGCACTGCAGTCGGTTGGACAGCTGGCGGTGGAAATCGAGACGGCGCTTGATGCCCGGTGGTCGGCGCGGCTGGAATACCTTTACATGGATGTGGGCAGCAGCAACTTGTCTACTCCAGTGACTGGCAGCCCGTTCAGCTTTCCGGTTGAGATCAGCAACCGTTTCCAAATCGTGCGGGCGGGGTTGAGCTACAGCTTCGGCGGGGACGACGCGATCCAGCCCCGCTATTGAGCAGGCTCACTTATCGAATTGGCTTGGAGCTTGGGATAGACGCTCGGTCCGCTTTGGGTCATTCGCTAGGCGACTGCGCCGACGATTTCGGAAATACTCCGAAAGCAGACAAACCCTCATTTTCCGAGACCGCGCTCGATTAGCAGTCGGATCGCTTCCGATCGCGTCATCCGGTTCTCCACGGCCCACTGGTCCACAGCCTCGCGTAGCTTGTCGGGTATCCTGACGGCTGTCACTGGATCGCGTCCCGTTGCCGGACGACCGCGGCCACGTTTTATTTTTGGTATTACCTTTATTAACTTCATCGAAATTCGGTATTACAGAAAAGCTGTGCCAAAGGAAAGTGTCCCATCCCTTCCCACTATTAAGGCCGAGAATGACCGCCGATAACTCCCCATCGAGGCTGGCCTAACGGCTTCGGCGAGGATGCTGGCTGCCTTCAACCTTCCGATAAAGTCTGTTATCGGAGGTTAGCTTGTCCGCTTTAACGCGTAGCCAGAATACTCTGGACGTACCCAAGTTCTCCCCGTCGCAGGGTCATGTGACGGCAACAGGCATCACAGCACGCCACTTTTTTTCGACGTTTCACGCTTTCAGCAAAAATCCACTCGAGCAGCCATGTAGAAAAGCTTCGGCCAGAAGGCTTCCCTGATCCCGTGAAATAACCGATCAGTGTTTGCCGGAAGCAGCCCTCCTGCCCTACCAAGCGGGCTATAGTCTCGATTTGCTGGTGCTTATGGGCGAGTGCCGCGCTTTGATTGGACGCATCGAGCGTGCGCACTTTCCGAGGCCCTCGCGGCCATAAACTTTAGGAGGCCAATATCATTGCTTGTACCGCGACTGTGAAGAAGGACTGCAACGGAGGGCCGCCCATCACGCCCGGCTCGGCCAAACTCCTGAAGGTAGTCTTCGACAGACGATGGGTGCTGCCAATGGATAACTAGTCGTACGTTCGGAATGTCGAGCCCCATACCAAAAGCACTTGTACAAATGATGCGATCCACAGGCGGGCGGCTCTCCCCGACAAACCTTTTTATCAGCTGCTCCCTCTCCCAGGCGGTTGCGAGCTGGGAATGATAAAACGGGGTCTCCAAACCCTGATCGCGAAGATAAAGTTGTAGCGCCTCGCCGATTTTTCTGGTCGGCACGAAGATCATTACCTTTCCACCGTGCGAAATTTGGGTGCGGCACAGCTGAGATATGATCGTTGGCCGTTGACTCGACTGTACCTCCCAACGAAGGAGCGAGATGTTGGGGTCGATCTATATCACGAACAAAAACTCGAGCATCGTCCACTCCAAGAGAAGCCAAAATTCGCTTTTGCATCTCCTGCCCGGCAGTGGCCGTGAATGCGAGAACAGGTGGCGAGCCGAGGGCTTTGCGAACTTCACTTAGTCGCCCGTATTCCGGACGAAAATCGCGGCCCCATTGGTCAATGCAATGGGCCTCGTACGATCACAAGGAAAGAAGGCCTGAGTGACTGAAGCATCTGGAGTTCGCGCTTATTCTGAACAAAGAACCGTTCTGGTGCTGCGTAGAGTAGTTTGAAGCTTTTGTTGCCCAATAGCTGGTAACGAAGCTGCTTCTCGACACTGTCCAGATCGCTGTTGATAAAGGTGGAGGGGATTTTGCGTCTAAGGAGACCAGAAACCTGTTCACCCATGAGTGCTTTAAGAGGCGAAACAACGACGCTCACGCCCGGTCGCAAAATGGCTGGCAACTGAAAACAAAGAGTCTTGCCGAAACCGGTAGGGCTCACAACGAGCACGGATTGCCCGCCCAGGGCTGCCTCGACCACCGGCAGCTGGCCGTCGCGAAATCGATCCAATCCGAAGAGGCGTAAAGCCGCTCCAAAATTGCGGCTCGCGTCTGATATTTCGCCGTGACGATCAAACCACAACGCGAGCCTAACAGCCCACTTTTCCATCACTCGGCGCGCAAGTCGCCCCGCCAGCTTTGGATGATGAGCAGCGTGGCACCCGTCACACAACGTCACCAAGTTCGATGGTTCATCCGTTCCTCCAGCGGAACGCGGAAGAAGATGGTGCACGTCTGCTTCAGTAGCGGCACTCGGAGTGCCGCACTCCACGCACTTGAAATTGTCGCGCTTGAGAACGGTTTCGCGGACCGTGACCCAGTCTGGTGACCGGGCACGGATAGATGACGACAGCGATACCATCGCGATCGGTTGGCCCCCAGATTTTCCGCGATGATAGCGCGAATGCCACCGGATGCACCTGTGGCAGGGTCCGCTTTGCGGGATTGGCGGATGTTATGGCTATGCTTTTTGCCCTCGAAAACGGTCACCACTGGTTCGCGAAGATTGGGACCAAAATACCGTTGCCGCGGCGTTACCCGTACCATCCGACAGCAACACGATGCGTTTCATCGTCCTCCCCCGTGTCACAATAAGCGCAGCACTTAGGCGGGTTCATTGCCCCCTATTTCGTGGAACGCGCACAGCACTATCCTGCGTCTCCTTGGATACAACCGCAAGTTACTCTCCTCATTATGCGGCTCCGTTCAAGGACAGCACGCGCGTGGCGTAGATGGCTCAATTCGCCGTTGGATGATGCTCGCTGATGGCAATTCTGGCTTTACCAGTGGTGCATACCGAGACCGGGACGGCCGCAAAGGTGTTCGACGTATTCCTGCGCCCGAAGCCCCTGGTTAGACTAACTGCATAAAAAGCTGCGTGTACGAGATCACACAGCTCGCTATTTCTTATGATTTCTCGCTTTATGAGGCAACTCGTGACGAAATCAGTCTTTGTTCACCAGTTTGAATTGTTTGGCGCTCATCCCCAACTCAGCTAGTTCGTGTTCAAATCCCGGCGCACGGAATCAAATGAAGGATTGCCTTTTCACCTGGCCGCTAAGGCGGCGTATGAGGTGGGTATTCTAACCCGGCGAACTCAGGTATTGCCCTCCGTTTAAGATGACCTGCTGACTGAGGAACGGTCTTAAATCGGTCTGTCGCTTTAATTTGTACCGAGGCAGGATCGTTCCATTTGGATTACCAGTGATGTTGCGCGTGCTGAACCGCGGCGTTCGTAACATATGAATTTTGCCTGACATTCTTCGACCTTCATGAGTTCGCTTATTTGGGGCGGCAGGAATTCAAATTTGGTAAGCACCCAATTTAACGGATCATTCAATAATCGGACCACTGCGAAAACAGCAACAAGATTATCCAGAAAGGACTGGCATTCCGCTGCGTTTGGAGCGGTAGTGGTAGCAGTCTTGGATGCCACGCGCATTCAGAGATCCTGCCCCGCCGGCTGCGCAGCCGAGGTGGGGCTTCGGTGGTGGGGCGGCATGCCGCTCAACCGAACGGAGGATCTCAATGTCTAAGTCTGCCAAAAAGCAGACCGCCTCATCAGCCGCCGCAGCGCCAGCTCGCAGGCCTACCCATCAACCGGCAAGTGATCCGAAACCAAAAAAGCTGATCGCGTCTCGAAGCAGTCGCGGGTGATCGCGATGCTGCAATCACCGACAGGCGCCACGATCGCAGCAATGATGAAAGCCACCGGCTGGCAGCAGCACTCGGTGCGCGGTTTCTTGGCCGGCGTCGTCCGCAAACGTCTGAAGCTGAAGCTTAACTCAAAAGTCGTGGATGACGAGCGGGTCTAGCGCTGCGGTGGGCCCAACACCGGCTGGGTACCTCGCAGGCGAAACGCGCAAAAGGCTAAATCCATGCCGCGCGTTAAAGTTGGTGCGGCGGGATCAGACCGAAAGCCAATCGACGTCGAGATCGCGCGTTTGCGCGATCTCGATATCGAAGCGCTTCGCGTCCGCTGGCAAACCATCTTCAGACGACAACCGCCCGCTACCCTGCCCCGGCATCTGCTGTTTGCGATGATCGCCTATCGCCTCCAGGCCGAGGTCATGGGCGATCTGGATGCAGAAACGTTGCGGCTTTTGAAACAGATCGATCTGGCGTCATCCAAGACGAAGCGCGTTCTTTGACCAAGCTTTTGACCAGCGGCGGCGCGAGCTATCGCCCGGGACGGTCCTGACCCGCGAATGGAACGGTCAAACATCATCGGGTGATGGTGGTCGAGCAAGGCTTTGCCTGGGACGGCCGCACCTACGACAGCCTGTCAAAGATCGCCACAGCCATTACCGGCACCCAGTGGAACGGTCCTCGCTTCTTTGGACTGCGTGACAAAAGCGCCGGAGGCGGTGTCATGACGTGGCACGCCAAAACGATACGTTGCGCGATTTACACGCGGGTCTCGACTGACTTCCGGACTCGACCAGGAGTTCAACTCGCTGGACGCTCAGTATGATGCAGCCTCGGCCTACATCCGCAGCCAAGCTCATGCCCACTGGACACTTGTACGAACGAGGTATGACGATGGTGGGTTCTCGGGCGGCTCGACCGACCGGCCGGCATTGCAGCGCCTGCTGGCCGATGTCAAAGCGCGCAAGGTCAATGTCATCGTCGTCTACAAGGTCGACCGGCTCACGCGCTCCTTGGCGGACTTTGCCAAGCTCGTCGAATTGTTCGACGCCCATGGCGTGTCGTTCGTATCGGTGACCCAGCAGTTCAATACCACGACCTCGATGGGCCGTCTGACCCTCAACGTGTTGCTCTCTTTCGCGCAGTTCGAGCGCGAGGTCACCGCCGAGCGCATCCGCGACAAGGTCGCGGCCTCCAAGCGCAAGGGTCTGTGGGTCGGTGGCATGGTGCCGCTTGGCTACGAACTCAAGGACGGCAAGCTCTTGATCGTCGAGAAGGAAGCCGAACAGGTTCGGACCATCTTCAGACGCTATCTGGAACTCGGCAGCGTCAACCGGTTGGTCTTCGACCTCCGCGAGCGGAATGTCGTAACCAAGGTGCGCAAACTGTCGAACGGACGCACGCGTGGCGGGGTGAGCATTCACGCAAGGCGCCGCTCTTCTACATGCTGCGCAACCGCTTCTACATCGGCGAGGTCCTGTACAAGAACGAGATCTGTCCTGGTCCGCAGCCGCCCTGCTCGAACGCGAACTCTTTGACGCGGTGCAGGCCAGGCTGACCGAGCAGCGATCGCATCGAACGTAACGCCGAGGACCAAATCGGCGGCGCTGTTGCGAGGTCTGCTGTTCGACGATGCCGGACAACCGATGATCGCGACCCATGCGACCAAGCACGGGGTGCGCTACCGATACTACGTGTCGCAACCATAGCTTCGCGGCATACGCAAAGCCGCCCGCTGGGGCAATCATCCGCGTTCCGGCCACGGATATCGAGGCGGTCGTGAAAGACGGTTGGCAGTACCTCTCGGCAGATCACGATCCACAGCGAAAGGAGGCACCAGACGCGCGCGAAATCGTCATGGCGAACGTCGCTCGCATCGAGGTCCACAAGGACCGAGCTGGCGGTCTGGCTCAAGTTGCCGGATGCCGACGATGAAGAGGATCGAGATGTGCCGAGCCATCCGACGCTTGGGTCATGAGGGCCAAGGCGCTTCACCTGTAGTATCCCCTGGCGCAAACCACCGTCGAAGAAGTCACGCGAAATTCTACTGCCGGCTAATGTGTCGACGCGACGCAAGTCCGACCGATCAAGACTCGAGCGCCACGCTGGCTTGCTCAAGTCGATCGCGCGCGGCCGGGCTTGGCTGGAGCGAGTCGGTCACCGGCAGCGGCAACCGGATCGAGGAGATTGCCGCACGACAACAAGTGCAGCATTCGTCATGTCAACATGACGATCTCGATGGCGTTCATTGCGCCGGATCTGGTCAAGGCTGCAATCGAGGGTCGGCTTCCCCGCGGCATCGGCATGGCGAACTTGCGCGACGCTCCGGCCGAATGGTCGCTCCAGTTCGAACGGCTTGGTCTGGCGCAGACCTGATCGCATCCTTGGCTCCAGCGCCGGTGCAGGCCGCAACCGCGACAGCTTCGGGGTGAAGTTCTTTTGCGGAGACCGACACGAATGCTGTCCGGCGCCAGGACACGGGAAATTTCCGCGGCCGGAGACAGAGCCTCGAATGATTGCAGCGGAAGGCCAACTGGACACCCAGCTGTCAAGTGCTCAACATCCAGACAGAAATTTCGGCGAGACCGAGGCATTTCGGCCAGTCTGCGAAGCATCGACGAGACCAGGAAAGTCCGCAGTTCGCGGGCTTTTTGCGTCGTCTCCGTTTTCGCAGCCAAAACAAACACTGGATGGTGGGCGCGACAGGGATCGAACCTGTGACCCCCTCCATGTCAAGGAGGTGCTCTTCCGCTGAGCTACGCGCCCTTAGGCCGGATTGATCTATCGGCTCCAAACCTGCGAGGCAAGGCCGCGAACGACCGCTAGGCGGCCAGCATTTTCTGCACTTCTGTGACCAGCTCGCGCAGGTGCACAGGCTTCGACAGGACCTTGGCCTGCTTGGGCGCGTTGGAATCCGGGTTGAGCGCCACGGCGGCAAAACCTGTGATGAACATGATCTTGATGTCGGGGTCGAGCTCGGCCGCCCTGCGGGCAAGCTCGATGCCGTCCATTTCCGGCATCACAATATCGGTGAGGAGGAGCTCGAACGGTTCCTCGCGCAGCCGGTGATAGGCTGAAAGGCCGTTATCGTATGACGTCACGTCGAACCCCGCGTTCTGCAAAGCCTTCACCAGAAAGCGGCGCATATCGGTATCGTCTTCCGCAAGCAGGATTTTCGACATACCCACGCAACACCCCTCGGGCTCAATGTGGCCGCCTCAGCAGCCTGATTAAGACTTATGCCGGGTAAATAACGAGTGAACTGAAAGCACTGCTTGGCTTTGTACCCCCAGCCGTGAACAATAGACGGTATAACGGAGTGTTAAACCTGCTGGGGCGGCGAACGCCCAAGGCATGAGGGACACGGAATCTCCAATGGCGGTCATGCATGAGTGAAATTCGCGACGAGCTCGACCCGCCTTTCGAGATACTCGAGCCCCAAATGTGCCAGGGGCCGGTGCTGTTCAACTCGCCCCACAGCGGATCGACCTACCCCAGGGATTTTCTGGCGGCCTGCCGGCTGGATATCGTCACCCTGCGCCGCTCTGAAGACAGCTTTGTCGACGAACTGATCACGGGCGTGGTGCGCTGCGGCTATCCGATGATGCGCGCGCACTTTCCGCGCTGTTTTGTCGACGTAAATCGCGAGCCCTATGAGCTTGATCCGCGGATGTTCGAAGGCCGCCTGCCGTCGTTCGCCAATACCCGGTCGATGCGGGTCGCCGGAGGCCTCGGAACCGTCGCCAGAGTGGTCGGCGATGCCCAGGAAATCTATGACCAGCGCATTCCTGTCGATGATGCCTTGCAGCGCATCGAAAGCCTGTACAAGCCTTATCATCGGGCTCTGCGCCGGCTTTTTGGCCGTCTGCATCGCGATTTCGGCGCGGCAGTGCTGGTTGATTGCCATTCGATGCCGTCAACGGCCGGTCACAAGGACGAACGGCCGCGGCCGGAATTCGTGCTGGGCGACCGATATGGCACGAGCTGCGTCGGCGTGGTGGCCGAAACGGTTGAAAAGACGCTGCGATCCCTCGGCTACACAGTCAGCCGCAACAAGCCCTATGCGGGCGGGTTCATCACCGAGCATTACGGCAATCCGGCTGCCGGCCTGCACGCGATCCAGCTCGAGATCAATCGAGCCCTTTATATGGATGAGCGGCGCTATCAGCGGTCGGCCACCTTCGATCACCTGGCCACCGATCTCGAAACCCTGGCCAGGCGTCTCGCCGATATCCCTCTGGAGCAGTTGCGCCCATACCGGGCGGCTGCCGAATAAGCTAAAAAAAGGGCCGCTTGCGGATGCGAGCGGCCCAAGTCTAGGGAGGAAACGCCCAAGGAGGGCAGCGGTAGCTCTCGCTACCGCACTGCAATAAGCTACACCGCGACGCACAAAAATCAAGGTTGGAAGCCCTTTTTCCTATGCTAATAGTGCATAGCTGCCGCCCAACTGAACCCCTTCCGATATGCCCCTGCACAAGTGGAAGGGCGGGAAAGTCTCGGGACGCGGCGCGGCTGCGCGGCCGGTATCGCCATCCGTCCAGCGTTACCGGCGAGAGCTACGGACAGGCGGCATGACGGCCATCGATTTCAGCAGCTTCATCGATCAACTGGCCACCGCGTCGGGCGATACGATCCTGCCATTTTTCCGAACCGCCCTGGCGGTCGAGAACAAAAGGGCTGGCGGGTTCGATCCGGTGACCGCTGCCGACCGCGCCGCGGAGCAGAGCATGCGCGCGCTCATCCGCAAGCAGTTTCCCGATCACGGCATTCTCGGTGAGGAATACGGGTCCGAGCACACGGACGCTGAATACGTCTGGGTGCTCGACCCAATCGACGGCACCAAGTCATTCATTTCCGGCATGCTGGCCTGGGGCACGCTGATTGGCCTGATGCGATTTGGCGAGCCGGTCTTCGGCATGATGAGCCAGCCTTTTACGCGCGAACGTTTTTCCGGCGATGGCGGTGCCGCCCACTACCGCGGTCCCGTCGGCAAGCGCGACCTGCATGTGCGGGAATGCGCTGCCCTCGGCGAGGCGCTGATGTCAACGACCAGCCCCCTGCTGATGAACGGGCAAGACCGCACGGCATTCGGCAAACTCGAGGACAAGGTAAAGCTCTCCCGCTACGGCGGCGACTGCTACGCCTACTGCATGCTGGCCGCGGGGCTGATCGATCTGATCGTCGAAACGGCGATCAAGCCGTACGATATCGTCGCAATCATCCCGATCATCGCCGGCGCCGGGGGCATCATCACGACGTGGGAGAATGGGCCCGCGCAAGCCGGCGGACGCATCGTGGTTGCCGGCGACAAACGCGTGCACGCGGCTGCGCTCGAGGTTCTCGGCCGCTAGAAGCGCGGCGTGCCCGGCACGAAGGCGTCGAATGCCGCCCAGAACTGCGCGCGGTAATGGTCCTGTTCCTGCAGGATCTCGTGCTTGGCGCCCGCGAGAATAAGATGCCGGCCCGCGAGCAGATTCTGTCCGAACGTTTCGATCGCCGACGTGGAAACGACTTCGTCGCGCCCAGCCGCAACCATGAGGATTGGCTGACGAATACTTGCGGCGAAAGCCGGATCTGCAAATTGTCGCATCTGCCGCAACGCGACGTCAGCCCAGGCAACCGTCGGCGCGCCGAGACCCAGCTCCGGTTCCTGCTCGAGCACCGCCGCGTTTCGCGCATAGCGCACCGGATCCGACGTGAGCACGTTGCCGATGAAGCTTTCGGTGCCGGTGGCGGCGGAATCTCCGGTGGGAACATAGGCGCCACCAATTCCCATCAGGCGCATGAGACGCGTCAGGGGTCTGGCGACCTGCGTAAGACGGCCGGGCGGCAGCGCGATCATCGGCGCGGACAGCACGATGCGTTCGAACCAGCGGCTGCCGTCATGGCAGGCGCGGATCGCAACGGCCGCACCCATGGAATGCGCGAGTGCGAAGATCGGCGGGGGACAATCCGGCAACACCACCTGCTCCATCGCCGCTTCGAGGTCGGTGATGTAGTTGGAAAAACTTCGCACGTAGCCCTTGTGACGGTTCGAGAGTGCCCGGTCGGAAAGCCCCTGCCCGCGCCAGTCGAAGGTCACGACCGCGAATCCGCGCGCACGCAGGTCTCGCACGGTTTCAAAATATTTCTCGATGAACTCGGCACGTCCCTGCATGACGAGAACGGTGCCCTTGCGGCCTGGCGGCGGCGCCCAGCGGGCGAAACGCAATTTCACCCCGTCCGGGGTTTGGATCGCGCCGGTCACCACATCGTCGGGCACCGGATTGGCAGGAATGGAAACGAGTTTCATGTGGCCGGAAGGTGAGCCGGAACGGCGCCCGCGCGTTATAGCAGGGCGGTGAAGGCGCTCAATTGCGCGCAATTTCTGGTCAAAAACATCAACAGTTCCAATTATTTGCCTGACCTGCCAGACCTTGCGAGCTCCGAAAACGCTCCCATATCAGCATTGCGCAGGCCTTCGGGCTGCGCACGGTGAGGTCTGGCCATTCGGCGGACCACCGCATGTCGCTCAACAATGGAGGATATGCCATGCGAACTTTCGATCTTGCTCCCCTTTATCGTTCGACCGTCGGCTTCGACCGGCTCTTTTCCATGCTTGATGGATTTGAGGCCGCTCCAGGCTACCCGCCCTACAACATCGAGCGGACCGGTGAGAACGATTACCGCGTCACTGTCGCGGTTGCAGGCTTTGGCGAGAATGAAGTCTCGATCGAAGCAAAAGAGAACACCCTGACGATCAAGGGTTCCAAGCAAACCAAGGAAGAAGAAAGCGGCGAAGTGCTCTATCAGGGCATTGCCGCCCGTGCTTTTGAGCGTGTCTTCCAGCTTGCCGACCACGTGCAGGTCAAGAGCGCGAGCCTCGAGAACGGATTGCTGCACGTCGATCTCGTGCGTGAAATTCCGGAGGCCAAAAAGCCGCGCCAGATCCCGATCGGCAACGGCAAAGCCAAGGCTCAGGTCATCGAGACCAAAGCAGCCTAACGCAAGCCTCGATCAACAAAACGGCAGCGCCCCGGATCGTCCGGGGCGCTTTCGTTTGTCGGTTCGAATTGCCGCTACTTTTTCGGCTCGCTGCTGCTTTCGGGCGGCGCGACCTGGATGATGCGCGCTGCTCGTACGTAAGGAGGCGCCAGGTTCGCATTCAATGCCGGAGCCATGAAGAGCACGTCGCCAAACTGCGCGTCCACCACGAGCCGGAGTTCAATACCTGCCCGGTCGAATGCGTGCAGCACGTAATAGGGCCCGCGCTGGACGGGGTCGCCCTTGGGGTCCAGCCCTAAATAAGTTACGGACGCCAGAATGTCGGGAGGCGGCAGAATGCCAATCGATGGCGCCCCAAGCTCCGGCGCTTGAGCGCGCGCCGCGCCGCTCAAAAGACCTCCCGCCACAATCATCGCCGCCAGCGTTCCCGGACGAAGTCGTCCCCTGCCTTTCATGGCCAAACCCCTGTTATTCGCCACCTGTCCCGATGCCGAGGTTAGACGGTTAACGGGCGCTCGTCTAAGGTGCCAAAGCGCAATAGCATTGCGTGAAACGGCGCTCTGCGTGGCTTGTCTTGCTGCTCTTCCACGACCGCCGCAATAAAACGCAAGATTTCGCTCAATCCGGCGTGGACCAGCCTTGTGCGACAGGGCAAAATTTGGCATGGTCCATTAGGACAGTAATGCTGTCCTAATGGCTGGCGAGCACGGGTGGCGGCTCTTAAGTCGCGGGGCAGACATCGGTGGCGCCCGAACAGGTGCAGCCACGGGCGGCGACAACGCCGGACAGGCTGCCCCTTCTCGAGATCAGTTGCGCGTTGACCGCGGGCGCACAAGCGCGCGGATGAGGCGGGTACGCCGAAGCGCCGCGCGCGCCGGCGAGGCAGGATGAGATGAGCGAGGAGAAGCGCAGCGCTGGATTTGCCGGACGCGGCTCGACCGCCGATCCCGGCACGCCGTTGGCGCAGGGTCTCTACGATCCGGCGCTCGATAAGGATTCCTGCGGCGTCGGTTTCATCGCCGACATCAAGGGCCGCAAGTCGCACCAGCTCATCGAAGATGGATTGCGCATTCTTTGCAACCTCGAGCACCGCGGCGCGGTCGGCGCCGATCCGCGCATGGGTGACGGCGCCGGCATTCTGGTGCAGATGCCGCACAAGTTCTTTGCGAAGAAGACTGCCGAGCTTGGATTCAAATTGCCGGCCGCCGGCGAATATGCCGTCGGCTATCTGTTCATGCCGCAGGACCCGAACTGGCGGCAGATTATCCGTGACATCTACGCGGAGGTCATTGCGCGCGAGAAGCTGACGCTGCTCGGCTGGCGCGACGTGCCGACCGACAACTCGACGCTCGGCGAGTCGGTCAAGCCGACCGAACCGAAGCACATGCAGGTGTTCATCGGCCGCGGCAAGAAGAAGATGTCGGAGGATGAATTCGAGCGCCGGCTCTACATCCTGCGCAAGTCGATCTCGAATGCGATCTATCGCCGTCGCGAGCGCCGCACCTCCGGCTATTACCCCGTATCGATCTCGTGCCGCACCGTGATCTACAAGGGGATGTTCCTCGCCGACCAGCTCGGCGCTTACTATCCAGACCTGCACGATCCGGATTTCGAAAGCGCGCTCGCGCTGGTGCACCAGCGTTTCTCAACGAACACATTCCCGACCTGGTCGCTGGCGCACCCGTACCGCTACATCGCGCACAACGGCGAGATCAACACGCTGCGCGGCAACGTCAACTGGATGGCGGCGCGGCAGGCCTCGGTTTCCTCGCCCCTGTTCGGCAAGGACATCAACAAGCTCTGGCCGATCTCCTACGAAGGCCAGTCCGACACGGCCTGCTTTGATAACGCGCTCGAATTCCTCACGCAGGGCGGCTACTCGCTCGCGCACGCGATGATGATGATGATTCCGGAAGCCTGGGCGGGCAATCCGCTCATGGATGAGGAACGCCGTGCCTTTTACGAATACAACGCCGCGCTGATGGAGCCGTGGGACGGCCCGGCCGCGATTGCCTTCACCAACGGCCGGCAGATCGGCGCCACGCTCGACCGCAACGGCCTGCGTCCGGCGCGCTATCTGCTCACGCGCGACGATCGCATCGTCATGGCGTCCGAGATGGGCGTTTTGCCGATTCCGGAAAAGGACATCGTCAAGAAGTGGCGCCTGCAGCCGGGGAAGATGCTGCTGGTCGACCTCGACGAAGGCCGACTTATTCCCGACGAGGAGTTGAAGGCGACGCTGGCGAAGAGCCATCCATACAAGGAGTGGCTTGCACGCACGCAAATCGTGCTCGAGGAGCTTCCTGGCACGGCCAATGTCGCGCCGATCTCGAACCTGTCGCTGCTCGATCGCCAGCAGGCTTTCGGCTACACGCAGGAAGACATCAAGTTCCTGATGACACCGATGGCGACCACGGGCGAGGAAGCCGTCGGCTCGATGGGCAACGACACGCCGATCTCGGCGCTGTCCGATAAGCCGAAGTCGCTCTTCACGTATTTCAAGCAGAACTTCGCCCAGGTCACCAACCCGCCGATCGATCCGATCCGCGAGGAGCTAGTGATGAGCCTTGTCTCCATCATTGGGCCGCGCCCGAACCTGCTTGACCACGAAGGCATGTCGAACACCAAGCGGCTCGAGGTGCGCCAGCCGATCCTCACCAACGAGGATCTGGAAAAGATCCGCTCGATCTCGGAAATGAGTGGCGACCATTTCAAGTCGAGAACCTTCGACATCACGTTCCCCGCCGAGCATGGCCCCGACGGTATGGGCTGGGCGATCGACGAGCTCAGCGAGCGCGCGGAAGAAGAAGTGCGCAACGGCTGCAACATCATCATCCTGTCGGACCGCAAGGCGGGCGCAGACCGCATTCCGATTCCGGCGCTGCTCGCCTGCGCCGCCGTTCATCACCATCTGATCCGCAACGGCTTGCGTACGTCCGTCGGCATGGTGGTTGAAACGGGCGAGCCGCGCGAGGTGCACCATTTCGCCTGTCTCGCAGGCTACGGCGCCGAGGCGATCAATCCTTACCTCGCCTTCGAAACGCTGACCGCGATGAAGGACGATCTGCCGGGCAAGCCGACCGACGACAAGGAAGTCGTCAAGAAATATATCAAGGCGATCGGCAAAGGCCTGCTCAAGGTGATGTCCAAGATGGGCATCTCCACCTATCAATCGTATTGCGGCGCGCAGATTTTCGACGCCGTCGGCCTGCGTCAGGATTTCGTCGACAAGTACTTCACCGGAACGCATACGCGCATAGAAGGTGTCGGCCTTGGCGAGATCGCCGAGGAATCCGTGCGCCGGCACCGCGACGCCTTCAGCGACGCGCCGATCTACCGCTCGATGCTCGACGTCGGCGGCGACTACGCCGTGCGCGTGCGCGGCGAGGACCACGTCTGGACCGCGGAAACAGTGTCGCGCCTGCAGCACGCAGTGCGCGGCAATTCGCAGGACCACTACCGCGCTTTTGCGCAGATCGTAAACGAGCAGAACGAGCGGCTGCTGACCATCCGCGGCATGTTCCGCCTCAAGAAGGCCGAAGAAGACAACCGCAAGCCGGTGCCCTTGGAAGACGTCGAGCCGGCCAAGGACGTCGTGCGGCGATTCTCGACCGGCGCGATGTCATTCGGCTCGATCTCGCGCGAGGCGCACACCACGCTGGCGATCGCCATGAACCGCATCGGCGGCAAGTCGAACACGGGCGAAGGCGGCGAGGAGTCCGATCGCTTCAAGCCGTTGCCAAATGGCAACTCGATGCGTTCGGCGATCAAGCAGGTCGCTTCGGGCCGCTTCGGCGTCACCGCCGAATATCTCGTCAACTCCGACGTGATGCAGATCAAGATGGCGCAGGGCGCAAAGCCCGGCGAAGGCGGCCAGCTGCCCGGGCACAAGGTCGACAAGACCATTGCCAAGGTCCGCCACTCGACACCCGGCGTCGGCCTGATCTCGCCGCCGCCGCATCACGACATCTATTCGATCGAGGATCTGGCGCAGCTCATCTTCGACCTGAAGAACGTCAACCCCACCGGCGACGTTTCGGTGAAGCTCGTGTCTGAGGTCGGCGTCGGCACGGTTGCCGCCGGCGTCTCGAAAGCGCGCGCCGATCACGTCACCATCGCCGGCTTCGAAGGCGGCACCGGCGCCTCCCCGCTGACATCGATCAAACACGCCGGCAGCCCCTGGGAAATCGGCCTCGCCGAAACCCACCAGACGCTTGTCATCAACCGCCTGCGCGGCCGCATCGCCGTGCAGGTGGATGGCGGCATCCGCACCGGCCGCGACGTCGTCGTGGGCGCCCTGCTCGGTGCCGACGAGTTCGGCTTCGCCACCGCGCCCCTGATCGCCGCCGGCTGCATCATGATGCGCAAGTGCCACCTCAACACCTGTCCGGTCGGCGTCGCCACGCAGGATCCGGTGCTGCGCAAGCGCTTCAAGGGCCAGCCCGAGCACGTCATCAACTATTTCTTCTTCGTCGCCGAGGAAGTGCGCGAGCTGATGGCCGAGCTCGGCTTCCGCACGTTCGATGAGATGGTCGGGCAGATGCAGATGCTCGACCGCCGCAAGCTGGTCGAGCACTGGAAGGCCAAGGGCCTCGACTTCTCCAAGCTGTTCACCAAGCCGACGGCGGAGAAAGGCACCGCCATCTACAAGTGCGAGGCGCAGGACCACAAGATCAAGGACATCCTGGACCGCAAACTGATCACGGAGTCGCAGGCCGCGCTCGACCGCGGCGCACCGGTGCGGCTGCAGGCCGTGATCCGCAATACCGATCGCGCCTGCGGCGGCATGCTTTCGGGTGAGGTGGCCAAGCGATTCGGTCATGAAGGCCTGCCCGACGACACGATTCATGTCCGCTTCACCGGCACAGCGGGCCAAAGCTTCGGTGCCTGGCTCGCACGCGGCGTCACCTTCGAGCTCGACGGCGACGCCAATGACTACGTCGGTAAAGGCCTGTCGGGCGGCCGCCTGATCATCCGCCCGCCGGCCGATTCAGGCATCGTGCCGGAGGAATCGATCATCGTCGGCAATACCGTGCTTTACGGCGCCATCGAAGGCCAATGCTACTTCCGCGGCGTTGCCGGCGAGCGATTTGCCGTACGCAATTCCGGCGCGATCGCGGTGATCGAGGGCGCCGGCGACCACTGCTGCGAATACATGACCGGCGGCATCGTGGTCGTGCTCGGCCCCACCGGGCGCAACTTCGCGGCCGGCATGTCGGGCGGCATCGCATACGTCCTCGACGAAGATGGAAGCTTCAAATCACGCTGCAACATGGCGATGGTCGAACTCGAGCCAGTGCCCGAAGAAGAACAGATCGCCGAACAGGAATTCGGCCACTACAACGATCTGGAATCGCACGGCCGCGTCGACGTGATGTCGGACCTCACGACCAAGGACGCCGAGCGGCTGCATATACTGATCTCGAACCATGCGCGCTATACGGGCTCCAAGCGCGCCGCCGAGATCCTTGCCGACTGGAACAAATATCGCCCGCTGTTCCGCAAGGTGATGCCGGTCGAATACCGCCGCGCTCTCGCCGAGATGGCGAAGGAAAAGGCCGCCACGATGCAGGCCGCGGAATAGCGTATGGGTAAGGTCACAGGGTTTCTGGAAATCGAGCGCGAGGACCGCGACTATCAGCCGGTCGAGGAGCGCATCAAGCATTGGCACGAGTTCGTCCTGCCGCTTCCGGAGAAGGAACTTCGGGATCAGGCCGCGCGCTGCATGGATTGCGGCGTGCCTTACTGCCACGGCACCAGCCACATCACCGGTGCGCCGACCGGCTGCCCGGTGAACAATCAGATTCCGGACTGGAATGACCTGGTTTATCGCGGCAATTGGGACGAAGCCGCGCGCAATCTCCATTCGACGAACAATTTTCCGGAATTCACCGGCCGCGTCTGCCCGGCGCCGTGCGAGGCGTCCTGCACGCTCAACATCGACGAGAACCCGGTCACGATCAAGACGATCGAATGCGAAATCGCCGACCGCGCGATTGCCCAAGGCCTCAAGCCCGACAAGCCGCAGCGCAAGACCGGCAAGAAAGTGGCGGTCATCGGCTCGGGGCCGGCGGGGCTTGCCTGCGCGCAGCAGCTCGCGCGCGCCGGCCATGACGTGCACGTGTACGAACGCTGGGCGAAAGCCGGCGGCTTGCTGCGCTACGGCATCCCGGACTTCAAGATGGAGAAAATTCACGTCGAGCGCCGCGTCGAGCAGATGCAGGGCGAAGGCGTCACCTTTCATTACAATGCGCATGTCGGCGCAAATGTCGCGGCCGACAAACTCGTGAAGGACCATGACGCCGTCGTGCTGACCGGCGGCAGCGAAGAGCCGCGCGACCTGCCGATCCCGGGACGCGAGCTCAAGGGCATCCATTTCGCGATGGACTTCCTGCCGCAGCAGAACCGGCGCGTGAGCAACGAGCCGCAAGGCAAGGTCGAGCCTATCCTTGCGAAAGGAAAAAAGGTCGTGGTCATCGGCGGCGGAGACACCGGCTCCGACTGCGTAGGCACCTCGATCCGTCAGGGCGCGGCGTCGGTCACCAATTTCGAGATCATGCCGGAGCCGCCTGAGCACGAGAACAAAATGCTCACCTGGCCGGACTGGCCGCTCAAGCTGCGTATTTCCTCAAGCCACGAGGAAGGCGTCTCGCGCGAATTTGCGGTGCTGACGCAGAAGTTCACCGGCGAGAATGGGCAGGTGAAGAAGCTTCATTGCACGCACGTGGATGCGCAGTTCAAGCCGGTGCCCGGGACCGAATTCGCCATCGAGGCCGATCTCGTTCTGCTCGCCATGGGTTTCGTGCACCCCGTGCACGAAGGCATGCTCAAGACTTTGAACATCGCGCTCGATCAGCGCGGCAACGTGTCGGCCGACACGACGGCCTACCAGACGTCGGTGCCCAAGGTGTTCGCAGCCGGCGACATGCGGCGTGGCCAGTCGCTGGTCGTGTGGGCGATCCGCGAAGGCCGCCAGGCGGCCCATGCCGTCGACAAATTCCTCATGGGATCGACGACCCTGCCGCGCTGACCTCTTAAGGTCGCGCCTGTCCTCGACCGGCAATGACCGTATGTCTTAACGGAAGCCGCCGCCGAACAGACCGATCGGCCGCGGCGGGCGGGGCACGTCGTCGCGCTGCTGCGGGCGGACGGGCCTGGGCTCCGGCTTGAGCTTCGGCGGCGCATTTTGTGTCGTCTTCGCAGCCGGGGTGTTCTTGGGCGCGGCCGTCTTTCTGTCAGGCGCGGTGGCCGGTTCAGGGCGCGCCATCTCGGCAGGCGCCAACGCCATGGCACCAGCGGGCACTGCGGCCGCGGGCGGTGTTGGCTTTCCATCGCTGTCCGGCTTCAACGCGAAATCATCGGCGCGTCCCCGCGGAGCCGCCACCGGCTCGCCCTTCACGAGCACGCGGGTCGCAGTGGCATCGCCATGCGGCGAGCTGTTGCCGGCGCCGCCCAAAAGATCCTCGGACGTGGATGGCGTGACGGTCAGCGGAACCACCGGCCCTGCCATTGGACGCGCCGCCGGCTTTCCGTCGGGCGTCGCGGGCGCGACCGGTCCTGACGGAATTGCAATCGGCGCCACGCGGCTGTTCATCTGGCGGCGGATTTCACGCTCGACATAATGCGCGAGCTTGAGCGCACCGCTTTTCGTGAAAAAGACGCCATCGCTTGAACGCAGACGGCGCATTTGGCCTTCGTAGTCCGGGCCGAAGTTCGAGTATTTCCCCGCCTCGTCGACAAACCCATCCCAGATATCGATATAGGTCACGCCGGCACGCTCGGCGCGGGCACGGTAGAGGTCATTCAGATAGACGGCTTCGGCAGTCGACTTCGTGCCGCGGATCGACGGCAGGCCAACCCAGAACACCGGCACGCCTTTGCTCTTGAGCCCGGCGATCGTGTCGTCAATGCGCTTCGAATAGATCTCGGCCCACTGGTCCGTGCGGAATTCGATCACACCGGTCGCCCTTTTTCCGGGCTGCGTCTCCGGTACCGAAATCGGGTCCTGCTCCGGGTCGGCGGCCTGATCTTTGTTCTGCGCATCTTTGTTGTCGGACGCCGCCTTGCTGGTTTTATCCCTTTCTTTTTTCTTGTCCGCTTCCTTTGCGAGGTCGCGTTCACGGATGTTTTGGCGATCGCTGACGCCGAGCATCATCACCACGAAATTCGCCTTCTCCTGAGAGAGGATGTCGCGCGCGACATGCCACCAATCGAGATCGCCTTTCGTCTCGTATCGAAACAGCCCCGAGTGCACTTTGTTCTTGCGGACAATGGCAATCTCGGGCGAATCCGCGAAGGCGTCTTCCAATCCGTAAGCAAGCCAGTCCGCCATGCCGTCTCCCAAGACGACAATGGAAGTTGTTGGCGCAACTGCGTCAGGTTTCACCTCGGTCTTGCGCGGCGCGGGGGCGCGTGAGTTGTCAACAGGAGCCTCCGGCTGGTCATTGGGACCTTCGTATTGCCGCGAGCCGCCGCCGAAGAACCCGCCGAAAAATCCGCCGCCCTGCCGCTGCGGGCGTTGCCCTCTCAGGAAAGGATAGCGATCATCGCGATAAAACTGCGCCTGTGCCGGTGAACTGAGGGCCAGTTCAAGAGTGGCAAGGCCCACGAAGTCCACCGCGGCCAGAAGGGCCGCTCCAATGAGCCAGCGCGAAAACCGGTTCTTTCCAGTCATGCGACGTGCCAAACCTATGAGGCATAGCCGTGGCCTGTTGCTGCAACGGCCCTTACCGCCATGGGCCATTAGCGCCTGAAAAATGTCAACTCAAAGGTGACGGGGCGGCTATCGTTAACGCGCGCGCAGCTGATCCAGGATACCGGCGGAGGCAAAACCGTCAGGAATCCGGCCGCTTCTGGCCTGGAAATCGCGAATTGCAGCGCGGGTCTTAAGTCCAAACTGACCATCGGGCTCGCCGACGTCAAACCCGTGCCGCGCAAGCAGCTGTTGAAGTTCCAGACGTTCCGTCCGCGACAGAACACGCTCATATCGCGGCCAGTCCTGTACGAACGGACCACCGCCACGCAATCGGTCCGCCAGATGCCCGATCGCCAGGGCATAAGCTTCGGCAGGATTGTATTTCATGATGACGCTGAAATTCGTGAGCATCAGGAATCCGGGCCCCTGCACGCCCGCCGGCACCAACAGAAACGCATGGTCGTCCGGTCGCGGGAACGGATGGCCGTCGGGGCGCCTGATGCCGTGACGTTCCCATTCGTGGATGGTCATCGACCGGCCATGATCGGCGAGAAGGAAATTGAACGTCGCCGGCACCACGACTTCGTAGCCCCAGGTCTGACCGGTGATCCAGCCGTCCTTTTTCAGGTTGTTGGCGGTGGACGCGATGAGGTCAGGCATGGAATCGACGACATCCCGCCGTCCGTCACGGTCAAAATCGACGGCATAGCGTTTGAACGATGTCGGCATGAACTGCGTCGGCCCAAATGCTCCGGCCCATGAGCCGATCAGATGTTCAGGACGGACATGGCCGTGCTGAAGAATTTCGAGAGTCGACAGGAATTCTTCCCGGAAATAATTCTGCCGTCGTCCAATGCAGGCCAACGTCGCAGTGGAGCGCAGCACCGGGCGTTCACCGCCAAGCATTCCGTAGTTGCTCTCGACGCCCCAGATTGCCGCGATGGTATAGCGGTCGACGCCATAGGTCCGCTCTACGGCGTCAAAAACACTGCGGTATTTTTCGAGCAGTGCGCGGCCCCGCTCGATGCGTTCATCCGTTACGAGGATGTCGAGATAATTCCAGACCGATTTGGTGAACTCAGGCTGGTTATCAAGCAGGTCCATGATCCGCAGATCGGGCGTCAACCCGGCGGTGTACTTTGCAAAAGTAGTTCGCGAAACGCCGCGTCGTGCGGCCGCCGGCCAGAGCCGCTGGATGCAGCCATGAAAATTCGCTGCCGATGCACGAATTGCTTCCGCAGTCATCAGTGGATGACCGGACGCGCCCGATTGCCCGCTCCATTCCGTCGTCTGCTGCGGGGTCGGCTGCGACAGCGCACCTGTGGTGGCCGGATTACGGCCGTCACGGGAATCCTGCGCTCCGGCTATTCCGCCGACAGCCGCAAAAACGCCAGCAATGACAACTAATGGCAACCGTCCGCGCATTCCGTCCCGTCTTTGAACCATCATCCCCAATCTATGGGTGCCCCGATATCATTTCAGGGGCGTTAATGGTGTACTGCATTATGACGCATCTGGACCCCCCACCCTTACCCGTGCTTTCTGCGCCGGAAGACATTCACGACTCACACTGAAGATTCTCGCATGACCCGTATTCGCAAAGCCATATTCCCCGTGGCTGGCCTCGGAACCCGCTTTTTGCCTGCAACCAAGGCCATGCCCAAGGAGATGCTTCCCGTCGTGGACCGGCCGTTGATCCAGCACGTGGTCGACGAAGCACGCCAGGCCGGCATCGAACATTTCATATTCGTGACGGGCCGGAACAAAAGCGTGATCGAGGACCATTTCGATCGCCAGTTCGAACTCGAATTAACCTTGACGGAGCGAGGCAAGAAAGCCGAGCTCACGTCATTGTCGAAGGACCTGCCCGAGGCAGGAACGGTGAGCTTCACGCGTCAGCAATCGCCGCTCGGCCTGGGTCACGCCGTGTGGTGCGCCCGCGAGCTTGTCGGCCATGAGCCGTTCGCGTTGCTGCTGCCCGACGTGCTGGTCCAGCACACGCGCGGCTGCCTGACGCAGATGATCGACGCCGCCAAGGATCTGGACGGCAATGCCAATATCATCGCGGTTGAGGAAGTGCCGACCGAGCGCGTGCACATGTATGGCGTGGTGGGCATCGGCGCCACGAAGGGAAAGGCGTTTTCGATCACCAAAATGGTGGAAAAGCCGAAGGCAAGCGAAGCGCCTTCCAATCTTTCCATCACCGGGCGCTACATCCTGCAGCCGCAGATCTTCGAGCTTCTGGAAAAGCAGGCGGCAGGCGCCGGCGGCGAAATTCAGCTCACCGACGCGATGGTGGCGCTGGCGCGCAGCCAGCCGTTCTATGGACTCAAATTTGAAGGGCGCAGCTTCGACTGCGGCTCGAAAATCGGGTTTCTCTCGGCAAACATCGCCTATGGATTGCAACGCAGCGACATCGCCCCCGAGCTTCGCGCTGAAATGCGCCGCCTGCTTGACGGCAAGTAGCTAACGCTGCACGCGCAAGCCGAGCATGACGACGCTTGCGGTATAGCTGGCGCCGGGCGCGTTCGATTGCAGCCAGTCCTGCCGGAACTCACTTTTGACCTGGAGAGAGCGGTTGAGCTTGTAGGTCACGCCCGCGCCCACCGAGTAGCGCTTATCCAGCCGGTCATTGCCCACATAGTCGTCAACGCCGAAACCGAACTTGAGGCTTCCCACCAGCCAGCGCCTGAACGCGTGGTCGACCTGCAACCCGATGTCGCGATAGAGCACGCCGGACACGCCGGGAATGGTCAATTCCCCGATCGTTGATCGCCCGACCAGCTTCACCGCCGTCAGCGCATTTGCGGTCCATATGAGCGAGGCGTCGCCGATCAGGCCGCTGATATCTTCCAGCCGCGGGTCCTCGTAGGCACGCAACGTATAACCGAGTGCGGCTTCACCAGTCAGTTGACGTGTGAGTTCGAACTTCGCTCCGATTTTTCCGGTGACGCCTTTGGAATTGCGCTGGTAGCCGGAAGAATCGGTGTTGAGGTCGTGCACGCGTGAATCGGCGATCATCTCGCCGAATGGCGTGAGCCCGGGTGAAAGCTCGTAGCTTCCGCGCAAGGTGCCGGCGTATTGGTCATAGTTACGATCGTCGTTTGACGATGTGGACCCGTCAGTGAGCGTCGATTGTTGGTAGATCGTGCGTTCAAACCCGCCCTTGACCGACACGTCAAATCGATTGAAGCGCTGCCCAACTCCGGCGGTACCGCCCCCGGTCACGAAAATCGGAAGCTTGGCCAGCCCGGCCTGCAAGTTCGGGCTGCCGGGATTGTCGGTCGACACCAGGATACGCCCGGCGAGATCGACACGGGTGTCGTGCGTGACATCGACACGGCCATCAACTCGGCCGTTGACGTAAGGCCGGTTCAACGAAGGCGTTTCGTCAGGCGTGTAGCCGATGTAACTGCCGCGCAGATCGGCCTTCAGTTCGTGGCGCGACCAGTTCGACTGCACACGCAGTTCAGGCACGGCGGTATAGAACCAGGCGGCTTTGCCGTTGGGCACCTGTCCCGGATTCGTGTTGTAGCCCCCGATCAATTCGACCGCAGGAAATAGATCGAGCGCGCCGGCGCGAATGCCCAACGGGGCGTAGGGATCCTCGGGCTCGGTATGGGCTTTTCGTTTCTTCGGAGGGCTACGGATCGGCCCGAGCTGCACCGGCGGCGCTCCCGGCGTGCCCGTCGGCACGCTCGCGGTTACGTCAGCGGACTTGTCGTAAGGCGAAGGCGCCGCCGCGGCGGGAATGCCCGGCGCGATTGCCTGCGCATTCGCGGCATTTTTTGTTTTGATTTTCGACCGGGACTTGCGCGTGTTTGTCGAATCGAAGCCGGCCGTGCCGGCCCCCGAGCCTGCGGGAGCAAACGTCGCGGTCTCGGAGAGCTTCGTCAGGGCGGCGCGGTCAAATTTCTCAAATCGCGGCGCACTCCGCGGCGCCTGCAGCTTGGGCGCGAACGCATCCATGAATGCGCCTGACATCTGCGCACGCGCTTCGCCGCCGTTGAGCAGCACGCATCCGGCAATCAAAAGACCGATACCGCTCGGCGCTATCGGGCCAGGCAGGCGATGGACCACTTGCGAAATCGCTCCTCGTCTTTCGTCGCCAAAGCCGTACGGCCCGGCCGCGCGCGTGCGAGCGCGCTCACCGAGCGGTGGGCAGTGGTTAATGGAAATTAAAATCTTATGGTTAACGAGCGGTTGATCCGCTGTATCGCCGCGTTTTCAGGGCTAAACCCAGCCTTTGAGCTCCCGCGTGACGATGTCACGGATCACGGCCATGCCGCCGGGCCCGTCGTTTAGACAGGGGATCGCGGCAAAATTCTCGCCCCCCGCCTTCCGGAAGATCCCTGCATTCTCCATCGCGATCTCTTCCAGCGTCTCGAGACAATCGGCGGCAAAGCCCGGCGTGATCACGGCGAGATTTTTCACGCCGCGCTCGGCGAGCGATTTCACGGTCGCATCGGTATAGGGCTTGAGCCACTCGGCAGTGCCGAAGCGTGACTGAAACGTCATGACCAGGCGCTCGTCGCCGAGCTTGAGCTTCTTGCGCAGCAATGCCGTCGTCTCACCGCAGTGCTTGAAATAGGGGTCACCCTTGGCGACGTAATCCTCCGGCATGCCGTGATAGGAGGCGATGATCACGTCCGGCTTGAACGAAAGCTTGCCCAGTGCCGTATTGAGAGAGGTCGCGAGCGCGTCAATATAGACGGGCTCTGCGTAATAAGGCGCGGCGATCCTCACTGCCGGCTGAAACCGCATGCGGCTCAGCACACGGAAAACTTCGTCGGCCACCGTTGCCGTCGTTGCCGCGGCATATTGAGGGTAGAGCGGCACGATCAGAACACGCTCGCAGTCCTGCGCCGCGAGAGCTTCGAGCCGCGAGCGGATCGACGGATTGCCATAGCGCATCGCCCAATCGACCCTGACACGTTTGTCGAGCTTGTCGAAGATCTCGTCGAGCTTGTCGGACTGCAGGCGCGTGATCGTCTTGAGCGGGGATTCGTCGCGTTCCTTGTTCCAGATCTTGTCGTAGTCGGGGCCTTTGCGGCCCGGACGCACCGTGAGGATGATGAGGTTGAGCACCAGCCACCATTTCAGGCGATTCTGCTCGATAACGCGGCGATCCGACAGAAATTCCTTGAGGTAGCGGCGCATCGGCCAGTAACCGGTCGCGTCGGGCGTGCCGAGATTCACCAGCAGCACACCGATCCGGCCGCTGGTCGCCGGGACTATCGCAGGACTCATGGCTTGCGCTCGTCCGCGATCAGCTTGCCGTCATTCGGCAGCGTGCCGGGCGTCATCAGTTTCACCGAGCCCTTCAGCTTCGTGATCGACTGCAAAGTCGCGGCAACCGCGGCCTCAAGAGCCGCATCAGCCGGGGCGCATTCGGCCAGCAAGGTCATTGTGTCTTGTTCAGCCTCGCGATCGACGACAAGGCGGACGCGCTTGAGCTCGGGATGCCGCGCCGCAACTTCGGCGATCTGCTTGGGATGCACGAACATGCCCTTCACTTTAGCCGTCTGGTCGGCGCGTCCCATCCATCCCTTGATCTGTGCATTCGTGCGGCCGCACGGCGAAACACCCGTCATCAGCGCCGAGAGATCGCCGGTCGCAAGCCGGATCATCGGATAGTCGCGATTAAAGGACGTCACGACCACTTCACCGACTTCCCCGTCCGGCACTGGATCGCCGGTGCCGGGCCGAACGATCTCGACGATGACGGTCTCGTTCACGATCATGCCTTCGCGTGCTTCGCTCTCGTAAGCAATCACCCCCAACTCGGCTGTGGCGTAGCACTGAAGAACGGCAACACCGCGCCGGCCAAGCTCGTCGCGCAGCGACGCTGGCAGCGCAGCGCCCGAAACGAGACCACGCTTGAGCGAGGATGCGTCTTTTCCGGATTTTTCGGCAGTATCGAGCAGGATCTTCAGGAAGTCCGGCGTGCCGACATAACCCGTCGGCCTGTAGTGCACGATCGCTTCCAGCTGTTGCTCTGTGTTTCCGACGCCGCCGGGAACGACCGCACAGCCGAGCGCGTGCGCGCCCGACTCCATGATGAAGCCGCCGGGCGTGAGATGATAGGCGAAGGAATTGTGGGCGATATCGCCCTTGCGGAAACCGGCTGCAAAAAGCGCGCGTGCCGCGCCCCACCAGTCGTTGCCCCCGCCTTCGGGCTCGAAGATCGGCCCCGGTGACATCAGCAAGCGTTTCGCGTTTGCAACCGGCGTGACATTGAGACCGCCGAACGGCGGGTGCGCTTTCTGCAACGCCACGAAGTCTGCCTTGCGGAGAACCGGCATCTTCGCCAGAGCCGCGCGCGAATTGACGGCTTTTGCATCCGCTCCTGCAAGATGCTTCGCCCAACCCGGCGCCGTCATGGCGTGCGCAATGACCGCGGGCATTTGCGCGAACTGCTCGCGTTCGCGCTCAGCAGGGTCGCGAATTTCAAGCGAGTCGTAATGGCCGGTCATGGCCTAGGCGAGCCACCTCTTGCGCCGGCGATAATGCTTGCCATCGCGGAACGATTTGCGCCGGCCCTCGGATATGCCGAGGTAGAATTCCTTGACGTCTTCATTTTCGGCGAGCGCCCTGGCCTCACCGTCCATCACCACGCGGCCGTTTTCGAGAATGTAGCCGTAGCGCGCAAAACGCAGCGCCATATGGGTGTTCTGCTCGGCCAGCAAGAAAGAGACGCCCTCTTTTTCGTTCAGGTTCTTCACGATCTCGAATATTTCCTCGACGATCTGGGGCGCGAGTCCCATCGAAGGCTCGTCAAGCAAGATCATCTTGGGGCGCGACATTAATGCGCGGCCGATGGCGCACATCTGCTGTTCGCCGCCCGAGGTGTAGCCGGCAAGCGAATTCTTGCGTTCGCGAAGCTTGGAGAAATAGCCGTAGACCAGGTCGAGATCGCGCTTGATCGCCGCTGAGCCGTCGCGCCTGGTGAATGCCCCGGTCATGAGATTTTCCTCGATCGTCAGATGACCGAAGCAATGACGGCCTTCCATGACCTGGATACATCCGCGCCGCACGAGCTCGTTGGGTGACAGGTCCTGGACCTCGGCTTGTTCGAATACAATCGAGCCCTTGGTCACGTCGCCGCGCTCGGCGTGCAGCAGATTGGAGATCGCCTTAAGCGTCGTGGTCTTGCCCGCACCGTTGGCGCCGAGCAGCGCGACGATCCCGCCTTTCGGTACGTCGAGCGATACTCCCTTGAGCACCAGAATGACGTGATCGTAGATCACCTCGATGTTGTTGACGGAGAGGATGCGCTCATTCTGCGCAAGAGGCGTCGGGCTTGTTCGCTCAACGGCGGACATCAAGGAACACTCCGAATGGTGAACCTCTCCCCGTTTCCGGGGAGAGGTTTTTCATGTTAGCGGCTGCTTACGACGACTTGTCGCAAGCCTCGGTCCGCTTCGGCCAACCGGTGTTCTTCTCGACATATTCGGTGGCGGCGGCATCGAGCAGCGGACGCACTTTGTCCTTCATGGGCTGGATCCAGTCGGAAATCTTGACCCACTTGGTGCCGTCCCACTGCTGCATGTAGGCCGGCGCATGGCCGTTGTGGTCGGTGCAGTTCACGCCCGAAATCGGCGCGGCAAAGTTCGGGAAGCCGAGCTCCTTCCAGCGCGCGTCGCTGATGTTGAGCGTCTCGAGGCCACGGCGGACGTCTTCTCCGGTCACGACCTTCTTGCCCGACAGCTTCTGCGCGTTGCGGATCGCTTCCGCGACCAGCACCGAGTTGTAGACGCCACGGTTGTAGAAGTTCTCTCCGAACTTATCCTTCTCGACCTGGCTCTTGCCCTTGTCCACGACATGTTTCTTGATGTCATTGAGGGCCGGAAAGTTGGAACCGAGACCGTTGAAGTTAAGGGAAAGATAGCCCTTGGCCGCCTCGCCACCGCCGCGGCCGTCGTCATCCGAGCCTGACCACCAGATGCCGACGAAGTGATCCATCGGGTAGCCGTTCTCGGCGGCACGCTTGACCGCAGTGGGGTTCATCGCGCCCCAGCCCCACATGATCATCCAGGCCGGACGGTCACGCCGCACCGCCAGCCATTGCGCGGACTGGTCCTGCATCTCCTTGCCGGCGACCGAATACTCTTTCACGGTGAAGCCGTAGTCCTTGGCGAACTGATGCAGCAGTGGAAGCGGCTCACGGCCGTAACCGCTTTCGAGGAAGATAAAGCCGATCGTCTTGCCCTTCAGCTTGTCGAGGCCGCCTTCCTTGCCGCCGATGTAACGCATGATCATCGACAGGCCGTCCCAGTACGTCGCCGGCGGATTGAAGATCCACGGGAACTTCTCCCCGATTGCCGACGCCGAAAGGCCGTAAGCCATCGACAGGATCGGGATCTTGTCGACCGCGGCTTTCGGAATGATCTGCAAGGTGATGCCGGTCGAATACGGATTAACGACCGCCGGTTTCTTGCCTTTGATCGATTCCCAGCACTCGACTCCCTTCTTGGTGTCGTAGCCGGTCTCGCATTCCTCGACGTTGAGCTTCACGCCGCCGATGCCACCATCGCGCTCGTTGAGCATTGCGAGATAGTCGTGCATGCCGTTGGCGATTGGAATTCCCGATCCGGCGAACGGTCCGGTTCGATAGGTCAACAGCGGCACGTAGATCGTGTCCTGCGCCTGGGCCGTGCCGGTGAGTACAGCAGCTCCCAGCAAGCTCGCGCAGGTCATGCCGACCAGTAGATGTCTTGCCTTCATCGTCGTTCCTCCCTTTGGTTCGCGCCCGGCAGGCGCGCCTCTGTTTTCTGTATTCGCCTGATCCGGCTTCACCGGGCGGCGATTTCGGAGCCATGGCGTTCGCCACAGTCGGAAATTGGACCCCATCTTGCACCATCAGTACGGAAACGGCCACACCCTCAGTTTCTGCTTGGCAATTTGCCACAACCGGGCAAGGCCGGCCGGCTCCGCAATCAAGAAAAGCACGATCAGCGCGCCCACGACCATAAATGTGATGTGCTCAACGGTCGCCGCATGCAGGGGGAGACCGAATTCGGGCGGCACGAAACGAAGGATGATGGGCAGGATGTAGATCAGCGCCGCGCCCAGGAACGACCCGAGCAGACTGCCCAGACCGCCAATAATGATCATGAACAGGATCGTGAAGCTCTGATTGATATTGAAGACGGTCGATTCCGCGCCGCCGTACCAGAGAAACACCATCATCGCCCCGGACACTCCGCAGTAAAACGAAGATACCGCGAAGGCCAGCAGCTTCGTCGGCAGCAGGCGAATTCCCATCAATTCAGCGGCGATGTCCATGTCACGCACCGCCATCCACGTGCGGCCGATGCGGCCGTGCACGATGTTGGACGCCACCCAGGTCATCGCGACGACGATGGCCAGCACGATGTAGTAGCGCGTCTCTGCCGTGGCGCGCGGACCGGTTACGATGATGCCGAACAACTCGCGCTGCGGCACCTCGATCGCGGCCGATACATTGTAGTTGTAGATCCAGGGAATGCGGGTGAAGCACCACTCGAGGAAGAACTGTGCCGCCAGCGTGGCAATGGCCAGGTAGAAGCCCTTGATGCGCACCGCCGGCAGACCGAACACAACGCCGGTTGCGGCAGAAAAAAATCCCGACGCGATGATCCAGATGATGATGTTCACATCCGGAAAGATCGTGGTGAGCTTGTAGCAGGCGTAGGCGCCCACACCCATAAAGGCCCCCGTGCCGAGCGAAAGCTGGCCGGTATAGCCGGTCAGCAGATTGAGACCGATCGACGCGAGCGCGAAGATCAGGAACGGGATCATCACCGCATTAAGAATGAAATCGTTACCGGCCCTTGGAATGACTACGAATGCGATGGCCAGAATGACGAAGATGCCGATGCGATCCTGCAAAATCGGGAACACAGCCTGGTCGCTGGTGTAGTTGGTCTTGAACTGACCGGCCTCGCGGTAGAGCATCGTTTCGTCCCTATACCCGCTCGATAATTTTTTCGCCGAACAGGCCCTGCGGCTTGAACAGCAGGAACACCAGCGCAATCACATAGGCAAACCAGGCATCGGTGCCGCCGCCGATCAGCGGGCCCCAGTAGAATTCCCACATCTTCTCGCCGATGCCGATAATCAGACCCCCGACGATGGCGCCTGGAATGGACGTCAGGCCGCCGAGAATAAGCACGGGCAGAGCCTTGAGAGCGATGACGTCGAGCGCAAACGACACGTCCGAGCGCGCGCCCCAGAAGATGCCAGTGACCAACGCCACCAGCCCCGCCGCAAACCACACGATCACCCAAATCTGCTCGAGCGAAATGCCGACTGACAGGGCCGCGGCATGGCTGTCAGCAACCGCACGCAACGCCCGGCCGATGCGGGTCTTGGAGAAGAAGACGGCAAGCCCCGCGACCATAACCGATGCGATGACCGCCGCTGCGACGTCGAGTTTCTGCACCGAGACGACGCCGCCCAGAACCTTATAGGTGACAGCACCTTTCGGCAGATAAAGCTGCTCGGTGATCATCACCTTCGGATCGCCGCCGAATACGAATTCGCCGACCCCGATGAGGAAATAGGTCAACCCGAACGTCGCCATGAACAGAATGATGTCGGGCTGATTGACCAGCGGGCGCAATACGACGCGCTCGACCGCAAAGGCGAGCCCGAACATCACTGCGATGGTCAGGCCAAGCGCAAGAAACGCCGGAACGCCGACATTGTAGAGGCCGACCAGCGTCAGCGCAGCGAAGACCACCATGATGCCTTGCGCAAAATTGAACACGCCGGAGGCCTTGAATATCAGCACGAATCCAAGCGCAATCAGCGCATAGAGCATGCCGCCAACCGTGCCTTCCCATAATGTCTGGACGAAAAGATCCGGCGCTGTGCCCATCTGCACGAAGGGATCGATGAAGATTTGGTAGAGCAACCCCATCGTGCCCCTCAATGCGCAACGCCGAGATAGGCGTCGATCACCGCCTGATTGCTCTTGACCTCAGCCGGCGTGCCGTCGGCGATCTTGATGCCATGATCGAGCACCACGACCCGGTCGGATAAGTCCATCACCACGCCCATGTCGTGCTCGATCAGCGCGATTGTGGTGCCGTAGTAGTCGTTCGCGTCGAGGACGAAGCGCGACATGTCTTCTTTTTCTTCGAGGTTCATGCCGGCCATCGGCTCATCGAGCAGCAGAAGTTCAGGCTCCATCGCAAGCGCGCGGCCAAGCTCGACGCGCTTCTGCAAGCCATAAGGCAGCCGGCCAACCGGCACGCGCCGGATCTCCTGAATTTTCAGGAAGTCGATGATCTCCTCAGCCCGCCGGCGATGCTCGACCTCCTCACGCATGGCAGGCCCATAACGCAGCATCTGCCAGAAGAAATTGCTGTGCATCTTGAGCGTGCGACCCGCCATGATGTTGTCGAGCGCAGTCATGCCGCGAAACAGCGCGACGTTCTGGAACGTGCGCGCGATGCCGCCGCTTGCCGCCTCGTGCGGTCGCATCCTGGCACGCGCTTCGCCCTTGAACGTGATGCGGCCCTGTTGCGGGTGATAAAAGCCATTGATGACGTTAAGCATCGACGTCTTTCCGGCACCGTTTGGCCCGATAATGGCGCGGATCTCGCCCTTGCGGATATCGAAGGAAACGTTGCTGACCGCTTTCACGCCGCCGAACGATAACGACACGTCCTCTACCGCCAACAGCACGTCGCCGACCGCAACGTCGGGTCCGTTTGGCGACCTCATGCCGCCTTCCCCATGCCGGCGGCAACAGGATCCGTCTTCATGTCGTGGATCTTCACGCGCGCGCTGATGACGCCTTTGCGGCCGTCCTCGAACGTCACCTCCGTTGAGATGTCGGCTTCTTTCGAGCCGTCATAAAGCGCCTTGATCAACGGCGCGTATCGTTCCGCGATGAAGCCACGGCGGACCTTCTGCGTGCGGGTAAGCTCGCCGTCGTCGGCATCGAGCTCCTTGTGCAGAATCAGAAACCGCTTGATCTGCGTGCCCGCCATGACCCGGTCGGCCGCAAGCGAGCGGTTCACTTCGGCCACGTTTTTCTCGATCATGTCATAGACGAGCGGATGGCTGGCCAGTTCCTGGTAGGAGCCGTACACGACGTTGTTGCGTTCCGCCCAGCTTCCAACCGCCGTGAGATCGATGTTGAGCATCACGGCAACGAAATTACGTTGGTCGCCAAGCGCCACCACTTCGCGGATGTTGGGATAGAACTTGAGCTTGTTCTCAATGTATTTCGGCGGAAACAGTGTGCCATCCTTGAGCCGGCCCACGTCCTTGGCCCGGTCGATGATTTTCAGATGTCCGGTCTTCTCGTCGAAGAACCCCGCGTCTCCCGTCTTTACATAGCCATCCGGCGTCATTGCCTCGGCGGTCTTGCCGTCATCCTTGAAGTAGCCGGTAAACATCCCCGGCGATTTGAATTGCACTTCGCCGTCTTCGGCGATGCGAATATCGACGTTCGGACAGGCCGGACCGACGGTGTCGGAATAAATTTCACCATCGGGCTGCGCGGTAACGTAGAGGAAGGCCTCGGTCTGGCCATAGAGCTGCTTCAAATTCAGGCCGATAGAACGATAGAAATTGAACAGGTCCGGTCCGATTGCTTCGCCCGCCGTATAGGCCACCCGCACGCGTGAGAAGCCGAGCACGTTCTTGAGCGGTCCATAAACGAGCAGCGAACCTAACCCGTACAGCAAGCGTCCGGTCAGCGGCACCTGCTGACCATTGAGGATACGCTCGCCGTAGCGCTTGGCCACGCCGATGAAAAAGTGGAACAACTTGCGTTTGAGGAGTCCCGCGTCTTCCATGCGGATCATGACGCGCGTGAGCAGAAGCTCGAGCGTGCGTGGCGGCGCAAAGTAAAAACTCGGACCGGTCTCCCGCAGATCCTGCATCGCGGTATCGGCATTTTCCGGGCAGGCCATGCAGAAGCCGGAAACCAGGCCCTGCGCGTAATTGAGGTAGTGATCCCCGACCCAGGCGAGCGGGAGATACGCAAGTGCGACGTCGTTCTCGGTCAATTTGTCGAATGCGACCGTATCGGCCGCTGCATGAATCGACCGTTCGTTGGTGAGGACGACGCCTTTGGAAGTGCCGGTCGTGCCTGATGTATAAAGAATAATGGAGGGATCGCTGCCTTTGCCGGCTGCGATCTCGCCGTCCAGCCAGGCGCGTACCGAAGAATCGCCAGCAAGGGCCTTGCGGCCCTCTTCGATGACGTCTTCCATCGAATGCAGCCGGCTGTGATCGTAATCGCGCAACCCTCTTTTCTCGTCGTAGAGCATCAGCTCAAGCTTCGGGATGCGCTCCATCACCGATTGGATCTTGTCGACCTGTTCCTGATCCTCGACCGCGGCAAAGCGCACGTCGGCGTGCGCCAGCACATAGGATAGCTCTTCGGCGACGGCGTCGGCATAGACGGGGACCGGAATAGCGCCCACCATCTGTGCAGCCATGACCGACCAATAAAGTTTCGGCCGGTTGGCGCCGACGATCGCGATCGTCTCGCCGCGCTTGAGACCCAGCCGATGCAAACCGGCCGCATAGGCACGAACAATGTCGAGCGTCTGCGCCCAGGTCCAAGTCTGCCAGATGCCGAGATCCTTGTGACGCATGGCCGGCCGCGCCCCAAAAGCATGGGCATTGCGGACCAACAACTTGGGAAACGTATCCGCACCAGCGGCGACGTTCGGCGCCACAGCTCTGTCCTCCCGTCAGGCCGCGCTCTCAGGCGCGACACAAGCCCCTCGCCGTCCTGTTCGGACGATCTTGTTATCTCGATATGAAAACACCGCCCGAAGGCGGTCAAGTATCAGATGGGGGAATAACCGGTATGGCCGGAATTGCCTTATTCGGCGGCCTTAAGAAACGGGGCTGACCCGGACAAAAACTGCTCCCGCAACGCCACTTCCTCGGCCTTTGCCGCGGCCAGATGCCGCTCTTTTACCGGTCCGTATCCGCGAATTTTCTCAGGGAGTGCCGCCAGGCCCACGGCGAAACGATGGTTGCCGGGCGTGAGAAATTCGCAGATTTCCCCCACAAGGTATTCGTAGTCCGCAATCAAACGACGCTCGGTCCGTCGCTCCTTCGTATAGCCGAAAAGGTCGAACGCGGTGCCACGCAAGAACTTGAGCTTCGCGAGCAGCCTGAACACCGTCAAAATCCAGGGGCCGAATGACATCTTTCTCGGTTCGCCCGTGTCCGGATCGCGCCGCGCCAGCAAGGGCGGCGCCAGATGGAATTCAAAGCTCAGTCTGTCGCCATCGAAGCTTGATTTGACGCGATCGAGAAAAGAGGTGGCGGCATAAAGCCGTGCAACTTCATATTCGTCCTTGTACGCCATGAGCTTGAACAGATAGCGCGCCACGGCTTCCGCTAGCCCGCACTGGCCCGGGGCCTTTTCGGCTTCCACCGTACGCACTTTCTCGACCCAATTGCGATAGCGCCGCGCGTAGCTTGCGTTCTGATAAGCAGTCAGGAAGGCCGCCCGCCGGTCCACCGTTTCGGCAAAGGACTGCGACAACTTGAGCGACTCGTTCTGCTCCTCCGGCCGCGGCTCGACCAGAGCTTCGAGCGCCTTCGGATCAACCGCCGCGCGACGTCCATAGCGGAACGCCGCGACGTTCATTGGCACGGCCTCGCCGTTCATTTCGATCGCGCGTTCGATCGAATCCGCCGACAGCGGCAGCGCGCCAATCTGGTAGGCGTAACCAAGCATGAACATGTTGGAGCCGATCGAATTACCGAGCAGCGCTGTCGCAAGCCGGCTCGCATCGACGAAATGACTGCGATCGCGGCCGGCGTGACCGCTAATGGCGCGCTTGAGCCTCTCAGTCGGCAGTGAAAATTCGGTGTTACGCGTAAAATCCCCGGGCAAAAATTCCGCCGTGTTCACGACGGCCCGCGTCGTCCCCGCTTTCATCGCACCGAGAACTTTTTTGGCGCCCGCAACAACGATGTCGCCACCAATCACGAGGTCCGCACCGCCGGCGGCGATACGAATGGCGTGGATTTCTTCTGGCGTGTTGGCGATCCGGATGTGGCTGTAGACGGCGCCGCCTTTCTGCGCGAGGCCGGCCATGTCAATGACGCCAACGCCCTTCCCTTCGAGGTGCGCCGCCATGCCGACAATTGCGCCGATCGTCACAATGCCTGTGCCGCCGATACCGGTGACGATAATTCCGTACGGATGATTGATCAGCGGTGCCGACGGCGCCGGCAACCCTGGCCAGTGACTTGGCTCCGCGATGCTTTCGCCTTTTTTCAACTTTGCGCCGTGAACCGTAACGAACGAAGGGCAGAACCCGTTGATGCACGAGTAGTCCTTGTTGCAGCTCGATTGGTCGATCGTGCGCTTGCGGCCCCACTCGGTCTCGAGCGGCTGCACAGATACGCAGTTGGATTTGACGCCGCAGTCGCCACAACCCTCGCAGACGAGATCATTGATGACGACCCGCTTGTCCGGGTCGGGAAATGCGCCACGCTTGCGGCGGCGGCGTTTTTCGGCGGCGCAGGTCTGATCGTAGATGAGCACGCTCAGGCCAGGGACGGTCGCCAATTCGCGCTGGACCGCATCGAGCTCATCGCGGTGATGCACGGTCAGGCCGCGGGGCCATTCGGTGCCTTTCGCATATTTCCAGGGCTCATCGGTGACGACGACGATTCGCTTGGCACCCTCGGCTGCCACTTGAGCGGCGATCTGGGGCACCGTGAGGCCGCCGTCATTGGCCTGCCCGCCAGTCATCGCGACCGCGTCGTTGAACAGGATCTTGTAGGTCATGGTCACGCCGGACGCGATCGCGGCGCGGATGGCGAGGTATCCGGAATGGTTATAAGTGCCGTCGCCGAGATTCTGGAACACGTGTCCGCGAATTCGAGAAAGTCGCTTCGCCGATCCAGTTGGCGCCCTCGCCCCCCATCTGCGTGTAGCCAAGCGTCTTGCGGTCCATCCACTGCGCCATGTAATGGCAGCCGATGCCGGCGTAGGCGCGGCTGCCTTCCGGTACGCGCGTCGAGGTGTTGTGCGGACAACCCGAGCAGAAATAAGGGATGCGCTGTGCGATTTCGGTCGTTTCGGCGAGGGCCTTTTGCGCTGACTTCAGCCGCGCAATATGCGCCGTCAATTCTTCGTTGGCGCCGTAACGCAGCAACCGTTCGCCGATGCAGATGGCGACATCGTTCGGATCGAGTGCGCCTTTGACCGGGAAAAGCCAGTTGCCTTGCTCATCTTTCTTGCCAATGCACACAGGCTGGTTGGCCGAGCCATAGAGCTCTTCGCGCACCTGCACTTCGATAAGAGAGCGCTTTTCCTCGACCACGATGATGAGGTCGAGTCCCTGGGCGAACTCGGCAAGCTCCTGCCGGCTGATCGGCCATACGCAAGCAATCTTGAATATTCGCAGCCCGAGGTCGTTGCACTTCATCTCGTCGATGCCGAGCTCGTCGAGCGCCTGGCGCACATCGAGGTAGGCTTTTCCGGTCGTGATAATGCCGATTTTCGGCGCACGGCCGCCGGAGGTGATGATGCGGTTGAGTCGGTTGGCGCGCACGAAGGCCAGCATCGCATCACGCTTGAAGTCGTGTAGGCGCGCTTCCTGGCCCAAGAACGTATCAACAAGGCGGATATTGAGCCCACCTTCCGGCATGTGGAAATCGTCCGGCGTCACAATCTTGATGCGATCGAGACTGGCATCGACGACCCCGCTCAATTCGACCGTCTCGTGCATGCATTTGAGCGCAGTCCAGGCCCCACTGAACCGGGACATGGCCCAGCCATAAAGAGCAAAGTCAGCGAACTCCTGCACGCCGGCCGGATTGAGGATCGGCATCATAACGTCGACGAAATGGAATTCCGACTGGTGCGCGGTGGTGGACAATTCCGCGGTGTGGTCATCGCCCATCAGCGCGATCACGCCACCATGCCTCGATGAACCGGCTAGATTTGCGTGACGGAAGGCATCACCGGTGCGGTCAACTCCTGGTCCCTTGCCGTACCACATGCCGAAGACGCCATCGAACTTGCCCTCGCCACGCAATTCAGCTTGCTGCGTACCCCATAAGGCGGTCGCAGCAAGTTCCTCGTTGAGGCCGGGCTGGAACTTGATGTCGGCAGCGGTGAGTTGACGAGCGGCTCGCATGAACTGCTGGTCGAGCCCGCCGAGCGGAGAGCCGCGGTAGCCGGTAACGTAGCCGGCTGTGTTCAGCCCGGCCCGGTGGTCGCGCTCCTTCTGCATGAGGCAGGCACGGATCAACGCCTGGAAACCGGTCACGAAGACGTGTGACTGGTTGAGGTCGTATTTGTCGTCGAGACTGACCGGTCGAAGCGGCATGGATCGCCTTGTAAAGCCGGCAATGCGATGCCGGGTCCCACTCATATAAGGTCGGCCCGGACGGCGCAAAGCGCAGAAACCGCGGCGAAGGCTATACTTCAGGGGCGTGTGGTCAATTTCGAAGTTTCCGCAACCTCTATAAGGAAATTTCCATAAGCGGGCTCCACGCGCATTTTGGCGCAATGCAGCAGGCAAGGCAGCCCCCCGCCCGTATGGGTGGTCAAAACAGCAGCGGCCTGCCACAACGTCGGTCAGCCGGACTCCCGCCTGATGTTGCAATCCACAGTATCTTCCATCGAATCAAAACAATCATGGGCTGTCGCCACTGCAGCGCTCGTCACCATGCTGATGGCGTTCGGCGCCGCATGGATCACGGCCGTGGCTCTGAAAGACATCGCCGCGGAGGTCGACGGCGTCCGCTCTATTCCTGCGCTGGCCAGCGCGCTGGCGTGGCTGGGGTCGGGTGTCGGTGGCATCATGATGGGCCGGCTTGCCGACAAAGTCGGCACGCGGTGGACGGTCATTTGCGGTACGCTGATGATCGGACTCGGCCTCGCGATCTCGACGCTGGGGCCGCGCTGGCCCTTGTGGATCGGGCACGGGCTCTTTATCGGTCTGATCGGGCTCGGCGGTATCAATGCGCCGATGTACATCTACGTCAGCCGCTGGTTCGACCGAAGACGCGGGTCGGCTCTGGCCTTGATCTCGAGCGGAAGTTACCTCGCCGGCGCGATGTGGCCGCCGCTGTTCGAGCGCGTCATTGCCGATTTCGGCTGGCGGCAGACCATGCTGTGGTACGGCGCGCTCGAAATCGTCGTGATCATTCCACTTGCGATAATCTATTTCAGCGCACCGCCCGAAGTGGTTCATCCAGCCGCTCCCACGGATGGCGCCGGAGCAAAAGCCCGCGTGCTTGGCTGGTCGCCTAACGTCGTCTTCGCCGTGATGTGCGCAGCGGCGGTGCTGTGCTGCGTCCCGATGGCGATGCCGCAAGGACATCTCGTTGCATTTTGCAGCGATCTCGGCATTGCGCGCTCGACCGGCGCGCTGATGCTCTCTGTTCTGCTTGGCACGGCTTTCCTGAGCCGGCAGATCTGGGGGGCAATTTCCGACCGCATCGGCGGTCTGGCCACGGTCTTCATCGGCTCCGGCTGGCAAGCCGCAGCGATGACCGCCTTGCTCCTCACGCAAAACGAAATCGGGCTCTTTACGGTGGCGGCCGCTTTCGGACTCGGCTTCTCCGGAATCATCCCGGCGTATGTGTTGGCGCTGCGCGAACTATTTCCGGCTTCGGAAGCATCGTGGCGCATACCGACACTGCTCTTGTTCAGCGGCGGCGGGATGGCGCTCGGCGGCTGGCTCGCGGGATTTCTCTACGATCACTTCGGCTATTACGCGCCGGCATTCGCGGTCGGGATCGGCGCCAACATTCTCAATCTGTTGTTGGTCGGCATCCTGGTTGGACGTCAGCGGCTGCGCATTTCGTATGCGTAGTTCAGCTCCGTGACGGGCTGACCATCCAGACGCTGGCCAATATGCCGAATGCGACCATGGCCGGTCCGACCGCCTGCCATAGACCCGCGGCCGCAAGCGCTGAGGTCGCGGCCCAGGCTATCGATGAAAACGCTTCGGCGAAGGTCGCTATGCGCGAGGACGTCTGCCTGCGGCGGAAATGACTGCGGCGCGCCTGCACGCGGAAGCAAAGCTGGATCATAGTTGCCGCGGCCGCCGCGGAGAGAATGCCAAGCCCGCAAACCACCGCTGCAAACACCGTATCGAACGCCAGGACCGCTATGATGGGCGAAAAAATGAGCGCGACCATGCCGATGACGGCTTCGATCTTGGCGAAAAAAATACGATTGGTTGCGATCGGTGCAGTTGAAACCAGGTCCGGCGCGTCTTCCCCCGAAATGGTCAGCCACGCCAGCCCGCCTGCAAGCTGACCGGCGGCCATGACAATCACTGGTATCAATACGACGAATGCATCGTGTCCGGTGCGGAAGGTGATCCAGAGCAGCAACGCCGGCGGCAACAGATAAAGAATTTGCATCAGGGTCTGCGACACCAGCCAGGGATCGCGCTGCAGAAGGACCCATTCCTTGTGCCGAAGCGTGCGGGCGGGAGAACGGCGGCGAAACGCCTGTACCCACCGGCGTTGTCGCACGGCAGTATTGGAGACCCCCGCCGCTGCTATCGAATGTTCGCCGAAACGTCGTGAAAATACGGCAATCGCCAGACCAAGCACGGCGGCAGCAAAAACGACAACTGCGGCCAGGGCGATGTAGTCGCCAAGCACCGCGCGCGCCGGCCACCAGAATGCACTGGCAGTATCAGGCGCATGTCGCAGCATCCAGTCCGACTGCAAGGCCGCGTAACGCGAGATATTGCCGGCGGAAAATATCGCGGCAACCTGCAGCCCGATGACGAAAGCCGCTCCGATCACCGCCGCGACGATCTGAGCAATCAGGCGGGTGCGCTTCGCACCAATAGTGCGGAACAAAGCGATCGTCAGCGCCAATGCCGCAGCCGTGGCCACCGCGCCCATCGCAATGACCACGCCGTAAGCAGCAAGCCATCGGCCTCCACCGAGCGCGGCCAAAACGTTGATGAATGGCGCAGCCAATAGCACTGCGATTGCCACCGCTGCCATCGCGATCCGGCCCATGCGCACCGCAAAGACTTTGCGCGCGGAGGCGGGAGACGTGAGAATAAGATCGAGGTCGGAGCGCGAATAGAACGCGCGGGTTACGGACTCCATTGCCTGCGACAAGAGCAGCGACCACGACAGAAAGAGCGTGCCGGTAACTCCGACCACGGCGGCCGTGTCGGAGGCAAGACTGGCGTCGGCATAGGTGGCAACCGTCCAGTAGGCGAAAACATGCATGAAGATGGCAATGCACACGAGCGCAACAAATGCGGTGCGTCCACGTGTACGGCCGCCCGCTGTCATCAGCGAGACCCAGTCGCGCCAGCCGAGCCTAAGTTCGTGGCCGGCCAGCCATGTCAGCGATGCCTGTTAAATCACGCCGCCGCCTGCTCGGCCACAAGCGTTAGGAAGGTGTCTTCGAGGCTCGTAGCCGTTTCGCCAGTCTGCCGGCGCAAATCGTCAAGAGTGCCTTCCGCGATCAGGCGCCCGCGGGCGATCACGCCGATCCGGTCGGCCATGCGTTCTGCAACCTCAAGAATGTGCGTGGTCATGATGACGGTGCCGCCGTCACGGACACGCGCACGCAGCACGTCCTTCACCTGTCGGGCCGTGCCTGCGTCGAGACCGGTCAGCGGTTCGTCGAGAATGATGAGCTTGGGATCGTGCACCAGCGCGCCCGCGAGCGCCACCTTCTGGCGCATGCCGCGGGAAAAGCCCTCGCAGCGCTCGTGCGCGTGCGGCTCAAGGCCGAGCCAACCGATAAGCTCGCGTGCACGGACCAGTGCGATTGCAGGATCGATGCGCCACAGCCCGGCGACGAATTCGAGATATTCGTACGGCGTGAGCTTGTCGTAGATCATCGGCTCGTCGGAAAGCCATGCCGTTATCTGCTTTGCCGCAACCGGATCGGACAGCGCATCGATTCCGCCGATGCTGATCGAGCCGACATCCGGCCTTAGAAGGCCGACGACCATGCGCAATGTCGTTGTCTTGCCTGCCCCGTTCGGGCCGACCAGGGCGTAGAACTCGCCGCCGTAAATCGTGAGATCGAGCGCATCGACCGCTGGGCGATCGAAACGTTTGCTGACCCCGCGGAGCGCAAGCGCGATGGGTCGGTTCGAACTGGTCATCTGATGGCCACCACACGAAATGTTGCGGCCACTCAGTAGCAACTGAGTCTTTCAGACGCGTAAATCCTGCAATTGCAGCGAGCACGTTAATGTTTCGGTGACGCTGTTTGCCGCGACACTATTATGCTTTCGGCACCATACGGAACATGGCTTCGCCATAGGTTTTGCGCGCATCCCCCAGCAGCGGCTGCACGGCCGCTACAAAGGCATCGTGCTCTTTCGAGGTCAGCTCGTTGATTTCGCAACCCTCGGCTTCGATCGCCTTGCGAGAGGACTCGTGCTCTTCGAGCGCGAGCTTGCGTTGGTAGACAACCGCTTCCGTCACCGCCGTCTGCATCGCGCGCCGGACCTCATCAGGCCAGGCTTCGAAGGACGTGCGATGCAGGAAGATCGGTCGCGAAATATAAAAATGATAACTGAGCGTGTGGAACTTATGGAACTTATGCACGCCATAAGTGACCGTATTCGCCAGAGGATTTTCCTGTGCATCCAGCGTGCCGGCCTTGATCATGGCGATGGCCTCGGTGAGGTCCATGCGCATGGCCTTTGCGCCGAGCAGTTCGAACGTGCGCCTGTGAATTTCGCTCGGCAGCACGCGGATTTTCATGTCCTTCATGTCGACAGGCAGCTGGATCGGCCGCAACCTGTTTGAGATGTGGCGAAAGCCATTCTCGAACCAACCGAGGATCCGGTAGTTGATGCGCTCTTCGGTCTTGCGCACAAGGAATTCACCAAGCGCACCGTCCATTGCGCCGCGCGCCTGGGCGTTACTGGAAAACAGGAACGGCAGGTCGGCAAAGCCCAGCTCGGGAACACGATCGGTAAGATAGCTCGACGACTGGTAGCCGAGCGTGATCTCGCCGTTCTCGACCAAGGTGAGAATGTCCTCGGCCTTGTGGCCGTGATCCATGATGTTGAAAACGTATTCGATTGCGACGTCATTGCCGAATTGCTTTTCCAGCCTGTCGCCGATGAATTTCAGCGACTTGCTGAATCCCGTCGTCGGGGGACCATAGCCGCCCATTCGAATTTTGATTGGCTTGCTCATTTTCACCTGCTTGTTGCAGCCCTTTCTATACCGGCGTCCGCAATCTGGCCAAGGCGAACCAGTGTGATAGACTTTATTCCGCGATCACAAAGGACGACGCCGATGAACAAGCTTGCCAGCGTTCCCAAAATTTCACGGGATGGAATTTCAGCGGCTGAATGGCAGGCACGCGTCGATCTCGCCGCGGTATACCGGCTGACGGCGCACTACGGCTGGGACGATGTGATCTACAACCATTCATCGATGCGGGTCCCTGATGAGCCGCGTAAATTTCTGATGAAGAAGCACGACCTCCTCTATACCGAGGTAAGCGCCTCCAACCTTGTGAAAGTCTCCATGGATGAGGACCTCGACGAAAAGTCTGGGGTCAACAGACCGGGCTTCACGCTGCATGGCGGGGTCCTGAGCGCGCGGCCGGACGTGAACTGCGCGGTGCATGTTCACACCAATGTCGGCATGGCGATTGCCGGGCTCAAGAGCGGCCTGCGCATGGTCTCGCAACAGGCGATCCGCTTCTACAAGAGGATCGGCTACCACGGCTACGAGGGGATTACCGAAGATTTCGACGAGCGCGAGCGTCTCAACCGCGATCTCGGGCAGAACCGGGCTATGATCATGCACAATCACGGCCTGCTTACGGTCGGCAAGAGTGCGCGCGAATCCTTTGTGCTGATGAAGAGCCTGATCGATGCCGCCGATATTCAGCTGAAACTGGAGGCGACCGGGGCGGAATTGATCGAAGTGCCGCCCGATGTCTGCGCCAAAACAGCCGAACAATATGAGCATCACGACAGCGGGCGCGGTAGCCATGACTGGGCCGCGTACCTGCGCATGCTCGACCAGATCGACACGAGCTACCGTAACTGAGCCCTCAAATCGTGACCTACACGAACCGCATGCAGGAACGGCTTGCGCGCGGCGAGGTCGCGCTGTGCATGGCCACGCGGCTCGCGCGCACCGCCGAGATCGCAATGATTGCGGATTCGTGCGGATTCGATGCATTTTTTATCGATATGGAACACTGCACGATTTCCCTCGATGCCGCCGCGCAGATTTGCGTCGCGGCGCTCCCTGTCGGAGTAACCCCGATGGTGCGCATTGCCGGCCACCAGTTTGAGGACGCCACGCGCCTGCTCGACATGGGCGCGCTCGGCATCATTTGCCCGGACGTCAGCACGCGGACTGAAGCCGAGGCCTTCGTGTGCGCCTGCCGCTTCCCGCCTTTGGGCGAACGCTCGGTCGGCGGTGCCGGCGCGCTGCATGGGTATCGTCAGACCGCACTGGGCGAGGTCAACAAAGAGGGCAACGCCGCGACGACCCTCATCGCGATGCTGGAAACGCCGGAGGGCATCGCCAACGCCGATGCGATTGCTTCGGTCAACGGCATCGACATGCTGCTGATCGGCTCAAACGATCTGTGCACCGCCATGGGAATTCCGGGCGATCTCAAGAGCCCGAAACTGCGCGCCGCCTATGAAGCCACTGCAAAGGCGTGCAAGGCGCACAACAAGCATCTCGGCGTCGGCGGCATCCGCGCCGACGTCGCGCACGTGGCGGAGCTGGTCAAGCTCGGCGCACGCTTTGTGATTGCCGGATCGGACGTGCAATATCTGATGCGATCAGCACGTGACGAGGCGGCGGCACTCAGGAAAGCCGCGGACTGATCAAGGCGCGTTCCGGCGTCCCTCGCCGGGGCCCCATTGCCAGAAATCCCGTCCCTCTTCGCGCATGAAGCGCGCCAGCACCATCATGTGGACTTCGGACGCGCCATCCACCAGGCGGGCGGAGCGCGCAGAGCGATAGATCCACTGTGCGATCGAATCCTGCGAAAAGCCACGGGCACCCTGCAATTGTATCGCCACATCGGCGGCCTTGTGCAGCGTATCGGCGACCTGCACCTTGGCCATCGAGACCTCCTTGCGCGCGCGGCCGCCCTGGTCGAGCATCCAGGCCGCGTGCATCGTCAGCAGCCGCCCGATCTGGATCTGCTGGGCCACTTCGCCGAGCTTGATCTGCACGCTTTCACGGTCGGCAAGCTTGACGCCGAAGCCCTCGCGATTGGCGACGTAGGCTTGCGCAATTTCCATACAGCGCTTGGAAAAACCGAGCCACCGCATGCAGTGGGTCAGCCGGGCCGGACCGAGTCGGGTTTGGGTGATCTTGAGGCCGTCACCTTCCTCAAGCAGCACGTTCTCGCGGGGAATTTCCAATCCGTCGAATTCGAGCTCGCAGTGACCGCCATGCTCGTGCGGGGCCATGATCGGGATGCGGCGAACGATGCGCCAGCCCGGCTGATCCTTGTGGTACAGGAACGCCGTCAAACCCCGCCGCTTGTCATCCGATGTGCGCGCAACCAGAATGAAGTGCGCCGCACCGTCCGCACCGGTGGCAAACCATTTGCGGCCTCTGATGACGTAGCGATCGCCTTTTTTCTCGGCCTTGGTTTGGATCATCGAGGGATCGGAGCCGCCGCCTGGCGCCGGTTCGGTCATGGTGAAGGTCGAACGCACCTTTCCCTCGACGATCGGCTTTAGCCATTTCTCCTTCTGCTCGCGCGTGCCGACCAGCTTGAGCAGATTCATGTTGCCGTCATCGGGCGCCATGCAGTTGATGGCAAGCGGTCCGAAGATCGAGCGCGCCGCTTCCTCGTAAATTGCCGCCCAGGCGATGATCGGCAGGTCCATGCCGCCGTATTCCTTCGGCGACTGCGGCGCCCACAGACGGGCCTTTCTGGCTTTCTCGCGCACCTTGGCGAGCCGGTCCTCAGGAATGTTTTCGTGATCGGAGAAATTCTGCGGGTCTGCTTCGAGCGGCAGTACGTGCTCTTCCACGAACGCACGCACGCGCAGCCGAAGATCCTCGATCTCTGGCGCAAGCGTGAAGTCCATGCCGTGTCCCCTACCCTTTGATCTGAACGACCTGTCCGCCATCGACGACGACGGTCGCGCCCGTGATGTAACTGCCGGCGTCCGACACCAGCAACAGCAGCGCGCCGTCGAGATCGCCGGGGTTGCCGAAACGGCCCATCGGAATTTCACGTTTGATGGCCGTGCCTGCTTCGCTGGAAAGATAGTCGTCATTCATTTCGGTGACGAACCACCCGGGCGCGATCGCATTGACGCGCACGCCTTTGAAGGCCAGTTCGACGGCAAGCGCCTTCGTGACCTGCACGACGCCCGCTTTTGCCGTGGCATAGGCGACGGCGCCCTTTGAGACGGCGAGCCCCAGCACCGACGCGATGTTGACGATCGCACCCTGCTTGTTGGCAGCGAGCAGCCGGCGCGCGGCTTCCTGCGCCCACAGAAAAACGGCATCGAGGTTGGTCGAGAGCACCTTGCGCCATTCCTCCGGCGGCATCTCGACCGCGCGTCCGCCGTGCGCGATGCCCGCGTTGTTGACGAGGATCGTCACGGTACCGAAAGCCTTTTCCGCGGCGTCGAAAGCGCGCGTGATGGCAGCATGGTCGGTGACATCGGCCTCGATCGCAACCGCGCGGCCGCCCTTTCCTTCAATTTCATCCTTGAGCGCTTTGAGCCGGTCGGCCCGCCGGGCCACCAGTGCCACCGCAGCGCCATTGTCCGAAAGGGCCCGGACAAATTGCACGCCGAGCCCGCTCGATGCGCCGGTCACCAGCGCCACGCGGCCTTTCAGACTGAACATGTCGGCGGCTTTCATGCGGAATCGGTTATACACGGGGGCCGCAGCGATATGGAATAGACCGAAACCCGTAGGTATCCTTCGGACCACAGGGCGGGCAGGCGTGGAACGGATCTGGCGCGCGACCATCAACAGCTGGAACGGCCTGGTCGCGGTGACACGGTCGGAGGCTGCCTTTCGCCAGGAGCTAGCCCTGCTCGCGATCGGTATTCCTCTGGCGTTTTTCCTCACGCCAGTGGTGGCCAAGCGTTTCATGCTGATTGGCGTGATTGTCTTTATCATCATCGTCGAGCTGCTCAACACGGCGATCGAGAAGCTAAGCGACCGCGTGACCCGCAAAAACGATCCGGCCATCAAGCGCGTCAAGGATATGGGCTCCGCGGCCGTCGGACTATCTCTACTGGCGGCGGGCGCGGTGTGGATCTGGGTGGCGGTCGAGCGCTTCTGCGGCTAGTGGCCGTAAAGGGCCTGCGGCAACGCCGTCGCCAGTTCCGGCACGAACCACAGCACGACGAGTGCGAGTAACTGAATTGCTACAAACGGAACTATACCGACGTAGATGTGCCGGGTGGTGATTTGCGGGGGAGCGACACTGCGCAGGAAGAACAAAGTCGGCCCGAGCGGCGGGTGCATGTACGACGTTTGCAGATTGACCGCCATCATGATGCCGAGCCAAACCGGATCGACGCCGGGCATGCTCAACAAGATCGGCGCGACAATTGGCACCACGACGAAAATGATCTCGAACGCGTCCATCACGAAGCCGAGCAGGAACATCGCGACCATCACGGCGAGCACCGCGCCCGCCGCGCCGCCGGGCAAATTCGACAAGGCACGATGCACCATGTCGTCACCGCCGAGGGCGCGAAACACCAGGCTGAACATGGTCGCGCCGATCAGGATCAGAAAAATCATGCTGACGATCTGCGCCGTCTTTTCACAAACCGGTCTGATCAGGCCGCCAAGAGGCGCCTTGCGCGCGGCGAGTAGAATGGCGCCGATGGCGCCGATCGACGCGGCTTCCGTCGGCGTGGCGATCCCTCCAAGGATCGAGCCAAGGACGGCGGCAATCAGCGCAAGCGGAGCAACCAGCACTTCGGCAAGACGGCGGAGCATCTTGATGCCGCGCGGGGCTTTCCGATCAGCCGGAAGTGCCGGCGATGCTTTCGGCCACAGCACCGCGACCGCAATGAGAAAAATCACATAAAGTGCAACCAAGGCAAAGCCGGGGACCAGCGCGCCCGCGAAGAGATCGCCGACCGTGAGCGACCGCGGCGCAAAAATGCCTTTCGACAATTGTGCGGCCTGATACGCGTTGCCGAGCTGATCGCCGAGCAAAACGAGGACGGTTGCCGGCGGGAAAATCTGCGCAAGCGTCGCGGTGGCGGCAACCGTGCCCGCAGCAAGGCGTGGATCATAGCCGAAGCGCAGCATGGTCGGCAGCATGATGAGACCCATGGTGACGGTCGTTGCTCCCACCACGCCCTTGGCGGCGGCAAGCAGCGTGCCAACGATGACTGCAGAAATACCGAGGCCGCCCCGCAGCGTGCCGAACAGGCGACCCATCGTCTCGAGCAGGTCCTCGGCGATGCGCGAACGCTCCAGCATCACGCCCATGAAAATGAAAAGCGGAATCGCCAGCAGCACTTCGTTCGTCATGACGCCGAAGATGCGCTGCGGAAGCGCGCCAAGAATGCTGAAGCTCATGGCGCCCAGCACCTCGCCAAGCACGGCGAAGATCAGCGAGGTACCCGCGAGCGTGAGGGCCACCGGATAGCCGGCCATCAATGCCGCGATCACCGCGATCACCATGAGAACCGCAAGGATTTCCGGGTGGGCCATCAGCGTGCCCTCGCCAACACTGCGGCGGCACGAATCGCCTGCGCCACGCCTTGCAGCGCCATCAGCACCGCGAAGACAGGGATGAGGGTCTTGAGCACGAAAACGAGTGGCAGGCCGCTCGCTTCCTGTGAGCGCTCGAGGATCGCCCACGAGCGCTCGGCGTAAGGCACCGACAACCAGACCAGCACGAGCATGAACGGCAGCAGAAGGAGAAGCGCGCCGGTGAGGTCGATGATCGCCTTCGTTCGCGTGGACGCCCCCGCGTAGAAAATGTCGACGCGCACGTGCCCTTCCCCACGCAGCGTCCATGCCGCTGCCAGCATGAATACCGCCGCATGGGCGTAGATCACGGTCTCGGAGAGCCAAATGGAACCGAGCCCGAACAGGTAACGAACCAGAACCAGTGCGAATTGCAGCAGGACGACAACAAGAACCAGCCAAGCCGCAGCGCGGCCGATACCTGAAACCAGGCGGTCTATGCGGTCGGCCACCGCGGTCATATGCGCAAATCTCATAACTCGGATGATGGCATAAAGGCGTGCCCTTTGCTTATAGTGAGGCCATGTCCGACCACGACCATGATCATCGCCACGACCATGATCATTCCGAACTTTCGGAAACCCAGCTTCGCGTGCGCGCACTGGAAACGGTGCTGACCGAAAAGGGTTATGTCGACCCCGCCGCGCTCGATTTGCTGATCGAAACCTATGAAAAGAAAGTCGGCCCGCGTAACGGCGCGCGCGTCGTTGCAAAGGCCTGGGCCGACCCGGGATATCGGGCGCGCCTGCTCAAGGATGCAACGCCCGCGATCGCCGAGATCGGCTATGCCGGGCGCCAGGGCGAGCACATCGTCGCGTTGGAGAACACACCTAAATTGCACAACATGGTCGTGTGCACGTTGTGCTCCTGTTACCCGTGGCCGGTGCTGGGATTGCCGCCGGTCTGGTACAAATCCGCGCCCTACCGCTCGCGCGCGGTGTCCGATCCGCGCGGCGTGCTTACCGACTTCGGCTTCACGCTCCCCAAAGAGACTGAAATCCGTATCTGGGATTCGACTGCGGAGATTCGTTATCTCGTTTTACCCATGCGTCCGGACGGCACCCGAAGGCTGGAGCGAAGAAAAACTCGCCGATCTCGTCACGCGCGACTCCATGATCGGCACCGGCCTGCCGAAATCACCGAAGGACATCGCAAAGTGAATGGCGGTCAGGACCTTGGCGGAACGCACGGTCATGGCCCGGTCAAGCTGGAGCCGGACGAACCGGTCTTTCACGGCGAATGGGAAAAGCGCGCCTTTGCGCTCACGCTCGCGATGGGCATGCCGGGCGGCTGGAACATCGATATGTCGCGTTTCGCGCGTGAGAACCGTCCGCCGGGCGAATATCTGTCGATGACCTATTACCAGATCTGGTTTGCTGCGCTGGAGACAATGCTGAAAGAACGCGGTCTTGTGGCGGAGGATGAAATCGCCGCCGGTCATTCACTGCATCCGCCCAAACCTGTCAAACGCATATTGTCGCCGGGCGATGTCGCAAAGACTCTGCACCGGGGCGGCCCGACCGAGCGCGACACAAATTCGGCAGCCGCATTCAAACCGGGCGACAGAGTGCGTGCAAAGAATATCAATCCGCCAACGCACACGCGCCTGCCCCGCTACGTGCGCGGTCACGTTGGCACGATCGAGCGCATCATCGGCTGCCACGTTTTCCCGGACAGCAATGCGACGGGAGCCGGCGAGAATCCCCAATGGCTTTACACCGTGCGCTTCGACGGACGCGAATTGTGGGGTGACGAAGGCGACCCGACCTCGAAGGTTTCGGTCGACGCCTGGGAGCCCTATCTGGAGCCGGCCTGATATGGGAATGGATCCGCAAGCTGCCATGCGCGCTGCCGTCGCCGTGCCCGGTGTGCCGCGCGATGCCGATGGCCCGGTATTTCGCGAGCCCTGGGAGGCGGAGGCCTTCGCCATGACGTTGGCGCTGCACGAGCGCGGCGTTTTCACCTGGCCGGAATGGGCGGCGGCACTTGCAGCCGAAATCAAGCGTGCACAGGCAGCCGGCGATCCTGACACCGGCGAAACGTATTACTCGCACTGGCTCAATACACTCGAGAAGTTCGTTGCAGAAAAAGGGGTGACGACGGCCGACACTCTGCATCGCTATCGCGACGCCTGGGATCGCGCCAGCGACCGCACACCGCACGGCCAACCAATCGAACTTCGTCCCGACGATTTTCGCTAGACGCCCAGCAGGCGTTCGCTCGCCAAATAACCGGTGAGCAGGGCCGCACCGAATAGCACGATGACAAGGGCCGCTGCGGTTTCCAATCCGCGCAGCATTATCACTCCGACCCCCGGTTTTGCTTTCGCCAGCCTGCCTGCGAGCTCTCGCGCAGCCACCGCCAAAGTTGCAATCGCGGCCACCGTGATTGCCGTCCCGAGCCCCATCACAAAGGTCGAGGCGACGCCGATCCAGAACAGTCCCTGAGCAAGGGCAAACACGAGCACGATGATCGCGCCCGAGCACGGGCGCAGGCCAACAGCAATGATCGCCGTCAGGCCACGCCTTAACCAGTGGACGCCTGCGAGTTCGCTCGGCTCCGGTGCGTGCCCATGACTCCAGGCCGATGCATCGTGGTCATGATCACGGGCATGGTCGTGATGGTGCTGATGATGGCCATGGCCATGCTCATGCGTGTGATCATGGGCATGCGGACCCTCCCTGCGACGCAACGCTCGCAAGAACGCCCTGCCTTTTACCCACAAAAGCCGCAGGCCGATCAACAATATGAGCGCATAGCTGACGATCTCGATCACGCGCACGGTATTGCCCATCGCCTTGGCCGTGGCGCCAAGCAGAGCCGCGACAACCCCAACGATGGCGATTGCGGTGAACGCCTGCAGAATGGCGGATGCAAACGAGAGCACAATGCCGCGACGCCAGGTCTCGTTGTTGGCCACCACATAGGACGAGATGACCGCTTTGCCGTGGCCCGGTCCCGCCGCATGAAACACGCCATAGAGAAAAGAGATGCCGAGCAAGGTGTAGGCCGCATTCCCGTCCGCCTTGGCGGCGCGAATGAGCCCCGACAGCATCCGATAAAATTCGGCCTGCTTTGCAAGAATCCAGCCAGCAAACCCGCTGACTTCGGACGGCGCCGCGCCTCGATTGAGGCCGAATGGCTGCGCCATCGCGGCCTCGACCATGACGAGCAAAAGCAGAAACGAAACGGGCAGCAGGAGACCGCGCAGCGCACGAAATCGCGGCCAGTCGATCAAGGACAACGCACCAGGATCTTGCTGGCAAATTGTGCGCCCCAGGTCATCGTGGTGTTCTTCTCGTCGGCCGGTATCTGGCTCAGCGCCTTGCCTTCGGCGAAGGTCATTTCACGCGGCAACACCACGTCGAGCTTGCATTTCGGTGCACCGGCCAGCTGCACCGGCTTGTCCTTGGCAAATGCGAAGTCGACGAAAATGGAGGGGTCGTAAATCTCGATTTTCAGCTCTTTGGCTTTCACCGGTGTCTTGAACGGCAGCAGGAAATTGAGCGTCAGCACCTGGTCTTTGTAATCAAGCCAATAACCCGGCACAGGATCGGTGAGCGACGCCTTTTTGCCGTCGGCCGTGGCATAGGTAAAGTAGTCGTATTCCTTCAGCGACTCGACGTTGACCTTGGCGAGCGGCGCGAGTTCGTCGCGCGTGAATTTGCCCTTCTCCTTGCTCTCCATCCCTTGCGTCGCAAAAGTGGAGAACATGTCGTCGAATGACCAGGCATGACGAATTCCTGTGATGCTGCCGTCGGGCGCGTAGACCAATTCTGTCTGCATCGTCACCCAGACATGCGGATGCGCCTGCGCAAGGGTGCTGGCGCACAAACTGAGCATTGCGGCAAGAAGAATGCGAAGCAGCGCGTTCATGCGTGCGCAAGATAGCACGGACTGCGGCGCAAAGGTGGCGTGTAACGATGTTACGAGTAGCTTTAGCGTAAACGCGGCAGATCAGACCCCCGCCGCACCGCCATCGGCACGTGGATCATGACCGCCTTCCAGGGTGCCATCGGCGTGCAACACCACTGCTCCCGCATGGCCCATCAAATCTGAGTAAGCCTCGTCGAGAACGGCGACGTCGTGACCCGCCGATAAGAGACGATCCACAAGATTTCCATCGAAGCGCGACTCCATCCGCAAATTGGTGTGGGTCGAGCCCCAGGTCCGACCAAGCAGCCAGCGCGGCGCATCGAGCGCCTTGTCGAGCGGTTGCCCGAATGTGACATGGCGCGTGAACACGGCCGCCTGGCTCTGCGGCTGACCGTCGCCCCCCATCGTGCCGTAGGCGATGATCCGCTTGTCCTTGAGAACCGCGAGCGCGGGGTTAAGCGTATGAAACGGGCGGCGACCCGGCGCGAGCACATTCAGCGCCTTTGGATCGAGCGAGAAGCTCGCGCCGCGGTTTTGCATGACGATACCGGTGGCCGGCAGCACGCAGCCGGAGCCGAATTCCCAGTAAAGCGACTGGATGTATGAGACGACGAGTCCACTTGAATCCGCCGCGCCCATCCAGATTGTGTCGCCTTCCCCGTGAGGCGCGGGCCAGCGCGCAGCTTTGCGCGGATCGATCTTCGCCGCCTCGGCATCGAGGAATGCCGGCAAAAAATACCGGCCGAGATCTGCCGTGATTTTATCCGGATCCGTGACGACCCTATCGCGCACGCGGAACGCGCGCTTGGTTGCTTCGACAATGCCATGAAGATGTTCGAAGCTTTCGGCCCGGGTGACACGAAGGCGTTCAAATAGCGCGAGAAGGATCAGCGACGCCAAGCCCTGCGTCGGAGGCGGAGCGTTATAGAGTGTGCCCGCTTGCGTCACGACGCTGAGCGGCTCATTCACAATCGCGCGGTAGCTTTCGATGTCGGCGCGTGTGACTGGACTGCCCATGCGCTCAAGATCGGCAGCGATCTCGCGCCCAATGTCGCCACGGTAAAAATCGTCGAGCCCGGCATGAGCGAGTTGCTCAAGCGTCGCAGCAAACGCTGTCTGCTTCAGCCGCGCGCCGGCCTCGGGGACCTTGCCGTCGAGCAGAAATGCATTCTTGAAGCCAACGGCTTTGTCCATCTCCGGAAGCTTTTCGGACGTCAGCCGCGCCTGGCTGCGCGTCACAACATATCCGCCGCGCGCATGTTTGATGGCGGCCGCAAGCAGCAAATCGAGGGGCATCTTGCCGCCGTGCGCTTTGGCAGCGTCCGCAGCGAGCATCCATGCGGCGATCGCACCTGGCACTGTCAGCGCCGCGAGCGGCCCGCGTGCCGGAATTTCATCGCAACCGGCCTCGCGATAGAACCGCAGCGTCGCCTCGGCGCCCGCGCGCCCGGCACCCATAAGGGCACGAACGCGGCCGGATGGTTCTCGCACCAGCCAAAAGCCGTCGCCACCGATATGGTTCATGTGCGGATAGACCGCTGCGATGGATGCGGCCATGGCGAGCATCGCTTCAATGGCGTTGCCGCCTTCGGCAAGGATCGCGCGCCCGTCCTCAACGGCGGCCGCATGCGGCGCGGCCACAACGCCGCGGCGATGGCCTGCGCTATGCAAGGTCATTGGGTTTTCGAGTCCGTTTGCAGGCAATCACCTTCGCGGGCCTTGGTTGCGCTCAACGCGCGCTCGTGGAGGCGTCGGCAAGACCGCGCTTCTTTAACAGAGCGTCAACGTTCGGCAACCGGCCGCGGAAGGCCTTATAGGCATCCGCAGGATCACGCCGATTTCCTGCACTGTAAACATGGTCGCGCAGACGCTTCGCCGTCGCCGGATCGAATGCATTGCCGGTTTCCTCGAATGCCGCAAAAGCGTCGGCATCGAGAACCTCCGACCACATGTACGAATAGTAGCCGGCGGCGTATCCGCCACCCGAAAACAGGTGCTGAAAATGCGGGAGCCGGTGCCGCATCACGATCTCCGGCGGCATCGCGATGCGCTCGAGATCTTTGCGCTCAAACGCCGTGACATCGAGCACCTTCGCATCCGGCAGCGAGTGCAGGTCAAGGTCGACCAGCGCACACGCAGTGTACTCGACCGTCGCAAAGCCCTGATTAAAGGTGCGCGTCGCCAACAACCGGTCGAGCAGGGCTTTCGGCATCGGCTCACCGGTGCGTGCATGCAATGCATATTTCTGCAGGACCTCCGGCACCTCCAGCCAATGCTCGTAGAGTTGAGAGGGTAGCTCGACGAAATCGCTGGGGACGGCCGTGCCGGCGAGAAGAGGATAAGTTACGTCAGACAGCATCCCATGCAACGCATGACCGAATTCGTGGAAGAGCGTGCGGGCATCATCGAACGACAGGAGCGGAGGCTGGCCGGCCGCCGGCTTCGAAAAGTTGCAGACATTGAGAACAATCGGCCGAATATTGCCGGTGAGTTTCTCCTGATCGCGCAGCGAGGTCATCCAGGCACCGCTATGCTTGGACGGTCGTGCGAAGTAGTCGCCGATAAATAATGCGACATGACGGCCCTGAGCGTCCGTCACGTTCCAGGCGCGAGCGTCGGAGTGATAAAGAGCTGCATCGACGGGTTTGAACGACAGTCCGAACAGCCGGCGTGCGGTCTCAAAGGCCGCCTCGATCATTTTATCGAGCTGGAAATACGGCTTGATTTCGGCCTCGTCGAGATCGTAGCGCGCCTTGCGGAGCTTTTCTGTGTAGTAGCGCCAGTCGTGCGGTGCGAGCGCGAAGTTTCCGCCTTCTTCGGCAATCATCCCCTGCAGCGCGTCGCGCTCGACTGCCGCCTTTGTAAGCGCCCTGCCCCAGACCTCATCAAGCAGTTTGCGAGCCGCCTGCGGCGTCTTGGCCATCTGGTCGTCGAGACGATAATCGGCGAAGTTTGCAAAGCCGAGCAGCTTTGCGCGTTCTGCGCGCAGCGCCACCATTTCGGCAATCAGGGCGCGATTGTCGGTCGTGCCGCCGTTTTCCCCGCGCCCAATCCAAGCCTGGAATGCCTTTTCCCGCAGATCACGTCGCGAAGAAAACTGGAGAAAAGTTTCGATGGACGATCTCGCCAGCGTAATGGCGTATTTGCCCGGGTGGCCGCGCTCGTCGGCAGCAGCACGCGCAGCCGCCCGTGCAAACTCCGGTAAGCCGACAAGGTCGCCCTCTTCGAGGACCATCGTGAAGGACTTCTCGTCCGCCAGGACATTCTGGCCAAACTGAGTGCCGAGGCTCGCCAGACGCTCGTTGATCGCCGCGAGCCGATCCTGCGCCGGCCGCTCCAGGGCGGCGCCAGAGCGAACGAACCGGGTGTGATAGCGCTCCAGCACGCGGGCCTGTTCAGCATCGAGCGAAAGGGCCTCGCGGCCGGCATGAAGTTCGGCAATCCGCGAATAGAGCGCATGATTGAGGTAAAGCGCGTTGTTGTGACGCGCCAACAGCGGCGAGATATCCCGCTCGACGGCTTCGATTTCGTCTGACGTGTCGGCGCCGGCCAGCACAAAGAATACGGCCGCCACCCGCTCGAGGCCACGGCCGCTTCGCTCGAGTGCGCCGACCGTATTGTCAAAATCGGGACGTGCCGGATCTGCAGCGATGGCGTCGATCTCAGTACGGTGATCCGCCAAAGCGCGATCGAACGCGGGACGAAAGTGATCCGGCTTGATTGCCTCAAAGGACGGCAATTCAAGCTTTCCGGTCCATTCGGAAAGAAGAGGGTTCTGCGTTTCGGCTAGGGAACGTTTCATATCGCCTATATAGGCCAAATATCGGCGGGCGCGACTGAGGGGAGGACGACAAATCGAAAGGGCGAACTAGCTACCGACGCATCTCTTGATGAAGCTCCCCCGATCCTTGAGGCGGAGCTTCTGTTCATTTGCCTGCTTGCTGCACTCGGCGCGCTTGGCGGCCTGCTGTTCCAGTTGCTGGCGCCTTTCCTGGTTTCGCACTTTTTGGATCTCGGCCCACTCTTCCACTGCCATCCCCCGCTTGATCCGGCGTTGCTCGGCCGCTTCCTTTCTCTCCACCGCTCTACGTTCGCCCTGCCTATCGGCCAGGCATTTCCGGAGAAAGTCCGCCTGGTTCCGTTTGGTAATGTTTTGCACGTCCACCTGCCGCAAGCATTCCTGCGCATCCTGCTGGCGCAGCACCCGCCTGTCCGCACGGGTCAAAGCCGTCTGGGCCGTCACGGTGCCGCTGGCGAACAGGGCCGTGAACACGATCAGGGCATAGGCGGCTGAGAATCGCATCGTCGTAACTCCACATCAGTGCGGCAATCGCCTCGTCTGACATTTCCGTGAAGAGGCGCCGGCTAGGCTAGCAGATGATCGGCCCGAAGCTTGAACTCCATCCACCCCTCACAGGGGCGCCTGGTCGTCACGACCGGGAGAGACACGTCTCCGGAAGCGTACCGATTGCCAATTTGTTAACTTTTGCGCCGGCACCGACGCGCCGAGCCCTGTCGGCGGCCCGACAGGCCGTGGACTTGATCCGGCGGACGGATTCGAGGACATTGCAGCCCCGCAACGGAGGCCCCATGGCCCAGAACCGCCGCATCGTCTGGCTCAACGTCATCACCGTGATCAGCGCGGCGATCCTGATCGGCGCCGAGGTGTTCGGCGCGGCCTTCGCCGGCTCATGGGCAATCGCCACCCTGTTCGATCTTGGGAGCATCGGCGCGCGCGTGCTCGACGTGGTCTTCGTGGTCTGCGGCTTGGCCGTCATGGCGCAGTTCATCCGCTTCGCGCACCGCATCGAGCCGTTCACCGCCCGCGAGTGAGCGCGGCTTCGTCAGGCTCCGAAAGAAAAAGTTAAGAAAGTTTTTTGATGCAGCGAACTAATTCGCTTGCATAACTCGACAAAATTACTTATCTCCGTGTTTGCCCAATTTCGCACGTGCCTGTGGCCGTGTGTCGGTCGGTAGGTAGCGGGACAAGAGGCCCGCCAGCCGCCTGGAGAGAGAAGCCAAAACCTCTCCAAGAAATCTGACCGGCAGCTGGAGGCGAAACCAGCACACTCTGCTCTCAGCAGGGGACGCGGCTTAAAGCAACGACGATCGGGCTTCCTTGGTCTCTGCCGGCCTCCACCACCGGCGCGGGTCACCGAAGAGGCTTGTTCATCTTTGCCGGCCGTGCGGACGGGGATCCCCCATCCAATCCAAGGCAGCATGAGCGGGAGACGATGTGTGTAGCGTTGGCGCGTCCCCATCGCGCGCAGACGCTTGCCTTCGTTGACCGCAGCATTCGGAGCTTGATGGCTCCGTCAGCCGTGGGGAATAGCGCCAATGACCGAGCGCATCCGCGAGTTCCTACGTAAGCGCAACGACGAAGGCCCCTGCCTCGTCGTCGACCTTGACGTGGTTCGCGACAACTACACTGCCTTTGCCAAGGCCCTGCCTGACACGCGGGTGTTCTATGCCGTGAAGGCCAATCCGGCGCCGGAGGTTCTGGCGCTGCTGGCCAAGCTTGGCTCCTGCTTCGACACCGCCTCGATCCCCGAGATCGAGATGGTGCTGGCGGCGGGCGCCACGCCGGACCGTATCAGCTACGGCAACACCATTAAGAAGGAGCGTGACATCGCCCGCGCCTACGCGCTCGGCGTCCGCCTCTATGCGGTCGACTGCAAACCCGAGGTCGAGAAGATCGCCCGTGCGGCGCCTGGCAGCCGGGTCTTCTGCCGCATCCTGTCCGATTGCGTGGGCGCGGATTGGCCCCTGTCGCGCAAGTTCGGCTGCGAGCCGGCAATGGCCGCAGACGTGCTCGAGCACGCCCTCAAGGCCGGCCTCGAGCCGTGCGGCGTATCGTTCCATGTGGGATCCCAGCAGCGCAACCAGCATGCCTGGGACCGCGCTCTTGCGTCGGCGGCCGCTGTATTCAAGGAGTGCGGCGAGCGCGGCATGAACCTGTCGATGGTCAACCTGGGCGGTGGCTTCCCGACCAAGTACCTGAAGAACGTGCCTTCCGTGAAAACCTACGGAAACGCCATCTTCAAGGCGTTGCGCAAGCACTTCGGAAACCGGATCCCGGAAACCATCATCGAGCCGGGCCGCGGTCTGGTCGGCAATGCCGGCACCATCGAAGCCGAAGTTGTCCTTGTCTCGAAGAAGAGCGAGGAGGACGACGTCCGCTGGGTCTATCTCGACATCGGCAAGTTCGGCGGCCTCGCCGAAACCATGGACGAGTCGATCCGCTACCCGATCCGCACACCACGGGACGGCGACGCGCTGGCGCCTTGCGTGCTGGCGGGCCCGACCTGCGATTCCGCCGACGTGCTGTACGAGAAGGAGCCTTACATGCTCCCGGTCAGCCTCGAAATCGGCGACAAGGTGCTGATCGAGGGGACCGGCGCCTACACGGCGACCTACTCTTCGGTGGCGTTCAACGGCTTCTCGCCGCTGAAGACCTATCACATCTGACATCGCGGGGGTCGGCTGGGCCGGCCCCTCCAATCCCGAACAACGCCCCTTTGAGCGCGCGTCGTTGCGCGCCAGGGGCAGGAGCACGAAGTGAGATGATCTCGATCAGGAAAGAACGGCCTCCCGATGTTGCAGCGCGCGAAGCGCTGCTGGACGACGCCTTCGGCGGCCAACGCTGGCGCAAGAGCTCGCAGAGGCTGCGCGACGGACGGTCGCCAGCCGAAGGGCTCGCTTTCGTCGCGACGGATGGCAATCGCGTCGTCGGTACGGCCAGGCTTTGGGACGTCGTCAGCGGCACCGGCAAGCCGGCTCTGCTACTCGGCCCGGTCGCCGTCGCCGCCGATTGCCGCAATCGCGGAATTGGCGCGGCGCTGGTCCGGCGTGCCCTCAGCGTGGCGCGGCGGCAGGGTCACCGCGCGGTCATCCTCGTCGGCGATGCGCCCTACTACGGCCGCTTTCGATTCTCTGCCGCGAAAACCGCGGCCCTGCGAATGCCCGGCCCTTTCGAGAGCCAGCGCCTGCTCGGTCTCGAGCTGATGCCCGGGGCGCTCGACGCGGCGCGCGGCTTGTTGCGCGCGGCCGGCCGGCCCCTTCAGCCCGCAATCGCTGCATCGGCGGCCTGATCAGCCCAGCAAAATACCGTGGATGCCGGACGGGCTTTTGCCCGGCTGCTATTCCGTTCGCGCTCCGGCACAGATATGACCGGACTCTTTGGAGACACTGACGATGCCCAAATGGCCAGTGCATGCCCGCATTGACGGGCCCATCGTGATGATCGGCTTCGGCTCGATCGGCAAGGGAACCCTGCCGCTGATCGAGCGCCATTTCCACTACGACAAGAAGCGCTTTGTGGTCATCGACCCCGAGGACAAGGACCGCAAGCTGCTCGACCAGCGCGGCATCCGCTTCATCCATCAGGCGGTCACCAAAGCCAACTACCGCCCCCTGCTCACGTCGCTGCTGACAGCCGGTGGCGGCCAGGGCTTTTGCGTCAACGTTTCGGTGGATACCTCATCCCTCGACATCATGGAGTTGTGCCGGGAAATCGGCGCGCTTTACATCGACACCGTGGTCGAGCCCTGGAAGGGCTTTTATTTCGATACCAAGCTCGGTCCCGAAGCGCGATCGAACTATGCGTTGCGCGAAAGCATCCTCGCTGCGCGCCGCAAACGGCCGGGTGGGCCCACTGCGGTTTCATGCTGCGGGGCCAATCCCGGCATGGTTTCCTGGTTCGTCAAGCAGGCCTTGCTCAATATCGCGGGTGACGTCGGGGTGAGGGTCAAGCAGCCGAAAACGCGCGAGGAGTGGGGCCGGCTGGCCAAGAAGGTCGGGATCAAAGGCATCCATATCGCGGAGCGGGATACGCAGCGGGCCAAGCAACCGAAACCGATGAACGTGTTCATCAATACCTGGTCGGTGGAGGGTTTTATCTCTGAAGGCTTGCAGCCCGCCGAGCTCGGCTGGGGAACGCACGAAAAATGGATGCCTTCGAATGCCAGCAGGCACAAAGGTGGCTGCGGTGCGGCGATTTATATGTTGCAGCCGGGTGCCAACACGCGCGTGCGCTCATGGACGCCGACCGCCCAGGCGCAGCTTGGCTTCCTGGTTACCCATAATGAAGCAATTTCGATCGCCGACTACTTCACGCTCCGCCGAGGGCGCAAGACCATCTACCGGCCGACGTGCCACTACGCCTATCACCCGTGCAATGACGCGGTGCTTTCAATGCACGAGGTCTTCGGGCGCGCCGGCGCGCCGCCGGAAGATGTCCACATTCTCGACGAGCACGAGATCGCCGACGGCATCGACGAGTTGGGCGTCCTCCTCTACGGGCACAAGAAGAATGCGTACTGGTATGGCTCGCAGCTCTCGATCGACGAGACTCGCGAGGTCGCGCCCTACCAGAATGCCACGGGCCTGCAGGTGACCTCGGCCGTATTGGCTGGAATGGTTTGGGCGCTGGAGAATCCGAAAGCAGGCATTGTCGAGACCGACGAAATGGATTTCCGCCGCTGCCTTGAAGTGCAGCTTCCGTATCTCGGCCCGGTCATTGGCACTTACACCGACTGGACACCTCTCACCGGGCGCCCCGGCCTTTTCCCGGAAGACATCGACAAGCGCGATGCCTGGCAGTTCAGGAACGTGCTGCTGCACTGATCGTCCGTGCCGGGTTACTGACCGATAATGGGAAGTTCGGAGGTGGCCGGTATCATTTCCGCCTGCCGGACGATCCAGACGATCGGCACGATCCCGACCGCAACGATCAGCAGCGCGGCCAGCGCCCCCTCTTCGAAACTGCCGCGGGATGCGAATTGATAGATGTATGTGGACAGGGTTTCGACATTGAGTGGCCGCAGCAACAGTGTCATCGGCAACTCCTTCAGGCAGTCTACGAAGACGAGCAACGCCGCACCCCACAGCGCGGGACGCAGCAGCGGAAGATGCACGCTGCGGACCAGCGTCAGCGGACCCGCGCCGAGCAAACGCGCAACGTCGTCGAATTCGGTCGACACCCGGGTCAAGCCTGCCTGCACAAACCCGATGGAGATCGAAAGAAACCGCACGGCATAGGCGACGACCAGCGCCGCGCTCGAGCCGGCCAGAACCAACCCGACATGCATGCCGCTTACTCGCATGCTCAGCCAGTTGATCGCCTCGTCCACGGCGACCAGCGGCGACAGCAGACCGAGCGCGAGCACGGTTCCGGGGATGGCATAGCCCATGGTGGCAACGGCCAGGCAGGCCAGCACGAAGGGGCGAGGGACCAGCCGCAGGGGCAAGGCAGTGGCAATTCCAAGCAGCACCACGACCAGACTGGCGCATACCGCCAAGGCGAACGTGGTCGCGGTGTGGCGTAGCAGATCATGATCGAAACCGGCCACAAGCCCGCGCAGAATCGCTTCGCGTAGCAGAAACCCCGCCGGAACAAGAAATCCCAACGTCACCGGCACGAGGCAGGTCAGCGTCGCGAACCAGCCCCATCTGCCCGCGAGTATGACGCGGGCGGCTATGCGCGGATCTTGCCCAGCTGATTGGTGGCTCTGCCGCCGCCGGCCATAGCGCTCGAGCGCGATCAGTCCTGCGACGAGCATGAGCATTGCGAGCGCGATCTGCGCCGCGCCACCGATGCTGCCGCGATTAAGCCAGGTGGTGAACACCGACAACGTGAGAGTTTGCACGCCAAGATATTCGCTGGCGCCGATGTCGTTGAGCGTCTCCAGAAGCGCGAGCGCCACACCGACGGCGAGTGCCGGTCGTGCCAGCGGCAGGCTGATATCACGGACCAGTTGCCACGGCCGCGCGCCGAGCGTGCGCGCCGCGTCCGTGAAAACTGCGCATTGCATCTGAAACATCGCTCGCGCGGCGAAGTAGACATAGGGATACAGCACAAAGCCGATCACGAAGACGGCGCCGCCGAGGGACCGGATTGGCGGAAACCAGTAGTCCCTGCCGGCGCTCCAACCGAACAGCCCGCGCAGGGCCGTTTGCAGCGGACCGGCCGCATCAAGGATGTCGACATAGACGTAGGCCGCGATATACGTCGGGATCGCAAGCGGCAGCGGCAACATCCACACCAGAACATTACGGCCGGGAAACTGGTACGTGCTCACCAGCCAGGCGGTCGAAATGCCGGCAACCGCGGTAATTGCTGCAACCCCAAGCAACAACAGCGCCGTCTGCAGCAACGCCACGGGCAGAACGTAGGCGGAAAGATGCGGCCAGAGGTCCGGGTCACCGATTGCCGCGAGACGCGCCAGACTTGCGAGCGGAAACGCCACCAGCGTCGCGATAGCAACGGCGATCAGGACCGCCAGCAATTTGACCGCCGGGAATAAAGTTACGGCCTCGCGCAAGGCGAGGCCGTAGGTGTTTGATTGAGACACACTCAATTGTCGAAGCCGACCTTGTCCACCAACGCCGCCGCCGCCTTCTTGCTGTCGGCGATCTTCGACAGCGGAAGCGTATCCGGTTTCAACGTGCCGTAGCCGGCGATCGTCGGATTGATCGCAATAGCCGAGCGCACCGGGTACTCGTAATTCAGATCGGCATGCATGTGCTGAGCTTTTTCGCCGACCAGCCATTCGATCAGTTTCATCGCATTCGCCTTGTTCGGCGCGTGCTTGGCGAGCACCACGCCCGACACGTTTACGTGCGTGCCTCCATCCACGAATGTTGGCAGGATCACCTTGGTGGCTTCGGCCCAAGGCTTGCGATCGGTTTCCTTGTCCATCATCAGCGCCCAATAATACGTGTTGCCGATGCCAAGATCGCACTTGCCGGCGGCAACATCCCGTGCGGTCTCACGGTCGCCGCCGGATGGCCTCTGCGCCAAATTCGCCTTTAGCCCTCGCAGCCATTGCTCGGCCTTGGCTTCGCCATGCTTGCCGATGTAGGCCGCAAAGAGCGCGTTGTTGTAGATGTGCTGGCCCGAGCGGATGCAGATCTTGCCTTTCCATTTCGGATCGGCGAGTTCGTCATAGGTGATGGCGCTCTGTGTCACGCGTTCCTTCGACGCGTAGATCACGCGTGCGCGCATCGAGATCGCGTACCAGTGGCCTTCCGGATCGCGATATTGCGCCGACACGACTTTGTCGAGAACGGGCGAAACAATCGGCTGGCTGATGCCGGCCTTCACGGCGTCCTCCAGCCGTCCAATGTCGACGGTGAGCAGGACGTCGGCCGGACTATTGACGCCTTCCGTGCTGATACGCTGTTCCAGTCCGGAGCTCGCCGAGATCACATTGACCTTGATGCCGGTGTCTTTGCTGAACGCATCAAACAGCGGCTGGATCAGCTTGCTCTCACGGTACGTGTAGACATTGACCTCGTTCGATTGGGCAAAGGCGCCGCCAAGGGCAACGGTCGCGACGGTGGCGACGATGACAAACCTTGCGACGTTGAACGAACTGAACATCTCCTTGCTCCTTCTCGAAAGGCCATTCCGCACCGCTCACCGGCCAAAGCTGTGCTACCGGGTCGGAGTGTTATATGTGCGCGGCGCGCCGCCAGTTGGTCAACTCATTTTCCATTGTTCTATCAATAGCTTAGAATAGTTCTATTCTACCAAGGTCGTATGAGGGAGCGGAATCCAAAGAGCGTGCATGGGGATAGCGCGCTGGCTCGAAATGCCCCTCTTCATGTCAGATTGTTTGCGACAAAGTGCCCTAGCCGCGCGCGACCAAAGTTTTCGGCGAACGGATAAGGCGGCAGGCTGAAATGTGACGGGCGGCGGAGGGCCGCCCGTTTTCTTTTGAGACGTTGCGCACGTTACTTCGGTTGTTCAGCAGGCTTCTCGCCCGGCTTGGGCGGCGGACGCTTTTGCTGCTGTGGCTGCGCCGCGGGTGGAGGCTGAACAGGCCGTTGCTGTGGAGGCGGCTGCACCTGCCTCGGCTGCGGCGGCGGCTGCATCTGATGCTGCGGCTGTGGCGGAGGCGGAGGCTGCAAGCGCCGCTGCTCCTGCGGCGGCGGACCCGGCGAAGGTGGCGGCGACCCGCGCAGCTGCTGTTGCGGTGGCGGTGGTGATGACGGAGGCTTCGCCTGCGGGGGAATTGGTCGCACGATCGTCGGCTGCGTCGGCGGCGGACCGCCCGAAGGTGGCGGTGGTCCGCGCAGCTGCTGTTGCGGTGGCGGTTGCGGTGTCGACTGCGGCGCCGATTGCGGCGGGATTGGCCGGACGATCGTCGGCTGTTGCGGTGGTGGGCCGCTCGGTCCGGGCGGCGGGCTCACGTCACGCCGTTGCAACTGCTGTGGAGGTGTTGTCCCTGCTGGCGCCGTCGGCGGTGGCGTTTGCGGTGACGTTGCCGGCGGCGACGTCGTGACCGGCGGAGTTGGGCGTGGTGTTTGCACGCCCGGACCTGGTGGCGGTGTCGGCCCCCCGGGTTGCCGCGGCGCGCCGTTCGGTTGCGGCGCCGGCGCCGACTTCAGCGGCGGAGGTGGCGCGACCGTTGCACCTTGCGCGGCGCGCGGTGGAGTGGGGCCGAGACGTCCTCGCTCATCGTTGCGAAGGGCCTGCGGCTGCGGCACGCGGGCGACAGGCTGCACTACGGCCTGTGTCGGCTGCACCGTCGGCTGCAGCTGGCTAGGCCCGCCCGGACGCGGCTGGCCACGCTGATGCCGCTGCCCTGTGCGGTTCAGATCCTGTGGCCGCACCTGCACGGCACCGGCGACCCCTTGCGTGCTCGCCAGGACGCGGGGTTGCACACGAAAGGCCTGTACCGGTCGACGTGAAGCAGCGGCAACAATGCCTGGAGCAATGCCCGGATTGACTGCGAAGCGTCCGCGATGGTCGCGATGCTCGAGTCGCACCGTGCGGTTGACGATAACCGTCCGCCTGAAAACGACCAGCGTACGCTGGGGCGGCAGGAAGTAGGTCCGTACACGCGGCGCGACGAGGTAGCGCGGCGGCAAGAAAATCCAGTAGGCCGGATTATTGTTATATTCGTAGGCGACCTCATCGGGCGGCAGCGCCGCCCAGCCGACATAGTCATCGCCGCGGCGCCAATCGACCCAAGCCGGACCCCATTCATCGCCCGGAATCCAGAACCAGCCAAGCCTCTGGTCGTGTGCCCAACGGCCATAGTGGAAGGCCACCCAACCCCAGTCGGCCTCTTCCTCATCGGAGACCCAGTACCAGCCCCACTCTTCGGTGTAGACCCATCGTCCGTACGTATAGGGACGCCACCCAGACGGCAGATCGTAGGGCACCCAGACTTCGCCGAATCGCGGATGCGGCTGCCACGATCCATATGGCTCGAGCGCAGATTGAAATTCGGCCGAGACTTGTGCATGCGCCGGCGTAAGCGTTGCGATCGTCACCGAAGCTGTAAGCGCACCGACCGCAATCACGGTGCAGGCCGCGAGCGCCAAAGCCAAACTCCGCAAATGACGAATGACTATCCGCATGGTCGCTCCAGATTCCGCATTTGCGCAGGTGAATGTCTATTCAGCTTGATGTTCGAATCGACTCACAGGCTACGGCCGAAACAAGAACATCGGCAATGCGTCACACTGAGACGATGCATTGCGGCGATCAAAGGGCGAGAACGCCGGCGCCGCCTGATCCGGTCCCAAATGCCAGAGTTTGACCGGCATCGTCCCAGCCAAGTGCACTGACAGGTTGCCCGTCTGACGATCGCGCCAGGATCAAGGCATTGTCATCCACGCGCACCAACTTCACAGCGCCGTCCGCGTAACCAACTGCGACGACCGGCTGCCGCGGATGACAGGCAACGCAGGAAACGCGAGATTTGGCGCGCGCCAGAATTTTCGGCTGCTGGCCCATCGGGCCGTCCTTGCCGTCAAAAGGCCAGAGGATGAGTTGCTCGGACCCCGACGTTGCCAGAAACTCTCCGTTTGCGCTCCAGCTGAGCGAGCGCACGCGCGTCGAATAGCCGGACATCCGCATGTGTTTGGCGTCGGCTATACGCCAGCCGTGAAGCGTCGGCTCCTGCATTGTGGTGATCAGAAACTTGCCGTCCGGACTGATCGTCACCCCGAGATGTGAACCCTTCCATTCCAGGAATTCCGGTTTGGCGCCACTCGCATTGGGAAACCACAGGGAGACGCCATTGTAGTGCGCGACTGCGACACGAAATCCTTTCGGTGCGAACGCAAGACCGGCGACCGTCGACGGCGCGTCGAACACGCGCAACTCACCTTTGCGCGTGCGAACGTGCGCGGTTTTGCCTGCCGACCAGGCGACCAAGCCGTCCGGACCGAGCGCAACGTGATCGACCCATCGTTTCTTTTCGTCCGATGCGAGCTCACGGTGCTCCCCATCGGGACTCGTCTCGATCACCTTGCCATCATCGCCTCCAGAAATGACGCGTTTTCCATCGGAGGCGCTGGTGAGAATGGCGCCGGCATGAACGACGACACGTTTTTCGCCGCCCTCGCCTGCGAACAGCAGCGCCTCTTCACCAAGGACGAACACCGGCATCGGTCCAAGGAAATGTACGCCGACGACCGGAGCGCCGGCCTCCACGGAGCGGACCCGGTCGGTAAGCGAAGGAATCGGAATTTGCGTGTCGCTCACGTTAGGCGATGCAGCTTTCAAAGCCCTGACGAATTTTATCTTCCGGGAGACTGCGTCCGATGAAGACGGCGCGGCTGTCGCGCTTTTCATCCTCTCGCCACGGCCGCTGATGGTCGCCGTCGAGAATCATGTGCACGCCCTGAAACACGAAGCGCTCGGGATCATCCTTGAATGAGAGAATTCCCTTGCACCTTAGAATGCTCGGGCCGTCTTTTGCAACGAGATCCTGAATCCACGGAAAGAACTTGTCAGGATTGAGCGGCTTGTCGGTCTTGATCGAAACCGACTGCATCTCTTCATCGTGGTAGTGCTTCAGGCCATTACCGTGATGGTGGTGGTGATGATCATGGCCGTGGTCGTGGTGATGACCGTGATCGTGGTGATGATCATCGGCCTCGAGGAATGAAGGCTCAATCTCGAGAATGCGATCGAGATCGAAGGCATTGCGGCCCAGCACTTCGCCAATGTCGATCTTGGCGCGCTCGGTGCGATGCAGCCGCGCATAAGGATTGAGTCCGCGGATTCGCGCCTCGAGCTCGCTCAACTCTTCCGGGGCCACCAGATCGGTCTTGTTGATCAGGATGACGTCAGCGAAGGCGATCTGGTTCTTTGCTTCTGGCGCGTCCTTGAGACGATCCGTCAGCCACTTGGCGTCGGCAACGGTTACAACCGCATCCAATTTGGTCCGCGAACCAACCGCCTCGTCCATGAAGAATGTCTGCGCGACCGGCGCCGGATCTGCGAGCCCGGTCGTCTCCACGATGATCGCGTCGAATTTCCCCTTGCGCCGCATCAGACCGTCGATGATCCGCACGAGGTCGCCGCGCACGGTGCAGCAGATGCACCCATTGTTCATCTCAAACACTTCCTCGTCGGCGTTGACCACCAACTCGTTATCGATGCCGATCTCGCCGAACTCATTGACGATGACGGCGAATTTCTTGCCGTGTGGCTCGGACAAAATGCGGTTGAGCAGTGTGGTCTTGCCGGCGCCGAGATAACCGGTCAGCACGGTAACCGGGATTTTCTCGGAATTACTGGGGGTTGGCATTGAAGCGGTCACTCCGTTTGACGGTCATATAGGCAATTTCATGCCGAACCACAAAAGGTGTCACGGCAAGCGTCTAAGCGCGATGCCCACAGACCCGCGCCAGAATAGCCTCTGCGTCCTTCATCGAGCCGTTCCCCCGCCAGGCAACATATTGATCGGGCCGTATCAATGCGAGGTCGCAATCATAGAGTTCGCGGACATCACTGTCGGCGATGTCGAGGATGTCGAGCGGCACCTGCCGAGCCTTCGCCCCTCCCATAATTCCGGAGGCGTCAGGAGGCCGCGGCCCAAGCCGTAGTAAGGTGAAGCCACGACCCAGCCGATCGAACAGCGAACTGCCGTCGCCCCTGCCCGCATCAAGCCAGACATGCGGCGCGCGGCCGCCGGGGACACTGGTCGGGACATAGGCTGTCAAACTATCGGGTGGTAGCGCCCCGCCCTCGCCGATCACCGGCGACCCGTCATATCGGGCGCCGAGTTGGACCCCGATCGAGGCGAACTGCTCGCCGAACCCCGCAAACATCCGACCGGCCATCAGGCGCGCAGTTTCGCCGGCAGAAGTGCTCTGCTCAATTGCGGGGTCTACATCAGTCTCGCCGATATTAGCGGTCAGCCGGCGCGCTGCCTCCGTATTTCGCAACGCGATCGGCATGCGCTCGGTTTCATAGGACGGCAGCAGAGCGCTGCCGCCCCATCCGTGCAGCACCGCGGCAAGCTTCCACGCCAAGTTGGCTGCATCGTCGATGCCGGTATTCATGCCGAAACCGCCGGTTGGCGTGAACAGATGCACGGCATCACCGGCAAGCAACACGCGACGGTCGCAGTAGCGCTCGGCAACGAGCGCCATCCCTGCTGTCCAGGGCTCATGCGCGATGATTTCCATGTCGACGTCGGCGCCGACGCAGCGGTGCATGGCATTGGCGACGACAGCGTCGTCCGGCGGCCTATCGGGTTCGCTCGCCCTCGTGCGAAACAGGAACTCCTCTTTGCCGTCGACTGCAATCAGGCTCGAGCGGATCTCAGGATTGACCGCCCAGTATTGCCACGCACGCCGCGTGCGGAAAACTTTCCGATAGAGAGCCGGCACACGCACATACGTGGAAAACATGCGTCCGCCGAAATATTGCTGCTCCAGGCCCGCATCGCCGCGAAATTTGATGCCGAGCGCACGCCTGATGCCGCTGCGCCCGCCATCACAACCGGCGAGGTAGTGCACGCGCCAGGTCTGTTTTTCGCCGCGTTCGCTCAGCGCCGTGAATTGAACGCCCTCCTCGTCTTGGTCAAATTGCTCGACGTGCCACCCGAAGCGCATGGTGATGTTTGGCCGCGTTTTGGCGTACTCAAACAGGAAGCGCTCGACGTGCATCTGGTTGGCGCGGTGAATTGGCTCAGGAATTTGATCGGTTTTTGCAGACGCTGCGACCTGCTGCCTGACCTCGTCTGCAGACGGCATGCGCAGACGCGCGAACTCATGCGCGCCGAAGCGCGTGAAATAGGCGACATCGGTCGGATGGTCGGCCGGCAGACCGAGCTTGCGGATCTCGCCGGCAATGCCGAGCCGGCGAAAGTGCTCCATCGTGTGTGCGCCTTCGGTGCTACCTTTCGGGTGCCAGCGCGTGGTCGTTTCCGCATTGAACAGGACGGTCCGCACACCATGCCAATCCAGAAACAAGGCCAGCATAATCCCAACCGGCCCGCCGCCGACGATGCCAACGGGAACGGTATTGAGCTCGGAATCAGACATGACTGACAGGGGTGATGTGCGTTCGGATCAGTTGCGCGAGCGCGCTCCCGGTACATGGAACAGGCTGGAGAACACCGAACGGATCCATTTGTTGCCGGGCTCGCGGTGAAAACGGTTGTGCCAGTACTGGTAGATCTCGATCTTCGGCAGCTTGATCGGCGGTCTGACGATCTCGAGATTGAGGTCTTCGGCCAACACAGTCGCGATGGACATCGGTAGCGTGGCGATTGCATTGGTGTGCTTGGCGATCACCGCTGCGGCGATGAAGATCGGGACGCGGCAGATGATGTTCTGCGGCGGGATAGCCGCCTCGACCGCGCGTTCTGCGAGCTTGTGCGCATGGCCGGTGCCGAGCGTCGATACCAACACGTGGTTCTCGGCGGCGAATTCGCGCAGCGACGGATTGCTCGATACCCGCGGGTGGCCGCGATTGACTACGCTGACATACTCCTCGACCCACAAGAACTGCCGCCGGACGCCTTTCACCAGCGTCGGAAAAGATCCCATGGCAAAATCGATCGTGCCACTCTCGAGCCACGATTCGAGATGCTCACCGTCGAGCTGCACCACGCGCAAGCGGACGTTCGGGGCCTCGACCATGACGCGATTGAGCAACGGCGGCAGCAGCTTGATCACGCCGGCATCGACGACGCAGAACTGGAAGGTCCGGGTGGAAACGCGCGGATCGAACACGACGTGCTCGCCGCGCAGCGCCCGCATTTTCTCGAGCACGTCGCCGACCGGCTGGGTCAGCGCCAGCGCCTTGGGCGTCGGCTCCATACGGTGCGAGACGCGCACGAACAGCGGATCGTCGAAATAGCGGCGCAGCCGGGCGAGCGTTTTGCTCAGCGCCGGCTGGGTCACGTCGAGGACCTTGGCCGCCCGGGTCAGGCTACGCTCACGCAAGAGCACGTCCAACACGCGTAAATGCTGGAGATCGAGCTCAGTGGAATAACTATTTGGAATGTAATTTATATCCATAGATTGATAGTATAGATGCGGTGACCGACCTACGCTAGCGGCAACGATGGGAGACTGGCGACCGCCGGACCTGCCCGCAGGGGAAACGCTGCCATGCCGCCGACCGCGCCGCAGGATCGCGTGCTCGACCGATCGACAGGTTGCGTCCCCTCGACCGAATTTCGCAACGCACTCTCGAAGGTCGCGACCGCAGTGTCGGTCGTCACGACCGCCGGTCCCGAGGGAGCAGCTGGCGTCACCTGTTCCGCTGTCTGCGCGTTGAGCGATGACCCGGCGATGGTGCTCGTTTGCGTGCACGGCAAGAGCGCGACCAACGCCGCTATCAAGAAAAACGGAATTCTTTGCGTGAATTGCCTGCAGGCAGGCCAAAGCGATCTGTCGCAGGCCTTCGCCGGAATCGGCGCGATCCCGATGCATGAACGCTTCGCGCTGGGCACGTGGGACGCGCTGGTGACGGGCGCGCCGCGCTGCAAGGACGCGCTGATCGCACTCGACTGCGAAGTCGCCGAAGTGCGTGACATCGGGACGCACAGCGTGTTTGTCGCAAAAGTTCTGGCAACGTCGGAAGCTGAACAAGGCGAGCCCCTGCTCTACCAGCAGCGCGCCTATGTGACGACGTGTGCTTTGTAACGAGTTAGACCCAGATCGGGAGATCGTCATGCTGCGCACCGGCGAGCACTATCTCAACTCGCTCAACGACGGTCGCGTCGTCTGGGTCGGCAACACAAAGATCGACAACGTTGCGACCCATCCACTGACGCGCGATTACGCCAAGCGCACCGCCGAATTCTTCGATCTGCACCACCGCGGAACTGCAGGACCTCCTGACCTTCATCGACGAGAACGGCGTGCGCCGCTCGATGACCTGGTTTCAGCATCGCACCAAGGAAGAGCTCGTCCGGAAGCGCAAATATCTCGAATTCATCATGAAGCACTTCGTCGCGGCGTCGATGCCCGCGCACGCCCGAACTCGCAGAATTACATGCTGGTGACCTACATCGACGATCCCGAGCCGTGGGAGAAGGCGTCGATCGGTGCCGACGGCCGCGGGCTCGCCGACAATATCCGCAATTTCTGGCAGCAGGCGATGGACCACGATCTGGTCGTTGCGCCGCATTTCGTCGATCCGCAGGCCGATCGCTCGGACCCCAACGCGCACGCCAATTCGCCGGCGCTGCGTATTCTTGTCGACCAACGACGAAGGCATCCTCGTCAACGGCGTGAAGGCGATCGGCACGGCTTCCGCGTTCGGCGATTTCCTGCATCTCGGCGTGTTCTTCCGTCCCGGCGCCAAGGGCGACCAGATCATCTACGGCGTCTGCCCGGCCAACCTGAAAGGCATCACCATCGTCTGCCGCGAGAGCCTCGTGGCAGACCGATCCGGTCGAGCATCCGCTCGCCTCGCAGGGCGACGAGCTCGACGCCACCGTAATGTTCGACAACGTGCTGATCCCGTGGAAATACGTCTTCCACATCGGCAACCCCGATCATGCCAAGCTCTATCCGCAGCGCGTGTTCGACTGGGGCCATTACTACGCGCTGGTGCGGCAGGCCGTGCGCGCGGAGTTGCTGGCCGGGCTCGCCATTCTGATGTGCGAGCACCTCGGCACTTCAAAAATCGAGGCGGTGCAGTCGCGGCTCGCCAGGATCATCGCGCTTCCAGCAGACCACCTATGCCCACGTGCTCGCCTCCGAGGATCAGGGCTTCTACACGCCGGGCGGCTTGTTCAAGCCTGACATCCAGTTGTTCAACTGGGGCCGCGTTTATTTCCTGCAGAACCTTGGACCGATGGTGGACGAGCTGATCGATCTGTGCGGCCGCAGCGCCATCATGTTCCCGACCGAGGCCCAGTGGCAGAACCCGGCGATGCGACCGTGGTTCGAGAAGCTCAACAAGGGCGCGACCGGCGAGGCCTACGACCGGGTCAAGATCGCCCGCGTCATCCGCGATCTCTATCTCACCGATTGGGGCGCCCGGCTGTTCATGTTCGAGAACTTCAACGGCACGCCGCTGCAGACGCTGCTTTCGCTGACGATGAAGCGCGCGGAGTTCACCGGCTCCGGGCCGTTCGCATCGTTTGCCCGCCAAGTCTGCGGCATCGAAGCCAAGACCGACCACGACGGAATACCAGGCGACCGCCGACTACGCCAAGGCACAGGACACCGGCCGCCGCACGGTCAACATCCAGGCAGCAGAGTAACGATTCGACGGCACGGCCGTCAACGCAACATCGGAAAGGTAAGGCACCAATGGCCAAGCAACGGATCAGCTACGTCCCGCTCGAAAAGATGGACGCCAAGATGCGCGACGAGATGGAGCGCTGCCAGCGCGAAGGCACGCCGCGCCCGGAAAGCTCCGCGATCCGCGCGCATGTGCCCGCCTGCTTCTGGTTCTTCGCCGATTCCTGGAACAACATCTTCCGCAACGGCGTGCTCGATCACTCCATCAAGGAGCTGTGCCGGCTCTACGTCTCGCGCTCCGTGCAATGCGAATATTGCGGCAACCAGCGCTCGGTGAAGTCGACGACCAGCGGCGCGCTGATCGAGGATCATGTGCTGGATCTGCTCAACTTCGAGAAATCCAGCCAAATACAACGAGCGCCAGAAGGCGGCGCTGGCCTACGCCGAAGCGATCACCTGGCATCTGCAGACCGACGATGCGTTCTGGGACCGCCTGCACAAGAGCTTCAGCGAGCCGGAACTGGTCGAGCTCGGCTGCATGATCGGCCTGACGCTCGGCCAGCAGAGCTGGCTGCGCTTGCTCAACATCGAGCATCATCAGGTGCTGGCCGGCACCGATCGCTTCGATGGCGCCGGGCTACGAGGACATGGACAAGCTCAAGATGACCAAGGCCCAGGCCGACTACTGGGCCAAGAAGAAAGCCGACGAAGCCAACAAGGTGGCGTGACCGCCGGCGCGGCCGTACGGCGAAACGAAAGTCCAGACACGAGGTAGTGCACAACAACAGCTGAAAGACCAAGAGGACGCGCGGCATGACGCGTCCATAACGATCGAACGGGAGGAGCAACGATGATGTGGAAGGCACACGGCCGTGCAAGGCGCACGGCTGTGTCGGGGGCGCTGGTCATCGGTGCGCTTGGCACATTCGGAGCTGGGAATCTCGCAGGTCGCCGCCACGGAACTCAAGGTCGCGACCTTTCTGCCGCCGACCCACACGATCGTGGCGCTCTACGAGCAGACTCGGCAAAGACCTTGCCGCCGACTCCAAGGGCGATCTGACGCTCAAGGTCTATCCCGGCGGCACGCTCGGCGCGGGCCCCTTCCAGCAATACAAGCGCGCGGTGGAGGGCATCGCCGACATCGCCGACATCTGTCATCCGTTCCACTCCAAGGTCTTCGCCAAGACGATGTTGATCGTGCTGCCTGGCTCGGCGACCAGCGCGGTCGACGCCACCACCCGGCTTTGGAACCTGCCGGAGGCGCATGCTGGCGAGCGACTACAAGGAGGTGAAGAACGTCTTCATGTACTACGGTGTCGCAGGCGGTGCTTACCTCGCGCGACAAGCCGGTGCGCTCGCTCGCCGACCTCAAGGGCGTCAAGGTGTTCACGCCGGGCGCGGCCTTCGCGCCCGATCGTCGCCGCCTGGGGCGCGCTCTCCGGTGCCAATGGACCTGAACGAGATGTTCAACGCGCTTTCGACCGGCGTGGTCGACATGGTGGCACTGCCCGTCGACCGTCGCTGATGCCGCCGTTCCGACTGGCCGAGATCTCAAAATACACCAGCGTCGGCGTCTCTGGCCTGTTCAATCCCTGCGGCGGCGATCATGAACAAGGAGAGCTATGCGGCGTTGACACCGTCGCAGAAGGCGATCTTCGACAAGCACACCGGCAAGGCGATGAGCCTGAAAGCCGCGAAGATCTTCGACGACTGGTCGCGACGAGTCGTTCAAGATGGCAAGCGACAGCAAAAAGGTGGAGGTGATCCAGCTTCCGCCCGACGGTGCGCAAGGCCATGTTCGACGCAGCCCAGCCGGTGGTGCAGAAGACGCTCGCCGATCTCGAGAAGGACGGCATCAAGGACGCGAGAGCCGTCTACGACGCGATCAACAAGTGACGCGCGAGGCGACCTGACCGACGGCGCAGTCGGTGCTGCATGCTCATCGACAAGATTGTCCGCGCCGTCGCGCTCTATTGCGGCGGCGCGGTGCTGGCGATCCTGATGACGGTCATCATCGTCGACGTGACCGGCCGCTATGTGTTCAACAGCGCCGCTCGACGGCTCGCTCGACCTGTCGATCGTGCTGCTGGTACTCGCGGTGTCCTGCGCCATCGGTTACGGCGGGCGCACCGGCGCGCACGTCACCGCCGACATGGTCACCACCGTGGTCGGTCCGCAGTTCGAGTGGGTTTCGGGCCTCTGCATCAAGACGCTCGCCGCCGGCATCACCGCGATCTGGTCGTGGCGGCTGTTCGTCACCGGAACGCACCGCCGGCCGGCTCGGCGAAAGCACGCAACTTCTGAACATCCCGTTCGAGCCGATCTACAAGGCGCTCGTCCGTCGGCGTCGGCCTCTATGCCGCTGTGCTGATCGTCGAAGTCTTCGTGCTGGCTCGCCGCGGCCAGGTTCCCTTGCTGATCGACGAAAGCCGCGCGATGGGAAGCCCGGAATGACCGACACCGCGATCGGCCTCGCCGGTATCGTCGCGCTGTTCGCGCTGTTCATCCTGCGGATGCCGGTCGGGCTGTCGATGCTCACCGCCGGCTTCCTCGGCACGGTGGCGATCCGCGGCTGGACCCATGCGCTGCCCTCGCTCAGCTCGGAAACCTTCGCGATCGCGAGCTTCTATCAGCTCACCGTCATCCCGATGTTCGTCCTGATGGGCAACATCGCCGGTGCCTCCGGCATGGGCCGCGATCTCTACAACGCCGCCTATGCCTGGGTCGGTCATATCCGCGGCGGACTTGCGTCGGCGACGATCATCGCCTGCGCCTTCTTCGCCTCGCTGTGCGGCTCGGCCGCCGCCTCCGCCGTCACCATGGGGCGCGTCGCGCTGCCGGAGATGAAGCGCTTCAAGTACGACGACGCGCTCGCGACCGGCACGGTCGCCTCCGGCGGCACCATGGGTTTCATCTTCCCGCCGAGCGCCGGCCTCGTCATCTACGGGCTCCTGACCGAGCAGGCGATCGGACGGCTGTTCCTGGCCGGCGTCATTCCCGGCATCATCCTCACGGTCCTGTTCCTCATCACCATCCAGATCGTCACCTGGCGTCGGCACGGAGCGCCGGACCCGCCGGCCCGCGCGCCTCCATGGCCGAGCGCATGGCGACGCTCAAGCAGTCGAATCCCCATCCTCCTCGTCATCGTTCGTGACCATCGGCGGCATGTATGTCGGCCTGTTCACGCCGATCGAGGCGTCCGGCTTCGGCGCCTGCTTCACGCTGCTGGTCGCGCTCGCTGCGCCGCAAGCTGAGCTGGCCGGTGCTGCAAGGCGATCGTGCTGCAGACCATGCGGACCAGCGCCACCATCTTCCTGATCCTGATGGGCGCCTATGTGTTCATCCCGTTCATGACGCTGTCGCAACTGCCCGAGATCGTCGTGCAGCTTCCTGCTCGGCTTCGATCTGGGTACGACCGGAATCGCTGATCATCATCATCATCACCTACCTGCTGCTCGGCACGTTCATGGAGGACATCTCCATGCTGATCCTGACGCTGCCGGTGGTGATGCCGGTGCTCAAGGCGCTCGGCGTCGACATGATCTGGTTCGGCGTCGTCGCCGTCCTCATCATCCAGATGGGAATCCTGAGCCCTCCGGTCGGACTGAACGTGTTCATCGTCAAGGGCATCGTGCCGGACGTGCCGATGTACACGATCTTCCGCGGCATCTGGCCGTTCTGGTACGCCATGGGTCTGCTTGATCGTGCTGCTGCTGATCTTTCCGCAGCTCGCGCTGTTCCTGCCCAACACGATGTTCAGGACTGAACATAGAAATCTCAAGGGAGGCGAACAATGCACGGACTTTATCCAAACGACGCGTCGATGCTCGACACCGCCGGACGCCTGCTGATCGTCGCGCTGTTCCTGATCATCGGTATCCGGAACCTGCAGAAATTCCACGTCGAGGACCACATCACGCGGCTGACGAAATTCAAGGCGCCGCTTCCCAAGGTGACGTTCTGGGTCGGTCAGACCATGGAGTTCGTCGCCTGCGCCCTGATGCTGCTCAACTGGCATGCCGACATCGGCGTGATCCTGCCTGATCGTGTTCACGGTCGTGGCCTCGCTGCTGCTGCTGCGCTTCTGGGAGGTGGATGTTCCGCCGATGCGCATCGGCATGCAGAACGGCATGGTCGCCAATATCGGGGTCGTCGGCGGCCTGCTGCTGCTCCTGCAGAATGTAGGCCCGCGTATGAACGGGAAAGTGAGTCGCAGCGTCTCGATCCGCTGCCGCCCGAGACATCGCCGGAGCTGAAGGAGCAGTTCGATTCCTTCTTCAAGTCGCTGGGCTTCGTGCCCAACAGCGTGCTCACCATGCAGCGCAAGCCCAAGCTTGCGAAGGCTTTCGTGCAGATACAACGGGCGATCTGGGACCCCGACAGCAAGGTCGACCGTGGATTCAAGCGGCTGGTTGCGCACGCGGCAAGCCGCACGGCAAACGATCCTTACAGCATGGCGCATACCGCGAGCGGCGCGCTGCATTTCGGGATAGACCCGGCCAAGCTGGCGGCGGTACACGACTACAAGACGAGTCGCCTGTTCAACGACGCCGAGCGCGCGGCATTGAATCTTGCGGTGTCAGCCAGCTCGACGCCAAACGCAGTAACGGAGCAAACGTTTTTTGAGCTGCGCCGGCACTGGAGCGAAGACCAGATCGTCGAACTTGTCGGCGTCATCGCGGTCGCCGGCTTCCTTTCGCGGTGGAACGTAACGATGGCGACTCCGATCGAACCGGAGCCGAACGAGGTCGGTGAAAAATATCTCGCGCCGCTCGGCTGGAATGCGGGAGGACACAAGCGAACTTGACTTCGGGACCAAAACCAGCGGGCTACGGTCGCGGCTTTCGTCGCCGCTCGGGCAATTCTTCCATGACAATCGACCGCTTTGCGTAGAATCCGCGGTCACCGCATTTCGGACAACGCAATGAAAGTTCGTCCGCCAGTGCAGTCAGTTTGTGAACCGGAATGAGCGCCGCGCATTTGCGACACGTCACTATGGCGCGTTGGAACGTGGATTTCCTGTGCCGCAACAGTGTCGACATGAAAGTCTTGCGTACGCAGAAATCCTTGCATCGCAGTTAAGGTGTCCGCTCCAGTTTAGCGGATGGGCTAGCCAATTCCGTCCCTGACGTTATTCTTGGTGTCCGGGTACGGTATCGCTCAACCATGCGAGAGCGGAACTTATGAATTATTCGACCAACTTCCCGTCGATCAAGGATCGGGTGTCTGCGCAGGAATGGCAGGCGCGGCTCGATCTCGCAGCCTGCTACCGCCTCATCGAGGTCTACGGAATGACCGACCTCATCTACAACCACATCACGGCGCGCGTTCCCGGTGAGGAGGACGTGCTGCTGATCAATCTCTATGGCCTGCTCTACAAGGAGATCACGGCCTCCAGCCTCGTGAAGATCCATGTTGACGGCGACATCATCTGGAAGCCGGACACAGATTACGACATCAACAAGTCAGGCTACGTGATCCACGGCGCAATTCACAAGGCAAGGCCCGACGTCGCCTGCATCCTGCACACACATACGCGAGCCGGCATGGCTGTCGCCGCGATGAAATGCGGGCTGTTGCCGCTGTCGCAAACCTCGATTCGCTTTGTCGAGCACATCGGCTATCACGACTACGAGGGCCCGGCGGTTGAACTCGACGAGCGCGAGCGCCTGGTTCGCGATCTTGGGCCGCACGAAGCACTCATTATGCGCAACCATGGGCTGCTGACCTGTGGTGCCACCGTCCAGCAAGCCTTCAACACGATGTATCAGCTGGAGTTGTCGTGCCGTTCGCAGGTCGACGCGATGGCCGCGCGTACCGAGCTCACGATGCCCGGCGAAAACGTCCTCGCGCACACGGCGCACATGTATCAGCCGGGCACGCGGCGAACTTACGGCATTCTGGAATGGCCGGCCATGCTGCGTCGCCTCGATGCAGAACAGAAGAGTACCGACTACCCGCCGTATTGGCACTGAGTAAAAGACCGGGGGAGCAAATGCCGAAATTTCTGTCACGATTACTTGCGCTCAGCGTGCTTGTCTTGGTGCTTGCTTTGGCGCTCGTGCCAAGCGCCTTTGCCGATGACTACCCGAACCGCCCGGTGCGCCTGATCGTTCCATTCCCGCCGGGTGGCAGCAATGACGTCGTGGCGCGGCTCGTCGCACAGCAACTCAGCATCCAGCTCGGCCAACAGGTATTCGTGGACAATCGCGGTGGCGCCGGCGGGGTGATCGGTACCGAGGCTTGCGCGACCGCCGCACCAGACGGCTACACGCTCTGTATTATTTCGATTGCGCATGCGGTCAATCCGGCATTGCACAAGCTCAACTACGATCCGATCAAGTCGTTCACGCCGATTTCGATTTTTGCAACCGGACCGAATGTGCTGGCGATCAATCCGACGCTCCCGGTGAATTCCGTCAAGGAGTTGGTTGCGCTCGCCAAGCAGAAACCAGGTGAGCTCAACTATGCCTCGGCCGGCGTCGGCAGCTTTCAGCACCTTGGCGGAGAACTGTTCAAGATCACTGCCGGCGTCAACATCGTACACGTGCCGTACAAAGGCGGCGGTCCGGCCATGCAGGATGTGATCAGCGGCCACGTGAAGATCATGTTCTCGTCGCTGATCCAGACCACGCCGTTCATCAAGTCCGGCCAGCTCAAGGCGCTGGGCACAGGTGGCGCGAAACGCACCTCGGTTCTGCCCGATGTACCGACGATCTCCGAGGCGGGTGTGCCCGGCTACGTTGCTGACAACTGGTGGGGGCTCGCCGCGCCTGCGGGGCTTCCCGCGCCATTGCTCGAAAGGTTGTACAAGGCGAGCCAAGCCTCGTTGAAAGCCCCCGAATTGCAGGCTCAATTCGAGCGCGAGGGCGCGACCACCGTCACCATGACGACCTCCGAATTCGGCGACTACATCAAATCAGAAATCGCGAAATGGGGTCGGGTGGTCAAGGAAGGCAATATCACCGCTCAGTAGAGTATTAAGGCACACTTAACCGTGCGCTTGGTGCAGATGGTCTCGTCCTCATAGCGACTGCGCGGAACCCGAAAGTCATTGTCCTTTCGGCCGATCCCGGTGGCGTGCCAACTTTACCTTAGCTTTACGGCCCGCCGATAAGGTGCCTGCGTGCGTTTGGGGGCGACCCAGGCGATCAGTGGAAGGCGGCAGGAAGAAGTCCTGCCCAGACAAGAATGCCGCAGGCTGCCTCCGTCATTGAAGAGCTCGAGGATGTTCTGGCCGCGGGCTCGAGCGATCGTCGCACTGAAATTCTCAGGCGAGTGACCGACCTATTTCTCGGCAACGCGGAAAGCTTCAATCACGAGCAGGTCGGCGTGTTTGACGACGTGCTTGCTCACCTCGTCCATCAGGTTGAGACCGACGCGCTTGCCGAACTCGGGGCCAGGCTCGCACCGATCGGCAACGCGCCCAACGGCGTCATTCGCACTTTGTCGCGCCATGATGAAATCAGCGTCGCCGGTCCAGTCCTGGCGCAGTCACCACAGCTGACCGATGGCGACCTTGTTGAGATTGCCGAACTGAAAAGTCAGGGCCACCTGGGTGCGATTTCCGAACGCAAGCGTCTCGTCGCGGCGGTCACCGACATTCTGATACAGCGTGGAGATACGACCGTCGTCCGCAAGCTGTCACAGAACCAAGGCGCAGCTTTTTCCGAGCATGGCTACGAAACGCTCGCGACGCGCGCTGAGACCGACGAGCAGCTCGCGGAAAATCTTGGCGTCCGCCTGGACATGCCGCCGCAGCTGCTACAGAGCCTGATGTCAAAGGCGACAGAAGCAGTGCGGGCGCGGTTGCTTTCGGTTGTGCCTCCGGAAGGTCAGGCTGCAATCCAGCAGGTCCTGGCGTCGATATCCGACAAAGTCATGCGTAAAGCCGCCGCGCCGCGGGATTTCAGCCGCGCGGTGGCGGTGATCGACAGGATACAGGAACAAGGCCGTCTCAATGAAATTGCGATTGCTGGCTTTGCGGCCGACGGCAAGTACGAGGAAATGGTCGCAGGGCTGGCGCGCATCTGTGCTGCACCTACCGATCTCGTTGAGAAGCTTATGCAGAACGCGCGTTATGATGGCGTTCTGGTGACCTGCAAGGCGGCCGAGTTCCGATGGCCGACATTCAATGCAGTCCTCAAGGCGCGCTTCTCCTCCTATGAGGCATCAACCACCGAACTGAGCCAGGCCCGTGCCGACTTCATCAAGCTTTCGGTCGCCACGGCACGCCGCATGTTCCGGTTCTGGATGGTCCGCGGCGTAACCAAAGCCAACTCCTGACCTCATTTGTCGCTAGCCAAGCAAGGCGCCGGCTTGCGGGCAAAATGTTATAATGTTACATCTAAGGACTTGTCAGGAAGTCAGATTTTCCATGAAAAGAGCCGTGGCCGGACTCGCCTTGCTTGTCGCATTGCCTCTCGTGCAGGCCGTGCCGGTGCGCGCCGCCGAAGGTCAAATTACCGTCGCGGCCGCCGAGAATTTCTACGGAGACATTGCACGCCAGATCGGCGGCGACCGGGTTTCGGTTGTCAGCATCATGAACAGGCCCGACCAGGACCCGCATTTGTTCGAGACCACACCAGGCGTTGTGCGCCAGATCGCGGCGGCGCAGATCGTGATCCTCAACGGGGCCAACTACGATTCCTGGATGGAGACGCTCCTGGCTGCAGGGCCACGGCGCAACCGGACCGTGATCAACGCCGCGCGGCTCACGAGTTATAAGCCCGGGGACAATCCGCATCTCTGGTACGACCCTGCGACAATGCCGGCAATGGCGGCAGCCATCGCCGACGCGCTTGGCAAGGCCGACAGCGCGCATGCCGCCGATTACAGCGCGCGGCTCAAGACCACGCTCGCCGCGCTCGATCAGGTCGCGCAGCGGGTTGCGCAGTTGAAAGCGAAACATGGTGGAGCGTCGGTCACCGCGACCGAGCCGGTGTTCGGCCCCATGGCGCGGGCGCTCGGTCTGACCATGCGCAACGAACGCTTCCAGCTGGCGATGATGAACGACACCGAGCCGAGTGCGCGCGACGTCGCGGCGTTCGAAAATGACCTCAAGGAGCGCAAGGTCAGGCTGCTGATCTATAACAGCCAGGTGTCGGAGAAACTGACCGAACGGCTGCGCGACATTGCCGGGCGGGCCAGAATTCCGGTGGTCGGCGTCACCGAGACCATGCCGCCGAACGTCAAATTCCAGGACTGGCTGCTTGGCGAGCTCGACGCCATCGACAAGGCATTGAGTGGACCGAATTCGTGAGCGCCATCGGCTTCGAGCATGTGACGCTTCAGCTTGGCGGCCACGCGGTCCTGTCGGACGTCAGCTTCAACATCGAGGCAGGCGAGTTCATCGGTGTGCTCGGCCCGAACGGGGCCGGCAAGACCACATTGATGCGTGCAATCCTCGGGCTGTTGGCGCCCAGCGCAGGCCGGATAAAAGTTTTCGGGCAAGCGCCGGAATGCGGAAATCCGGCAATCGGTTATCTCCCGCAGCTGCGCACGGTATTGCCGGATCTTCGCATTCGCGGCCGAGACGTGATTGCCGGCTCCCTGAACGGCGAACGCTGGGGGCTTGCGCTCAACACCCGCCGCAACCGGCTCATGGTTGAGGAAACGCTCGAGGCGGTTGGGGCCCGTGAGCTTGCAAATCGTCCGCTCTCCGAAATGTCCGGAGGCGAACGGCAACGGCTGTTGCTCGCGCAGGCGTTGATCGGCTCGCCTAAGCTTTTGCTCCTTGACGAGCCATTGATCAGCCTCGACGCCCGCCGTCAGGAAATCGCGATCGATGTCGTGCGCAGGGTTTGCCACGAGCGGAAGATCACTGTGCTGTTCAGCGCGCATGAGCTCAATCAGCTACTCGGGACGCTCGACCGCGTGCTCTATCTCGGCAACGGACACGCCGTGCTTGGCTCGGTCGAGGAGGTCGTGACAGCCCCGATATTGTCGAAGCTCTTCGGCACTGAAATTCAGGTGCTCCGGGCCGGCGGGCATATTTTTGTGATGTCGCGGGGGCTGGATGTCGAGCGTACCGATCATCTCCACGATCATGGCCATGATCACCACCATGAGCACGGCCGCCACCATCATCACTGACATGTTTGCCTACGACTTCATGATCAATGCGTTCGCCGCCGCCGGCATCGCCGCCGTGGTCTCCGGCATCGTCGGCTATTTCCTGGTCATGCGCGGGCAGACCTTCGCCGGACACGCGCTGTCGCATGTCGGCTTTGCGGGCGCGACCGGGGCCGGTCTTGTCGGCCTTGCGCCGCTTTGGGGACTCATCGCGTTCACCCTCGCTGCCGGAATTGTCATGGGCGCCCTGAGCGACAGGATCAGCAACCGCGATGTGGCGATTGGTGTCGTCCTTGCTCTGGCGTTGGGCTTTGGCCTGCTGTTCCTGCACTACCACACGTCATTCGCGACGCAGGCAACCGCGCTCCTGTTCGGCAACGTGCTCGCGGTCGATCACGCGATGATTGCAACGCTCGCCTTGCTTGGCGCGATAACGCTCGCCGCGCTCGCGTTCATCATGCGGCCCTTGGTTTTCTCGAGTCTTCAGCCGGAACTGGCGGAGGCCAAAGGCGTTCCTCTGCGCGTTGTGTCCATCGCCTTCCTTGCCGTCGTCGCTTTGGCTGTGTCGGTATGTGCGCAGATTGTCGGCGTTCTGCTGGTCTTCACGCTGATGGTCGGACCGCCAGCCGCGGCGCAACGCGTAACGACGGGACTTTGGAGCGGGTTGTTCGTATCGGCAACACTGGCCATCTGCGAGGCATGGCTCGGCCTGACCATGGCTTTTTACACCGACTGGCCGGTGAGCTTCTGCATCGCCTGCCTGAGCGCTCTCGCCTATTTCGCCTGTATCGCGCTCCCAAAACAAACGAGGCCGGCACAGTTGGCGCCGGCCTCGTAACAAACAACGCGGAGGGCGCGCTACATTTTCACGCCGTGCTCTGTCATGTACTTCACCGCGCCCGGATGCCACGGGATCGGCGAATAGGACTTCACCTGGTTTTCGAGCGTGAAGTTTTTTGCCTCACCGTGCACCGCGACGAGGTCCGCCTTCTTATCAAAGACAGTCTTGACGATGTTGTAGGCATCCTGGTCGGACATCTTGGCGTTGGCGACCAGGATGTTCCACACGACGGTGTTCTTGTTATCTGTTGTCTGTCCCGGATAAGTACCGGCCTTTATCGTGCTTGCCGCATAGAGGTTGCCATATTTGGCGTTCATTTTGTCGGCAAGATCGGCGTGGTCGATGAGCTTGAGCTTCACGCCGGGTGTAGCGCCAAGGTCTGTTACGGAAGACGTGGGAAGACCGCCAACCCAGAAGAACGCGTCGATCTTGTGATCCTTGATCGCGTTGACCGAATTCAGCCGCGCCAAGGCGCTCGCGTTTCATATCCTTATCCCTGTCGAGGCCGGCAGCCTCGATCACGCGGAAGGCCATCACCTCGGTGGCGCTGCCGCCCGAACCCGTCGAAACGCGCTTGCCCTTGAGGTCGGCCATTTTTTCGATGCCCGTCCCTTCGATTGTCACGACGTGCATCTGGTTCGGATAGAGCACCATCAGCGTGCGGACCGGCACTTCGGTGCCCTTGAATTTTTCCTGGCCCTTGTACGCGTCGAGCGCCGCGTCGACCATCGAGAACGCGAGCTCACTGCGTCCGGCATTGATCAGTTTGAGATTGTCGACCGACCCGCCCGTGACTTCTGCGGTAGCCTGGATCCCCGGCAGCGTTTTCGAGAGCACATTGGCGAGACCCCCGCCGAGCGGATAGTAGACACCGCCGGTGCCGCCGGTCGCGATCGAGATTGCGCGCTGCTGCGCGAACACCGTTCCGGCGGCAACCGTGGTGGCCAGCGCCAATACTGCCAGCCCGAGCTTACGCCGCCTGCTCATTCCACGTTTCAACATCGTCTTCTCCTTGGTCGTTTCTGTTCTTGTCCACCTTATGCCGCAAGTCTCGCCGGAACGAATTTCTGTTTCAATAGCAGCGCCGCCGTCAAAGCGAGGCCAAACGGCGCAGGATACGGCACGTCGAAACCGGTCAAAGTCTCGGCCAGGCCCTCCAGCAGGCTCGGGAACACCAGCAGAAGGCCTGCCAGCATCCATAACCACCGTTCGGCCTTGGTATTCCGCCGCAATGCCCAATTTTGTGCGGCCGCCGCCAGCGCACCCAGTCCGATGGCGGTTTTCAGCGTGATCCAGATGATGTCGTAGACCGATCCATCCTTCGGAATCTTCATCAGCAATCCGATCCCTTGCGGGTCGAGCACGAAAACGAACGGCACCAGAAACGCCGGCAAAGTATATTTCCACGCCTGCATGGTAGTGATGTAAGGATCGCCGCCGGTGATCGCCGCGGCTGCGAAGGGCGACAATGCGGTCGGTGGCGAAACTTCCGAGAGCACCGCATAGTAGAAGATGAACATATGGGCCGCGAAATCCGGCACGCCAAGCTTCGTAAGGGCCGGCGCGGCGATGACCGCACAGATGATGTAGGACGCGGTCACCGGCACTGCGAGGCCGATGATCCAGACCACAAGACAAGTATAGATGGCGGTCAACAACAGACTGCCGCCGGCCAAATCGATCACGATCGAAGAGAACTTCAGCCCAAGGCCTGTCAGCGTGACAATGCCGACGATGATGCCGGCAGCTGCGCAGGTCGTCGCCGCGCTAAGCACACCGATCGAACCATCCGACAAGGCGGCCGTGAGCTTTTTTGACTCCGGCACCAGGACCTGGCCGAACGACGTCAATCCAAGAAAAGCAAGCACGCCGATCAGGACCAAAATCAGCAGGGCGAAATAAGACTCAAACTCCGTCGAGAACGCCGTCCCGCCGATCGGCGTAATCGTGAACAGCGCGGCAGCGCCCGCACCGATCACGAGAATGGAGATCAACAGCCGCCGCGGGCCAAGGGCGGTATCCGGAGCAAGCGCACTCATCGCGAAGGCGAGAATTGTCGCATAGAACACCGAGAGCATCGGCGAATAGCCGATGACCATGAAGACCACGACCGCGATCAACGAGACGAAATGGAAGCCGTAACGCTTCGTCATTTCCCACACGGTCATCTCGGGCTTGAACTCGACCTCGTGCGCACCGAACCGCAACAAATCGAGTTCGACCATGAACACCAGCGACAGGTAGTAAAGGCAGGTCGGGATGGTCGCCATCCAGATCACGTCGAGGTAGCTGATCTTGAGAAACTCGGCGATCAGAAATGCCGCCGCACCCAGCACGGGCGGAGAAATGATGGCGCCGAGCCCACCGGCCGCGAGCAAGCCGCCGGCAGCGTTTTTCTCAAACCCGGCTTTCGCCAGCATCGGGTAGGCGACGGTGCCGATCATCACCGTGGTTGCAACGCCTGAACCGGACGGGCCGCCGAGCAAAAACGAGGATGCCACGATCGCGCGGCCGGCGCTCGACGGCTTGCCGCCCATAACTCCGAGCGAGAAATCAATGAAGAACTTTCCGGCGCCGGAGTGCTGCAGAATGGCACCATAGATCGTGAACATGATGATGAGCGTCGCCGACACATCGATCGGAACGCCGAAGATGCCTTCGAGCGTGATGAACAGGTGGCCGACCAGGCGCGATATGTCATAGCCACGGTGAGTCCACGGTGGCGGCAGATCGGGACCGAAATAGGCGTAGAGAATAAAGCACACGGCCACGAACGGCATCACCCAGCCAGTCGTGCGTCGCGCCGCTTCGAGCACCAGCACGATGAAGATGGCACCAAGGATCACGTCCCATTTTTCCGGTACTGCAGCGCGGTCGGTGAAATCGTCGCCTTGCGCGAGCGCATAGACGATGGTGGCAATGCCGAGCAGTGGCGGGATGACGTCGAACCACTGGATGCGGTTGCGGAAGCGTGCAGAGAGCGGAAACAGCAGGAAACTCAACAGCAGCACGAAGGCAACGTGCGTGTAACGCAGCGGGATCGTCGGCACGATGTCGTAGGCGGCATAAAGGTGGAACAGGGACATCGCAATCGCGATTCCGGTCACGACGATGCCGACCCAGCCCGAAAGCCGGTTGGCGGCGCCTTCTTCCTGCTGAACGTATTCTTCGGCCTTGCGCAGCTGCTCTTCGGAGATGACCTCCGAGCCTGCGCCCGCCGTCGCGTTCTTCCGCCATCGTCCCCTCGCCTGGCAGCGGTGTTCCCCGCCTTCGGGCGGACGCTAGCACGGGCTAAAGCCGGGGAATACCTGCGGAAAATGCCACCTTTGGCGAAGTCAGGGCCGTCCGAGCAGAATGGCGAGCCCTGCGGCCATGAACGGCAGCGGCAGCGACACCAGTGCGCGCAACCAAACGACGCGCGCCGGCATCATTGGCACTTCCCAGATCACCAGGCGGTGGATCGCATACAAGGCCCAGGCGGTCGAATAGGCGATCACCTGTGGCGCGCCGGCTCCGCTCTTGAGCGCCGCCGCGCCGATGGAGAACCCGACAACCGGTCCACCCGGTGTGAGCGCGCCGCCCAGCGTCGCGATCACGATGCCGAGCAGACCCGATTCCGGACCAAGCCACGGTGCGATCCATTCGTTCGGCAGCGCTTCCGCGACAAACCCCGAACCGACGACTCCGATGCCGATGCGCGGCAGCAGCAGGATGAACTCCATGACGCCGGCTCGCATGCCGTCATCCAGCAAAACGCGTCCGCGCGTGGCAGCAATGAACGCCAGAACACCGACGACCAGCCACAGCAGAATGTTGATGGCGAGCGTCATTTGACTTCGTCGCGATACTGAAAGCCGGCGCGGACGGCGATGCGGGCAAGCAGACCGGCGATGATCGGAAGCGGGATCGCGGCGATCATCCGCCAGATCACAAAGTCTGCGCCGAAGAACGGCAATTCCCAGACCAGCGCACGCGTATAGCCGATGAGTGTCCAGCTGACGATGAATGCGACCACGGCGCCGGCATCAGCGCCCATCACGAGAAAAGCGCCGGCAACCGGATAGATCGTGATGGGCCCACCGGGCAGCAGAAATCCGAAAAATGCGGCGATCAGCAGCCCGGTAAATCCAGACTCATGGCCAACCCAGCGTGCCACCATCTCGCGCGGCAACAGCAAGGTGACGAAGGCGCCGATCAGGCAACCGGCCAGCACCTTCGGCAGCATTTCGCCAAAGAGCGAAACGTCGCTGACAAGAACATCGAGAAAGTGCTGGCGACCGTCGCGCAGATAGACTGTAGCCGCGGCAGTGAAGGCAAGGACGGCAATGACCGCCGTCGACCAGTCGAAGGCGCGGCGACGGCGACGTGATGGGGGTGGCGTGCTCAAAGTGGCGCGCACACTAATCGACTCGGATCGGAATGTCTGCCGCCTCCCGGTTGACCCTGCAATGCGTCGCCGGTAACTTCGCCGCGATGGGGATGGGGTCCCCCGAGAACCGCCCGAAAGGGGCTGATAACTCCTACCGTGCAACAGGGCGGTAGGAATCTGTCCGCCGCAGGGCGGTTTTTCCATGCCCTGAGACAGAGGAGATCTGATCGATGGGTTTTCTGATCGTATTTATCGGCGGGGGCATCGGCGCCGCGTTGCGTCACGGATTCAATCTCGCCTTCGCGCGCCTCGTCGGCACGGCATTTCCCTACGCAACTTTGTTCGAAAATGTCAGTGGCTCCCTCGTCATGGGGCTGCTCATCGCATGGTTCGCGTTCAAGAGCGGCATCCCGCAGCACTGGCAACTGTTTCTCACAACCGGCATTCTCGGCGGCTACACGACCTTCTCGACGTTTTCGCTGGATGTGGCGCTGCTTTACCAGCGCGGCGAGCTAGGTCTGGCCGCGCTTTATGTGCTGCTGTCGGTTGTTCTGTCGATCGGCGGCCTGTTCGGTGGCCTCGCGCTCGTGCGCAGCCTCACCTAGTCCATCGGTCGCATGCCGAGCTTGTCGAGCAGCGCCATGTCGCGGTCGCGGCCGGGATTTGGCGTCGTGAGCAGCTTCGGCCCGTAGAAGATCGAGTTGGCGCCGGCGAGGAAGCAAAGTGCCTGTGTCTCCTCGCTCATGTCTTCACGGCCCGCCGACAGCCGTACCATCGAGGCCGGCATGCAGATACGCGCTACCGCAATCGTACGGACGAAATCGAGCGGATCGAGCGCTGCGGTGGAGGCCAACGCCGTCCCTTCCACGCGCACCAGCATGTTGATCGGGACACTTTCCGGATGCACGGGCAGGCTGGCAAGCGTCGCAACCATGCCGATGCGGTCCTCCAGGCCCTCACCCATCCCGACAATCCCGCCGCAGCAGACGTGAATTCCGGCGTTGCGCACGTGATCGAGCGTATCGAGCCTGTCCTGATATGTGCGCGTGGTGATGATCTCGCCGTAATACTCCGGCGACGTATCCAGGTTATGATTATAATAGTCGAGACCACAGTCCCTCAGCTGCTGCGCCTGATCGCTCGTCAACATGCCGAGCGTAACGCAGGTCTCCATCCCGAGCGCCTTCACGCCCTCGACCATCGCGCAAACCTTGTCGAGATCGCGATCCTTGGGCGAGCGCCACGCGGCGCCCATGCAGAAGCGCGACGCGCCGCCAGCTTTCGCCGCACGCGCCTCAGCGAGGACGGCAGCAAGGTCCATCAGTTTCTCGGCTTGTACGCCGGTGTCGAATTTCGCCGATTGCGGGCAATAGGCGCAGTCCTCAGGACAACCGCCCGTCTTGATCGACAGCAGCGTCGAGATCTGGACTTCGGAAGGGTCGAAGTTTTCACGATGAACCTGCGCCGCGCGAAAAACCAATTCCGGGAACGGAAGTGCGAACAGCTCTCGCACCTCTTCACGCGTCCAGTCGTGTCGCGGACAACTGGAAATTGTGAGCGTCGGCGTGTGATGCGACAGCGACATGGGTAGAGGCTCCGGTCGGTTCCGGAAGGCCTTATATCAAGTTAGAGCACGAATTATGCAAGGATTCCGCAAGATTGAGCGGCCTTTGTTGCCGTGTTACTTTCTTTTTGGGGACACGCTTGGGAGCGCCCATTCATGAAAAGGCTTGTTTTGACGACTGTCGCGTTAGGCATCCTGACCGCGCCTGCTTTCGCGCAAAAGGGTGACAGTGACCCTCTCACCATCATGGAAAGGGAAAAGCAACAGGAGGCCAAGCAGCTCGATCAGCAATACAAGCGAGCCATGGAACGCTCACGCAAGCAAGGCGACACGGCCACGGCACGCACCGACCCGTGGGCCAACATGCGTGCGCCGAACGACGGCAAGCGCTAGGCAACGGCGCGCATGAATCGCGATCGCATGATCCGTTTCGCCGCGGTGCTGGTTGGGGCCGCGGTTCTTTTCGGGCTTGAGCAGCAATTCGGCGTAAAGCTGTATCTGGCGATACCGGCCGCTATCGCCGCTTATTTTGCGACGCTTATTGTACTCTCGCTTGCGTTCGGTAGCGGCAATCAGACGAAATAGCCGTCACCACCAGTGACGCCGCCAGCCCCCATACGGGCGGTAGTATGGGCGATAGTACGGGCCGCCGTAGTAAACAACCGCCGGCGGATCGTAGTAGACCGGGCCTTCGACGACCTCAGGGCCTTCAACCACACCCGGACCCTGCCGATAGGCAGGCCGCGGTGCGACCGCCGCCGCGCGCTGCTGCGGCACGCGGCCGCTCATGTCGAGCGCGGACTGGATTGCAAACCCTTTCTTGTCCTGCCAGGCGATCTCGCACCAGCCGCCGTCGCACGCTGAGGCATCGACCAGGCTGCCGCCGGGAATCTTGGCGACGATTTCGCTGCCGGTGCCGGGCGCCGCGCGCAAGTTGACGGTTGACGCAACGTAGGCCGGCTTCGCAGCGGCAATGCCCGTCATGAGCACCACCGTGCCAAAACACAACAATGTAGATTTGCCGTTCGACCAGACACTCATGAGCCCACCTCCGCTCCAATATGCTGCATATGCAGCGGCAGGACGGTGGGAACCAAAATCGGCGGAATCGCGGCAATGGAAAAGACCCGCGGATTCTGCGGTTTGCTAACGCGGAGCAGCGGCAATATTCCCGCCGTCGACAGTCAAAACGGCGCCTGTCGTCTTGCGCGCCAGCGCAAGACTGACGAACGCCTCCGCAACGTCTTCGGCCAGAACCTCGCGGCCGAGCAGATTGCCCGCGAGATAGCCCTGCTCAGTCACGCCACGCGCCTTTGCGCGTTTCCTGATCAGGGCCTCTGTCAGTAATCCGGAACGAATGCGGTCGGCATTGACGGCGTTGGAGGTGATGCCGTCGCCGCCATAGTCCACGGCATACTGGCGCATCAGGGCCAGGGTCGCGGCCTTTGGCAGCCCGTAAGGACCGAAGTCGGGACCCGGATTGATTGCCTGCTTGGAGACGTTGAACAGCAGCACACCCCCAGTGCCTTGCCGGCACATGATCTGCACTGCTGCCTGCGCGACGTACTGGTGCGCAAAGAAGTTGAGCTCGAAGCTTTTCCGCAGCGTTGCGTCGTCGACATCGCCGATCCGGCCATGCCAGGCGGCACCGGCATTCGAAACCAGAATGTCCACCCCGCCATATGCGGCGATGACGGAATCAAAGGCCGCGGCAACCGACCGCCGGTCGATCACGTTGCAGCCGATGCCGAGCGCATTGAGGGGTTTGGCGGCGAACTTGGTACGCGCCGCGTCAACATCAAGAAGAACAACTTCGGCACCGCGCGCGCGAAAGGCCGCCGCCGTGGCAAGCCCGATCGTCCCGGCACCGCCGGTGATGACGACGACGTGTCCCTGCAACAGTAGCTGCTTTCGGCCCGCAAGCTTTGCCTGCTCGAGCGACCAGTATTCGATCTCGAACTGGTCGCGCTCGGAAATGCTCTCGAAGCGCCCGCCCCTCTCCGCGTTCGAAATCACCGAAATCGTGGTTTCCGCAACGTCGGCGGCAACGCTCGCATCTTTTGCGGTTGCCCCGACACCGAACAGGCCGACGCCCGGCACCAGAATGACGCGCGGCATCGCATCGAGCGGCCGTTTTTTCGGAACGGCGCGTGCATTGTGCCGCGCAAAGTAGCGCCGATATTCGGCCTGATATTTATCAACGGCCTTGCGGGTGGTCATGGCAAACGCGCCCAGTCTGCCCGCATCGGGCGCCGGCAAGATCAACGGGCGCGGCTTCGTGCGAATGACATGGTCGGGCGTAACCGGACCTTGCCGGCTGTAGCGCGCGAGATCGCGGCCATTGACGTAGGTGAGGACATCGCCGGCGGCACGATGCGCCAGCACAAAATGCAGCCCGGGCTCGCTGACAAGGCCGCGCAGCAACGGTGCGATGTCGGGGACAGTCGCCAGCGTCTTCGGAAGCTTGACGGAGAATGCACGCCGCCGCCGCATTCCCCGCAGTGTCCGCTCCGCCCGACTCACCAGATCGATCATGCGGTCGTAGGCTTCGCGCGCGCTGCTGCCGAACGTGAAGATTCCATGCTTGTGCAGGATCAACCCTTCGCATTGCGGATGGGCGTCGAAGACCTCTTTGGCTTTCAGCGCGAGCGCGAAGCCCGGCATCACGTACGGCACGATGGCCGCACGCGATCCATAGACTTTCCGGCAGAGCGCCATGCCGTCAGGCCGGTCGCACAAGGCAAGAACCGCATTGGCATGCGTGTGGTCGACGAATTTGTGCGGGATGAACGCGTGCAAGAGCGTCTCGACCGACGGATTGGGTGCGGCACTGTCGAGCAGGTTGCCGCGCTGGATCGCAACCATCTCTTCGTCACTGAGGGCCTTGAGACCGACGAGTTTCAGCAGCGGGGCGAGCCGCACCGCAGGCAAACCCGGCGGCTCGATTGTCGCCATATCCCCACCTGAGCCTTTCACGCACAGAACTTTTGCCGTCTCACCGGCAACATCGCGCATGACGGTTTTGACCGACGTATTGCCGCCGCCATGCTGGACCAGGCGCGGATCACCACCAAGCAAACGTGTCGTATATGTGCGCAGCGCCAGATCTTCGTTGGCGCCCTGTGCACGATAGGTTTTGACCGCGGCTCGCGCGTCCCGGTCGGACCACAAATTACGCATGGGCCTTGCTCCCGGCGGTACGAGCTGCTTCCGGAAACAGCCGGCGCAATCCTTGCGACGAGGCCTCGCAGACCCCGCGTTCCGTCACCAGCCCGGTGACAAGATGCGCGGGCGTGACGTCGAAGGCGTAATTGGCCATCGCGCTGCCTTCCGGCGCGATGTCGACCTGCACGATTGCCCCGTCAGGAAGACGCCCGCTGATGCGGGACATTTCCGACGCATCGCGCTGCTCGATCGGTATGCCTGCGATGCCGTCACCGATAAGCCAGTCGATCGATGGCGACGGGAGCGCGACGTAGAACGGAACCTTGTTGTCCTTGGCCGCGAGCGCTTTGAGATAAGTGCCGATCTTGTTGCAGACATCGCCGCGCGCCGTCGTGCGGTCCGTTCCGACCATGACCAGATCGACCATGCCGTGTTGCATCAGATGCCCGCCCGCATTGTCCGCGATGACAGTGTGGGCGACGCCATGCTGACCGAGCTCCCACGCGGTCAGGCTCATGCCCTGATTGCGCGGCCTCGTCTCATCGACCCAGACATGAACCGGCATGCCGCTGTCATGCGCCTTGTAAATTGGCGCCAGGGCCGTGCCCCAGTCGACCGTCGCAAGCCAGCCGGCGTTGCAATGGGTGAGCACATTCAGTTTGCCGGATTTTTTTGCGGCAGCGCCGCGCAAAATGTCCAGGCCGTGATCGGCAATGGCGGCATTGATCGCGACGTCATCATCGCAAATCTCCGCGGCACGTCGATACGCTGTCTCGACACGCTCCTCGCGCCGGCGGTTGCGTAGATGGGACCGCATCGCATCGAGCGCCCAGCGCAAGTTCACGGCGGTCGGGCGGCTCGCCAGCAACGCCTCATAGGCCTGATCGAGCGATTGATCCGATGCGTCGGCCGCCATCGCCAGGCAAATGCCGTAAGCAGCGGCGGCGCCGATCAGAGGTGCACCGCGCACCTGCATGGATTTGATCGCGGTCACGGCGGCAGCCAGATCGCGCAGCTCGACGATCTCGAACCGGTGCGGCAGCAGCGTCTGGTCGATAATCCGGACCGTTCTGCCGTCGTCCGCCAGCCAGATTGTCCGGTAGGGCTTGCCGTTCACACGCATGGAAACCTTTATAGCTGAGACTGCTTGGTGCGGCATCTCGCGACCATGCAGGTTCTGCCACTACCGCTCATCCCCGCCCCCGCCTGTGCGGGAACAGGCTCCAGCGGGGATCGAGGCGGAAGCTTTTGCACAACCTCTCCGCTGTCGTTGCCGGGCTTAGCCGTTCGAAGAACGGCGTGCTTTCGCACGCCTATGACCCGGCAATCCATGAGGCAGTGCCGCCAAGACGGCAGTACTGCTTTGCCTGGCGCACCTCATCATGGATGCGCGGGTCAAGCCCGCGCATGACGCTGAGTGTGGGGCACGCGCCATCCTCACGCGGTTTCAGATTCACTTGTCAGACAGCCACTCCTTCACCTTTCGAACAGCCACTTCGAGCTTCGGCGGGCAAGCCAATGCTCCGCCGCCCGTATTCTTTGTCGAGGCCCCGGGCAGGCCCGTCTTCCCTTTGTCTCTCTCCCCTCCGGATGTGAGGGGATGGCGCGCCAGGGGGCGCTGCCGTAATCGGTTCAATATCCGCATCTCCTTGCGAAGATGCGGAAGCGCCTCCCGGCGCGCCACCCGGACAGTCTTATGTCCGGGCTCATTTACGGCCGTCTTCTTCCGCTTCGCCCAATGTCGGAAGCGGAACTGCTGCGCCGGGCCGCGCTTTGCGTTTTCGCGCCTTTGGCTTGCCGCTCCTTCCCCACGTTCGCCGGCCCCTTGTGAGTAGCCATTGAGCGTCAGGCGCTTGCGGCAGGCTGCCGGCGGTACTCTGCGTCAGCCAGCTCCTGGCAGGCGGCTCCTATTGGCCACCGGGCGGAGCCCCGGCGCCGCCCGAGTGCTTGGGAGGAGCGTTCGTCTCCCGCCCGCGGGCGCCGCATCCGGCTCCATCATCAGACGCCTCTAGATGACGCCCCTCGATTGAGCCGGACCTGATGTGACTACTATCCTATAGGAATAAAGTCAAGCCACTTGATATCGTGACCGTTGGTTGAAGCCCCCCACATAGAGCATGATCCATTGAGGTTGACACTCAACGTCGTCATGGCCGGGCTTGTCCCGGCCATCCACGTCTTTGAATTTTCACGATCATTAAGCCGTGGATGCCCGCGACGAGCGCGGGCATGACAATTCAATTTGAACTCGATCCTGCTCTATTCGGTCATGCGCGGGCTTGCGCATCCATGATGAGCCGAAGGCGCGGAGCAGCCTTACGGTCGACTGTGCATGTGGCACTGGGTCATGGATTGCCGGGCCATAGGCGTGCAAGCACGCCGTTCTTCGAACGGCTATGCCCGGCAATGACAGCGGAGAGACTTGTGTGAAGAACCACCACACCCGCTCACCCCCGCGCACAGCCGTCCGAAGGACGGAGTGCTTGCGATCGACCAAGCGTCAGTCCCTTTTCGCAGGTTCATCAATGTACAGGTACTGCTGAAAGCCCAGAAATGTGTCCCGAATTTTCGGAACCCCTCCAAGCTGCTCTGCCGCGTCATCAATCGTGTGATATTTCAACTCGAGCAGATGGCCGAGCTTCTCCTGGTCCAGTTCCTCAACACCCTGACTCACGTATTGGCCGAGCACAAATTCCAGAAACGACTGAAGGCTTCCATTGTACTGTGCGAAGATCGCGCGCTTGCGCCGCTCGACACGTTCCGCGCGGGTCACGGGCGTGAGCGCAAACGCAATATAGGCGAGGACGTCATAGACGTCGCTTTTTTCCGCGTTGATGAGTCCGGCTGATTTCCGCGAGCTGATCCGAGCCAAATCCCTTTTCGGCCAATCCCTGCAGCAGTGCCTTGCGTGTGGCCGGCTGGCTCCAAAGCCGCCGCAACTGGTCTTCATCCTTAAAGAACTGCGGCAGCGCGCCGAACAATTGCTCGATCATCTGGTTGGCGGAGATTGCGAGGACACCAAACGGCCGCCCGCACCATCTCCTGCACGCCTAGGTCCTGACAACCGGCCGCCCCGGCTTCGATAACCTGGCGTCCGCCTCCGCCGGCGCCCAGGCGATGTTCTTGTAGTCGAAGCCCATCTCGATGGTCGGCTTGATGATCGCGAAGTAAGGCGAGATGTCGAAATCGCGCGGGGCATAAAGCGAGCTGTGGCGGATGTGATAGATCTCCCGCCGTGCCTGCGCGCTTTCGACGTGTTCGATCGCCGGCAAAATAGGATAGCCGACAGCCGCGAAAGCTTCCGCGATCAGCGCCGAGCAGATGAGCTTGGTGGGGTCACCCGACCCGAGCGCGATCATGCGCCGCCGGAATCGCTGCGGCACCGGCAGTGGCACCAGATAGCGGCCGAGATCGACGATGTTCTTGAGGTCATATTGCAGCCCGAGGCGCTCGATGGCGTAGTCGCAGACGGTTTGCCGGTCCTCGGGCGACAGGCCGACCGGACGGCAGATGCGGGTGTGATAGTCAAAATAAGTGGACAGCGGCACGGAGATAATGCCGGCCTCCAGGTTGGACTCCACCAGGTCGCATGGCTCGCCGGTCGAAGAGACCTGGCCATCGACCGGCCCGACGTAGAGCGCCGCATGCGACCATGTCGACTGCGTCAGGTACTTGATCACGCCGGCGATGTGCGTGCGCCCTTCGATCAGCAGAATGTCGCCGGGCTTGATCAGGGCCCGCAACGCCTCCGGATCGGCCGGCGTGAACGGCTCGTAGCCGGCCGCAGGCCTCTGCAGATAGGCGGCGATATGCCGCCCCACCCGATCGAGCACCCATGTCATGGACGCGTGCCCCGAAGATCGACCCCGCAGGAGTCGAACAGTATTTTTCGCGGATAGGCAATACCGCCACCGCACGCAGCAACTAGAGCATGATCCATTGAGGTCGACACTCAACGTCGTCATGGCCGGGCTTGTCACCGCAAGTCGGGTTTACCCGACTTGCGGCAAGTATTTATGCGGAAGTCGGGCAGGCCCGACTTCCGATGCCATCCACGTCTTTGAATTTTCACGATCATTAAGACGTGGATGCCCGCGACGAGCGCGGGCATGACAATTCAATTTGACTCGATCCTGCTCTAGTGGATGGACTGACGCTCTTTCGGTTCTGCCGGTCAAAAACAAATGGCCGGAAAAGTCCGGCCATTTGTCCGTTAATCATGTGGTTGAGCTATTCCGCCGCTTCCATGCGCGGGCTGGCCGCCTCGACCTTCGCCGCGCAGAACTTGAATTCTGGAATCTTCCCGAACGGATCGAGCGCCGGATTGGTGAGGATATTCGCCGCGGCTTCGACATAGGCGAATGGAATGAACACAACACCATCGGGAATGCCATCATCCTGACGCGAGTTGAGCTCGACAGTGCCACGCCGCGTGGTCACGCGGATCATGTCGCCGGGCTTGATGCCGAGCTTGGTGAGGGTGCTGCGCGACACTGCCGCAATCGCGCGCCGGCTCCAGGGCGTCGAGCACGGTGGCGCGGCGCGTCATCGAGCCGGTGTGCCAATGTTCAAGCTGGCGGCCGGTGGTGAGGATGAACGGGTACTCGTGGTCGGGCGTCTCGTTCGGCGGCAGGAGCTTCGCCGCGACCAGCTTGGCCATGCCGTTCGGCCGCGGAAAGCCCTTGTCGAACACCACGTCGCGGCCCGGTTTGTCGGGCGCGTCGCTCGGATACGTGACGTGATCCTCGCGCTCGACGCGCTCCCAACTGATGTTGTCGAGAGCAGGCATCAGGTTCGCCATCTCGGTGTAGACCTCGCTGACGTGCTTGTAGTTCCATTTCTCGCCCAAACGCTGAGCCAGATCCTGAATGATCCACAAATCCTGGCGCGAGTCGCCCGGCATCGGCAGCGCCTTGCGGCCCATCTGCACCTGTCGGTTGGTGTTGGTAACGGTGCCGTCCTTCTCCGGCCAGGCCGAGGCAGGAAGGATCACATCGGCATAGGAGCAGGTCTCGGTCACGAAGATGTCCTGCACGACGAGATGTTCAAGATGTGCAAGCGCACCACGGGCATGATTCAAGTCGGGGTCCGACATCGCGGGGTTTTCGCCCATGATGTACATGCCCTTGATCTCGTCGGCATGCACCGCGTCCATGATCTCGACGACGGTCTTGCCGCGCTTGGGATCGAGCTTTTTGCCCCAGGCCTTTTCGTATTTGGCGCGAATTTCCGGATCCTCCACTGACTTGTAGTCGGGGAAGAACATTGGAATAAGCCCGGCGTCGGAAGCGCCCTGAACGTTGTTCTGCCCGCGCAATGGATGCAGGCCGGTGCCAGGACGGCCAACCTGGCCGCAGATAAGCGAGAGCGCAATGAGACAGCGCGCATTGTCGGTGCCGTGCGTGTGCTGCGACACGCCCATGCCCCAGAAGATGATGGCACTTTCGGCACGCGCGAAGCCGCGCGCAACCTCGCGCAGCGTATCGGCGGGAATACCGCAGATGGGCTCCATCTCCTCCGGCGTGAAGTCTTTCACGTTCTCGGCAATCTGATCAAAACCTTCGACGTAGGTCTGTACGTATTGCTGGTCGTAAAGTTTCTCGCCGATGATGACATTGAGCATGGCGTTGAGCATCGCCACGTCGGTGCCGTTCTTGAACTGCATCATCTTCCAGGCGTGGCGCTTGAGCGCCTGCCCGCGCGGGTCCATCACGACCAGCTTGGCGCCGCGCTTGGCCGCCTGCTTGAAGAAAGTGGCGGCGACCGGGTGGTTTTCGGCCGGATTGGCGCCGATCACGATGATGAAGTCGGAATTCTTGCACTCGTTGAAAGTCGCGGTCACCGCGGCGGAGCCAACGCCTTCCAGCAGCGCTGCCACCGACGAGGCGTGGCAAAGCCTCGTACAGTGGTCGACGTTGTTCGAGCCAAAGCCGGTGCGCACCAGCTTCTGGAAAAGATAGGCCTCTTCATTCGAGCCCTTGGCCGAACCGAAGCCGGCCAGCGCGCGCGGACCGTCGCGATCGCGAATTTTTTTCAAGCCGGAAGCGGCGCGTTCCATCGCCTCTTCCCACGTCGCTTCGCGGAAGTGCGTAAACGGATTCGCCGGATCGACCAGATCGTCGGCAGCTTTCGCCACGCCATCCTTGCGCACCATCGGCTTGGTCAGGCGCTGCGGATTGCTGATGTAGTCGAAGCCGAAGCGGCCCTTCACGCACAGTCGGTTCTCGTTGGCCGGACCATTGCGGCCGGTCACGTACAAAAGCTTGTCGTTCTTGACGTGATAAGTGAGCTGGCATCCGACCCCGCAATACGGGCACACGCTGTGCACCTCGCGGTCGGGAAACTCGGTACGAACGTTTTTCTGGTCGACGAGCGTTGCCGGCATCAGCGCGCCGGTCGGGCAGGCCTGCACGCATTCGCCACACGCGACGCAAGTGGACTGGCCCATCGGGTCGTCGAAGTCGAAGACGATCTTCTCGCCGTGGCCGCGGCCTGCCATGCCGATGACGTCGTTGACCTGAACTTCGCGGCAGGCGCGGACGCAGAGATTGCACTGGATGCAGGCGTCGAGATTGACCGCCATCGCCGGATGGCTGCGGTCCGCCGCCGGCATTTTCTCGCGCTCGGGGAAGCGGGCGACGTCGATGCCCATCCGGTCGGCCCAGCTCCAGAACTTCGACTGGGGATCGTGCGAGGTCGCGCGCTCGGGCTGATCGGTGACCAAGAGCTCGAAGACCATCTGCCGCGCGGTCTTGGCGCGGTCGGAGGTCGCCTTCACTTTCATGCCTTCCGACGGCTTGCGGATGCAGCTGGCGGCGAGTACGCGCTCACCTTCGATCTCGACCATGCAGGCGCGGCAATTGCCGTCGGCGCGATAGCCGGGCTCCGGCGAGTAACACAGATGAGGGATGTCGATGCCCTGCCGCTTGGCCACCTGCCAGATGGTCTCGCCCGGCAACGCCTCGACCTCTTTGCCGTCGAGCGTGAATTTCACCGGAGCAGCTTTGCCGTTTGTATCAGCCATGATCACCAGCTTCCCAATGGCTTCGGTCAATTCATCCGGAAAGTATTTTACCACGCACAACAACGGATTCGGCGCCGCCTGGCCAAGCCCGCAAATGGAAGCGTCGCGCATTGCGGTCGACAGCTCTTCGAGCAGCTTCACATTCCATGGGCCCTCGGCCATCAGCTGGGCCGCTTTCTCGGTCCCGACGCGACAGGGCGTGCACTGGCCGCAGCTCTCATCTTCGAAGAACTGCATCAGATTTAACGCGGCAGCCTTTACGTCGTCCTTGTCGGAAAGGATCACAACCGCGTGCGACCCCACGAAACAGCCGTATTTTTCCAGGGTTCCGAAATCAAGCGGGATATCGGCCATGGATGCGGGCAGGATGCCACCCGATGGCCCGCCCGGCAGATAGCCCTTGAACGCGTGGCCGTCCTGCATGCCGCCGCAGAACTCGTCGACCAGCTCGCGCATGGTGATGCCGGCCGGCGCCAGCTTGACGCCCGGATCCTTCACGCGGCCGGAAACGGAAAAGCTGCGGAAACCTTTGCGCTCGTGACGGCCCTGCGATGTCGCCCACTCGGCGCCCTTCTCGATGATGTCGCGGATCCAGAACATTGTCTCGACGTTCTGCTCGAGCGTCGGGCGCCCGAACAGACCAACCTGCGCGACATAAGGTGGACGATGTCGCGGCAACCCGCGCTTGCCTTCGATCGATTCAATCATCGCGGATTCTTCGCCGCAGATATAAGCGCCCGCGCCACGCCGCAGATGCAGCCTGGTGTGGGGCGACAGACCCGCATTTTCGATCCTGGCGATCTCGTCGGCGAGCATCAGCCGAAGCTCGGGATATTCGTCGCGGATGTAGATGTATGTTTCGGGCGCCTCGACCACCCATGCGGCAATCAGCACGCCCTCAATGAAACGGTGTGGATCGCACTCAAGATAGTAGCGATCCTTGAACGTGCCGGGCTCGCCTTCGTCGGCGTTGACCGCAAACATGCGCGGCGCCGGCTCCGCGCGCACGAGCGCCCATTTGCGGCCGGTCGGAAAACCCGCACCGCCGAGGCCACGCAGTCCCGCATCGCTCACGATCTTGATCAGCTCGTCGCGTGTGCGCTTGTCGGTCAGGCAACTTTTCAGAAGCGCGTAACCGCCCGCTTTTTGATAGGCAGCAAAATCGACGTCAGGCTTCCACGCGTGCGCATGCGGCTTGGCCTTCACGGCTGCGGTCACGGAATTGACGGTCGCCTTGAATGTCTGGACATGACCGACCGCACAAACGGGCGCGCGATCGCAGCCGCCCATGCAGGGCGCATGCACGACGCGAGTCTCGCGCCCGAGCTTGCTCGACAAATCCTTCATGAGCTTTTCGGCGCCGGCCATGGCGCATGACAGCGAATTGCACACACGAACGGTAACGGGCGGAGGCGGCAGCTCGCCTTCCTTCACGACGTCGAAGTGCGCGTAGAAAGTCGCGACCTCGTAAACCTCGGTCAGCGCCATCTTCATTTCGGACGCAAGCGCCGCCAGATGCGCCGCGGAGAGATAACCGTACTGGTCCTGAATGAGATGCAGGTGTTCGATCAGAAGATCGCGACGGCGCGGGCGATCAGTCAGGAGCCCGCGAACTTCCACCATTGCCTGCGGATCGACCTGACGTCCTTTCGGTGTACGCGGCGGCCGGCGCCGTCCGCCGCGCCCGGTCGCTATCGTCGAGGTCGGTTGTTCCATAACGCTCATTCAAGAATCCTCGCCAAATATGAGAAAAAACCCGTCTAACGGGGCGGCAACAAGCCCCCATGGCAAATCGGCCGATAGATGACCTCTATTAAACGCGTCCTAGTCCTTGTTTTTTCCGATTGTCTCGCCTAATTGTGTGCCGTTTTTCGGCCGATCGGCATTATCGGGGCGTAAGTTGCTCGAAAAGCTTGAATTTCTTCTTGCTCTGGCACGGGAGCGGCATTTTGGCCGGGCCGCAGAAGTCTGTGGCGTAACGCAACCGACCTTGTCGGCCGGCGTGAAACAGCTGGAGGAGACCTTCGGCGTCCTGCTGGTCAACCGGGGTTCCCGGTTCCAGGGCTTCACGGCCGAAGGCGAGCGCGTTCTCGATTGGGCCCGGCGCATCGTCGGGGATACCAGGGCCATGCGCCAGGAGGTGCATGCTCTCAAGCACGGCCTCGCCGGGAGGTTGCGGCTCGCCGCCATTCCGACCGCGCTGGCGATGGTGGAGACGCTGACCACGCCATTTCGCGCCCGGCATCCGGAGGTTCAGTTCACGGTGCTGTCCCGGACATCAATTGAGATCCTCACGCATCTGGAAAATCTCGAGATCGATGCGGGTCTCACCTATCTCGACAACGAGCCGCTGGGCCGCGTGACGGCCATTCCACTCTACCGCGAGCGCTATCGTCTTTTAGTCGCCGCGGACGCTCCGCTTGGTGATCGGCAGTCTGTCACCTGGGCGGAAGTCGCACAGGTCCCGCTTTGCCTCCTGACCCCCGACATGCAGAACCGGCGCATTATCGAGCGGTTGTTGCGCGAAACCGGCATCGATCCGCACATCACGCTCGAATCGGATTCGATGATCCTGCTGTACTCGCATGTGCGCACAGGTCGATGGGCGAGCGTCATGCCGGCTCGCCTGGCGGCATCGCTTGGTCTGACGGATCTGTTGCGGTCCATTCCCATCGTCGAGCCGGAAGTCACCCACACGATCGGTCTCGTCGCTCCGGCACGCGAGCCGATGACGACGTTGACCGCGGCGCTCGTAAACGAAGCGCGCCGTGTTGCGCCGTTGCTATCCGATTGATTCCGTGAGCCGCCGACCAGGCGTCCACGGTTGCGCTTTATCTCTCGAGCAATAGTCGATGGCGAGCGATCCAGATCTGCAGCGATTTGCAGGATCGAACGCCCTTCGCCTTGAAGGCGGGCAATCTCGCACCGCTCTTCCAAGGTGTCGCACTTCGTTTGTGAACTCAGGGGATCCAGTTCGTAGGGTGGGCTAAGCGAAGCGAGCCCACCAACAGCCTCTCAGATTGTGGACCATCTGCGGTGGGCTCGGCGCCATAGCGCGTCGGAGACGCGCGTATGCGCGCCTTAGCCCACCCTACAGTCATGGCGATGGGAATGGATCGATTCAGTCGTAACTGGATCAGGCCCTAGCGAGACTGGAGCGGAACGATCGAGGGCGACGGCAACGTCACGAGGTTGTCCTCGCTACCGCTTTTGCCCTTCCGCCCACGCGCGGATTTAGCCTTGGCATTGGCCGCTTTGCGCAATTTCATGCGCCGTTCGTAAAACGTGACAATGTTGCGCGCGGTCTGCTGGCTGAGCTTGCGATAGCGCTCGAACGCCACCGTGATGTCGTCGGGCTGAAGGTTGCGATTTGCGGCAAACATCACCAGCATTTCGCGCGCCGTCGTCCATGAGCAGCCGGCCGCCTTGGCCAGGAGCAACAGCATGTCCTCGCCCTCGTCCAGCAAAGCGCGCTCGACCAGATCGACCGGGAAAACGCCAAGGCGCGCGAGCGCAACCACGGTCTTTTCGAAATCCTGCGCATGGGCGGGGCCGTGAACGCTGGCTTCCGTAATAGGTCGGACATTGAAACGGCGCTTGGCCTCGCGAACGGCGACGGCATGCGCGTGGGAGCCCTTGCGCACCTCGCGTTGCATCGCAGTCGCGACGTCGTCGACGGTGTCGCGAATGGCGGCAACCAACTGCGGATTGGAGGCTTCGAGCTTGGCACGAACCTTCGACGAGGCGGCTTCCAGCAGCTTGAGGAAATACTGCCGCGGGAGATCGCTGCGCTCGCCGAGTGCCAAAGTCAGCTTGCGGTCATAGCGGGCACGGGTGGTGAGCTTGCCGTAGCCGGCGAGTGAAAAGCGCGCGCCTTTGTTCTTCACGACTTTATGGACAACCCGCTGATCGCCGCGCTCGACCAGGACATCGGTCACCTTTTCGCTCAGCTTCAGGCGCTGGGCGATCGCGTAAAGGTGGTCCTGGCTTTTGGTGGTGGCGTTTTCAACGAGATCGTCGTCGGTCAGGCGTTCCGAGAAAATAAGCACAGGCTCTGCCACCTCGATCGCATCGTCGAACGCGAGCGAGCGAATCAGTACCGGCGGAGCGTTGTCGATGACAGCGAGCCGATGCGCGAGCTTGGCCCGCGCCTTGACCTCGATGTCGGCGGCCAGGCGGCGCAAAACGTCATCGAACAGTGAAATCTGTTCGGTCGAATAGCTACGCGAGCCGGCCGCGAAGAGATCGGTGACGCGATCGATGATTCTGAGACGGTTCTTGGCAGTCGCGCCAGCGACCGGGCTGACCAGGTCGTCGAGAAGAGAACGGCTTTCGGCAAGCGCGCTGGCCGTATTGGATGCGGTGCTCATTGCCATGGCAAGTTCTTTGCAACTCAATGAAATTTAGACACTGCCCCGGCTACGCGGTCGATCCCACGACCGGAGCGGGTAGGAACCTACCGCAAAGGTGCGAAAACTCGCTGTACGCGACCGGTCAAAAAAAGCGAAAAATTTTACCAAATCCGTACACAACTGCGGTGCAACCGGCGCGCCGCCGGATGCAAAAAGGGCCCGATTTATCGGACCCTTTTTTTAATTCCTGCAGCGGTCGAGGCGAATTTAGAGTTTGATCGATTTAAGTCGGAGTGCTCGGCAAAAGCGCCCGCTCGTCATGCCCGCGCATAGCCGTCCGAAGGACGGCGTGCTTTCGCACGCCTATGTCGCGGGCACCACGTCTTAAAGGTCATGCAAAATTCAAAGACGTGGATGGCATCGGAAGTCGGGCTTGCCCGACTTCCGCATAAATACTTACCGCAAGTCGGGTAAACCCGACTTGCGGGAGACGAGTCCGGCCATGACCGAAGTTTCCACTCTTTAGAACAGCCCGACGATCTTGCCGTCCTTGACGTCGATCAAGTCCGCGGAGGGCACTTTCGGCAGGCCCGGCATGGTGAGAATCTCTCCGCAGATCGCCACCACGAATTCAGCGCCAGCGGACAGCCGCACTTCGCGCACCGGAATCGTGAACCCGGTCGGCGCGCCCTTCGCGTCCGGATTGGTCGAGAAGGAATACTGTGTCTTGGCGATGCACACCGGCAGTTTGCCAAAGCCCATCTCTTCCCAGGTCTTGAGCTGATCCTTCACCGACTTGTCGGCAGTGGCGTCGTCAGCCCGGTAGAGCTCCTTCGCGATTGTGCGTACCTTCTCGAACAAAGGCGTGTCGTCGTTGTACAGGAACTTGAGATTGGCTTTGCCTTCGTCGATCACCTTCACGACGGCCTTGGCGACGTCAGCCGCGCCCTCTCCGCCCATTGCCCAGTGATCGGCCATCAGCGCCTCGACACCGAGCGCCTTGCACTTTTCCTTGACCAACGCGATTTCGGCGTCGGTGTCGGCTGAGAAACGGTTGATCGAGACGACCGCCGGCAGGCCGAACTTCTTCACGTTCTCGACGTGGCGCTGCAGATTGGCCATGCCCGCTTCCAGCGCCTTGAGGTTCTCGGTCTTGAGGTCTTCTTTTTTGACGCCGCCGTGCATCTTGAGCGCGCGGATGGTCGCAACGACGACCACACAGTCCGGCTTCAGCCCGGCCTTGCGGCACTTGATGTCGATGAATTTCTCCGCGCCGAGGTCGGCGCCGAAGCCGGCTTCGGTCACGACATAGTCGGCCAGCTTGAGCGCGGTGGTGGTGGCAACCACCGAGTTGCACCCGTGCGCAATGTTGGCGAAGGGACCGCCGTGAATGAACGCGGGCGTGCCTTCCAGCGTCTGCACAAGGTTCGGCGCGATTGCTTCCTTGAGCAGCGCGGTCATGGCGCCGTGACCCTTCAGGTCCTTGGCACGCACCGGCTTACGGTCGCGCGTATAGGCGACGATGATGTTGCCGAGCCGCTCCTTGAGATCGTCGAGATTTCGGGCCAGGCAGAAGATCGCCATGACCTCCGAGGCGACCGTGATGTCGAAGCCCGCCTCGCGCGGATAGCCGTTGGCGACGCCGCCGAGCGAGCAGACGATCTCACGCAGCGCGCGGTCGTTCATGTCCATGACGCGGCGCCACACGACGCGGCGCGAAGTCGATGCCGAGGGCATTGCCCCAGTAGATGTGGTTGTCGATCAGCGCCGACAGCAGATTGTGCGCCGAGGTGATGGCGTGGAAGTCGCCGGTGAAATGCAGGTTGATGTCTTCCATCGGCACGACCTGGGCGTAGCCGCCGCCGGCAGCGCCGCCCTTCATGCCGAAGGAGGGGCCAAGGCTCGGCTCGCGCAGACAGAGCATCGCCTTCTTGCCGATGTGGTTGAGCGCGTCGGTCAGGCCGACGGTGGTCGTCGTCTTGCCCTCGCCCGCCGGCGTCGGCGAGATCGCCGTCACCAGGATCAGCTTGCCGTCCTTCTTGCTCTTTAGGGAGTTGATGAAATCCATCGACACCTTTGCCTTGTAGTGGCCGTAAGGGTCGAGATTTTCCGGCGCGATGCCGAGCTTTTCCTTGGCGACGTCGAGGATCCGCCGCTTTTTGGCGGTCTGCGAGATTTCGATGTCGGACTTCGGGTTCTGGTGTTGCGAGGCGGGCATTGTGGGATCCATTCAAAGAGTGACAAAGAAACACTTTTCAGTTTTGTCATGGCCGGGCTCGTCCCGGCCATCCACGTCTTTGTTGCTGGAAGACGTGGATGCCCGGCCCAAGGCCGGGCATGACGGCAGGCGTCAGGTGAACCTTGCTTTCGCGGCGATATTTGCGGATTTCGCCCATTCGCCGGCGTCGATTTTCTTGCCGTCGGCAGGCTGGACGCGGGTGACCTTGAAGCGGCCGTCGGCGCAGACAACGGTAAATCCGTCCGCTTCGACGGCGGCGATTTCACCGAGCTTGCCGCCAATGCCTTTCGGGTCCTTCGCCGGGATCGGCCTGGCGTCGAAAATCTTCAGCTGCTTGCCGTCGAATGTGGTCCAGGCGCCGGGCGCCGGATTGCAGCCGCGGATGAGCCGGTCGATCTGCTCCCACGGCTTGCCCCAGTCGATCTTCGCGTTCTCGGGCGTGCAGCGACCTTCGTAGGTGGCTTTCAATTCATCCTGCTTGATGCGCGGCGCCTTGCCGGCCTTCACAAGATCGACGCCCTCGAGCATCGCCTCGACGCCCATCGGGAAAAGTCGGTCGAAATAGACAGTGCCGAGCGTGTCGGTAGCCGGAAATCGGTGTCTTCTTCTGCACAAGGATGGCGCCGGTATCGAGCCCGTTGTCGGGCCAGAAAATCGAAAGCCCGGTCTCCTTCTCGCCCTTGATGATCGGCCAGTTGATCGCGCTGGCGCCGCGATACGCGGGTAACAGCGACGGATGATACTGGATCGATCCGTGCGTCGGGATGTTGAGGAAGTCCTCCGGCACGAACAGCGTGACGAAGGCCATGACCTGCAGATCGGGCTTGAGCGCCTTGAACTCTTCCCAGACTTTCGGGTCCTTGTAGGAGGCCGGCTGATAAACCGGAAGCTTGGCGGCGATCGCGGCTTCCTTGAGCGGATCGGCTTTGGCGCCTTCTTTTTCCGGCGCCACGTAGACCGCGATGACATTATCTCCGCGCTTGAGCAGCGCTTCCAGCACGGCCTTGCCGAAGGCCTGCTGGCCGTGAACAACGATACGCATACGACAACCTCCCCATTCTTTTCTTCACCTCTCCCCGTCGGGGAGAGGTCGACTTCCGAGCGCCAGCGAGGAAGTCGGGTGAGGGGGTATCGCCTTTCGTATGGTGAGGCCCCCTCACCCGCCTCGCGCCTGACGGCGCTCAGCACCCTCTCCCCGCCGGGGAGAGGGAAGTTACGCCGCCTTTTCTTCCTTCTTTGGCGCGCTGAGCGCGCCGGAGTTCTTGATTTCGGCAATGTCTTTTGCCGGAAGCTTGAGGACGTCCTTGAGGATCTCGTCAGTATGTTCGCCGAGCAGCGGCGAGCGCGTTACCTCGGAGATCGAGTCGGACAGTTTGATCGGATTGCCGACCGTCAGGTACTTGCCGCGCGTCGGATGGTCGACCTCGACCACGGTCCCGGTCTTGCGCAGCGACGGCTCCTCGGCGATCTCCTTCATCGACAGGATCGGACCGACCGGGATATCGACCTTGTTGCAGATTTCCATGACCTCGAACTTGGTCTTGGTCTTGGTCCACTGCTCGATGCGCTCGAATATTTTCTTGAGCTTCGGCAGCCGCGCGCGCGGCGTGACATATTCCGGATCGGTCTTCCAGGTCGGCTCGCCAATCAGATCGCAGATTTCGCCCCACACAGGGGCCTGGGTGATGAAGTAAATGTAGGCGTCGGGGTCGTTCTCCCAGCCTTTGCACTTCAGAATCCAGCCGGGCTGGCCGCCGCCTGAGTCGTTACCCGCGCGGGGGACCGCATCTCCGAACGGCACGCCTTCGCCATACTGGCTGTATTCGCTGAGCGGGCCCGCCTTGAGTCGCTGCTGGTCGCGCAATTTCACGCGGCAGAGATTGAGCACGCCATCCTGCATGGCGGCGAGCACCTTTTGCCCGCGTCCGGTGCGGTTGCGCTGATAGAGCGCGCAGACGATGCCGAGTGCGAGATGAAGCCCGGTGCCGCTGTCGCCGATCTGCGCGCCGGTGACCAGCGGGGGTCCTTCACGGAAACCCGTGGTCGACGCCGACCCGCCGGCGCATTGCGCGACGTTCTCGTAGACCTTGCAATCTTCGTAGGGACCAGGGCCGAAGCCCTTCACGGAAGCGACGACCATGCGGGGGTTGAGCTTGTGGATGTGCTCCCAGGTGAGCCCCATGCGGTCGAGCGCGCCGGGCGCGAAGTTCTCGACGAGCACGTCGCAGGCCTTGATCAGCTCGTCGAGCACGCGCTTGCCCTGCGGGTGCTTGGAGTCGATCGTGATCGAGCGCTTGTTGTGATTGAGCATCGTGAAGTAGAGCGAGTCGGCACCCTTCACGTCCACGAGCTGGCCGCGCGTGATGTCGCCGACACCCGGACGCTCGACCTTGATGACGTCGGCGCCGAGCCAGGCCAGCAACTGGGTGCAGGTCGGACCCGATTGCACGTGGGTGAAATCGAGAATGCGCACGCCGGTGAGCGCCTTGCCGGCCTGGCCCCAGGCCTTGCTCGACGGCCGCGGCAGATGGCCGTTGCCGTTCGCCTTTTTGGCGCTCTTGTTGCCATTCCTGTTTCCATTCCTGGCAACAAGCCTCACCACCTTGCGGGGTTTCTTCGAACGCCGCTTTCGCCGGTTTCGCTTTCCTTTGTTTATTCTTGGCCATCTTTGATCCTCCTTCTCTTCCGCTCATGCCCGCGAAAGCGGGCATCCAGTGCGGCATTGCTTGATTGCTCTGGGTCCCCGCTTTCGCGGGGACGAGCGGGTTGAAATCATTTCTTCTGAAGCTTGCTTTGCGGATTGAGATTGCCGATGCGGCCGCTCTCACTGCCGGCCGCCGGGTCGATCACCGCGTTGATGAGCGTCGGCTTGCCGCTGTCCATCGCAGCGTTGACCGCACGCTTGAGTTCGTCGGGGCTGGTCGCATTGACGCCGACGCCGCCGAACGCCTCGATCATCTTGTCGTAGCGCGAGCCTTTGACGAACACCGTCGTCGCCGGATCGGCATTGGCGCTGTTGGTGTCCGTGCCGCGATAGATGCCGTCATTGTTGAAGATGACGACGCAGACCGGCAGCTTGTAGCGGCAGACCGTCTCGATCTCCATGCCGGAGAAGCCGAAGGCCGAGTCGCCCTCGACGGCGAGCACGGGCTTGCCGGTCTCGATCGACGCGCCGATGGCATAACCCATGCCGATGCCCATGATGCCCCAGGTGCCGACGTCGAGGCGCTTGCGCGGCTGGTATACGTCGATGATGCCGCGCGCGAGATCGAGCGTGTTGGCGCCTTCGTTCACCAGGATCGCGTCCGGACGCTCCTTGACGATCGTGCGCAGCACGCCGAGCGCGCCGTGGTAATCCATCGGCGAATTGTTGTTCATCAGCCGCGGCGCCATCTTGGCAACGTTCTCTTCCCGCTTCTTTGCGACCGATCCGGTCCAGTCAGCCGGCGCGGCCGGCCAGTTGCCCCCCATGCCGGCAAGCAGTGCCGACACGCAGGAGCCGATATCGCCGACCACGGGCGCGACGATCTCGACGTTCGAAGTCCATCTCCTTCGGCTCGATGTCGATCTGAATGAACTTCTTCGGCGCGTCGCCCCAGGTCTTGCCCTTGCCGTGCGACAGCAGCCAGTTGAGGCGCGCGCCGATCAGCAGGACGACGTCGGAGTCCTTCAGCACCGTCGAGCGCGCCGCACCGGCACATTGCGGGTGCGTGTCGGGCAGCAGGCCCTTGCCCATGCTCATCGGCAGGAATGGCGCGCCGCTCTTCTCGACGAAGGCGCGGATCTGATCGTCGGCCTGCGCGTAGGCCGCGCCTTTGCCGAGAATGATCAACGGACGCTTGGCACTTTTGAGCACATCGAGCGCGCGCTTGACCGCGTCCGGCGCCGGGATTTGCGCCGGCGCGGCGTCGATCACTTTCACGAGCGACTTCTTGCCGGCCTCGGCATCCATCACCTGACCGAAAAGCTTGGCCGGCAGGTCGAGATAGACGCCGCCCGGGCGCCCGGAGACCGCCGCGCGGATCGCGCGCGCTATGCCGATGCCGATGTCCTGCGCATGAAGAACGCGGAAAGCCGCCTTGCAGAGCGGCTTGGCGATCGCGAGCTGGTCCATCTCCTCGTAGTCGCCTTGCTGCAGATCGACGATTTCCCGCTCGGAGGAGCCCGAGATCAGGATCATCGGAAAACAATTGGTCGTGGCGTGTGCCAGCGCGGTGAGCCCGTTGAGAAAACCGGGCGCGGAAACGGTGAGGCAGATGCCGGGCTTCTTGGTCAGGAAGCCGGCGATCGATGCCGCATAGCCGGCGTTCTGCTCGTGCCGGAACGAAATGACGCGAATGCCGGAGGCCTGCGCCATGCGGCCGAAATCCGTGATCGGAATTCCCGGCACGCCATAGATCGTGGTCAGGCCGTTGAGCTTGAGCGCATCGATGATGAGATGAAATCCGTCGGTCAGCTCCTGTTCCGCTTCCGGGGCGGTTTCGGGCTTTGCCTTCACTGCTGCTTCGGCCATGGGTGCTCTCCCGTCGCTTTATTCGTTCAATCGAGATAATCGGCATAGCGCGACACGTGATCGGCGAGGCCGAGCGCGTGGTCGCGCACCAGTTCTTCCGCGCGATCGGTCGCGCGGGCTTCAAGTGCTTCGATGATGTTCATGTGGTCGCGGATCGAGCGGTCGGCGCGATCCTGCTCGCCGATGGTCGTGCGGCGGATCATGCGCATATGCGTGAACAGGTTCTCGGCAAGATCGATCAACACGTCGTTGCGGCTGAGCCGGATGATAGTCTGGTGAAACTCGATGTTGACGTCGGAATATTCGTCGAGATGCGCACGCAGTTTGCCGTTCTCGAAGGTCACGAACATCTTGCGCAGGCCCGCGATCTCGTCGTCGGTCGCCGTCTGCGTGATCAGCCGCGCCGCCATGCTTTCGAGTGCCGCCCAGGCGGTGATCATCTCGATCACCTCGCGCCTGGTCTTGCGCACGACGTAGATGCCGCGGCGCGGCACCGAGCGCACGAAGCCCTCGCTCTCGAGCTGCGCCATGGCTTCGCGCACCGGCGTGCGGCTGATGCCGAAATCCTGCGCCAGCTTGCGCTCGTCCAGCCGGATGTCGTCGCGGCTGCGATAGACGTCCATCGCCACGATCGCGTTCTTCAACGCGGTGTAGGCCTTGTGCTTGAAGCTCGGCGTCACATCGATCGGCGCAAGCGCGGGATGCGGTGCCAGCGGCGAGCGGGACGCAGGCCCGCGGGAGGAAACGCCGGTACGACGGGGGTTACGGTCACGGCTACTCATGGCTGGTATACAATATGCCAGACAGGTGGACAGGCGCAACCCGCCCGAAATTGCGGGCGGATTTCATTGGCTTGCCGTTGGGTCGTGGTCTACTGGGCCGGCCGCAACTTGCCCGATCGCAGCCTGGTCCAACCGGACTGAATGATCGGCCAGAACAGCGCGATCAGACCAAGCGCCATGATCGTGCTCACCAGACCGTTCGACCAGAACACGCCGAGGCTGCCCTGCGAAGCAAGCAGCGACTGACGGAACGCCTCTTCGGCCTTATCGCCGAGCACGATTGCCAGCACCATCGGCGCCAGCGGATAGTTGCACTTCTTCATGAAGTAGCCGACGACTCCGAACACCAGCATCATCACGATGTCGAAGGTGTTGTTATGCACGGTGTAGGCGCCGATCGCGCACAGCACCAGGATGACCGGCGCGATCACGCTGAACGGAATGCGCAGGATCGCGGCAAACAGCGGCACGCAGGTCAGCACGATGATGAGGCCGACGATGTTGCCCATGTACATGCTGGCGATCAGGCCCCAGACGAAATCTTTCTGCTCGGTGAACAGCAACGGGCCGGGCTGCAGGCCCCAGATCAGCAAGCCGCCAAGCAGCACCGCGGCCGTCGGCGAGCCGGGCACGCCGAGCGAAATCATCGGCAGCAGCGCGGACGTGCCGGCGGCATGCGCCGCGGTCTCCGGCGCAATCACGCCTTCAATTTCGCCTTTACCGAAATTTTGCCCGCGCTTCGAAATACGCTTGGCGATGCCGTAGCTCATGAACGAAGCCGGCGTCGCGCCGGCCGGGCTGATGCCCATCCAGCAGCCGATCAGGCAGGAGCGCAGAGACAGCATCCAGTAGCGCGGCAGCTCCCTCCAGGTTTGGAATACGATCTTCAGATTTATCTTGGCTGCCTTGCCGCGGAAGCTCAGCCCCTCCTCCATGGTCAGCAGGATTTCGCCGATGCCGAACAGGCCGATGACGGCGATGAGAAAATCAAAGCCACTGAGCATCTGCTCGACGCCGAACGTCAGGCGCAGCTGGCCGGTCATCTGGTCGAGCCCGACCGAGCCGAGCGCAAAACCGAGCATCATCGAGGCCACCGTCTTGAACGGCGGCTCCTTGCTGAGGCCAACGAAGCTGCAGAACGCCAGGAAGTAAACAGAGAAAATCTCGGCTGGCCCGAACCTCAGCGCAAAGCTTGCGACCAGCGGCGCCACAAGCGTGATCATGATGACCGCAAACAGGGCGCCGACGAACGAGGACGTGAAGGCGGCGGTGAGCGCCTCACCGGCACGCCCTTGCTGCGCCATCGGATAGCCGTCGAACGTGGTCGCCACCGACCACGGTTCGCCGGGTATGTTGAACAATATCGACGTGATCGCGCCGCCGAACAGCGCCCCCCAATAAATGCATGACAGCATGATGATCGCCGAGGTTGGCGACATCGAGAACGTCAGCGGCAGCAAGATCGCGACGCCGTTGGCGCCACCCAGGCCAGGCAGCACACCGACGATCACGCCGAGGACGATGCCGACGACCATCAGCAGAAGGTTGAACGGCTGCAGGACCACCGCAAAACCGTGGAGCAGATTACCGATATCTTCGAACATTTCGCTTAGTCCCTTGACCCGCCGGCCATCGCATTGCGGCGGCCCCCCAACTCAGAATCCCAGGAGATTTTCGAGCGGCCCCTTCGGCAAGGGCACGAGAAACCAGACCTCGAACATCAGAAACGTGAGGATCGGAACGACTACCCCGACCGCAACGGCCACGAGCCAGTTGTATTTGCCCAGCCACTTCATGAACGCGATGATCAGCAGCGCGGACGATACGTAAATTCCGAGATACGGAATCGCCGCGACGTAGATCGCGGTCGGCACAACCACCGCCAGAACCTGGCGGATCTGTCCCCACTCCGCAAAGAGTTCGCCGTCATCCGCGCTCAGCAGGGTCTTGGTGAGGTTCACCGCGCAGGAGATCACCACCGCCAGACTGACGTAGAACGGGAAGAACCCGGCCCGCGGACCCTCCGCGCCCCAACCGATGCCAACCTTGATGCTTCCGTAGATTCCGATCAGCGCGAGGATGGCCATGGCAACGGCCACGCCGATTTCGACACCCCGGTGGGACGGACCCGCCCCACCGGTTTCTTTTACCGTTTCGTTCATTCCTGCCTCTTTGACTGCGGTTGCGATCTGCCGCAGATCAGTTCGTCTTGGCGAGGAAGCCGGCCTCTTTCATCAAGCCTTCATGAAGTTTCTCGGCATTGGCGACCCATTTCGCATAGTCGTCGCCGGTCATGAAGGTCTGGTTGAAGGCTCCGTCGTCCATCAGCTTCTTCCACTCGGGCGTTTCGCGCACTTTCTTGAACAGGTCAACATAGTAGGCGACCTGATCTTTCGTTACGCCCGGCGGCATGAAGAAGCCGCGCAGCATGAGATACTCGACGTCAAGGCCCTGCGACTTGCAGGTCGGAATGTCGTTCCACGACATGTCGGCAGTGATCTTCTCTTTATAGTCGAGCTTCTTGCCGTCGAACACACACAGCGGACGCAGCTTGCCGGCGCGCCAGTGGGCGACCGCCTCGATCGGGTTGTTCACGGTGGAATCGACGTGTCCGCCGACCAATTGAACGGCAACGGCTCCGCCGCCTTTGTACGGAATGTACGTCATCTTCTTGCCCGTCGCCTTTTCAAGCGCGACGGTGATGATCTGGTCTTCCTGCTTCGATCCCGTGCCGCCCATCTTGAACGTGTTGTCGGGCGCGGCCTTGATCGCGTCGACGTAGTCCTTGACGCTCTTGTACGGCTTGTCCGCATTGACCCAGAGGACGAACTCGTCGAGCGCCATCATTGCGACCGGAGTCAGATCTTTCCAGTTGAACGGAATGCCGGTTGCGAGCGGCGTCGTGAACAAGTTCGACAACGTGATGATCAGCTTGTGGCCGTCACCCTTGGCATTCTTTGCGGCCAAAAAGCCTTCGCCGCCTGCGCCGCCGGACTGGTTGATCACGACAACCGACTGCTTGGACAGGTTATGCTTGGTGATAATGCCCTGTGTCACGCGCGCCATCTGATCTGCGCCGCCGCCAGTACCGGCGGGAACAATGATTTCGATCGGATGGGTCGGTTCCCACGCCTGCGCAGGAAACGACATCGCCACCGCGCCGCCAAAACAGAGCGCAGCGACGCCTAAAGCCTTGCTGGTATTTCGCATTTCACTCCTCCCTTCAGTGTTTCCTGCGCGGCCGGTCTTTGCGCCGGCTCGGCGTTAACTCATCACCCTTGTGGGCATCGTATCCAGTCCAGATCAAATCACAAATAGCAGATCGTTCGATCGGATGAGCCATCTGTGTTCCAATTGCACGTGGTAAATGTCTTGTCGACTATTTTTGCATCGCAACAAGAAAAATATTCGCGCGGAATCGACCGAAATCGCCTGGCTTGAAATGGCGAAGGCCGGTCACTGGAGCCCCATTCCGGTCGCAAGTTCGTGATCGTGGTCGCAGCGCCCATTGGCGGCTTGCAATCTTAACGTCTTCTTTGCGCCGCCCTGTCGTGCTTATTGTCGCATTTATTGTCGTGCTCATTGCACCAGCGGCGTGGCTGCTGCGTTCAGGTCCACTCCTGTGATTTTCGCCTGGCCCGCAAGGACTGAAATATATTGTCGCAGTGCGCGCTCTTCGACGCCGGCTCTGAGCCGCTCGGCGATCTGTCGCGCACCGCCTCAAACGGCAACGTCTTGCCTGGAATGCTTTGGTCTACAGCCACAATGTGAAATCCATAACGCGTCTTGACGAGATCACGGAGGATTCCCGACGCTCCGAACCGAAACAGCGCCTTTTCGAATTCCGGCACGGTGTCGCCGCGGCCGATCTGACCGAGATTGCCGCCGTGCTGTCCCGACGGACAGTTGGAGAGCTCACGCGCAAGGGCATCGAACCGGTCGGGTTCGCGCAGCAAGTCGTTCAACGTCTGCTCGGCCCGAGCGCGCATTTCGGGAACGCGCACCGACGGCGTGACCTGGAACAAAATGTGCCGCGCGTGCACGAGATCGCCGCTCTGGAACTCGCGCGGATGACTTTCGTAGTAGCGGCGGCATTCTTCCTCGGTGGGCGAGGGCGTGACGACCTCCCGCGCCAGCAAGGCCTCAATCGCCTCGTCGACCGCTGCCTCATCGCGAACATCGGCGCCGAGGAGTCCAACCGCGACGGCACGCTGCCGCAGGAGTTCGCGCGCCGCAGCGAGTTCCTCCGACGCGCCGGGCTCGACGGAAATTTCGATGCTGTTGACCGAGACGGTCATGACCGCACCGGCTCCTTTGCCCGCGTCCGCGGCGTGCGGACGATCTGATAAGGCCGGAACAGATAGGCGAGTGCTCCGGCGCCGCTCCAGATGTGGATCATGCGCGTGAACGGCGACACCAGGAACAGCGTAAAGCCGAGAAGGATGTGCAGCTTGTAGGTCAACGGCACGTCGATCATGAGGGCGGCTGCGCTACCGTCGAGCGTCACGACGCCTTTGACGTAGCTGGTCAGCGTCTCGAACAGGACGCCGTCCATATGGAACGCCGAGAGCGGAACCGTGAGGAGGCCGAGCATGAGCTGTAGCCACAACATCAGCGCGACCGCGATGTCCCACTTGCGGCTGTTGAGCCGGATGCGCGGATCGCCGAGCCGTCGCGCGAGCAGAATGGTAAGCCCGACGATCGCGACAAGGCCGGCGATGCCGCCGACCACCATCGCAAGAAGCTGATGGGCGACGGGCGAGAGCGCCCAGTCGATGGTCCAGTGCGGCGCCAGAAAGCCGGCGAAATGACCGAGGATCACGATGATGACGCCGTAATGGAACAGGTTCGATCCGAGCCGGAGTTGGCCGCTTGCGCAGCATCTGCGATGAATCGCTCTTCCATGTGTAAGGCTCCCGATCGAACCGGATCAGGCTGCCGATCAGGAGGATCGAGAGACAGAGATAAGGATAGATGCCGAAGAGAAACGTGTTCACGTAGCTATTGGACAGCATCGTCAATTCCTCCAGTCTACGCCGCTGGCGTACCGCTACCCTGGCTGGCCGAGCCGGGAGCGCCGGCAAAAGCAGGTTCTTCGGCCCAGTCGCGGTCGAGCGCTTCGGTCCGTTCCTTGACCGGCGGCACCTTGGCGACATCGATCGGGCTTTCGCCGGCGATGACGATCAGGGCTTGCAGGACGGCGGCGTAGCGGCTTCGACGCGCGACCAGAGAACGGCCGATCGTCGTCAGGATGTGGGCGCAGTCCGCGAGCATCTCGCGCGCCTCGGCGAGGTCGCGGCAGCTCAGATATTCCAGCACGACGGGAAGATAGTCGGGCAGTTCGCGCGCCGATAGTTCAAATCCCGCCTTTTCGTAAAGCTGCTTGAGCTCGACCATAGCCTCGCCGCGGTCGCGGCTCTCGCCGTGCAGATGCTCGAACAGATGCAACGACAGCGCCCGCCCGCGGTCGAACAGATCGACGTAGCGTTCCTCGGCGGCCAGGAGATCGTCACTGGCCAAGTTCGTCGATCAGGTCGAGAAGGCCGCGCCGCTCGCCGGGCGCCACGATCGGTGCGGCGCGGATGACGTCGGCGATCTCCGGCAGCGCCCGCCGCATCTCCTCGGACGGATAGGAGAGCAAGGCGCTCAACGCTCGGAACACGATCATGACCGCCTCCTCACGTATCCAGGGGCCGCACCGGGCTCAGCTTCCGCCGTCCCATCTTGCCGCCGAACAGGGTGGAATGCGGCGGCCCGAAGTCGCAGCCGTTGCCGAACGTGAAGCCGCAGGATCCCTTCAGTCCGTAGGCGTCCTCGCCTCTTCGCGATGGCTGGTCGGGATGACGAAGCGGTCCTCGTAATTGGCGATCGCGAGGTAGCGGTGCATGTCCTCGACCTGCGCGACCGTAAGCCCGGCCTGCGCCAGGACGGAGCGGCCGTCGCCCTCGCCGAGCTGGCGCTGGCGGAAGTAGATGCGCATCGCCAGCATGCGTTCCAGCGCCGTGACGATCGGCGCCTCGGCGCCTGCCGTCAGCAGGTTGGCGAGATAGCGCACCGGAATGCGCAGCGAGCGCACGTCGGGGATTTCGCCGATGCGTTTCGATCGCTCCGGCGTTGGCATGCGACTGGATCGGCGACAGCGGCGGCACGTACCAGACCATCGGCAGGGTGCGATATTCCGGATGGAGCGGAAAGGCGATCTTCCAGTCGACGGCCATCTTGTAGGCCGGCGAGCGCTTTGCCGCCGCGATCCAGTTGTCGGCGATGCCGTCGGCGCGCGCTTGCGCCTCTACTGCCGGATCGTTCGGATCGAGAAAAAGCTTCAGTTGGGCTTCGTAGAGGTCCTGCTCGTCTTCGACGGACGCAGCGGTCTGGATACCATCCGCGTCATAGAGCAGCACGCCGAGATAACGGATGCGGCCGACGCAGGTCTCCGAGCAGACCGTCGGCTGGCCGGCCTCGATGCGCGGATAGCAGAAGATGCATTTCTCGGCCTTGCCGGAGGTCCAGTTGTAATAAATCTTCTTGTACGGGCAGCCGGAGACGCACATGCGCCAGCCGCGGCACTTGTCCTGGTCGATCAGGACGATGCCGTCCTCTTCGCGCTTGTAGATCGAGCCGGAGGGACAGGAGGCGACGCAGCTCGGATTGAGGCAGTGCTCGCAGAGCCGCGGCAGATACATCATGAAGGTGTTTTCGAACTGGCCGTAGATGTCCTTCTGCACGGCCTCGAAATTGTAGTCCTTCGAGCGCTTGTCGAACTCGCCGCCGAGAATTTCCTCCCAGTTCGGCCCCCATTCGATCTTCTCCATCGGCCGGCCGGTGATCAGCGACAGCGGACGCGCGACCGGCGAGGTCGGCAATTCCGGCGCGATGTGCAGGTGCTCGTAGTCGAAGGTGAAAGGCTCGTAGTAGTCGTCGATCTCGGGCAGGTGCGGATTGGCGAAAATCTTGGCGAGGATCGCGAGGCGGCCGCCCTGCTTCGGCACGATCTTGCCGTTCTTTTTACGCTCCCATCCGCCGCGCCAGCGCTCCTGGTTTTCCCAGTCCTTCGGGTAGCCGATGCCGGGCTTGGTCTCGACATTGTTGAACCACGCGTATTCCATGCCCTGGCGCGAGGTCCACACGTTCTTGCAGGTGACCGAGCAGGTGTGACAGCCGATGCATTTGTCGAGGTTCATCACCATCGCGATCTGGGCGCGGATTTTCATGATGCAGTCTCCTCGACGGCGCGATCGACGGGATTGGAGTGGTCGAGCCAATCGATCTTGTTGAGCTTGCGCACGATGACGAACTCGTCACGGTTGGAGCCGACCGTGCCGTAGTAGTTGAAGCCGTAGGAGAGTTGGGCGTAGCCGCCAACCATGTGCGTCGGCTTGAGCACAGTGCGCGTAACGGAATTGTGGATGCCGCCGCGCTGTCCGGTAATCTGCGAGCCCGGCACGTTCACGATCTTTTCCTGCGCATGATACATCAGGCACATTCCCTCATGGACGCGCTGGCTGACGACGGCGCGTGCCGCAATCGCGCCGTTGAGGTTGAAGAGCTCGATCCAGTCGTTGTCGACGATGCCGGCCTTCTTCGCGTCGGTCTCCGAGATCCAGACGATTGGACCGCCGCGTGACAAAGTCAGCATCAGCAGATTGTCGGTGTAGGTCGAATGGATGCCCCATTTCTGGTGCGGCGTGATGAAGTTGAGGACAATTTCGGCTTCGCCGTTGCTGCGTTTGCCAAGCATCTCGGCAACGGTGCGCGTATCGATCGGCGGCCGATAGACCGCGAGGCTTTCGCCGAAATCGCGGAACCAGCGGTGGTCCTGATAGAACTGTTGACGACCGCTCAGCGTCCGCCAAGGAATCAGCTCATTCACGTTGGTGTAGCCAGCGGTGTAGCTGACATGCTCGCTCTCGATGCCGGACCAGGTCGGCGACGAGATGATCTTGCGCGGCTGCGCCTGAAGATCGCGAAATCTGATCTTCTCATCCTCGCGCATCTCGGCGAGATGCTTGTGGTCCCGCCCGGTGATTTTCCCCAACGCCTCCCAGGCCTTGACCGCAACCTCGCCGTTGGTCTCCGGCGCCAGGTAGAGAATGACTTCCGCGGCGTCGATGTCGGTCTCGATACGGGGGCGCCCGTCGGTCGGGCCGCCGTCGTTCACCCGATAATTCAGGTCGCCGAGGCCCTTCACCTCGTCCACGGTGTTCCAGGCGATGCCCTTGCCGCCGTTGCCGAGCTTGTCGGCGAGCGGACCCGAGCGCGGTGAAGCGGCGGTAGGTGTTGGGATAGTCGCGCTCGACGACCGCGATTTGCGGCGCGGTGACGCCGGGGATGAGTTCGCACTCTCCCTTCTTCCAGTCCTTGACATCGAAAGGTTGCGCGAGCTCGCCCGCAGTGTCGTGCTGGATCGGCGTGAGCACGACGTCGCGTTCGACGCCGAGATGACCGACGGCGAGCTCCGAGAATTTGCGCGCGATGGTCTTGTAGGTCTCCCAGTCGCTGCGCGACTCCCAGACCGGGTCCACCGCCGTCGACAGCGGATGGATGAACGGATGCATGTCGGAGGTGTTGAGGTCGTTCTTCTCGTACCAGGTCGCGGTCGGCAGCACGATGTCGGAATAAAGACAACTCGTCGACATGCGGAAGTCGAGCGTGACGACGAGATCAAGCTTGCCTTCGGGCGCCGGATCGCGCCAGGCGACCTCCTGCGGCTTCACGCCGTCCATCTCGCCGAGATCCTTGCCCTGCAGGCCGTGGCGGGTGCCGAGGAAATGGCGCAGGAAATATTCGTGCCCCTTGCCCGATGAGCCGAACAGGTTCGACCGCCAGATGAAGAGATTGCGCGGAAAATTCACCGGATTGTCCGGATCCTCGCAGGACATCTGATCCGCCCGGACTTCAAGCCCGGCGACGACATGGTCCTTGACCGCGACGCCGGCGCGGTCGGCCTCAGCCGCCAGCGTCAGCGGATTGACCGCGAGCTGCGGCGCCGACGGCAGCCAGCCCATCCGCTCCGCGCGCACGTTAAGGTCGATCATGCTGCCGCGATAAGGCGCCGGATCGGCCAGCGGCGACAGCAGCTCGGACACTTCGAGCTTCTCGTAACGCCACTGGTCGCTGTGCGCATAGAAGAACGATGTGCCGTTCATCTGGCGCGGCGGCCGCACCCAGTCGAGCGCGAAGGTCAGCATGGTCCAGCCGGTCTGCGGGCGCAGCTTCTCCTGGCCGACATAGTGCGCCCAGCCGCCACCCGAGACGCCGATGGTGCCGCACATCATCAGGAAGTTGATGATGCTGCGGTAGCCCATGTCCTGGTGATACCAATGGTTCATGCCGGCGCCGATGATCACCATCGAGCGCCCTTTGGTTTTCTCCGCGTTCTCGGCGAAGCCGCGCGCCACCGCGATCGCCTTGTCGGCGCGAACGCCCGTGATCGGCTCCTGCCAGGCGGGCGTATAGGGCACGTCGTCGTCGAAAGCCTGCCGCGCAGGCGCCACCGAGACCACGGTCAAGCCCGTAATTGGCACAAAGCAGATCGAACACGGTCGCGACATGCGCCTCGCCGTCGGCGAGCGCGACGCGGCGTACCGGGACGTTGCGCAGCAGCACGTCGCCGCCCTGGTCGTTCTCCGGGAAATGCTCGTGCGGCTTGCCGCCAAAATAGGGAAACGCGACGGACACCACGTCGTCGCGACGATCGATCAGGCTCAGCGCGAGCCGCACGTCCTCGCCGGTCTCGCCGTCCTTCGGCTCGAGATTCCATCGACCCTTCGCTTCGCCCTCGGCCGGCCAGCGATAACCGATCGATCCCTGCGGCACGACGAGGTCGCCGGTATCTTCGGCCGTCGCGACGGTCTTCCATGCGGCACGGTCCGATTTCGGCGCGTCCGACAAGGTCGCTCTGGCGCACATAGCGGTCCGGCACCCAGCGCTCGCCGTCCTTGCCGCAGTCGCACCAGCATCGGCATGTCGGTGTAACGGCGCGTATAGTCCTGAAAATAAGGCACCTGCCGGTCGAGGAAGAACTCGCGCAGGATCACATGGCCCATGGCCATCGCGAACGCCGCGTCGGTGCCCTGCTTGGGGTGAAGCCAAAGATCGGAAAGCTTGGCGACCTCGGAATAGTCGGGCGTGATTGCCACGACCTTGGTGCCGTTGTAGCGGGACTCGACGAAGAAATGGGCGTCGGGCGTGCGCGTCTGCGGCACGTTCGAGCCCCAGGCGATAATGTAACCGGAATTGTACCAGTCGGCCAATTCCGGCACGTCGGTCTGCTCGCCCCAGGTCTGCGGGCTCGACGGCGGCAGGTCGCAATACCAGTCGTAGAAGGAGAGAAGCGTGCCGCCGATCAGGCTGAGATAGCGCGCGCCGGACGCGTACGAGACCATCGACATCGCGGGGATTGGCGAGAAGCCGACGACGCGATCCGGCCCCCAGGTCTTGATGGTGTGGACGTTGGCGGCGGCGATGATCTCGCTCACCTCATCCCACGTCGAGCGCACGAAGCCGCCGCGGCCGCGCATGGACTTGTAGGATGTCGTCGTCTTTGCGTTGCCGACGATCGCCGCCCAGGCCTCGACCGGCGCGAGCGTCTTGCGCGCCTCGCGCCAGGCCTTGACGAGGCGGCCGCGCACCATCGGATATTTGATCCGGCTGGCGCTGTAGAGATACCAGCTATAGGACGCGCCGCGCGAGCAGCCGCGCGGCTCGTGATTGGGCATGCCGGGACGCGTCCGCGGATAGTCGGTCTGCTGCGTCTCCCAGGTGACGACGCCGCTCTTGACGTAGATCTTCCAGCGAACAGGAACCGGTGCAATTCACGCCGTGGGTCGAGCGCACGATTTTGTCGTGCTGCCAGCGCTGCCGGTAGCCTTCCTCCCACATGCGGTCTTCGTCGCGCAGTTCGCCGAGACCATCGGCGAAGGGTTCACGGCGCCGCGAAAGATAAGTCAGCCGTTCGAGAAAGTGGCTCATGTCGTCTCCTTGTCCGGAGTGCGCATTCCGCCTGGACGATCGCGGTGTTCGCGAACGTGGCGCTATGTCTTCTCGCCCATGACCGGCAGCCTGCGCACCTCGGTCAGGTAGTTCAGTACCAGCGACACCGCGACGATGCCGTAGAGCAGCATGAAGCAGCTTGAATTGATGCGGAGCCAATCGAGGATGGCGCCGAACATGATCGGCAGCAGGAAGCCGCCCAGGCCGCCGGCCATGCCGACGATGCCCGAGACGACGCCCATGTTGTCGGGAAATTCGTCGCCGATGTACTTGAACGTCGACGCCATGCCGAAGGCGAACGCGATGCCGAGCACGAACAGCAGAGCGGTGAAGACCCAACGCCGGCAGCGCGATCATGAAGCCGCATGGGCCGTCGATCGTGTGGACGATCAGTTCGGTCCTCGGATAGGACAAGCAGAAAGAGGCAGATCCAGGCGGCCCAAAGGACCCACCAAGTCACGGCATGGGCGCCGAAGCGATCCGACAGCCAGCCACCGAGGGCGCGAAACGCGCCGCCGGCAGCGAGAAGCAGGCTGCCAGCAGCGCGGCCTGTGCGATCGAAAAGCCGTATTCGCGTCTTGAAATACTGCGGCATCCAGATCGACAACGCGGTGAAGCCGCCGAACACGATCGAATAATATTGGCAGTACTTCCAGACGCGCGGACATCGCGCAGCACCGCCAGTTGCTGCGATCGAGCGATTGCGGCTTGCCCTTGCCGGCGCCGGGATCAGGCGCGGAAAGTAGCCAGAACACTGACGGCGGTGACGACGAGCGCGACCGCGTAGACGCTGCGGGACGCATCTGCCAGCCAAAGCTGTTGATCAGACGCGGGCGCGACGAACATGTTGAGGGCGGCTCCGGTCGTGCCGGCGCCGAATACGCCCATCGCGAAGCCGCGCCGCGCTTGCGGAAAGAAGCGTGCGACGTAGGGCGTGCCGACCGAGAACGACGCGCCGACCAGGCCGAGCGCCAGCCCGAGCAGCAGGAACTGCCAGAGTGCGGTGGCGTAGGAGGAAAACCACACCGGCACCGCGCAGACCAATAAGCAAGACAGAACATCACGATCCGGCCGCCGAACCGGTCGGTCCAAATTCCCAGCGGAAGCCGGAACAGCGCTCCGGTAAGCACGGGCGTGGCGGTCAACAATCCAAACTGGGTCGAGTCGAGCTTGAGCTGATCGCGGATCGGAATGCCGGTGACGCCGAACATCATCCAGACCGCAAAGCACACCGTAAAAGCGAGCGTGCTGACGAGCAGGACCGTCATACGTCTGGCGTCGGACATGGTCACCCCGTCAAATAACGTCGCGGGAGCCTAACCCAATCAGTGCTTGAGTGTATCATCTGACGGCGTCATTTCGACACGAGACCGGCGCCCCATGGCGAAACACTGGATTTGATTCGTCTTGCCACCGACAATATGCCGCTGTCACCGGCTATGACGTCGCAGAGACACGGCAGGAGAACTCGACGATGCTGGGTGACCTCATTGCCAAACTCGATCGCCCCGGCGTCGCAGCCGCGGTGTTGACGACGCTCGACCCGGTCATCGCCGTCTCAGATCGAAAAGCGTGCCGCCGCTGAGGCAATGCCTGTCGCCGATTTTGTCGCAGGTGCGTTCGCGACTTTGTGGAACGAGCAGACGATGACCTCTGGTTCCAGTTAATCACCGTGATGCGCACGGCTGAAGACCCAAGCATCGCCGCAATCCATGCAATTCTGCAATGGGTGGTCGGCAAAAATCACGCAGCTCGGTGACTCGGTGAAGAGTGCGTCATCCACGCACAATGCTTCCCACCGGTCCGGATCAGACGCAGACCATGTCCGCAAATCGAAAAAAAACGCCGCCAAGCTTTTGACTTGACGGCGCTGTTTGGTTGCGGGGGTAGGATTTGAACCTACGACCTTCAGGTTATGAGCCTGACGAGCTACCGGGCTGCTCCACCCCGCGTCAAAATGCGAAGCGCGGGGGAAGGCCCGCGCGTGTCGGGCGCTATGTAGCAACCGGAGATGCCCATTGGAAGGGCCAAAAACGGCTCATTTCACAAACCCGTCATGAAACCGCGGCAAAAAACCGTAATGAAGGGGGCGAACGGGGCGACAGCAGCTTCGGTGACGGCCTTGCGGGTGCCGCACGGTCAATTATTGCAGACGGCCGCCACGCCTTGACGGATCCCGAGCTTTCGGGACCTGAGGCGGTGCACGAGGTGCGAAAAGCGCTCAAGCGATGGCGTGCGCTGCTTCGATTGCTGGGCCGGCCGCTCGGCGAACAAGCCGACCAGATGCGCAGCGAGGCGCGCGAGCTGATG
>CAVTOP010000006.1:147500-196624 GCA_963736275.1 uncultured Alphaproteobacteria bacterium
GCCGCAGGTTCCCCTACGGCTACCTTGTTACGACTTCACCCCAGTCGCTGACCCTACCGTGGCCGGCTGCTTCCTTGCGGTTAGCGCACCGTCTTCAGGTAAAGCCAACTCCCATGGTGTGACGGGCGGTGTGTACAAGGCCCGGGAACGTATTCACCGCAGCGTGCTGATCTGCGATTACTAGCGATTCCAACTTCATGGGGTCGAGTTGCAGACCCCAATCCGAACTGAGACGGATTTTTGAGATTTGCGAAGGGTCGCCCCTTTGCATCCCTCTGTCACCGCCATTGTAGCACGTGTGTAGCCCAGCCCGTAAGGGCCATGAGGACTTGACGTCATCCCCACCTTCCTCCGGCTTATCACCGGCAGTCCCCTTAGAGTGCCCAACTAAATGATGGCAACTAAGGGCGAGGGTTGCGCTCGTTGCGGGACTTAACCCAACATCTCACGACACGAGCTGACGACAGCCATGCAGCACCTGTGTTCCTCCCACCCGAAGTGAAGGACTCCGTCTCTGGAATCCATAGAGGACATGTCAAGGGCTGGTAAGGTTCTGCGCGTTGCTTCGAATTGAACCACATGCTCCACCGCTTGTGCGGGCCCCCGTCAATTCCTTTGAGTTTTAATCTTGCGACCGTACTCCCCAGGCGGGATGCTTAAAGCGTTAGCTGCGCCACTGACGAGCAAGCTCGCCAACGGCTAGCATCCATCGTTTACGGCGTGGACTACCAGGGTATCTAATCCTGTTTGCTCCCCACGCTTTCGCACCTCAGCGTCAGTACCGGGCCAGTGAGCCGCCTTCGCCACTGGTGTTCTTGCGAATATCTACGAATTTCACCTCTACACTCGCAGTTCCACTCACCTCTCCCGGACTCGAGCTTTCCAGTATCGAAGGCAGTTCTGGAGTTGAGCTCCAGGATTTCACCCCCGACTTAGAAAGCCGCCTACGTGCGCTTTACGCCCAGTAATTCCGAGCAACGCTAGCCCCCTTCGTATTACCGCGGCTGCTGGCACGAAGTTAGCCGGGGCTTCTTCTGCGGGTACCGTCATTATCTTCCCCGCTGAAAGGGCTTTACAACCCTAGGGCCTTCATCACCCACGCGGCATGGCTGGATCAGGCTTGCGCCCATTGTCCAATATTCCCCACTGCTGCCTCCCGTAGGAGTCTGGGCCGTGTCTCAGTCCCAGTGAGGCTGGTCATCCTCTCAGACCAGCTACCGATCGTCGCCTTGGTGAGCCGTTACCTCACCAACTAGCTAATCGGACGCGGGCCGTTCCTTCGGCAATAAATCTTTCCCCGTAAGGGCGTATCCGGTATTAGCCCAAGTTTCCCTGGGTTATCCCGAACCGAAGGGCGCGTTCCCACGTGTTACTCTCCCGTCTGCCGCTGCCGTATTGCTACGGCCGCTCGACTTGCATGTGTTAGGCCTGCCGCCAGCGTTCGCTCTGAGCCAGGATCAAACTCTCAAGTTGGATGAGATTGATTCCGGCTGGTCACGTTTGCGCATGACAACGTTTGGGACGTTGTCACTTTGACGAGGTCCACCCACTGATCATTGCTGATCAGCGATGTACCTTAAACGTGAACCGCCGATGTCTCTTCCGAAAGCCACCTTCGATGAAGAATTGCTTCTCCACGCGAGAGCGGCCCGCAAGGACTCCGCCGTCCACGTTTCTCTTTCTTCCGATTCACTTTTCAAACAGCCCGGGGACCATGGCGGTCCCCACCCTTCGGTAAGCCGAAGAGCCGGCGAAGCCCGTGCATCCGAGAACTATCGGATGCCGATTCACTGTTCCAGTGAGGAGCTTCAGAGGCGCGCAATCGCGCCGTTAGCGGACGACGCGCCGATGCGGTGTATATAGGCTTCGCCCCGAAGCATTGTCAACCAAAAATGCCCATTTTTCTTGGCCCGCAGAGATTTTGAATCCCGCTCCGCGAGGGCCCCAAGGCGCCGAAAAGTTTAAATGGTGTCTTAATCTCCGCCGCGCCGCACTGAGGCCATATTCCTGCGTCGTCCTAAGGGTTCTTTCGAGGGACGGAATCGCAACGGGGGCCTTCAGCCCGCGTCAATCAGGCCAGTTCAAGGGGTTCAGGCGCCGTCGTTGACGGCCCAAGGAGCCAACCGGCATCGTGCCGGCGAATTGATTCACAGGCCTGCCGACAGCGTCTGGGGCAAGTTTAGTTGCGGCAAGCCTCCTTCGATCCGAGGCGCAGGGGACGGCGAGCTTGGACCAAACACGGTCGCGCGGCGCAATTCGATCGAGACAGGCCGACGCCATCGAGCTCGGCAATGAGCCGCCGCTGTCGGTTGACGGCGGCTCGAGCGGCTTCGTCGATCGCCGCCGCGTTTCGGTACAGTGGTTTGCCGGCACGATCCTGACCGCTTTAAGCGGCGCTGCTCTCATGGGCGGCGCCGTTTTCACATCCCTCGACGGCGAAGCCAATTTTGCGTCGTTGCCCGAACGCGTCGAAGTCGCGCTGCGCGGCGCGCTCGGCGGTAGCGCTGACAAAGGCGCGCACAAAAGCGATCGGCTGCCGACCGCGGAAGAGCCGACGTTCGCGCGTCAGGTCATCCGCGTCTCCACCATCAACCGCGTCGGCAACCACGAGGTGGTTCGCGTACGCCCGTTCGTCCGCATTGCCGGCAATCTCTCGCTCACCGTTTCCGATCTTTCGGCGAATATTCCGCCGTTCAATCCGCAAAGGCTGCTCGCGGAATCCGCGCCGGGTGGCGCCACGGCATCGGACGATACGCCGGCGGCCGAGCCGGATGCCGAGGTCGCTTTCGTGATGCGCGACATGGCGCCGATCATGCCCAGGCTCAAGATTGCTCTCGCCACACCGTCCGACGAAGTGGTGGCGCGCGTGCGCGAGGCGGCCGAGTGGAGCGACAAGGCCGCAAATCACTTGCCCGTCGCGGCAAGCATCACCGGGATCAAGCTTGCCTATGCCGGCGACGGCACCGTCGATCCCTACGCCGGCTTCGAAGCGCGCATCGTCCCCGAAAACATAACCCTGCTGCCGAAGACGACGACGCAGACGACCGGCGGCAATGCCTTCAACGAAAAGCAGATCGTCGCAAAAAAGGGCGAAAGCGTTGCCAGCATCCTGCGCGATCTCGGCGCCGTCCCTGCCGACATCGGCGCCATCGTGCGTGTCCTGGGGCCGCGCGGACTCGAGGGCGGGATCAAGGAAGGCCAGAAGTTGCGCGTCCTGATGGCGCCCGTTTTGGGCGGTCAGCGGCTGCAGCCGATCCGCGTGATCGTCGCCAGTGAAACGGCGATCGACGCTGTCGTCGCGCTCGCGGATACCGGCAAATATGTTTCGGTCGACGTGAGAAACATCGACACCGAGGTCGCTGAAAACTCCGAAGACGGCAACGACGAGAACGACACGTCCGGCGTTCGCCTCTACCAAAGCGTCTACGAAACCGCTCTGCGCAACCGGATCCCGCGCCCGATCATCGAAGACCTGATCCGCATCTACTCCTACGACGTCGATTTCCAGCGCAAGGTGCAGCCCGGCAACTCCTTCGAAGTGCTCTACGCCGGCGAAGAAGAAACCGCCGGCCGCCGACAGCCGCAACGACGTATTGTTCGCCGCGCTGACCGTCGGCGGCGAAATGAAGAAATTCTACCGCTTCCAGTCGCCGGACGACGGGCTGGTCGACTATTACGACGAGACCGGCAAGAGCGCGAAGAAGTTCCTGGTCCGCAAGCCGGTGCTCGCCGGCATCATGCGCTCCGGCTTCGGCCTGCGGCGCCATCCGATCCTCGGCTACACCAAGATGCACACCGGCGTCGACTGGGCGGCGCCGGGCGGCACGCCGATTTATGCCTCAGGCAACGGCACCGTTGAGAAAGTCGGCTGGGAATCCGGTTACGGCAAATACGTCCGCGTCCGCCACACCAATGGCTATGAAACCGCGTACGGTCATATGACAGCCTACGCCCGCGGCATCGACGAAGGCACGCGCGTGCGGCAGGGCCAGGTGATCGGCTTTGTCGGCTCGACCGGCCTCTCGACCGGCTCGCACCTGCACTACGAGATTTTGGTCAACGGCCGCTTCGTCGACCCGATGCGCATCAAGCTGCCGCGCGGCCGCGTGCTCGAAGGCCCGATGCTCGCAGGCTTCGAAAAAGAACGCGAGCGGCTCGACGGCATCATGGCCCGCAAGCCGGCACGCGTTGCCTCGAGTGGAGCGGCGGTACGCTAGCGCGTGTTACGCCGCCTGAGCGAGCTTGCCGTTGAACGTCAGCCCCAGCTTGTCGCCGGAGATACTGACCTTCTCGCCGTCCTTGATCTTCCCGGCAAGGATCATCTCGGCGAGCGGATCCTGCACCGATTTCTGGATCACGCGCTTGAGCGGACGTGCTCCGTAGGCAGGGTCCCAGCCTTTTTCGGCGAGCCAGTCGCGTGCGCTCGCATCGAGCTTGATGGTGATCTTGCGATCGTCGAGCAGCTTCTGCAGCCGCGACATCTGAATATCGACGATGCGGCCCATCTCCGCCTTCTTCAGCCGATGGAACAGGATGATTTCATCCACCCGGTTGAGGAATTCAGGCCGGAATGCCGCACGCACCACCGCCATGACCTGATCCTTGACGGCATCCGTGTCCTGGCCTTCCGGCTGGTTGACCAGGAAATCCGCGCCGAGGTTTGACGTCATCACGATCAGCGTGTTGCGGAAGTCGACCGTATGGCCCTGCCCGTCGGTCAGCCGCCCGTCGTCGAGCACCTGCAACAGAACGTTGAACACATCCGGATGCGCCTTTTCGATTTCGTCGAACAGGACGACCTGATACGGCCTGCGCCGCACGGCTTCGGTGAGCGCGCCGCCCTCTTCGTAGCCGACATAGCCCGGAGGCGCACCGATCAAGCGCGCAACCGCGTGCTTTTCCATGTACTCCGACATGTCGATGCGGATCAGCGCGTTCTCGTCGTCGAACAGGTACTCGGCGAGCGCCTTGGTCAGCTCGGTTTTGCCGACGCCCGTGGGCCCGAGGAACATGAACGAGCCGATCGGCCGGTGCGGATCCTGCAATCCGGCGCGCGCGCGCCGCACCGCGGTCGAAACCGCACGCACGGCTTCCTGCTGGCCGATGACGCGCTTGGCAAGCTCGTCTTCCATGCGCAGCAGCTTTTCCTTTTCGCCCTCGAGCATCCTGTCGACCGGCACGCCGGTCCAGCGCGAGACGACTTGCGCAACGTGATCCGCGGTGACCGTCTCCTCGACCATGGCGCCCTTGGCTTCGGCCGTCTCGATCGCCTTGAGCTTTTTCTCCAGCTCGGGGATCCGGCCATAGGCCAGCTCACCGGCGCGCTGGAATTCGCCCTTGCGCTGCGCGTTGGCGAGCTCGGCGCGCAGCTGGTCGAGCTCGGTCTTGAGCTTCTGCGCGTCGGAAAGCTTTTCCTTTTCGGCCTTCCAGCGGCTGGTCAAATCGGCCGAGCGCTTCTCGAGGTCCTTGAGCTCGGCTTCGAGCCGCTTCAGACGGTCTTTCGAGCCGGGATCGGACTCTTTCTTCAAGCGCCTCCTGCTCGATTTTCAGCCGCACGATTTCACGGTCGATCGAATCCAGCTCCTCCGGCTTGGAATCGACCTGCATCTTCAGCCGCGCGGCCGCCTCGTCGATCAGGTCGATCGCCTTGTCGGGCAGGAAACGGTCGGTGATGTAACGATGCGAGAGCGTCGCGGCGCTGACGATCGCCGAGTCGGCAATGCGCACGCCGTGGTGCTGCTCGTATTTGTCCTTCAGCCCGCGCAGAATGGAAATCGTGTCTTCGACGCTCGGCTCGGACACGTAGACCGGCTGGAAACGCCGGGCGAGCGCCGCGTCCTTCTCGACGTGCTTCTTGTATTCGTCGAGCGTGGTGGCGCCGATGCAATGCAATTCGCCGCGCGCGAGCGCCGGCTTGAGCAGATTGGACGCGTCCATCGCGCCGTCGGCTTTGCCGGCGCCGACCAGCGTGTGCATTTCATCGATGAAGAGAATAATGCCGCCGTCGGACGACGTGACTTCCTGCAGGACGGCCTTCAATCGTTCCTCGAATTCGCCGCGGTATTTTGCACCGGCGATCATCGCGCCGAGATCGAGCGCAAGCAGCTGCTTGTCCTGCAGACTTTCGGGCACGTCGCCGTTGACGATGCGCAGCGCCAGTCCCTCGACGATCGCTGTCTTGCCGACGCCGGGCTCACCGATGAGAACCGGATTGTTCTTGGTCCGGCGCGACAGAACCTGGATCGTGCGGCGGATTTCCTCGTCACGGCCGATCACCGGATCGAGCTTGCCGTCGCGGGCAGCCTGCGTGAGATCGCGGGCATATTTCTTCAGCGCGTCGTAGGCGTTTTCGGCCGACGCGGAATCGGCCGTGCGCCCTTTGCGCAGCGCATTGATTGCGGCGTTCAGGCTTTGCGGGGTCACGCCGGCCTTGGCGAGAATCTTCCCCGCCTCGCTGTCTTTCTCCAAGGCGAGGGCGAGCAGCAGCCGCTCGACGGTGACGAAACTGTCGCCGGCCTTTTCGCCGGCTTTCTCCGCGGCGTCGAAGACACGCGCCAGAGCCGGATCGAGATAGATCTGGCCCGCACCGCCGCCGCTGACTTTCGGCCGCCTGGCGAGCGCGGCGTCCACCGCCTGCAACGCCTGGCGCGATTGACCGCCGGAGCGATCGATCAACCCGGCGGCCAGGCCTTCCGGATCGTCGAGCAAAACCTTGAGCAGATGTTCGGGGGCAAATTGCTGATGGCCTTCGCGCAAGGCCAGCGATTGCGCAGACTGAATAAAACCGCGGGCGCGGTCCGTGTATTTCTCGAAATTCATGCCTCACTCCCTCGGCCCGTTATGGCGCCGGAAACGGGCAGGCCCCTTTCAGGCAGCCTACCTCGTCGAACTATGTGGGTGCATTTTTCGCGGTTTGAAGGGGCGATTTGCTTGATATAGGTCAGCGTTAAGGGTCCCAGACCTTCATTTAGCGACGGGAAATCAATGGAATCTGAAGCCGCCATCGTCCGGGCCATCTATCGGTATCCCGTCAAAGGACTGTCCCCGCAGACATTGGAAAGGACCGCGCTGACGGCAGGCCAGACCATTCCGGCCGACCGTCTCTATGCCATCGAGAATGGTCCGACCGGCTTCGACCCGGCCGCGCCGGCCTATTTCCCGAAGCAACGGTTTCTCATGCTGATGCGCAACGAGCGCCTCGCCGCGCTGCGAACGGAGTTTGATGAGGCGACCCACACGCTGACGATCCACTGGCAGGGCGCCGAGGCGGCACGTGGTGACCTGCGGACGCCGCAAGGCCGCGCCGCCATCGAGAATTTCTTTGCCCGCTATTGCGCCGATGAGCTGCGCGGGCCACCCAAGGTCCTGTATGGCGACGGACACAGTTTCTCGGACGTCGCCAAGAAGGTCGTGTCGATCATCAATCTTGCGTCGGTGGCCGCGGTCGAAGATGCCGTCGGGCTGCCGGTCAATCCGCTGCGCTTTCGGGCGAATCTTTATGTGTCGGGCTGGCCGGCATGGCATGAGTTCGATCTTCTCGGGCAGACGGTCGCCATCGGAAAAACCGCCCAGCTGAAAATCATCAAGCGAATACAGCGTTGCGCCGCAACCGATGTGGATCCGGACACCGGCATTCGCGACCTGACAATTCCGCGCACGCTTATGGACAACTTCGATCACACCGATTGCGGCGTCTATGCCGAAGTGATCGTGGCGGGCGAAATCGCTCCCGGCGATGCGATAGAGCCCGGCCCGGCAATGAAAAACCGCGCCCCGTTCGATCAAACGGGGCGCGGCTCACAAGGCTGCTGTGATTGAGACGAGATCAGCCGCCAGGCAAAACGTAGGCGGTGATCCGGCCGGCCGGATACACCGAACTCGGCAACCGTGCGATTGTGGTTGCCGGATACGACGATCGGGTTGCCGTTCGGATCAACACCGCTGACGACGCCGACGTGACCGCCGCCGCGGCGGCCCATGACCGCGATCGCGCCGACCCGCGGACCGCTGACGCGTGTGCCGTAGCTGGCGTAGCCTTTTGCCAGATTGCCGCCACCGCGATGGCCCGTGCGCTTGAGCACCATATCCATGAACGCACCGCACCACAGGCTTCCCCGGCCCGTGGGGTTGGTCCCAATGTATTTGCGGGCTTCTGACACCAGCGAGTCGCTGGTGGCGCCGCCATAGGCCGAGTTCGAATGCGACTGCGCCAACGCACGCGCGGAGGCCTGAGCTCGGCGGCGGCCGACGGCGCGGGACGTTTCGCCCCCCTCAACGGCCGTCCGGGTTGCCTCGGGTGCCTGATTTGCATTGAACGAATAGCGCATGTCCCGGTCGGCTCCCGACGCGGTTGAACCGCCGTCTGGGTCATGGTCGCAGTACGGTGCCTGGTGGTGCGACGGGTCTTGCGAGGGCCGCCGTGGCCAGCACTGCAACCGCCACCGAGCACAGACAATAGCGTCGCCCGGCTTGATCTTGATGTCATTCGAGTAGTCCCCTTAGCTTCAAAAGCAATGCGCCCCGCGCTGATAGAACTCACCACGCGACGCGGTGTCCAAACGCCGCCCGCATATGGCAATTTCGTGATCATTGAAAGGTCATTTCGTGCCGCGCATAGCGGGTATTCCATAGGAATACGCACGTGTAAAACATTATACGTGCGTACGGAACTGTGAATACTTTCTACGATTTTTATAATACTGTTTTACGGTCGACTATTATTTAGCGACGAAGATATCGCGGCGCCCGGCACAGTTAAAGGCGGGCCGCGTTACAGTTCGGGCGAAATATTCAGGGAACCCGGCCTCAGTCCCGCCGGCTGAGCAGAAAGACCGCCTGTTCGCCGAACAGGTTCCAGAACCACCACGGCGCGTTGAGCCGCAGCGGCGACCCCCAGGCATTGAGCGCCACGGCTTTCTCCATCCGCACTCCCACTGCCGTGCAGAGCTGGCGGAAGTCCTTGATGGTGCAGTGATGGATGTTCGGCGTGTCGTACCAGCTGAACGGCAGCATATCGGTGCGCGGCATATGGCCCGCGAAAAGGAGCTGCAGCCGGACCTGCCAGTGGCCGAAGTTCGGGAACGACACGACCGCGTGACGCCCGATCCGCAGCATGTGTTCCAGCACGATGCGCGGGCTGCCGCGTGGCCTGCAGGGTCTGCGACAGGATGACGTAATCGAACGCGTCGTCGGGATAGTTGCCAAGGTCGGTATCGGCGTCGCCCTGGATCACGGCCAGACCCTTCGCGACGCACTCGTTCACGCCCTCGCGCGACAGCTCGATGCCGCGCCCGTCGACATCGCGGCTCTCGCTCAGAAGCCGGAGCAATTCGCCGTCGCCGCAGCCGACGTCGAGCACCTTCGCCCCGCGCTCGACCATCTCGGCGACAAGAACGAGGTCGACGCGCGTGCCGCTCAACGCACGCGCGATGCCGTTGGCGGTCACATCGATGTCGGTACGTGACAGGGTGCTCATCGGTCGTTCCGGAACCCAACCCGCGCGCCTTGCCCGCCCCGTCAAGAAACCCGCGCACGATGGCAAACAATTCCGGCTCTTCGAGCAGGAATGCGTCGTGACCCTTGTCGGTGACGATTTCGGCGAACGACACCCGGGCGCTCGCCGCATTGAGCGCCTGGACGATGGCACGCGACTCGGATGTCGGAAACAGCCAGTCGCTGGTGAACGAAATCACGCAGAAGCGCGTGGGCGTGCGAGGGAAGGCCTTGGCCAGAACGCCATCGTGATCGGCCGCCAGGTCGAAATAATCCATTGCCCGGGTCAGATAGAGATACGAGTTCGCGTCGAAACGCTCGACGAAAGAGATTCCCTGATGCCGTAAGTAGGATTCAACCTCGAAATCCGCGTCAAAAGAAAACGTCGGATTCGCGCGATCCTGGAACTTGCGGCCGAACTTCCGGTGCAGCGCCGCGTCGGACAGATAGGTAATATGCGCGCCCATGCGCGCCACCGCGAGGCCCCTGCGCGGATTGGTGTTTTCCAGAAGATAGCGGCCGCCGCGCCATTCGGGGTCGGCCATGATCGCCTGCCGCCCGACTTCGTGAAACGCGATGTTCTGCGCCGAATGCCGCGTCGCGCACGCAATCGGCAGCGCGGAGAACACGCGCTCCGGATAGCTCGCGGCCCACTGCAGGACCTGCATGCCGCCCATCGATCCGCCGGCGACCGTAAACAGCGACTCGATGCCGAGGTGATCGAGCAGCATCGCCTGCGCGCGCACCATGTCGCGAATTGTGATGACGGGAAAATCCAGCCCCCACGGCTTTCCGGTTTTCGGATCGGTCGACGAAGGACCGGTCGTGCCCATGCAGGCGCCGACCACGTTCGGGCAGATGACGAAATAGCGCTCGGTGTCGATCGGCCGGCCGGGGCCGACCATGGTCTCCCACCAGCCCGCCTTCTTGGTGACAGGATGCACGCTCGCGACGTGCTGGTCGCCCGTGAGCGCATGACAAATCAGAACGGCGTTCGAACGCGCGGCATTCAGCCGGCCATGGGTCTTGTATGCGATCTGAAACGGGGCGAGCTCGACTCCGGCATCGAGCCGCAACGGCTTGTCGGCCCCGAAATGGGCGATCGAGCGAGTTCGCGCGGCTGATCGGCTTCGCGCGGCGCATCAGCCGCCTCACGCGGACCTGTCAGTTTGGCTTCACTCATAATCGCCCGTGCGCTCCCGGCGCTGTCCGAACTGGAGCCCTGATATAGCGCTTAAGTGTCAACCTAGCAGGTTACAGTCAACGTTTTCTTTGATTTCAAGGCCCGGCCCACTTATCAATGCCACCATGGTGAAAGCACCCGAAACCAACGCGCTGACCGACCTTCGCAAGGAGATCGACCGCATCGATGAAGCGATGCATCAGCTTCTGATCGAACGCAGCGAGATCATCGACCGTCTGATTGCGGTTAAACGAAGCCAGGACAGCGGCACGTCGGCTTTCCGCCCTGCGCGGGAAGCCGAGATGATGCGGCGTCTCGTGAAGCGGCACAAAGGCATACTGCCCCTCGACACTGTCGAGAGCATCTGGCGGGTCATCATCTCGACGTTCACTTTCGTGCAGGCACCATTTTCAGTCCATGCCGATCTGTCTGCGGGCGATGCTCTGATGCGCGATGCCGCGCGTTTTCATTTCGGTTTCACCGTTCCATTCGTCGCACACATGGGTGCAGCCGGCGTTGTCGCCGCGGTGTCGGCCTCAAAGGGCGATCTTGGGCTTGTGCCCGCATTCGATGTGGCCTCGGCGGGCGCCTGGTGGAGCGCGCTTGAATTCGACGCCGCGCCCAAAATCATTGCGCGCCTTCCTTTCGTCGAGCGCCCGGATCACCCGGCGGCCCTCCCGGTTTTCGTCCTCTCGCGCGTTGCAGCGGACGCCATGGCGACTGAAGCGGCGGTCTGGAGCGTCCGCGTGTCGGGTTGGGGCGCAGTACCCGCACAGGCGCTTTCCGCGCTGGCCGATTTCATTGCGGTCCCCGACCGGGCATTCGATGGCGCCGCTCTTTTGGTGACCCTCCCGACGGACAAAGACCTCAAGTCAGTCACCGCTGCCTTGGTTAAGGCCGGCGCCACCGTGCGCTCGGCAGCCCTCGTCGGCAGCCACGCAAACCGCTATACGGTTGCCGCCGACAAGACCTGATCGCCCGGACTTTGTATGACGATGAACCGCCCGCAACCGCGACCCGGCGTGCTCGAGATTGCCCCTTACGTTCCGGGCCAGAGCACCGCGCTTGGCGTCTCCAAGGTGTTCAAGCTTTCCTCCAACGAGACGCCGTTGGGGCCGAGCGCGAATGCGATCGCGGCCTATCGCGTAGCCGGCGAGCACCTTGAGGCTTACCCGGACGGCTCGGCTTCGGCCTTGCGCGACGCAATCGGCGCCGCGTTCGGGCTCGATCCCGATCGCATCGTGTGCGGCGCCGGCTCCGACGATCTGCTCAACCTGCTTGCGCGCGCCTACCTCACCGACGGCGACGAGGCGATCTACACGACGCACGGCTTTGTCGTTTACCCGATCGCCACCATGGGCACCGGGGCGAAAGCGATCGCAGCGCCGGAAAAGGATTTTACCGCGGATGTGAATGCTATTTTGAAGGCCGTCACGCCGAGGACGAAAATCGTTTTTCTCGCGAACCCGAACAATCCGACCGGGACCTATGTTCCGTTCGACGAGGTGAAGCGGCTGCAAAAATCGCTGCCGGCGCACGTGCTGCTCGTGCTCGACGCGGCCTATGCAGAATACGTGCAGCGCAACGACTATGAAGTCGGGCATCGAGCTGGTCGCCACGACCGACAACGTGGTGATGACGCGCACCTTCTCGAAGATCTATGGGCTAGCCTCGCTGCGGCTTGGCTGGATGTACGGCCCCGCGCATGTGGTGGACGCGGTCAACCGGATTCGCGGACCATTCAACGTCAACGGTCCGGCAATCGCGGCGGGAATCGCGGCGATCCGCGACACCGCGCATGTCGAGAAATCGCGCGCGCACAACACGCGCTGGCTGGCATGGCTCACCGAAGAGATCGGCAAGCTTGGCCTGCCGGTCACCCCGAGCGCCGCGAATTTCGTGCTGATCCATTTCCCCGAGAGCAAGGGCCGGACCGCGAAAGAGGCCAATGCCTTTTTGACCAAACGGGGGCTCATTCTTCGCCAGGTCGGCGTTTACAAGCTGCCGAACGCCTTGCGAATGAGCGTCGGGACGGAAGAGGCCAACAGGCTCGTGGTGCAGGCACTCAAGGAATTCCTGGGGAAGGCCGCGTGAGCAAGCCCGCCACTTTGTTCAACCGGCTGGCGCTGATCGGCGTCGGCCTGATCGGATCGTCGATCGCGCGCGCGGCCCGCGCGCAGGGCGCCGCGCGGACAATCGTTGCGACCGCGCGTTCGCCGCAGACGCGCCGGCGCGTTGCCGAGCTCGGCGTCGCCGACCAGGTCGTCGAAACCAACGCCGCCGCGGTCGAGGGCGCCGATCTCGTTATTGTCTGCATTCCGGTCGGTGCCTGCGGCGCAGTCGCCAAGGAGATCGGCCCGCACCTCGCCCCGGGCGCGATCGTTTCCGATGTCGGCTCAGTCAAAGGCTCGGTCGTACGCGATATGGCGCCGCATCTGCCGAAGGCCGCGCATTTCATACCGGCGCATCCGGTCGCCGGGACTGAATATTCCGGCCCGGATGCGGGCTTCGCGGAGTTGTTCGTCAACCGCTGGTGCATCCTGACGCCACCCGAAGGCACGGACAAAAAGGCGGTGGACAAGCTTGCCGCCTTCTGGCGCCTGCTCGGCGCTAACGTCGAAACGATGGCGCCCGACCATCACGATCTGGTGCTCGCAATCACCAGTCATCTGCCGCATCTCATCGCCTACACCATCGTCGGCACCGCCGACGAATTGCAGGCCGTGACGCGGTCAGAGGTGCTGAAATTTTCAGCCGGCGGTTTCCGCGACTTCACGCGCATTGCCGCGTCCGATCCGACCATGTGGCGCGATGTCTTCCTCGCCAACAAGGATGCGGTTCTCGAAATGCTCGGCCGCTTCAATGAGGACGTCTCGGCGCTGACCAAGGCAATCCGCAAGGGCGACGGCGATGCATTGTTCGAGCATTTCGTCCGCACCCGCGCCATCCGCAAAGGGATCGTCGATATCGGCCAGGATTCTCCGGCGCCGGATTTCGGACGGCCCCACCCGGACCTGCCGCATGAGCCGATGCCGAAGCCTTACGCTTCGGGAGAAGGCTAGAACAAAGCCGGCGTGCTCCCGATCGGGATCGGCCCGAGGAACGCCGCGCCATCGCTGAAACGCAGCGGCAAGGTCACCGCGCGCTTTCCCTCAAGCGTGGCCTGCTCGCCGAGCATACTGATGCCCGCGGAAAGATTTGCGCCGGCCTGCTGACGCGCAACATCGCCGAGCCCGGGCGCCAGGCGGTCGAGGGCGCCGGCAAGCTTGTCCATGTTCGGCGAGGTCTGGATTTTCTGCTGCGCGCCGATCGAAGTCAGAAATTGCTCGACGCCCGCCATCGTGATGCGCAACTGGCCTTCGAGACGGCCATTACCGTTGATCGACAATGTTCCGGCGCCGACGGCAAGGATGTCGCCTTGTTGTATCCGGACGTTCGTAATGTCGATGCGGCCATCGGCTGCCTGGATTTCGCGGAAGCGCGCCGCCCACGGCTTTGGCGAAAAATCGTTCAGCCCACGGAGCAGCGCCGTCGCGCTGGCATCGATTGGGGGCACCGCCGCCCGATGCAGCGCCGGCGCCGACGCTTGAGCGAGCTGAACGGCAACTTCAATGACCGGCTTGTTCGTTACGGACCCCTCGGCGATGCGGCCGTGGACCTCGATGTGACGAGCGCGCAACAGGTTCTCCCGGCCGGTGCCGCTCATCCGGTCAACGACCGGATCGTCGAATACAAGCGAAGCACGTTGGGGCGCGGCCGGCGTACCGCGGATGCTCGATTGCGCCAGCTTCCAGCTGGCAAGAAACTCCGGCTCTTTTCCCGGCTGGCCGATGGTCAGCGGTCCATGGAATTCGCTGATGATCAGGCCGGGCTGATAGACCTGCGCCACGACGAGCAAACTGTCGGCCTTAAGCTCCATCGGCGGCTCATTGCTGCGAAAAACCGCGGAGGCGCGATCGCAGGTCACTTCGATGCGGAATGGAAAGCCGCCGACCGCCTGCGATCCACACTCGTAAATTCGCCCCGATTTTGCTTCGCGAGCCCGCCAGCCATCGATTGTCTGCTGCGCCCTGTCAGACGCGAATTTCCAGAACCCCGTCCATCCGGCGATCACCGCCAGGACCGCCAGGACCAGGATCGTGTAGCGCCGCCCGGTGCGGCGGCGGGATTGCAGGCTTGCTGTGCCGCTCGTCATCATCTGCCTTCAAAACCCGGCGAATAAGGCCTTTCTACGCCCGCCGCCTGCGGGTTGCAGGGGAACCGGCGCCCTGTTACGCGGACATCAGCAGCCGACTGTCCCCCGCCACGATGAAGACAGGCCCCGATCAAAGCAACGATGACTTGTGGGTCTTCGCCTACGGGTCGCTGATGTGGCGGCCCGGGTTCGATTTTCTCGAACGGCGAAATGCGCGCCTGGTCGGGGCGCACCGTGCCCTTTGTGTCTACTCGTTTGTGCATCGCGGGACGCCCGCAAAGCCCGGACTGGTGTTCGGTCTTGACCGCGGAGGAAACTGCCGCGGCATTGCCTATCGCGTCGCAGCTCGAAAGCGCACAAAGACGATCGACTATCTGCGCGGCCGCGAGCAGGTCACGCGCGTCTACCGTGAGGCGTCGCGCCGGGTCTGGCTCGATGACGATCCGCAAGAGAGCGTGCATGCCCTATGTTACGTCGTCGACCGCGGACATCGTCAATACGCGGGACGGCTGAGCCTGCAGCAGCAGCTCCATTTTGCGCGTCAGGGTCACGGCCGCTCCGGAGCCTGCCGCGACTATGTGCTCGCGGCGACAAGGGAGCTGCAGGCTTTGGGTATTCGTGATCATGATCTGCAGGTCCTGGCCGAGCAGCTCAAAGGCGTTCATGAATCGGCGGCTCGCTAGCGGCCGCCACCCATTTTTGCCCGTCCCTCTGCAATCAGCCGCGCGGTCGCGGCTTCAATATCATTCTGCAGACGCGTGAAGAAGGCATCCTTGTCGAGCCCTGGTGCAATCGGGTCGAGGATTTCGGCGACAACGGTTCCCGGGAAGCGGCGAAGCGAGCGGCGCGGCCAGAACAAACCTGAATTGAGCGCGATCGGAACGCAGGGCACCCCTTCCGCCGCGTAAAGATGCGCAACTCCCAGCTTGTAGCGTGGCTCGGCGCCTGCGGCGCGGCGTGTCCCTTCCGGAAAAATGATGAGCTGGCGGTTGTCGGCGAGCTCGACTCGCGCTCTCTCGATCATGGCGGCAAGGGCCTGCGAGCCGCCGCCACGATCGACCGGCACCATGCGGCCCTTGATCGTCAGCCAGCCGAAAACAGGTATCCATTGCAGCTCGCGCTTGAGGATGAATACCGGACTCTCGACCAGCGGCAGCAGCGCAAAGGTCTCCCAGGCCGATTGGTGCTTCGACGCAATGATGATCGGCCCCGGCGGCAGCTTTTCGAGGCCGCGAAATTCATAGTCAATTCCGGCAACGGCGCGCAGCAGCACGAGATTGGTTCGAGCCCATGATTTGGCGACCGCAATGATCGCATGATACGGCATGAAGAACGTCGGCAGCGCGATAATCAAATACAACAGCGTGTTCAGATAGAACAACGCGTTGAATGCGAGCGAACGAAGAAGAATGGTCACGGCCAGCCCTTCTATATCGCGCCGTCGACATCAAGGCGCATCCGAGCCTGCGCAAAAACATACTTCAGATATTCCGCGAACAGCAGTCGGGCCGTGTCAAGATTCGACCACCAGGGCTCGGCCTTCACCTTTTCCGATATTACGGGAAACGCAATGAGCGTGACGTCGGGCAATTGATGATCGAGCTCGGACATGGCGCGCGGCATGTGCCAGTTCGATGTCACGACGATCAGCGAATTGAAATTGTGCTGGCGCGCCCAACGTTTCGTTTCGAGTGCGTTGCCGAAGGTATTGAGCGCCGAACGGTCGAGGTCGATGCAGCAGGTGAAGTACTTCGAATAGAGCGGCGTGAGGCGCGCGATTTCGCGTGCACTGGTCGCACGGTACACTCCGGTTATCAGCAGCCGTTTGCCGTGCTCGGTCGCCAGCAGCTCGATTGCATCGGGAATGCGCGCTGCGGAACCCGTCAGCACGACGATACCATCGGCCTTGCGATCGAGCATTATCTCATCGCCGGATATCTGGGCGACGAACCAGCCGAAACCGCCCGCCAGCAGCAAAGCACCGGTGACACCGGCAGCCATCGTCAGGAAACCGATCCAGCGGGCAAAACCGGCAAGCATGTCAGTCGATGGTCTCCAGCGTGCTGTTGACCGTATGCCGTGACGTCCACGCGGTCACCACCGCGATCAATAACACCTGGCCGAGAACGGCCGCATAGCCGGCGAGTCCGATCGAGAACGACCCGAAAAGCACCGATCCTTGATCGCCGCCAACAAGCCAATGGCTGATCATGGTCGCCGCCAGGAACACAACGATAGCCGCGCCGCCGCCAATGGCGCCACCCTGGAGCCCGAGCACCAGAAAATGATGCTGAAAATGCCGTGCGATGAATCCGTTTTTCGCACCGACAAAATGCAGAACCTCAATGACCGCCTTGTTGGTCGCCATCGCGCCGCGCGTGGCAAAAGCCACGGACAAGACCATTGCGGCAAACATCAGAATCAGGATGCAGACACCTACCGCGATCGCGGTGCCTGCCATCGCCCGCATGCGATCGACCCATCCTCGGTGGTCATCGACTATCGCACCCGGAACCTGATCCGCAAGCACGCGCCGAAGTTGGCCAAGATCAGGCGCCGTGTCAGCCGCGATCTTCATGACAATCAACCGCGGAACGGGCAGTTCGCTCAGCGCGATGCCGCTGCCCAGCCAGGGCTCCAGCAGTTTCATCGATTCTTCTTTCGAGTATGGCCGCACCTCAACGACCCCAGAAATCGCGCGCGCGATCGCGACCGCCCGATTCACGCTGGTATCGAGATCCCGTTCCGGCGCCGGCATAATCTGGATCGTCATCTCGCGTGCAATGTCGGATTGCCATTCGCCGGCAGCTTTTGTCACCAGGACTGCGCCACCCGTCGTCAATGACACCAGAAACGTCATGATCGCAACGACAGCCACGAGGGCGCGGCCGGAAATCGAATTGCGCGGCACCAGCGCGGTGTCAAACCGCGGCAGGAGCTCGTTCGGCTCGCGCAGCTGCATTGTCATATCGATGCGTGCGTCACTCATTGCGAGTCTCAGTCGTAAATATGCAAACGGCCGTCGTGCAGCACGAGACGCCTGGCATCGTACTGATCCATCAGTCCGATGTCGTGCGTCGCGATGACGACCGAGGTGCCTGACTTGTTCAGTTCAACAAACAGTCGCAGCAGGCGTTGCGCCAGGCTCGGATCGACGTTGCCGGTCGGCTCGTCCGCAAGCAGCAGTTGCGGCCGCGCAATTACGGCGCGCGCGATCGCTGCGCGCTGTTTTTCCCCGCCGGAAAGAACAGGCGGTAAGGCCCACATCCGTTCGCCGAGACCGACCCAACTGAGAAGTTCGATGACTTCTTCGCGATAGCTTTCTTCCGGCCGGCCCATGACCCGCAGCGGCAACGAAACGTTTTCGTACGTCGTCATATGGTCGAGCAGGCGAAAATCCTGGAATACGATGCCGATGCGGCGCCGCAACGTCGCCACGGCGTCACGCGATAGTGTTGCAACGTCGTGACCGAATTGAGTGATCAGGCCGCGGGTCGGCTTGAGCGACAGAAACAGCAGCCGCAACAGCGACGTCTTGCCGGCGCCGGAGGGCCCGGTCAGGAATTGGAACGAGTGAGGTTCGATACGGAACGTGAGGTCGCGCAGGACCTCCGGGCCCAGTCCATAGCGTAAGCCGACGTTCTCAAATCGGACCACCCACCCCTCTCCGATAAATTCCCCAAAAAGCCGGGCGAATCACGACCGCGCCGAAGTCCCCAAACGTCCCGGCGCCCGTCCCGAGGCGCCCGCCTGGAACTTTGTTTTTACAGGATTATCACGAGGCCGCCATAGCGGGCGCGGCGAAAATAGCGAAAAACCCCCGTTTGGCAGGGGGCGGTATGGTTTCCGATCCATTAACGGACGGCTGGTAGGTTGGCCATCCAATTACCATCGATGCCATGCTGATCGCCTGTCCGAATTGCACAACGTCCTACATGATCGACCCGGCTTCGCTGGGCGAGGCGGGGCGAACCGTCCGTTGCGCACGGTGTAAGACGACGTGGTTTGCATCCAAGCCCGAGATGGCGGGTGCCGGCACGGACGATGACCCGAACCCCACGATCGGCGTGATACGTCCCGATCAAAAAATTCAGGGCGAAGGGAACGATACCGCCGCGGAAGAGCAGACAACAGAGGCCACGCAGAGTGAAGACGCAGCGCAGGCACCCGTCACAGTCACGGACGCGCCGCCTATAGCACCGGTAGAGCCCGCTGCAGCATCCGAGGCGACGACGGAAGCCGACGAGGTCGAGAATTTTGCCGCGCGCCGGAAACGACTACTGGCGCGGCGCACAAAAGAACGCCGATCGTCCCGGTGGATCGCCCTTATTCTTGTCCTCTTCGCTTTCAACGTTGCGCTGGTCGGCGCCCGCAGCGAGGTCGTAAGATTCTTCCCGCAGACTGCCTCGCTGTTCGCAGCGGTCGGCCTGCCCGTCAATCTGCGTCACCTGAAGTTCGAGAACATGCGAATTTCTAAAGAAACGCAGGAAGGATTGTCGGCGCTGGTTATCGAGGGCACAATCGTAAGCATCGCCAGCAAGGCCACCGAGGTGCCACGCCTGCGCTTCGCCGCACGCGATGCGTCCGGACAGGAAATCTATACGTGGAATGCGCTGCCAAGCCGGAGCATCCTCGGGCCTGGAGAAAAACTTGATTTCCGCAGCCGGTTCACTTCGCCGCCGCCAAACGCCACCGATGTGATGGTGCGCTTCTTCACGCCGCAGGATTCGGCAGCCGCAGTGAAGTGATGCCGTTCGCGGCACCGCGCGGCCAAAGATCAGAAGTCTTTCAGCAATCGCTCGATGTAGTCGAGCTCAAGTTGCGGGCGGAAGCTCTCGCCGAAGCGCTTGCGCAACTCTTCCAGAATGCGCCGAGCCCGTTGCGCATCAATTTCACCCGGGACCTTGACGGTGAAGTCGTCGCTATAATCGCCGCGGCGCATCGGCCGCCCCAGGGGATCGGTCTCCTGCTGAGCTCGCGATTGCCCGCGGCCCGGCCGCCCGTTTGGACCGGGGCCCATGCCTTGTTGCTGCATGGATTGCGCAAGACCTTTGGCACCCTTTCGCATGGCCTCGAGGGCACGGCCCTGGTTGCCGACAGCGCCGTCAGCGTCACCGTCGCCGAGCTGACCTTCCGCCTGACCCATGGCCTCGCCCGCTTCGCCAAGTTCACCCATCTCGTCGCCGCCCTGGCCCTGCTGACGCTGCTGACCTTGTTGGCCTTGTTGGCCTTGCTGACCCTGCTGACCGAGGCCGCGCTGGCGGAGTTGCTCCAAAAGCTTGTTGAGACGGTCTCGCAATCCTTGCTGATCCTGGCGCAGGTCGCCCATCTGGTTCTGGCCCTGCTGACCACGCTGGCGGTCGCGGCGATTTTCCTGGCCCTGCTTGAAGGTCTTGTCGCGCAGCTGTTGCTGCTTGCGGATCATGTCGCCCAACTCGTCGAGGGCCGACATCATGTCGTCATCGTCGCCATCGTCGCCCTGGGCACCGGGCCGCGCCATCTGCAGGTTCTCGAGCATCGACTGCAGCTGCTCGAGCAGCTGGCGCGCGGCATCCTTGTTGCCCGAGCGCGCCAGATTTTCGAGCCGGTCCAGCATGCTCTTGAGATCCTGCTGGCTCAGCATGCGCGTGTTGTTGCGATCGAGCGGACGCGTCAATTGCTGCGGATTCTTGCGCATCTCCTCGGCGAGCGCCTGCAGGAACTTGTCCATGGCGGCGCGCAGCTGATCCATCAGCTTCTTGAGTTCTTCATCGCTCGCGCCGCGCTCGAGCGCCTGCCGCAGGGCTTCCTGCGCCTGCCGCAGCGCCTGCTCGGCTTGCGACACGTTTCCGTCTTCCAGTTGAACCGCCATGTCCCACAGGCGCGCGACGACATCGCGCAACGCATCGTCACTCTTGGCATGCTCAAGCTCGTGATAGATCGAGCGCAAGCCCAGATAGACGCTTGCCTCGGGCGTGAATCGCTCCGGAGCGATTGTGAGCCCATCGAGCGCGGTGAGCACGATCGGCTTGCTCTCGGCATCGAGTGCAAGGTTTCGGCGTTGCTCGATCAGCGCCCGCGCCAGCGGCTTGACGAAAATACGCTGCGGCAGCTGCAACTCGCGGGCTTCGCTGCGGCCTTCGTTGCCGGCCTCGTCGCGGGCAACCAGTGTGATAAGCACGTCGCTGCCGGACCATGGATGCTCGGTCAGATCGTGTGTCGTCTGCGCAGTGCCGGCGCGTGTCCGCTGTTGCGGCAGGACAAGCGCATAATCGGGTGCGCTGAACAGCGGGCGCGGCGGCTTGTCGGATGTCTTTTCTTCCTTGCGTGCAAAGGTGGCCTTGGCGTCGATCACGCCGTAGTCATCCTCCATCCGATAGTCGAGCCGTAGAGCGCCGCGCGCCTGTCGCTCCGGATCCCGGATCAGTTCGATCGTCGGCGTGCGGTCGGGGATCGCCGTGAAATTCCAGACCAGGTCGCTGCCGAGAACGCCGTGCACCGCTGCGGAGCCGTCCGTTTTGATCACGAGCCTGCGTTCTTCCGTCCCGGCCGGCAAAGGCGGCCGCGTCTCGGCGGGCGCATCCTCTATGCCGCCTTTGCTGATGATCTCGAAATGCACTTTGCCCGTCGCGCGGATCACCAGCTGACTGCCGGAGGGCACCGCTACCGGCGCGGCGTTCTGCGCTGTTTCACCCGGACGCAGACCGGGCAGCATCACCGGCGGCCGGCCTGTGTAGACCGGAGGCGTGATCCACGCATCAATCCGGAAATTCGCCGGCGCAACGACGCCGTGCCAATCGAAGGCGGCGGAGACCCGCTTGAATCGCTCGCCGCTCGCCGCGAAGAAGGTCGCCACCACCAAAATGGACACGAGCGCCCGCAGCGCCATTGGATCGCGCAGCGAAAGCCGCGGCATCGGCCAGCCGGCTTTGATCTTGCGCGCCGACAGCAGCGCGCGCTCGACATGCGCCTGCCACAAAGCCTGCGCCACGGGGTCGTTGCCGTTTGCGGCAATGTGATCGGAAACGGCCGTGGCCGGCCGGTGTATTTCGCCGCTGCTGCGATCGAGGCGTCGCAGCCCGTCGTTGACGCTCGGCAGCCGCAGGATCGCCAGCGGCACCGACGCCAATATCAAGAGCAAGCCAAAGATAACCAAACCGATCACGCGCGCGAGCGGCGGCAACATCAGCCAGAGGCCGGCCCATGAGAATGCGAGGAAAAGTCCAAGGACGATCGCAACGGAGGCGAGCGCCGGCCACAGCCGTTCCCACAGCAGGCCGCCGCGCGCGCGCCGCAATGCGCGCGCGAGCAGATGCCGCGTCGGCTGCTGGTCGTATGGCTTTTCGTTCAACTCGTCCAAAAGCCGCTCCGTCGCTGTGGCTCAGGAGAATCTTTGTTACCGGCCAGCGTAACACGCGCTGTATCGCGGGACCACGCGGCTATTTATGCATTCAAAGCCAATCCGGCATGCGATCGAGCGCAATTAATTGGTCAACTTCAAGGCGCGGCCGTACGACCGCCCATTTTGCGCCGTTGACCAGCACTTCCGGCACCAAAGCGCGCGTATTGTAGGTCCCGGCCTGCACCGCACCGTAGGCGCCTGCCGACATGACGGCCAGCAGGGCGCCGCTTGCCGGTTCCACCATGTCGCGGTTAACAGCCAGAAAATCGCCGCTTTCACACACCGGCCCGACAACATCGGCGCGCACCCGCTTGGCCGAGGTGGCCGGCTGCGCGACCGGCCAAATCTCATGATGTGCGTCATACAATGTGGGACGGATGAGATCGTTCATCGCCGCGTCGACGACGATAAATGTCTTGGCCTCGCCACGCTTCATGAACAGCACGCGCGTCACCAGAATGCCGGCGTTGCCGACAAGCAGACGGCCAGGCTCGAAGATGAGCCGGCAGTCAAGATCGCGCGTCGCACGCTTGACCACTTTGGCATAGGCCTCGGGATGCGGCGGTGGCTCGTTGTCGTCGCGGTAGGGAATGCCCAGGCCACCACCGAGATCGACGTGCGAAATAGTGTGACCGTCGGCGCGCAACATCCGCACGAACTCGGCGAGCAGCGCGAAAGCGCTGTCGAACGGATCGAGTTCGGTGATCTGGCTGCCGATGTGCATGTCGACGCCGGCCACCTTGAGGCCTTTAAGCTTCGCAGCGCGGGTATAGATCTCGCGCGCACCACTGATCGGAATGCCGAACTTGTTCTCGGCCTTTCCAGTCGCGATCTTGTGGTGCGTCTTCGCATCGATGTCGGGGTTGACGCGCACCGAGATGCTGGCGGTGCGCCCTTTCGACGCCGCGATCGATGACAGAAGATCGAGCTCGGCCTCGGATTCAATATTGACGCAGAGAATGCCTTCGTCGACCGCGAGCGCGAGCTCAGCGGCGGTCTTTCCGATGCCGGAGAACATGATTTTGTCGGCAGGAATGCCCGCAAGGCGCGCGCGTTTGAGCTCACCACCCGATACGACGTCGGCGCCCGCGCCGAGCTTGGCGAGCGTGTGCACCACGGCCTGATTGGAATTGGCCTTCATGGCGTAGCAGACGAGCGCAGGCACGTCGGCGAAAGCGCCGGCAAAGACCTGGTAGTGACGCGTCAGCGTCGCGGTCGAATAGCAATAGAACGGCGTTCCGACCGCGCTTGCGAGCGCGTCCAGATTCACCTGCTCGGCGTGGAGGACGCCGTCGCGATAAGCGAAGTGGTGCATCGCACGCTCAGTTGAGTAAGACGTCGAGAGGAATTCGTTTGTTCGACATGCCGGGTGCAATCGGTTTTCCGTCGGGACCGGTTGGCTGGCCCCTGGTGGCTTGCGCACCTGTCGGTGCCGCCTGTTCGCCCGCAACCGATGCGCTCGGCGGCGGATCGAGCGGCCCTTTGCGTCCGCACGCAGCCAGCGCAAACGACGCGACCAGCGCGCCGATCAAAGCGAGGCGAAGAAATGGACGGCGATCACGGCTCAAGACACGCGCTCCTTGCATGGAGGAACGATAGCAAAACAGACGAACAAGGCGAAGTCAGGATTTCTCCTTTTCCAGCTTGCGCAGCCATTTCTTCGCCTGAGACCTGACATTTTTCGGCGCGGTGCCGCCAAAGCTGGTTCGGCTTTTCACGGAGCGATCGACGGAGAGAACGGTGAACACGGCCTCGCCAATTCGCGGCTCGATGTCCCGCATTGCCGGGAGAGGCAGCCGGTGCAGCGGCAAATTCGCCTCCGCGGCCTTGGCGACGATCTGGCCGGTCAGGTGATGCGCCTCACGGAACGGGATCTTCAAGGTCCGCACCAGCCAGTCGGCGAGATCGGTCGCGGTCGCATAGCCCTCGCCTGCCGCCTTTTTCATGCGCGATGTGTCGGGCGCAAGATCGGCGACCATGCCGGTCATCGCCGCGATCGAAATGAGCAGGGCAGCGAGCGCATCCATCGCGCCTTCTTTGTCTTCCTGCATGTCCTTCGCATAGGCCAGCGGCAAGCCCTTCATCACGATCAGCAAGGCACTGAGCGCGCCGATCACGCGTCCGGCCTTGGCGCGAACGAGTTCGGCAGCGTCTGGATTGCGCTTCTGCGGCATGATCGAGGAGCCGGTCGTGAACTTGTCCGACAGCTTGACCAGGGCCGTGAGCGGCGAAGTCCAGATGACGATCTCCTCGGCGAGTCGCGACAGATGCACGGCCGCGATCGAAGCCGCCGCCAGCGTCTCGATCGCAAAATCGCGCGCGGAAACCGCATCGAGCGAGTTTGCCATCGGCCGGTCGAAGCCGAGCGCCCTGGCGGTCATGTCACGGTCGAGCGGAAACGACGTGCCCGCAAGCGCCGCGGCGCCGAGCGGAGATTTATTCAGCCGCTTGCGCGCATCGGCAAACCGGCCGCGATCGCGCGCAGCCATTTCGACATAGGCGAGCAGGTGATGGCCGAAGGTCACCGGCTGCGCCGTCTGCATATGAGTTAGTCCGGGCATGACGGTGCCCGCGTGATCGAGTGCCTTTTCGGCGAGCGTGCGCTGATAGAGCGCGAGCGCGGCATCGATCGCGTCGATCGTGTCGCGCATCCAGAGCCGGAAATCGGTCGCAACCTGATCGTTGCGCGAGCGCGCCGTGTGCAGCCGTCCCGCCGCCTCGCCGACCAACTCGGACAGCCGGCCTTCCACGTTCATATGGATGTCTTCGAGCGCGCGCTTGAAGGAAAACTTGCCCGTCTCGATCTCTGACAGAATCGTGTCTAGACCGTGAGCGATCTTTTTCGCATCGTCGGCCGCAATGATGCCTTGCTTGGCCAGCATGTCGGCATGGGCCTTGGACGCGGCGATGTCCTGGCGGTACAGATGCCGGTCGAAGTCGATAGAGGCGTTGATCTCCTCCATGATGGCGCCGGGGCCAGACGAAAACCGCCCACCCCACATTTTGTTGCTCATGGCATATCCATCAAGCCGCTCATGACCGAAACCCAATCAAGCGTCGCCAAAAAGCGCCTCGCCATGGTTTTGGCGGGTGGAATTGCCGGCGTCGTCGTTGGGCTGGCGGGGGTATACGGGGTTTCGACCCTGACACGCAATGCGGGCGGCGACGCGGCCTGCCGCCCCGCTGTCGAACTGGCCAGGAAAATAGCGCCTTTTGCGCATGGCGAGGTGGCGGCCGTTAACGTTGCCAAGAGTCCGTTAAGGGTGCCCGATCTTTCTTTTCAGGATGCCACCGGCAAGCAGCTTACGCTCGAACACTGGCGCGGCCGGACGGTCCTGCTCAACCTGTGGGCCACCTGGTGCGTGCCTTGCCGCAAGGAGATGCCCGCCCTCGATGCCCTGCAGCAGCGTCTCGGCGGTCCGGCATTTGAGGTCGTGGCCGTCAATATCGACACGCGCGATCCTGACAAGCCGAAGGCCTGGCTCAAGGAGGTCGGAGTTGAGAAGCTCGCCTATTTCGCCGACCCGAGCGCGCGTGCTTTTCAAGACCTCAAGACAATCGGGCGCGCGTTCGGAATGCCGACCACTTTGCTGATCGATCCAAAAGGGTGCGAGATCGGCACCATCGCCGGCCCGGCCGAATGGGCGAGCGACGACGCGATCAAGCTCATCAAGGCGGCGCTCGGGCAATAGTCGGGTCGTCCCGGCGACTCGCCAACTGCCTTTGTCGACAAGGAGAAATATGACTTCTGGCAGCTCCGAGCCCCCTTGCATGTTGGGAACGTCCACTCAGCGAAAACCTCTTTTGGGGAGCGTGAAGCGAAAGTGCGGCTTTACCGCTCCCGAAATGCCTTTGCGATCTGGTCCTGTAACGGCTTTACAAAAAATGACATCACGGTCCGGTCATCTGTCCGAATAAACGCCTCGACGGGCATTCCGGGGACGAGAACTTTCGGGGGACACCTTACCAATTGCCCGCCGAACCCTGCCATGATCTAACACAACCATGGCGCGTATCGGCCGCATTGTCGTTCCGGGCTTGCCCCACCACGTCACGCAACGCGGCAACCGGCGCCAGCCCGTGTTTTTCGAACCGGGCGATTTCGCGCTGTACCGCGACCTGCTGGCCGAGCGCTGTCGTAAGGCCGGCGTCGAAGTTTGGTGCTATTGCCTGATGCCCAACCACGTGCACCTGATCCTTATGCCGCACAGTGAGGATGGCCTTTCGCGCGCGCTCGGCGAAACCCACCGCCGCTACACCGCGTTCATCAACGCGCGTGCCCGCTGGACCGGGCATCTGTTTCAGGGCCGGTTTGGCTCGGCCGCGGTGGACGAGGCGCACCTGATCGCCGCGGCGCGCTACATCGCGCTCAATCCGGTTCGCGCGCGCCTCGTCGCGCGGCCGCGGGATTGGGCCTGGTCCAGCGCGCGGGCGCATCTCAGCGGCCGCGACGACGCCCTGGTCAAGGTCAGGCCGTTGCTCGATCGGGTTGGCGAGGCGCTCGATCTGATCGGGACCGAGCCCGACGCCATGATGCTTGCGGCGCTGCGCGGCGCCGAAGGCATCGGTCGTCCGCTCGGCTCCGACGATTTCGTCGCGGGCCTCGAGCAACGGTTGCGACGCTCGCTGCGGCCGGGCAAGCGTGGGCGAAAGCCACGCGTCGCTGCACTATCCGAAACGAGGCCATTGTTTGCGGAGTTGAATTCGGAAATTGATAAGGTGTCACCGTAATTCCGTAATTCAGTTCGTGAATGATGTTGCCGCCAAGCGTGTCAGCATGGAATTGACCGTCCCGCCCCATCCACTGAAAGGTTGTTGCCGTCCGTGCGCGTTGATGCAAAAACTGTTTGCGCACGAACACGTCGAGGGGTGCGCGATGATGTATTCAGCAACGCCGTCGTCCTGGTGCACTCATCCGTCGGGCGAAACAAGCCCTCAGTGCAATCGCAGAGGATTTTAGAGCGGCATTGCGAATTCCATGATTTCCGGATATATTTCCGGAAACGACCAAGGCGGAGATTCGATGCCATGCCGAGCAGCCAACGAAAGCCTGTTACCGCCTATCGCCGCCGGCTGAAGCGACGCGGTGTCGTCCGCGTCGAAGTGCATGTACGCAAGGACGATGCCGCCCTCGTCCGTGGCGTGGCTCAGGCGCTTTCGGACCCTGCACGCGAGGCCGAGGCTCGGGCCATGCTGCGGGAGCGTTTCGGCGCGAGCAGGGCGAAGGGCTTCAAGGCTCTTCTGGCGGCGGCGCCGCTGGAAGGGATCGATCTGACTCGTGAGCGCGATCTCGGACGAGATGTCGCGCTGTGAACTACCTGCTCGACACCAACATCATTTCTGAGGTTCGAAAGGGTGCCAAGTGCGATGTAAACGTCGCCGCTTGGTATGACTCGATCGGCGATGCGGACATCTTTCTCAGCGTGCTGGTGCTTGGTGAAATCCGCAAAGGCGTCGAGCGGGCTCGGTCCAGCGATCCAGCCCAGGCCCGTGCTCTGGAGAAGTGGCTGACCACTGTTGCCGAGTTCTTTGCCGAACGTGTCTTGACTGTCGATCAGGCCGTTGCGGATGAATGGGGGCGCATGGGCGCCAAGCGTTCCGTTTCAACCGTGGATGCCCTGCTCGCGGCGACCGCCAAAGTCCATGGGATGACGCTCGCGACGCGCAATGTTTCCGATGTGGCTGACCTCGGCGCCGATTTTATCAACCCGTTCGAGCGTCGCGCTTAGCGCCGCAACGACCTGTGGGAGGCCCTGCATTCGCCGGAGCGCCGCCGGCGCGTCGAGCGCGCCCGGCCCGTACGCCCGGCCGCCGCATGTGGATGGACCAAATTCAGCGACGCAAACCGGCGACGCCGAGCTCTTCCCACATCCAGGTCAAATCGCAGTCGGCCATGGGAGAGCCGCTTCCATGAGCCGCGCCGTTCTCCAGCAGTTTGAGCCATGCGACGAGCTTTTCGCGACCCTTTACTGACTTGGCGGCGCGGCGCGGCGTCATGTTGCCGAGCATCGGCACCGGCTCATCGAGCAGATTCATGTAATGCCGATCCAAGCTCTCCTGCATGACAGCCCGCTCTTCATCCGGCGAAAGGCCGGAGGACAATGGTTTCGATTTCCCGGCAGGCCGCGATGCCATCAATTGGGCGACCGTCCGCGACTCAATGACCGGCATATCAACGAGACCTCCGACGACCGATTCGATCAACGCTCGTCCTCGCTCCGCGCGTTGTTGCGAATTTGCCTCAAGGACTAGCACCTTATCCTTCAGTTCCACTGTTCCAAGCACAACCGACCCGTCGTCAAGCGTCGTGATGAAGGTCTGACCGTCAGTTCGTCGCTTCTTGCTGCCGGATTCCTTGGGCCGATCCAGTTCCAGAACGTTTTGCTTTCCGCACGAAGCGCGGGGATTGCAGCGAGCGAAAGCCGGATCGCATCAGCGCTCGCCTCGGCCTTGAGCGGGTAACTGATCGTTGTGAATGCAAGCTCGTCACCATCCGTGTTGCACATCTGCGGCAATGTCGGATTGAGCGCCTTCTGCAACAGATCGTCGAGCCAGATATTCGTAAACAGGAATGCCGAAGCACGCAGGACATCGGTATCGGCTATGGCCTCGGCGACCAGTGCGCTGTCGACCACTTGCCCGAATTTGCGGACGAGCTTGTCGGCTTCCGAGCGCGCCTTCTTGCCCGCACGACGAAGCGCCACCAGCACAGCCTCGCTCGCCTCATAATTGAACGGCAAGGCGCCACCCGCCATTTCGGCCCTCGGCCCCACTCGTACAATGCGAGCCGCCATCCGATCCCACGGCTTGAGATATCGCGTCCCTGATCGCTCGCTCACCCGCAGCGGCTCTCCACCGCGCACCAGGTCACGGGCAAGGAAGGACTTCTCTGGCACGATGTCGCTGATTTCATAGAGGCTCATCACAGAGGAGCGCAACGCGGTGATGTACGCTCTGTTCGAGGCACTCTCTTTCCAGCCTCTCCGCTTCAGGTAATCGTCGACGATATTGCGGCCACCGTCGAGGTCGCGCGCGAGCAAGTCCTCGAAGCCGCAGCCCCACAGCACCCCGGAGTGGTGGTCGCCGACAATGCCCGGCAGTTCATCGAACGAGATATCGGCTTTCGCGCAAGCTGGCCCGAGGTGCCGATCGAGTAGTTCGTTGAGGGCGTCCCGCCACTCATCGCGGCGCAGCCATTTCATCAAGCCTGCGAGGGATTTGGCGTTTGCCATGGGTTTCGCTCGTCACGAATCGTGGTCAGGCCCAGCAAAATAGCAAAATAAATGAACGCGTAGCTTGGCGTTCGATCGCCCTCCTCAGCCGAGTTGTCGCGAATTCGACTAACTGGGTTGAGTGGACGAAGAGCTGCGCGCGCAAGCACGGAAAGTTGTGCTCGCAGGAACGTCGCCCGAAATTAGACTTCTTTCGATTTAATTTGCGCTCGCAACAAACTGAGCGGTCGACCGTCGACGCGGCTTAACTTTTTAAATGCTTCCTCGCACACAGAATTTGACGTGCACGTCCGTGCGCGTTGATCCAAAAACTTTTTGCGCGCGAACACTGTCGAGCGGTTGCGCGATGATGCATTCAGCAAAGTGCCTGCATAGGAGCATTGTTTGCATCACATAACGCATGCGAGCGCGGCCGCCGCGATCAATCGGACGAACGGGCCAGCTTCATAGGCCCGTTCCGTTACTGCCCCGTCGGCAAAGGCTAAATCTTCGGCTACGCGCTGATGTTGAGATTACGGCCAACGCCTTCGGCGACGTTCGCAAGGCTCTGGAGGTTCTTCTGAGCGGCGTCGAGCACCTGGACGATCGCGGACGCGTTGTCGGCGTTCATGCGCAGCATCTTGGCCGCAACGGCCATCTGCACATTGCCCATCTGAGAGGCGACCAAGGCGGTCGCTATTGATGCCGGATCCATCCCGGTACCGTTTCTACGGCACGTTTATCAACGAAATGTAAATGCGGCGGCCGAGGCCTTGACACTTTTGCCGGCGTCCATATACTTAACCATATGGTTTACTATTCAAGGCCGAACCTCGACCTGACCTTTGCCGCGCTTGCCGATCCGACGCGGCGCGCTTTGCTCGCCCGTCTGAGCGAGAAGGAAAACGTCTCGGTCAGCGAACTGGCAAAACCGTTTTCGATGTCGCTTCCGGCGATCATGAAGCACCTCGACGTGCTGTCGGATGCGGGACTTGTCGGGCGCGAAAAGAACGGCCGCATCGTCAGCTGCCGCCTGCGCGCGGAACCGATGCGCGACGCCAACGATTGGCTTAACCGCTACCAGAAATTCTGGACCGACCGGTTCGATCGCCTTGCTGCTTTCCTGGAGGAAGACAAATGGCCACTGTCACAACGAAACCCAGCCTCACCATCAAGCGCCGGTTCGACGCGCCGCCGGCGAAAGTCTTCGCGGCGTGGACCGACCCGGAAAAGCTGAAATACTGGATGGGTGGTCCCGAAATCGGCTCGGTCACCGCCGAAACCGACGTCCGTGCCGGCGGCCGGTTCCGAATCGGTCATGCAGAAATCCAGCGACGGCGAACAGCACGACGTCAGCGGCGTTTACCGTGAGGTGATCCCGAACGAGAAGCTGGTGTTCACCTGGGCCTGGAAGTCCACACCTGAACGCGAATCGATCGTGACGGTCACGTTCAAGCCCGACAACGGCGGCACCTTGATGACCTTTGTCCACGAGCAGTTCTTCGACGAAGACGCTCGCGATCGCCACCAGCACGGCTGGAACACCTCGTTCGAGAAGCTGGAAAATTATCTCACTGCACAGTGACGGAGTTGACGATGCCACATCAATGGTCACACGGACATTTCTACTGGAACGAGCTGATGACGCGGGACGCCGAGCGCGACAAGAAATTCTACGGCGCAACAATCGGCTGGACATTCGAAGCAATGCCGATGCCTGACGGTACCTATTGGGTCGCGAAAATGGGCGACCAATATGTCGGCGGCCTGTTTCCGCTCACGAGTCCGCAATTCGACGGCGTGCCCGAAAGCTGGATGTCTTACCTCGCGGTCGATGATGTCGATGCGCGCGTGAAAAAGGCACAGGCCGCGGGCGCAACATTAATGCGTCCGATCTTCGACGTTCCCAATGTCGGCCGCATCGCCATTCTTAAGGAGCCGGGGGGCGCCGGCGTCGGCTGGATGACGCCGCCCAAAATGTAGCGGGAGAAAATCAATGCAGCAGAAGATCGTATCGCAGAGCGAGTGGCTCGCCGCGCGCAGGGCATTGCTCGCAAAGGAAAAGGAATTCACCAAAGCGCGCGACGCCCTGAGCGCCCAGCGGCGCGACCTGCCGTGGACCCCCGTGGAGAACAGCTACGTCTTCGATGGGCCAGCCGGAAAGGAAACACTCTCCGACCTGTTCGGCGGCAAGACCCAGCTCATGGTCTATCACTTCATGCTCGGGCCCGGCTGGGTTCAGGGCTGCCCGAGTTGCTCATTCCTCGCGGACCATTTCGACGGCGCCGCAATTCATCTGGCCCAACGTGACGTCACGCTTGTCGTTGTCTCGCGGGCACCGCTTGCGGAAATTCAGGCGTACCAGAAACGGATGGGCTGGAAGTTCAAATGGGTGTCGTCTTTTGGCAACGACTTCAACCGCGATTTCCATGTGTCGTTCACACCCGAGGAGAAGGCGCGCGGCAAGGTCGAATACAATTACGACCTGACCGAATTTCCGAGCGAGGAAGCCCCCGGCTTGAGCGCCTTCATCAAGAGCGAGACCGGCAACGTGCTGCACACTTATTCGTCTTACGCGCGCGGGCTCGACATTCTCGTCGGCACGTACAATTTTCTCGACATGGCGCCGAAAGGCCGCGACGAGGCCGCCCTGCCCTGGACGATGGCGTGGGTGCGTCGGCACGATGAATATGAACCTGCCCGATAACGGTCATGCCCCCGTGCTGCGGCTGACCGAACGAGGAAGACTAACGCTGAACACATTTGGAGATACCAGGAGATGACTATGAAGCTTTATGGATTTTCGCTGTCGCCGAACACTTGGAAAGTCCGCGCGGTTGCAGCCTATCTTGGCATTCCGCTCGAGCTGGAGATTGTCGACCTGACCAAGCCGCGCGCCGGCGCCTACCTGGCGATCAATCCAACCGGCCGCACACCGGCGCTGGTGGACGGAGACTTCACGCTGTGGGAATCCAATGCGATCATGCAGTATCTCGCAAGTCATAAGCCGAATTCGCTTTGGCCGAATAACCCCCGCGTTCGCGCCGACATCGTGCGCTGGCAGTGCTGGCAACTCGCGCACTGGGGCAGCGATGCCTGCGTGCCGCTGGTCTTCAACCGCTTGGTGAAAAAGCTGCTGAATCTCGGACCACCCGACCAGGCCGCCGTCGCCAAAGCCATTGACGCGTTCAACAAGGAAGCGAAGTTGCTCGACGCGCATCTATCCAAGCAATCTTACCTCGTTGGCAGCGAACTGACGCTCGCCGACTTTTCGGTCGCCGCGAACCTGCTTTTCGCCAAGGAGGCCGATATGCCGATCGAACCGTATTCGTGGCTGCAGGACTGGTTCGGCCGCGTCTCGGCCCTGCCCTGCTGGCGCGAAACCGCACCGCATCGACCCGCCACAGCGGCGTAGTGGACACCTAGCCGGTGCGCGGGCCGACCGGAAGCCGACCGAGCTCATGCCTTGTGCCGGGCATCCGCGTCTGCCTTCGCCAAGACGTAGATGCCCCGGGACATAGGCGTGCGAAAGCACGCCGTTCTTCGAACGGCTATGCCATAACGTTCCAGCGAGTTTTGCGGGCTACGAGAAAACTCAGCGCGTCGGGACCGGCTTCTCGCCGCGATAATCGTAGAAGCCGCGCTGCGTCTTGCGGCCGAGCCAGCCGGCCTCGACGTATTTCACGAGCAGCGGGCATGGCCGGTATTTCGAGTCGGCCAACCCTTCGTAGAGCACCTGCATCACCGACAGGCAGGTATCGAGGCCGATGAAATCGGCGAGCTCAAGCGGCCCCATCGGATGGTGAGCGCCAAGCCGCATGGCCGTGTCGATCGACTCGACGTTTCCGACCCCCTCGTAAAGCGTATAGATCGCCTCGTTGATCATCGGCAGCAGGATGCGGTTGACGATGAAGGCAGGGAAATCTTCCGACACGGCGATGGTCTTGCCGAGCTTGGTGACAAAGGCCTTGCTGGTCTCGAACGTCGCGTCGTCGGTCGCAATGCCTCGGATGAGCTCGACGAGCTCCATCAAAGGCACCGGATTCATAAAATGAATCCCGATGAAGCGCTCCGGCCGATCCGTTGAGGACGCGAGCCGCGTGATCGAGATCGATGAGGTGTTGGTCGCAAGAATCGCGTCGGACTTCAACGACGAGCAAAGCTCGCCGAAGATCTTGCGCTTGACCTCTTCCTTTTCGGTGGCGGTTTCTATGACCAGATCGCAGCCCGAGAATGCGTCATATTTCTCAGCCGGCTTGATGCGCGCGAGCGCGTTCTTGCGGTCGTCCTCGCTGATCGCCTTCTTGCCGACTTGCCGCGCCATGTTGCCGTTGATGGTCGCCATGCCAGCCTTGATGCGGTCCGCTTCCAGATCATTGAGAAGGACGGAATAGCCGGCGAGCGCGCACACGTGCGCTATTCCGTTGCCCATCTGGCCGGCGCCGATTACCCCGATACTCTGAATCTTGACCATGTCTCTGTCCGATCGATGCGAAGTTCCGGCTTCCGGCCTCGAAATCGGTAACTCTCGCGTGTCTTTTACGACGTAGGACCGCACGATGCCATCGGCGGAACAGCAAACCTGGAACGTGGTCAACGCTTGACCTTGTCGAGTTCCGCCGCCAGCTCCGGCAGCGCCTGATAGAGATCCGCCACCAGACCGTAATCGGCGACCTGGAAGATCGGCGCCTCTTCATCCTTATTGATAGCAACAATCACCTTGGAGTCTTTCATCCCCGCCAAGTGCTGAATTGCGCCGGAAATTCCGACCGCAATGTAGAGCTCGGGCGCCACAACCTTGCCTGTTTGCCCGACTTGCCAGTCGTTTGGTGCATAGCCGGCATCGACGGCAGCCCGCGAGGCGCCGACCGCAGCGCCGAGCTTGTCGGCGACGGGCTCGATATATTTGGTGAAGTTTTCCCGGCTTTGCATGGCGCGGCCACCGGAAATGATGATCTTGGCCGATGTCAACTCAGGCCGGTCCGACTTCGACAACTGCTCGCCCACGAAAGTGGACAGGCCAGGATCCGCAGCCGCCGTGGCATTTTCGACGGTCGCCGAGCCGCCGGCGCCTGCCGCCTGAAACGTCGAGGTGCGCACCGTGATAACTTTTTTCGGATCGGCCGATTTCACTGTCTGGATTGCGTTCCCGGCATAAATCGGCCGCTCGAAGGTATCGGGCGCAACAACTTTCGTGATGTCCGAAATTTGCATGACATCGAGCAACGCCGCGACGCGCGGCATGACGTTCTTTCCGGTGGTCGTCGCCGGCGCGACGATGGCGTCGTAGGCGCCGGCGAGCGAGACAATCAGCGCCGCGAGCGGCTCCGCAAGCTGGTGCTCGTAGGGCACGCCGTCCGCCATCAACACTTTTTTGACGCCGTCGAGCTTCGACGCCGTTTCCGCTGCCGCCTTGCAATCTTTGCCGGCGACAAGCACGTGGACGTCGGCACCGATTGCCTTGGCCGCCGTGAGTGCCTTGTTGGTTGCGTCCTTGAGCGTCTTGTTGTCGTGTTCGGCGACGAGAAGCGTGGTCATCTATAGAACCCCCGCCTCGTCCTTGAGTTTGGCGACCAGGTCGGTGACCGACGCAACTTTAACGCCCGACTTGCGGCCGGGCGGTTCGCTGGTCTTGAGCACCTGAAGCCGCGGCTTGACGTCGACGCCGTAAGCGTCCGGTGTCTTTTCGTCGATCGGCTTTTTCTTCGCCTTCATGATGTTCGGCAGTGAGGCATAACGCGGCTCGTTCAGCCGCAGATCGGTCGTGATGATGGCCGGCATTTTCAGTTTCACCGTTTGCAGACCGCCGTCGACCTCGCGCGTCACGCTGATGGCATCGCCTTCGATCGCAAGCTTGGATGCGAACGTACCCTGCGCCCAGTTCAGCAGCGCCGCGAGCATTTGCCCTGTCTGATTACTGTCGTCATCGATCGCCTGCTTGCCCATGATCACAAGGCCGGGTTTTTCCGCATCGACAATGGCCTTGAGAAGTTTTGCAACCGCCAGCGGCTCGACGGCGGCATCGGTCTTCACCAGGATGCCGCGGTCGGCGCCCATCGCGAGTGCAGTGCGAATGGTTTCGGATGCCTGCGCGGGACCGATCGAGACTGCAACGATCTCGGTTGCCTTGCCGGCCTCCTTCAGTCGGATAGCCTCTTCGACGGCTATCTCGTCGAAAGGGTTCATCGACATCTTGATGTTGGCGAGCTCGACGCCGGAGCCATCCGGCTTGACGCGAATTTTGACGTTGAAATCGACCACCCGTTTCACGGGCACCAGAATTTTCATGATTCCCCATCCCGGGCGGGCACTGGAACAAGCGGGCGGAAGCTAAAGGCCGTCCCGTCGGGCTGTCAACGTTTGTGCTGCGGCGCAGTAAAACTAGCGGTTCTGACCCGGAGCCCACAATATGTCGCCGGCGCCCTTATTGTTGGCATAGCGTCCGGCAACAAACAGGTAGTCCGACAGCCGGTTGACGTATTTCAGTGAGGGCTCTGATACGCCCTCGCCCGGTCTGTCCTTGAGCGCGACCATAATGCGCTCGGCGCGACGGCAAACGGTTCGCGCAAGATGCAGATAGGCCGACGCGGGGCTCCCACCAGGCAAAATGAACGACTTCAGCGGTGCAAGATCGGCATTGAGCCGGTCGATCTCCGCCTCGAGCCAGGCGACCTGAGCATCCGTCACCGTGAGCCGGGCACCACCGGGGCCTTTCTCGGCAAGACACAGATCCGCCTCGACATCGAAAAGATCGTTCTGGATGCGGCCGAGCGCAGCATCGAGCGCCTTGTCACCGGCGACATGCAAGCGGACCAGGCCGATCACGGCATTGACCTCGTCGACCGTGCCATAGGCCTCGACCCTTAAATCATACTTTTTTCGCCGGGCGCCGGTGCCGAGCGAAGTCGTTCCGTCGTCACCGGTCCTTGTATAAATGCGGTTGAGCACAACCATATCGAGCGCGCGAAGCCTTTCTCCCAGCCTCAGATTCGGGTTAGGCTATCTTAGCCTTTTTCTCCAAAAGGGGTGACGCTCATGCGTGTACTGACGATTGCAATTGTGGCCGCTTTCCTGGCCCTGCCGGCCACTGCGCCTGCGCAGGCTTGCGGAGCCGGCTTGCATTCAGCCAAGGCCGCCACGGCCGACTACTCTGCGGCCAAGAAGAAAAAGTCCAAAAAGCAGAAGGAAAAAGTGGAGTATATGCGCGCCGCACCGATGAAGTGAGCGCCTGTTCCGCATCTCCTCCGACTAACGGCCGAGGACCCAGATCGTCGCCATAATCACAATGATGGCGACGAACTGGAGCAGCACGCGCAACCGCATCAGCTTCTGCGAACGGTTGGGCGAGCCGCCACGCATCATGTTGATCAGGCCAAGCAGCAACACGATCGCCACCGCCACGATCGCTGCCGGCACAAGATAATGAGACATGAAATTCGACATGGGCTGCGTCTTCTAGCATCCGCGCTTTCGTCCGGCCATGCGCCCTAAGTTTGGACTCGCCTATAAGTTGCATATCCACTAACGTCCCTAAGAAATTGAGTGGGTCGGGTGGTGCATGGGGATCGGCATTGCGGGCGCCGCGAGCCCTCGCTCATTGGAAATCTGCGGTGACGACTCTGGTTCCTCATCACAGCTCTCGGATCTCCGGCGGCAATATTTTGCCGCGCGGGCGCAGCGGCGCGCATTCGCACTCAGTGCACGCATAGAGGATGTGCTTGTCGCTGCCGCCGATCGCGCTTCGGATCGTCTGAAGCGTGAACGACCGGAATTTTCCGCGGCGACACTCGCCGGATTTTCCTGCTTCATCCCGCTTCTTTTTACACTTGGCGCACTTCTGGCGTTGCTCACAGCAGCAAGCACCATCTTGCTATGCGTCCTTACGGTGCTTCCGTCGGCTTTCCGGATTCTGGTTGTCATGTCGCCGGCGCCCCGGCGTTCGGGCCTTTCCATTTCCACGACGAGGGCAGATGAGGAACTGCCCGTCTACACTGTTATCGCTCCGCTTCACCGCGAGGCGCGGGTGGTCGACCAGCTGCTGTCGGCAATCGAACGGCTCGACTATCCGGCCGAAAAGCTCGACGTGATCCTGATCGTCGAAGCCGACGAACCCGCGACTCGTGCCGCAATCACTCGTCGCAAGCACCGCATCCCGATCACGGTGATTCCGGCGCCGCCGACCGAGCCACGCACGAAACCCAAAGCACTCAATATTGCGCTGGAGCTCGCCCGCGGCTCATTCGTCGTGATTTACGATGCGGAGGATCGGCCGGAACCAAACCAGCTGCGCTGTGCGCTTGAGGCGCTTCGATCCGCCGGGAATGATCTTGCTTGCGTGCAGGCCCGGCTCTGCATCGACACCGATGCGACCTGGCTCGCACGGTATTTTACCGCCGAATATGCCGGACACTTCGATGTCTTTCTTCCCAAGCTCGCCGAGTTCGGCTTGCCACTGCCGCTCGGCGGCTCCTCAAACCATTTCCGGACCGCGGCTCTGCGCGGGGCCGGCGGGTGGGACCCCTACAACGTCACCGAGGACGCCGATCTCGGAATGCGTCTCGCGCGCCTCGGTTACCGATGCGGGGTGATCGAATCCACGACCTTTGAAGAGGCACCCACGGCAGCCCGGCGCTGGCTGGGTCAGCGGTCGCGCTGGTTCAAAGGCTGGATGCAGACCCTCCTTGTCCACATGCGCCAGCCGCGCCGATTATTTCGTGAACTTGGGCCGCGCGGCTTTACGACTTTTATGCTTGTTGTCGGAGGGAATGCTTTTGTCGCATTGGTCCATCCGATCTTCGTCGTCGGACTCTGTTGGAGGTTCGCCTTCACTACCGAAGGCTCAAGCAACGCTGCGCTGTGCGTCATATCGGTCGTAGCCGGTTACGTACCGTCGGTCGCCCTCGCCTGGCGCGGGTTGTGCCGCCGGAAAGTGCCCAACAAGCTTCGTATCCTTGCGTGGACACCGCTGCACTGGCTGTTGCTGTCGGGGGCTGCGTGGTGGGCGGCGGGAGAGTTGATCTTCGCGCCTACACACTGGAACAAGACCGAGCACGGTATCGACCGGGAGCAGAGCGTCACGTCCCTGCTCGTCAAGCTGAACGAGCATATCGCCGATCTGGACAGGCGCGGCGAGCTTACCCGGATCTAATCGACGCTACATATAACGTCGCAGATCGGCGGCAGCTTCCTCGGGCTTCCGCTTGAGGCTGAACGGGGCAACAAAACGGCCCTGCTTGTCCATAAGATAAACAAGCGCCGTGTGGTCCATGTTGTAGTCGCCGCTCTGCGTCGGAACCTTCTTGGCGTACACACGGTACGTCTTTTCCGCTGCATCGATGGCCGCCCGGTCGCCGGTCGCGCCGCGCAAATGCGGATCGAAACTCGACAGGTAGTCTTTCATCACAGCGGGCGTATCGCGCTCCGGATCGACCGTGATGAAAAGGGCACCGGTGCGATCCGCATCCTTGCCGAGCGCGCGCAGAACCTCTGACACGTCAAAAAGTGTGGTCGGGCACACGTCGGGGCAATGCGTGTAGCCGAAGAACACCAAATATGGTCGCCCTTTCAGGTCTGCATCCGTGATCGGATTTCCATTCTGGTCGACGAGCTTGAACGGGCCGCCGATCGCAGAGGCAGCTGGACCACTCCCGCCAAAGTTCCCGGTGGCGTAGAGCAACACTCCGGTGAAAATCACCAGGCCGGTCAGAAAGGCTGATAAAATGAGGACAATCTGGGACGTTCGCGCCGTCATCGGCTCTCAACTTGCAACCAGCTTATGTAATCAGAAGCACGCGAGCCAGCCAGCACGCACCATTTCGAAAAATACGGCGGTACCGTAGTAAGTCCACAGCCCCAAAGCTGCCGCGCCCAATGCGCCGCCGACAACTGCCATCAGCAACAGTGGCCGTGACAAGGGAGCGTTGGATACGATCGCCGGCATGCCGCCTCCAGCTTGAGTTCCTTCACATAGGCTCGCCGGACGCCCAAGGCAATGCGGCTTTGCAGCCGGTTCCCGCGGTTAACTATTCTACCACCTGGAAAATATCGCAGATAAACCGGCCGTCGGCAGCGACGTTGACTCCATAGGTTAAAGCCACGATCAATGATAGACTTTCCTGAATATGGATTCTTACCCCGAATGGAGAACTTGATGCGCAACGCTTTGGCGATCGCCGTGGCGATCTCAATGTCGGCGACCGTTACCGCCTGGGCGCAGGCCCCCGCTCCGGCCCCGGCAATGGCGCCGCCTGCGGCCCCCGCACCGGCGAAATCAACCTGCAACAATCCGAACGCACTCGGCGTGTCACGGGTCGTTGAAATCGACACGACCGGCGGGCCGGGTTTCGGCTTTGAGCACTTCAAGGCTTATGATTTCTTGCGCGACAAGGAAATTGTGCTCACCTTCGACGATGGTCCGTGGCCGGGTCATACGCCGGCTGTGCTCAAGGCGCTCGCCGATCAATGCACCAAGGCCCTCTTTTTTCCGATCGGAAAACATGCCGGCTGGCATCCCGAAATCATGAAGCAAGTGGCGGCTGGCGGACATACCGTCGGCTCGCACACCTGGTCGCATAGGGATCTGTCCAAACTGAGCCAGCAGGATGGGATCGACGAAATCGAAAAGGGCGTCGCGGCAGTCAGCATCGCGCTTGGCAACAAGCCAACCGCTCCGTTCTTCCGTTTTCCCGCGTTGCGGCATCCGCCTGAACTGCTGAAATATGTCGGCGAGCGCAATATCGGCGTCTTCTCAACCGATATGGACTCGTTCGACTTCAAGATGCGCAAGCCGGATCAGGTCATCGCATCGGTCATGAAGAAGCTCGAAAAGCACGGGAAGGGCATCATCCTGATGCATGATTTCCAGCAGGCGACGGCCCATGCGGCGCCTGAACTGCTGAAAAGGCTGAAAGACGGTGGCTACAAGGTCGTGCAGGTGGTCGGCAAGACCCCCCTCGAGCCGAAGAAAGAATACGTCGACATGGTGCTCAAGGAAATCGGCGGTGGCATGGAATCGGCGCGGCCGATGTCCAGCGTCATCAAGGATATCGGCAACTAATAGAGCGAACCTGCCTTCCGGCCGGCCGCGCATGATGCGCGGCCGGCTTTTTTTGTCGCATGCGCCAAGGACCCCCGCGCTGTGCTAACCTGCCAGCGGCAGAATTCGCCGGCTAAGGGGTCGCACATGAATGTATTGATCGTCGCCTTTGGCGCGCTGATTACGATTTGGGTCTTGGTTCTGGTCGGCTCGCGCTTCTTCGGTCCAAGAGACCACTAGTCGGCCGCGTTCAGGGCACCGCCCGTCCCGAGAACGCCGTGAAAAACGACGAAGCCGCGGTTGCGTGGTCGTAGGCAATACGTGTTGCAACCATGAAAAGCGTCGTCGCCAGCACCAGCCGAAGCGCGCGCTCGGGAACACGGATCGCGAAATAGCTGCCGACAAAAATGCCCGGCAGCGAGCCCGCGAGCAGCGAGCCGATAATCGCCCAGTTGACCGAACCCATCATCCAGTGACCGAGCCCGGCGATTAGAGTCAAAGGAACGGCATGCGCGATGTCCGAGCCGACGATCTTGGCCATCGGCATTTGCGGATAGAGGATAATGAGCGCGATGACGCCCATGGCACCGGCGCCGACTGAAGAAATCGATACAAGACAGCCAAGCACGGCCCCAACCACGATAGTGCTGACGGCAGTTGTGTGCGGATCGAGCTCGGCAATACGCGCGCGATAGATGGCGACGATCGACGTCCCGAACACAAGCACAAACGCTGTGGCAAACAGTGCCACGCTGAGCACCAGCGTGATCAGATTATGAGCGGCGTCACCGCTGAGATTGAAATGCGACAGAACCGCCAGCGTGAGAATCGTCGCAGGAATGCTGCCGGTCGCGAGCCGGCCAACCACGCGCCAGTCGATGCTGCGGGCAAAGCCGTGCACGAGGCTGCCGCCGGTCTTGGTGGCCGCAGCGTACAGCAGGTCGGTCCCGACCGCGGTCGCCGGGTGGATGCCGAACAGCATGATCAGAATTGGCGTCATCAATGCGCCGCCGCCGACGCCGGTCATGCCGACCAAAAGGCCGACGGCGAAGCCCGACAGCGAGTACAGCGGATCAATCATCGGAATGACCTCGTCGCGACAGGCTACCGCCGATCTAAGCATAGCCAGCCTCGGCAGTCATCGTGACGAAATGGTGGAACGCCCCGATCCGGATGGCTGTTCCGCACAATTTTCTGAAATGTGCGGCATGGCATCGCAACCAAAAAATACCTATTTAGTTCGGTAACAGGGCCTGTCCTGAGCGCGGGCCCGCGATTTGTCCACCGGATGCCGCCCGTGCCCGATATCGTCACGCTTACGATCAATCCTGCCATCGACATTTTCGTCAATGTCGGCCGTGTCGAACCGACGCGCAAAATGCGCTGTTCGGCGCCGAAACGCGATCCCGGAGGTGGTGGTATCAACGTCGCCCGCGTCGCTCACCGCCTTGGCGGCCGCGTGACGGCGATCTTCCCGACGGGCGGCGCCATCGGAAAGCTGCTGCACCGTCTCGTCGACCGCGAAGGCATCGACAGCATCGTGACGCCGTCACACGTCGAGACGCGGGAGAATTTTACGGCTTACGAGGAATCGACGGGAGAGCAGTATCGCTTCGTCCTGCCCGGATCGACGCTGCACCGCGCAGAGTGGGAAACGGTTCTCGAAAAGCTGACCACACTTCCACAGCCGCCAAAATTCGTCGTCGCGAGCGGCAGCGTGCCGCCGGGCGTCCCTGACGATTTCTTCGCGCGCGTCGCCCGCCAAGCCAAGATATTGGGTGCGCAGTGCGTCATCGACACGTCCGGACCCGCGCTGAAAGCAGCGCTGGCGGAAGGTGTTTCCCTGATCAAGCCGAACCTGGTCGAGCTCTCAGACCTCGTCGGCACCCCGCTCGGCAACGACGAAGCGCGGCTGCGCGCATGTCGGAAGCTGATCGAGGATGGGCGCGTCAAAATCGTCGCGCTGACGCTCGGTGAAGACGGTGCGCTGTTGGTGACCGCGGACCAGGCCTTTCGCGCACAACCGATGGTAATCGAGCCGGTCAGCACGGTTGGCGCTGGCGACAGTTTTGTCGGCGGCCTGGTTGCAGCACTCGCGTCCGGCGAGTCGTTGCCGCAAGCTTTCCGGGTTGCTGTCGCTGCGGCGTCCGCCGCCGTGATGTCGCCTGGCACCGAGCTCTGCCGCGAAGAAGACGTGCAGCGGCTTCTGCCTCAGGTCAGGATCAGCGAGCTTGCGCGCGCAGCCGCCTGATCAGCGCGTCTTGCGAAGATTTTGGCCTAGCGGCGCGCCTTGGCCCTCGCGGGCACCCGCAACTCATCCTGCATCGCTTCGAGCATGCCCATCCAAATGATCAGCGGAAAATAGAATAACAGCGGCATTTTTGTATCTCGCGTTGCGGTTCAACAAGACAAACGCAGGAAAGCCAACGCCAGTTCCATCGATCGGGCCACTCCACTGAATTTGGCGCGCTATCCGCCGGGTCAAAAGAGAATTCGTCGCCAGTCATTTACAGCAGCTTTTTGATTGAGCTTGTGGCGACGCGATATCCTTCCGGCCCAAATCCAGCGATTATGGCCGTCGCAACCTTCGAGACGTAGGAGTGGTGATAGTAGGCTTCGCGCTTATGAATATTCGAGATGTGCAGCTCGATAATCGGTCCGTCGAACATCTTGAGAGCGTCAAGGATCGCAATCGAGGTGAACGTAAATGCGGCAGGGTTGATGATGATGCCGCTCCCCATATCGATCGCTTCGTGAATCCAGCCTATTAGTTCAGCTTCGCTGTTGGATTGACGAAACTCGATGGGATAGTCGCCGGCTTCTTCACGGCAAAACCGCTCGACATCCGCAAGCGTTGCCTTGCCGTAAATCGCCGGCTCGCGCTTTCCGAGCCGATTAAGATTGGGGCCATTCAAGATGTAGATGGGTTTCATAGCCTGTGACCTCAACCTTTGTATCCCCAGACCCGCGGCAACCAGAGAACCGAATCCGGAAAAACGGTGATGATTGCGAGCACAAGAATCGCCATAAAAATGAAAGGTACGGCCTCGCGAACGATCGCCCCCAATGGTTGCTTGGTCATGTTGGCGAGAACGAACAGTAGCAACCCGTAAGGGGGTGTCAGTAGGCCGATCATGATATTGACCACCACCACGACGCCGAAATGCACGAGGTCGATGCCAAGCGCCTTCGCCGTCGGAATGAAGATCGGCACCACGACGAGCAGAATCGTGCTTCCTTCGAGCAGGCAACCGAGAACCATAAGAATCAGATTGACGACAACCAGGAACATTATGGCCGAGAAGTCCTGGCCAGCCATGATGCGGGCGAGTGACGCCGGGATGTTCTCGATCGTTACGACATAGTTGAAAATCAGTGCGCCGGCGATCAGCATGCCAATCGACGTGGTCGCTTTTCCGCTAGCGAGCATCGCGTCGTAGAGTTGGCGCCAGGAAACTGCCCGATAGAGGACGGTGGAGGCGAAAAGGGCGTAAAAGGCCGCGGCCGCCGCGCCTTCGGTGGGCGTCATGACGCCACCGTAAATTCCGAACAGCAAAATCACCGGTAACATCAGTGCCGGGAAGGCGCGCAGCGTAATGCCTGGGATTTCGCGTGCAGGAATTGGCGGCTCTACCGGATAGTTACGTCGTCGCGCAATGACCGAGTTGGCCACCATGAAGGCAACGCCGAGCATCACGCCGGGCACAAAGCCGCCGAGAAACAGGTAGCCGATCGAGCTATCGGAGATCAGCGCGTAGAGCACCATCGGGATCGATGGTGGGATGATGGGGCCGATAATGGCGGCCGAAGCCGTGATTGCGCCTGCGTAAGCAATCGGATAGCGGCCCTCCCGCGTCATCATGCCGATGATGATGCGGCCGATGCCGACAGCGTCGGCAATAGCCGAGCCTGACATCCCCGCGAAAATCATGTTGGCGACCACATTGACGTGACCAAGGCCGCCCCGGAAACGCCCGACCAGGACAAGGCAAAATTGCAGCAGCCTGTCGGTCAGGCTCCCGATATTCATCAGGTCGGCGGCGAGGATGAAAAGTGGGATTGCGAGAAGAACGTAGGAGTTGAACAGCCCGTTGAGGATCTGCTCGGCGGCGGTTCCGAGATCGAGGCCCGCGAGCAGCAGATAAAGGATCGAGCCCGCGATCATAGAGTGACCGATCGGCAGACCCAGCGCGCCAAGCGCAACTATGGCGACGATGCAGGTGGCAAATGGCGAAGGCATCGTCAGTCCGGAAGCTGCATGGGGTCGGTCTCCGGCGACTTCGAGCGGCGCACGGCTCGATAGACCAGCCAGCAATAACGGCAGATGCAGGCGACGCTAAAGATGATGAACACACAATAAAGCCAGTTGATCGGAACGCGCAGATAGGCGGATCGCTCAACTTTCATGAAGCTGACGTAGCTGTAGGCGGCGGGAAGTGAGATGCCGTAAAGAACAATCAACGCCACGCCGGTCAGCGCCGTAAAGACGCGTCGGGTGCGTTCAGATACCTGCGAGTAGATGATGTCGAAGCGGATCTCTTCGGATTCGCGCAGTATGAACGCGGCGCCCCAAAGCACGGTCCAGAGCCAGGTCGTGATGATCACCTCTTCCGACCATCCGACAGGATTGTTGAGCACGTAACGTGCAAAAATCTGGACAATGAACGTCGCAAACATGACACACAGCAGCGCTACGGCGACATTCTCGGCGCGGCGTTGCAGCCAGTGAGCCAAGTTTATGAGTTGCGACTTCATTTGGTCATCCGTGGCCAGCTTGGGACCAACTGGCCACTTGGCACGCGCGGCGATTATTTGATGGCGTTGATCCGCTCGAGCGCGCCGTTCGGCCAGTCTTTGCCGTACCTCTCGACATATTTCTTTTGCGCATAGGTCCGGAACGCATTCTGGTCCGGCTCGTAAACTTTCTTGCCCTCTTTCTTGAAATATTCGAGCACTTCGGATTCCTGCTTGTTGAATCGCGCTGTGTTTTCATCCATTACCTTGTCGGCGGCAGCCTGGAATTTGACTTGCTGCTCGGGCTTCATCGCATCCCAGATCTTGGAGCGGATAGCCATGACATCGTACGCGATGACGTGACGGGTAAGAACGAACTGGGTTGTCACCTCGTCGAACTTCATCAACTTACTGGCAACGACAGGATTGTCCTGGCCGTCCACGGTGCCTGTTTGCAGGGCTGTGTAAAGCTCAGCATATGCAATGGGGGTCGGATTGGCTCCCAGTGATTCACCGAGAAACTGCCAGAATTCTCCGGGCGGCATGCGCAGCTTAATGCCGGCCATGTCCGCCGGGGTTCTGATGGTCTTGTCGGGCTTGAGGTTGACACTGCGGGATCCGAAGTAGACCGGGGTGATGATCTGGATACCGAGCTGATCCTTGGCCATCTTGATGAATTCTTTGCCGACGTCGCTCTTGAACGTCTTCGTCATGTGCTCCGCATCTCGGAACAGGTAAGCGGAGGTCAGCAGCGACCATGCCGGTATCTGTTTCGAAATGTCGGCCGGCGCGAGATTGCACAGATCGAGGTTGTCACGCTGGAGTGCGACCAACTCCGTGCCCTGTTTGAAAAGGGTGTTGCCCCAGTACGGCTCAAAGTCGAAATCGTCTTTGATCGCCGCAGCGAAGGATTTGTAGGCTTCGGCACGCAAATCTGTCTCCGTGAACGCGCTGCTGAAGCGAAGCTTCTGTCTGGCTTGCGCGAGGGCTGGACCGCCCGCACTGGCCATGAGTATCGAGGCGCCTCCGACGACTACGGAGCGTCGCGTGAGTTTCGTCATGGACATTCCTCCTGATTGTTGTTGCCGTCCTGGTTGCATTTATTGGGCTTGCGAAAGGCACCTCAATAGTCAAAATAACGATCGTCAGACGATCCATAAATCATCTGAGGGACGCCATGGGTGGGTTGCGTGCGGGTGTGGAGACGGCCGGGGAGAAGGTCTATCACCGGCTGCGCAGCGACATCATTTTTGGCCGTCTGGCGCCATCCCAAAAGCTCAAGCTCGAAGGGCTGAAAGATGCGTATGGGATCAGTATCAGCACGCTCCGGGAACTGCTGAATAGGCTGACGTCCGAAGGCTTAATCGTCGCCGAAAGCGCTCGCGGCTTCGAGGTGGCACCTGTTTCGGCTGAAAACTTCAAAGAACTCGCAAATCTCAGGTTGCTGCTCGAGTGCCATGCCCTGCAACGCTCGTTCGCCGTGGGCGACATGGACTGGGAGGGGCGCGTTGTTGCCGCGCATCACAAGCTCGCAACAATGGAAAAACGGACGTTGGCCGGTGACCGCCGCGGTCTAGAAGTTTTGAAACGATACGACTCCGAATTTCATCAGGCACTGCTGTCGGCCTGCGGTTCTCGCGTCCTGCTGGACTCCCATGCAGCGGTCTTCGACAAATACGTCCGTTATTTGATGATCGCTGTAATTTTCCGCGATGCTGCCGCACCGGAGCATCAGAAACTGTTGGATTGCGCGCTCAAGCGCGACGCCAAGACAGCCCAGGCCATCCTCGCAACACACATCATGGATTGTGTGTCCTTCACGCTCGCCAACGCGCCAACAAACCTGCTGTGGTCGCACCGGCCAGAGCAATCCAGGCGGCGGAAACTCGGAAGCCAGGCTATCGCTTCTGTTTGAGGTCGGCTCGTGGAGAAAATCCGTCTAGGGCTGGTGGGCGACAACATCGCGGCGTCGCGTGCGCCCGACTTGCACCACACAGCGGCCCGGATTTGCGGGATCGACGTTGTTTATGAGCGGCTGGTGCCGCGCGGCCTTGGTCTCGCGTTCGATGCTGTTGTCGCGCGGGCAAAAGAGCAAGGTCTTCGCGGCCTCAATATTACCCATCCCTACAAAGAGCGCGTTTTGCAGTTTGTTACGATCGAGGATTCGACCGTCAAGGCGATTGGCGCCTGCAATACTGTTCTTTTCAACGTGCAGACGATTGGACTGAACACCGATTACACCGGGTACATCGAAGCCTTTAAAGAACGTTTTGGGGATGCGCTTCCCGGCGCGGTTGCCATGGCGGGAAGCGGCGGTGCGGGAAAAGCGATCGGATTTGCTCTCGCACAACTGGGAGCAAGGTCTCTGAAACTGTTCGACACCGATGAACGAAAATCGCTTGCTTTGGCAGATTCTCTTCGAAACGCACAGCGCCGCATGGATGTTTTCGTCGCGCCATCGCTCGAGGACGCCTGTGAGGATGTGGACGGCCTGGTCAATTGCACGCCGCTCGGCATGACAGGGTACGAGGGCAACGCATTCAACGGTGTTCGGCTGAAAGGCAGGAGATGGATATGCGATGCGGTCTACACGCCGGTTGAAACCACGTTTTTGAAAGAGGGAGAGGCAGCGGGAGTGGAAATCCTGAGTGGTTACGAACTCTTCCTCTACCAGGGCATCCATGCCTTCCAATTATTCACGGGACGGCATGTAGACGCCGTAGCGCTACGCCGGAAGCTTGCGATGCCTCCGACATGACCATGAATGTCGCCTGAAGCCCATGAGAGAGCGTCTCATCACACCTTGAAAATCTCTGCGTACCGCTTCTTGACCGCCTCCCCTTCCGTCAGGATGCCTTGCGGATCCTCCTTCATCAGCTTGATGTCGGCGAGCTTGCGGATGCCAGGCTTCTCCACGGTCTGGGAATGCGGCGAATACTGACGGGCGTCGTCAACGATCAGCTGCTGGAGCCTCGCGCGAGTGCATCCAGTTCTGGAACAGGCGCGCGGCGTTCGGATTAGGAGCAGCTCTTCTTGAAGACCGCACTTGGACCTGTCGCGAGCGGCGTGCCCTCCTCCGGATAAACGATTTCGACCGGTTGACCCGCCTCTTTGTAACGGATGACAAGGTAGCCGGCGCCGTCCACCATGACCGCGCGTTCGCCGACTGAAATTCGCTTCGGCGTGTCAGTCGCCGACTGGACCTGCATGACGTTCTGCGCCGCCAGTTTCACGAAATAGTCCCAGCCCAGATCGCGCGCGACCTCGAAGGTCGAGTTCATGATCGTGCCGCTGTAGGCCGGGTGCGCCTTGACCAGTTTACCCTTCCATTTCGGATCGAGCAGATCCTTGAAGCTTTTCGGCGCGTCGTCCTTTCTTCACCAGGTTGGTGTTGTAGGCGATCGGGGAAATCAGGATACGCGTCACGACATTCAGTCCTTCGGGATCGTAATAGCGCTTGTCGTAGTGCTTCACGACCTCTTCCGGCAGGTACGGCGCGAGCCAGCTATCGCGTTTCCAGATGATGCAATGCGCCTGGTCTGAGGTATTGACGACGTCAACGCGAATGTTGGAAGAATATTCCTGAGCGATGCGGGTAAGACGCGCTCGGCGCCTGATCGCTCCGACGCGCGCAGTAATGCCGGGATACTTCGCTTCGAACGCTTTGCCGAGACGTTCCGCGAACTGCAAATCCATCGCCGTATAAAAAGTGATCTTGCCTTCTTTTTTCGCCGCCTCGATCAGCGCCGGCGTCACGCTTCTGCGGCAGGCGCGGCGGCAACGCGGACGGCAAAGGCGCCAAGGCCAAGTGCTCCCGCACCCTTGAGCATATCGCGTTTCGTGAGCTGTTTGATCATGGCGTCCTCCAACTGCTTTTGGCCAGTTTCTTATTC
>CAVTOP010000007.1:0-558517 GCA_963736275.1 uncultured Alphaproteobacteria bacterium
GCGAGGTGGATGTTGCGGAACTCTGGATGGGGTTGCCAGTAGAAGAATGCACGCGGGCAGGGAAGTCGTGCCAGTTGGGGCGAGCATGAAACGCGAACGTCCAGCGGACGAAATCAGACGTTGGGCTATTAAGGCACGCCTACGGGGTATGCCCAGCCGCGAGATCGCCCGAAGTCTCGAGCGTAGCCATGACACGATCAAGGGATACCTGGTGGCTGCGGCGCCACCAGTGATCTCACGCACCTCATTCGCCTAAGCGCGCGAAAACCTGTGCCTTGCGCACGCGAAACCGGGCGATGGTTGCCAAGCAGCGACCGGCCCGAGCCAGCAGCTCACCGGCCGCGCCATCCACATTCGCCCCAGCAGGCGGTTAAGGGGGGGTGAGGACCCGGCAGCCGAAATCAGACCGGAGAACCGGCGAGCGCCGCCTAGCGGCTCCCTATCCCTAGACCCGGACCAAGAAAGGGTATGACCTGTTCATTGGTCATCAGCAGTATGACGTAATTTTCTTCCTTGTTGGCCCAGGAGAGTGGAATGCGCACTCTTGCAAATCCGAAACCCATCGGCGTTGCCATGTCGGCGACCAGCGATCGCCTGGTGCTAATCACCTCGACGCCGGCCACTTGCCCAATCAGCACTCCGTCGTACGTGTAGATTGGCATACCGATCAATCTCGCATCCGCTTGGGAGGCGTCGATTTCTGCTAAAACGGGGTTCGTGGTGGTTATGACCAAAGCCAGCACGGCCGCATGGGCCAGTTTCATGGGATGATCTCCATGTGTGCCGCGATGACTGCCGGTGCTTGCCAGTCGAGACAATGCGACTGCGGCTCTGATTTTTTGCCCGGATCTTCGCTGGTTCGATGGCCACAGCTCAGTTGCATAAAAGCGGCAACGAGGATGATCCCTATTGCAGGCTCACGCACTCGGGTCATTCACCGACACCGCCACCGAAAAGACCTCAGAGCTTTGCCTGCTCCCCGAGCCTTAGGTTCGTCCGCTCAGGTCGTCCCCGTCGTTCATCACGTTGGGGGCGGAACTCTTGGCTTTGCAAATTGGCTGAACCGATCTGACGCAACGCGTCCGCGTCAGGGGGGAGCACCCTGCACCGGGAGGACGACCCCTCTGCTTGCCGTTGTCGAGGTGCCGGACCCGACAAAGCTGCACGTTCCGTGAAGATTACTTGCGCTTTATTGTCGCCTGAGCCCCCCGCAGTCTTCGAGCTCAAAGGCTCCTGTACGTGCCCGAGTTGGAATGAGGTTGGCGATTTGATCTGCCAAAAGATTGCAGAGACCGGGATAGCGGCTGATCATGATGGGCGTCACGGCCATAGGCCTTGTGGGAGACCCTATGCCAATCGGTCAAGGGTCGCCTTCATAACCATCATTCCAGTGTCAATGGCACTCGCAATGGCGGTAGTTGCGCTGTCCGGGAGAAAGTCGGCAATCCAGATCACTTTGCTCGATCCATCGTCATTGGCCGAGACTTGCACCGAGGCATTGTAGTGCTTCGTTATGCCGCCTTCGGCCGACCACACGAGCCGCCTTGTATCGTCGTCAATCGTCACGATCGGCTCGCGCACGACCATCCCATTCCCGAACTTGACGATGCGAACAGCACCTTCGAGCTTGGTATCGGTAACGAACCCCGGCACCAATCGCGTGTGCAGGGCACCGACATCGCGAATGGCCGACCACACGTCATCAACGCGAGCCGTTGTCGTGATCTCTCTTCGAACTGATGCCAGTTGCGATATCTCCGAAGATGTGAACTTTGCCTCGGTTGTCGAAGAACATGGCAGCTTCCACCGTCCCGACACTTGGGGAAAATTGCTATCTTTCATGCAAGGACAGCAACGCGTTTTCTCGACCTGCAAGACAGCATCGGGGTCGGCGATCGCTCCCTGAACGAGCCGCTCGCTTTGCCAGTGCGCAGCGCAGGTCCCCTACACAAGTGCAAATTGTGCGCCCTGTGGGTTTGCATTGGTGATCGCCGCCAAGGGACTCAAACCCGAGACCTTATGCGGCACGGCGTCCATGACACCTAGGACGCACCTACTGCGGCGCGGCCAACCTTGGCTCGTTACCGCCGAAATCGGCTCAAATCCCGAGTTCCTTAAAGCCCAAGTACATTCTGTTCCATGTTGGCGCAATGACGATTTGGTGGATCGCGGCGGTTGGCGGCATGTCACAGACGAATTTGATGGTCCTTGCCAAGTCATCTGCCTGCAACATCTTTTCCATGTCTTCCTCGGACGGACGTGCAGCCCGCGTTTTCAGTATCTCGGTCGCCACCTCTCCCGGCGATATCACGCAGGCGCGGATGCCATTGCGGCACTCTTCCATGTTCGAGTGCACTCGGTCATGGCGATCATCGCACGCTTGCTGGCGCTGTAGGCCGGGCCGGTCAGCCGCGTGAGGTAAAATCCGGCCCATGACGAAACGTTGATAATCGTCCCCCGCCTGTTGGTGCGCATGCCCGGCAGCACCGTGCTTATGCAATTGAAGGCCCCGTTCAGGTTGACATCGACCACGTGCCGGAAATCGGACATGCTGATGTTGTCCCAAGCGCGTTTGGGTACGTTTGTGCCGGCGCTATTTATCAAAGTGTCGACGCGACCATGCCGTGCAAGGATCGACTGCGCCAAGCGAACGACGGCATCGGCATCGCTGACATCGAGCGGATGCGCCTCTGCCCTCCCGCCAGCCTCCTCGACGGCGGCCACAGCAGCTTCGAGCTCGGCTGGGCGACGACCCGAAAGCATGATTTGCGTCCCCCGGCCGCGCCATGGCCACGGCGGTCGCCCTGCCAATGCCGCTGCCGCCGCCCGTGATCCATATGACGTTCGAAGGTTGCATGTGGGCGAGCATAGGGCACTGGCCGCTCGTCGGTCCAGATCCATTGACGGTCGTCCGTCGCGAGCACGAGCAATCTGCTTGTCCCTATGTTCCCACGCCCGACATCGAGATGTAACGCCCCGCTGGGCGGAGAGGCATCGCCATAGGTTGCGCAGCCAATCGAACAATTCTTGAGTTCCGGGCCCGACCGCTGCATATAGTTCGTCGATTTTGCGTTCGCGTCGTCGGTTGTGCGTGCGTCGGTAATCGGGTTTTGCACGGTGAAACACGAGCACGATGGCGAACTTGCGCGCGTCTTGGACATTGCGCCGCCCCGAGCTTATGAACGAGGTGCCTATGGCAAGCGCTCGTGGTGGCGCAGAGCGCTCGAGCTTGTCGGTACCTTCCATCGCAAGCACGGTGATGTCCTCACGCAGGAAGATGTCTCCGAATATCGCAAGCAGAAGGCTCGAGAGGAGCTGCCGATCACCGACCCCGAGCGTCACCTGGCGCTGCGGGTGTCGCGGTTGGATGACTTGGCGAAGGGCTTGGTTGTCGACGGTGACGTTGATGTCAACGATCTAGGCGAAAACTTCGAGATTAGGGACGACGAGTTCGCTGGCGAGTCCAACACCGGCTACTCGATCCACCGTCTGAGCGACGCGCGCCACGGCGAGCGCCCCAACCATTTGCGCTTGTTCCAAGAAGGATGCGCACCGCGCTCGTTTCACGACCGGCATGAGGACGCCGCACATATTGCGCGCGTGCGCGACATGGAGCGGCGCAACACGCAGGCGACGCAAGAGTTCCTTCCCCGCTGGAACGAGGGCGAGAAGGAGCTTCGCGCGGCCCGCAAGAAGCGCGCGGGGACGGACTAGAAATATTTTCGCTGAAAGTGGAGAAATTTGGCCTTCCAAAAGCGATAGGAACTAGAGAGCAGGTGCGGCACCATCGCTTGCAGGCGCAACCTGCGGCGGTTCGTCGTTGCGCCGAAGCCACCACCCACCGCAATGGCCACCGGCTGGTCGCTTGGCTGCTTAGTCATCTCGGCGTATCCAATCCGCCCGCCCGTGTCCATTCATCCGACGAGCAAGGCGCCCCTTGGGCGCAAAATCGCCGTCGGTCGCCTGCCAGATCATCGATGCATCACTCACACTGGCGCAATTCGCAGCAACGGTCACGCCTTGTGCCGGCGTCCGGTCGGTTGAGCAAGCCGGGTGCTGGTGGCCTAGGCCTATTGCGCTAGCTGGCATCGCCCGCCAGATCCGCTCGGGGGTTGCCGGCATCTCAATATGTCGGACCCAAATTCGGAGAGGGCGTCGACCAGCGCGTTTGTTACCGCCGGTAGGGCGCCTACGCACCCGGCTTCGCCAGCCCCTTTTACGCCAAGCGGATTGGTCTTGGTCGGCACCGGGTTGCTCTCGACCTCCATGTCACAGAGGTCGTGCGCATGCGGCATGGCGTAGTCCATGAACGATGCCGTAACGAGCTGACCCGAGGCATCGAAATGGATGTCTTCCATGAGGGCCTGTCCGGCGCCTTGGGCGATGCCGCCATGGACCTGGCCGTGCAGCAGCAGGGGATTGAGGACGGTGCCAAAAATCGTCGACGACGCTATAGCGCGTGATGTCGACCTTGCCTGTCTCGCGATCGATTTCGAGCTCGCAGATGTGGCAGCCGTTCGGATAGTTGTTGACCGGCGCCTTGTAGACTGCTGTTGCGAAAAGACCCGGCTCCATGCCGCTCGGTAGATTGGCCATCTCAACCGAAGCAGCGGCAATTTCTTTCACCGACAGGGTCCGGTTTGTTTTGTTTGTCGAGAATACGCCTTCATCGAATTTCAGGTCAGCTTCCTCGACTGAGCATATGCGCCGCGATCGCGCGCGCTTTCGTGCAGCTAGACCTTGTCGGTTGCCAGGTAGAACGCTGAACCTGCGAGCGTGGCTGAGCGCGAGCCGCCTGTGCCTTCGCCATAGAAAACCTGATCGGTATCGCCCTGAACATATTGCGCCTCTTTTGGATCGAGGCCGAGACGGTCACAGACGAGTTGCTTGAAGACTGTCTCGTGGCCCTGGCCTTGTGAGTTCGAGCCTGAGAAAAGGATAACCGAGCCTGAGCGGTCAAAACGGACTTCGGCGCCTTCCGTGCTCGGCGCGCCGGCGCGCTCGATCGTGTTGGACAGTCCAAAACCGAGCAGCTTGCCGCGCTTGCGTGCATCTACCTTGCGGGCTTTCACGCCCTTCTGGTCGGCAAGGTCAAGCGCGAGATCCATGTATTTTCGAATTCACCGCTGTCATAGGTGAAGGTGAGCGCCGTCTTGAACGGCATCGCCGAAGGCAGGAGGGACATAGTTGCGCCGCCGCAGCTCACTTGGGTCCATGCCCAGTTCCGCGGCGGCCAGATCGACCATGCGTTCGATCACGAACGCGGCCTCAGCCGCCCGTTGCCGCGATACGGCCGCATCGGATTGGTGTTGCTGAAGACGGCCGTGATGTCGACATGCATCGCGGGCGTGCGGTAAACCCCGGCGAGCGTGCCGGCATTGAGCACGAATGCGGGCATCGAGTGCTGCAGATAGGCGCCGATTGCGGCGATGGTCTTCACGCGAAAAGCGATGAAATTTCCATCTTTGTCGAGTGCCAGCTCGGCTTCCGTGACGTTGTCACGCGCTTGCGCGTCACTCAGAAATGCCTCGGTCCGTGTGCTGATCCATTTCACTGGGCGTCCGATCAGCTTTGACGCCAGCAACACCAGCGGTGTTTCATTGAAGATCGGCGACTCATGCCGAAGCTGCCGCGGTGTCGCCGGTGACGATGCGTATTTTGCTTTCCGGCACCTCGGCACCTCGCGAGCTCGGTGCGCGTCGGGTTCGGCCGCGCTCTATCGGTGTGTATCGTGTAACGGCGCATCAGTCGCGTTGTAGTCGCCGACCGCCACGCGGCTCCATTGTCGCCGCGGTGACGCGGTTGATGACGAGAGCGATACCAGGTCACGTGCGGCGGCCCGGGACCGCCGCATCGACCGCTACCCTGTCGCCGATCAGCTCGACGAAGCGGTGTCGTCCGGCACTCGTCCCACACGCGTGGCGCGCACGGGCTCGGGACCTCTCCAGTCGACGTAACAGCGGGTAGCGCTTGGTGGCCGACGAGATCGTTTCAACGGCGTCGAACGCCTGCGCAACCGTTTCGGCGACGACAAAAGCGACGCGAATCGCCGACCAGCGCGCCGGTGCCTCCGCCAGGATCGGGTACCGCGGCCTGTACATAGGTCAGCCGTCGCGGCGGCTCGGACAGCCGGGCACGGGCAATCGCCGTAACCTGCCCGCCTTGATGTGGGCTGGTCGAGTCCGCCACACGCCGGGCGCCTTTTGCTGCAGCGACGTCGATGGATCTGATTTTTGCGTGCGCGTGGGGTGACGCGGCCGACGACGCCGTCGGCCAGTCCCGGCATTTGATGTCGTCGGTTAGCGTCCGCCGCTCGCACCAATCGCGGTCCTTCAAAGCGAGAACGCCCTGGCCGATGGCGAGTTCACCCATGCAACGTTCAACCTGTCGATTTCATCGGGCGTCGGCGGGTGACCGGGAGGGAAGCGCCCTGATCGCGTCAACCTGCTTTGAGCTTATCCACCACGCGCGGGGTCCGAGGTGGGTCGAGAACTCCGTCGCCAGCGCCGGCTCGTTGAACACCGTCAGGCTTTCGATCATGGCGCGCTCCGTCGACCCAGACCGTCTACGCCCGCCGCCACGATCATCGCGTATTCGCCGGACACCTGATCGGCGAAGGTCGGCGTGCCGAAGACTTCCTCCACGCGTTGCACGATATCGAGGTCGGGCCAGACCCGACTTGACCATGATCAGTCAGCGCCTCCTCGATGTCGAGCGCGACCTCACGCGCAGGCCTCGTCGGAGTTGCGGAAGTTCCATCTGATGAGTGCCGCTCGTCACCGGCAAGCGTTTCGGCGGTTCCCACTGCATCGCGGAAGGGTCCGAAGACGCCGATGCCGTATGTTTGCGGCGGTCGGACATGATCGATACGTCGGGTGAATCGCCGCGTCGAGCACCTTGCGGATGGCTCCGACACGTCCATCCCAGTACATGTCCAGAGGGCGCGATGATGTCGCAGCCGGCTCGCCGCCTGCACCAGAGCTTGTTTCACGGCACCGCGACCTTTTAGTCGTTGAGAGTGACGCCGTCGTTCAACGACCGTCGTGACCGTGGCTCAGTGAAGGGATCAGCGCGACGTCACGAACGCCGATCTCCAGCACCTCTTTTTGATGGCGCGGATGGCCCGGCGGACGAGCAGTCGTCAGGGTGGAGCGCTTCGCTTCCCGACTCGTCGCGAAGCCTTCGGGTCGGTGTGGGGGATAGCGCGGTGCAGGGGATGCTCAGTTTGGCGGCCCGCGCCGCCTCGCGCGCGACGGTCGATCGACAGCCGTACCACACGGGCATCGAGGAACCGGAGTGCGCGCGTTGGTGCCGTCCGTCGCGACAGCGGCGCAGATCAGGTCGTAGTCGTCAGAACGTTTTCACGCACCATGCGGCGCGCCCACTCGCTGCGCCTGTTTCGGCGCATGCGTGAGGAAAGTTCGACCTACTCGGTGCATCGCCGCGGGGTTCGGTTGACCGGGGTCGACCGCGCGCGGCTGTCGATTGGACGGCCAAATTTGATCGCCGTCGGGGCACTCCCCGGCGCTCTTTTTAGCCGGTCTCACAGGCCCCGCTACCCGCGCCCGCATCGAGCGTTCAGCGGCCACGTCTTACAGTCTTTTGGCCTCCCGCTCCATCGCCACGCCGGCTTCAAGGCTCTCCCTGTCGCGATCGATGAGGCAACTGCCGAATACGGCCACCGCGCCTATAACGGACGACACAGTCGCGCTTCATTACATCGCCCTCGATCTCGATGGCGTCCCACTTTTCTGCGTGGCCGACATAGTTGATCGGCACGTCGTAGTGCTGGCTCCAGAAAAACGGCGCCGAACGGGGAAGGGCGTGCGCACGCCCAGCATGTTGGGAGCGGCTACGGTTCCTGTCGCTCGGCGACGACCCAGTGCTCGACGCGGATGCGTTCGCCTGAAATTGGGTCGGGCCAGCGCGCGATGTCGCCGGCCGCATAGATGTCGCTGACACTTGTTTCCAGATACTCGTTCACGCTCACGCCTTCTTCCACCGCAAGCCCGGCTTTTTCGGCAAGTCCGATACGTGGTTGTACGCCGACGCCGATCACGACGACATCGGCATCGAGCGTGCCGCCGTTTTTGAGGACAGCACGTGTGCCTTCAATTGCAGTGATACTGTTCTCGAGATGAAATTTGACGCCGTGCTCCTCGTGCAGGGTACGGATAAAGTCGCCAAGCTGCGGTCCGAACACCCGTTCAAGCGGGCGTTTCTCCGGCGCCACGACATGCACGTCGATATCGCGCGCTCGCAATGCGGCGGCGGTCTCCAGACCGATGAAGCTCGCGCCGATGACGACCGCGCGTTTGGCAGTCTTTGCCTGCGCGATGATCGCGCGGCAGTCGGCGAGGGATCGCAATGTGTGCACGTGCGGTTGATCTGCGCCGGGAATGTCGAGCGTGACCGGCTCGGCGCCGGTTGCGAGCAGTAGTTTGTCGAATTTGATCTTACTGCGGTCCCCGAGTGACAATTCCTTGTTCTTTGCATCAAGTGCAGTCACTTCGGTTTTGAGTTTGAGATCGATCCTGTTTTCCGCGTACCACGTGTCGCCACGCAGCGGCACCCATTCTTCCGGCGCGCTGCCGGCAAGATAGTCTTTCGACAAATTCGGGCGGTCGACCGGGGCTGCTTCGTCGTTGCTGGGCATGGTGATGCGCCCGGCGAACCCACGGCGGCGTAGCATCTCTGCGGCGGCAAAACCGGCTGCGCCACCACCGACAATGACAATGTGTTCGTTTGCCGGTCCGGGTGCCTTCGGTGCCGGCTGCGCTTTTTTGCTTTTGACAAATACGCTGCCGTTACGCTCCTCGACCTGCCAGCAGGTGAGCGGGCTCAGCGCGGGTGCTGCAATCGCTTCGCCCGTTTCGAGGTTGAAATGCGCGTGGTGCCATGGACAGCGCACGGTCGCGCCGACCAGCAGGCCGTCGGCCAGCGGTCCATGATAGTGCGTGCAGTGCGCGGACAGCGCAAACAGCTTGCCGTTCTGGCGGACGAGGAGCACCTCGTCGTCCCCGATATGACCAGCCATCATGGCGCCGTCCGGGAGGTTGCTTGCCGGGATACCTTTGGAGAGGTCGGGTCCGGTAGGTTCTTTATCTCCGCTTGCCATTGTTTCCTCCGTGCACTGCCTGTCAGCTTTAGATGCTCCAGCTGCCTGGAAATTGCAGCATAGGGCATTAATGCCGACCGGACCTTCCCGGTTGCCGCGGTCCGGGCTCCCTTGCTAAGCCGCAGGGGCCGAAGCGGGGCGGTCCATGGATTTTGAGCTTTCCGAAGAACAACGGGCATTTCAGGCGACTGCACGCACCTTTGCGCGCGACGAGATGATGCCGAATGCTCGCGCGTGGGACGAAGACGAAATCTTCCCCGTCGATGCGTTACGCAAGGCTGCGGCGCTCGGTTTCGGGGGGATTTATGTCAAAGAGGATGTCGGGGGATCGGCGCTGTCGCGGCTCGATGCCGCGCTGATCTTCGAGGAGCTGGCGCAGGGGTGCACGTCGACGGCGGCCTATATCTCGAATTCATAACATGGCGGCCTGGATGATCGATTTCTTCGGCGACGCGGAGGCACGTAAAAAGTTTCTACCGAAGCTCTGCGCCATGGATCATTTCGCGAGCTATTGCCTGACTGAGCCAGATGCGGGCTCCGACGCCGCGAACTTGTCCACACGTGCGCGCCGCGACGGCGACACTTACATTCTCGATGGCAGCAAGGCATTCATTTCGGGCGGCGGCGTCTCGGACATTTATGTCGTCATGGCGCGCACGGGCGAGAGTGGGCCGCGGGGGATATCCTGCATCGTTGTCGAGAAGGGGACGCCTGGCCTGTCATTTGGCGCACGGGAAAAGAAGCTTGGCTGGAAAACGCAGCCGACGGCAATAGTGATCTTCGAGAATTGCCGCGTGCCGGTTTCGAACCGCATCGGTACCGAGGGGCAGGGCTTCAAAATTGCGATGGCCGGGCTCGACGGTGGACGGCTGAATATCGGGGCCTGCTCGATCGGTGGCGCGCAATTCTGTCTCGATCGTACCATCGACTACATGAAGGAGCGCAGGCAGTTCGGATCTCGGCTCGCCGATTTCCAGGCGCTGCAATTCCGTATCGCGGACTACGCGACAGAACTCGATGCTTCCCGCCTGTTGCTGCATCGCGCTGCGGTTGCGGTTGGAGCAGGCGAGCCCGCTGCGACGCGGCTTGCCGCGCAGGCAAAACGCCTCGCAACCGACACGGGATTCGAAGTGGTCAATGGCTGCCTGCAACTGCATGGCGGTTATGGCTATCTGCGCGACTATCCGATCGAGCGCGTTTTGCGCGACGTTCGCGTGCACCAAATTCTCGAGGGCACGAATGAGATCATGCGCGTCATCATTAGCCGCGCTATGCTTGGGAATTAGAATTCAGGGAGGAACGGATGGAACAGCTGCCGCGTCGCTATCTTTCGCGCGCCGAAATGGAACAACGTGTCGCCCGTTTCAAGGATCTGAAGGGCTCCGACGGCGGTTTGCCAGACAGCAAGATGCCCGGCTGCGAGCGCACCTTGTTCAATGTGATCGGCTTTCAGCCGCCGGAAAACGTTGGTGCGAACGCAACGTCCCCTGTTGGCGACCACGCGGCGCGTATGGCCGCGATCAAGATCCGCGAGGGCTTCAACCTCGGCTACTGCAAGGCCAAGCCCGGCCACGGACCAGAGATGCACAACCACGACACCAACGAAACCTTCATCGCCATGACCGGCACCTGGCGCGCGAGCTGGGAAGATAAGGACGGCAACATCGAATTTGTCGATCTTGGACAGCTCGATGTGGTTTCATTCCCTCCCGGAATGATCCGCCGCTTCGAGAATGTCACCAAGGGCGATCCGAACCAAGACTCAATTCTGATGTTTGTCATCGGCGGCGATGCGCCGCAGGCGGAATTCTCCGACCAGGCGATGGCGCGGCTGGAGCAGGCCGGCGTCTGGCCGCAGCGTACCTGACATGGGCGCTTGGCTTGGCGACCTCGCGCTCGCGACCGCGGCTCTCTTTGCCGGGGCTGCGGTCTACGTCAACATTGCCGAGCAGCCGGCACGGCTGGCCCTCGACCCTCAGGCGCTGCTGACGGAATGGCAGCCGAGCTACGACCGCGGCAAGATGATGCAGGCAAGTCTCGCGCTCGTGTCATGCCTGCTCGGCATAGCGGTATTTTTTATCGCCCGCGACTGGCGCTGGCTCCTTGGCGCGGCCCTTATCTTCGCCCCATGGCCATGGACCGTACTCATCATCGGTCCGATCAACCGCAAGCTACAGGCAACGACGCCGGTAGAAGCTACCGAGCAGACGCGCGCCAGTTATTCGGCAATGGGGCCGGCTGCACGCGGTGCGCAGCGCCCTCGGCCTGCTCGCTGTTGCCGCCTATCTTTGGGCGCTCAATTGAAAGACGCTGACATCCTGTTCGAGCGACGCGGTGCTGCCGGGGTTGTCACACTCAATCGGCCCAAGGCACTCAATGCGGTGACCCATGGCATGGTGCGCGCGCTGCGCGCGGAGCTCGATCGCTGGGCGAGTGATCCGGCGATCACGCGCGTCGTCATCATGGCCGCGGGGGAGCGCGCCTTCTCCGCGGGAGGAGACATTCGGGCGCTGTATGACCTCGGCAAAGCCGGCCGCGTCGACGAAGCGCTGCAATTCTGGCGCGACGAATACCCGCTCAATGTGGCCATCAAGAGCTATCGCAAACCGTGCGTGGCGTTGATTGACGGCATCGCGATGGGCGGCGGCGTCGGCGTATCGGTGCATGGTTCGCATCGCGTCGCGGGCGACCGGTTCTCTTTCGCAATGCCGGAAGTCGGCATCGGCTTTTTTCCGGATGTTGGCGCGACCTGGTTTCTACCGCGCATGCCGGGGGAGCTCGGTGCCTATTGTGCATTGACCGGTGAACGTCTCGGTACGGCCGACGCGGTTTCATCCGGTATAGCCACGCACCGCATCGCCTCCGCGCAATTTGATGCGGTGCTCGATGGCTTGACCGGAACGGTCTCCGTCGACGCAGCGCTCGCGGCCTTTGCACAGCCTGCGGATGACGGGCCCATTGCGCAACGCAAGGCGTCGATCGATCGCCTTTTTGCGGCCGATCGAGTCGACCGCATTCTCGATGCGCTCGATCAAGAGGGGCGGTCAACATCTGCCGACGCCGAATGGGCACGAAGGACCGCTGCCACGATACGCACAAAATCGCCACTCAGTCTGAAAATTGCTTTGGCTCAGGTCCGCCGCGGCAAGAACTGGGATTTCGAGACGTGCATGCGCACGGAATTCCGCATAGTGTCGCGTATCATCGAGGGACACGACTTTTACGAAGGCGTACGCGCCGTGATCGTGGACAAAGACAACACGCCGCGCTGGCGCCCTGCGACGCTTGCCAAAGTGGACGATGCGGATGTCGAACGCCACTTCGCGCCGCTGGGGGAAGTTGAATTGGTGTTGCCGTGAACAGTCCGGCCACTCACGAAGACGTTCGAACTCTCGAGCCCGTTCATGAGCACGAGGGTGATCGCTCGATCGGGCGCTGGACGAGACGACTCGTTCTTTTTCTGAGAGCAATGGCCGCCATCTCGATGTTTAAGGGCCTGTATCATTGGGCGCAGGTCTGCGGGATAGGATTCGGGGAGACGCTATCTTTTGAATATCATTCAATCGCGTGGCAGACCGCGACCGTCTTTTTTGCAGTCATCGATCTTGTGGCAGCGATCGGCCTTTGGCTCGCCGCCGCATGGGGCGCGGTGATCTGGCTTACGTCAGTTGCTTCAATGCTGGCGGTGGAAATATTTTTTCCGCAGGTATTCGGCGGCGGCTGGCTCACTGGCGCGTTGGAGGGTGCGATGCTTGCCGTCTATCTTTGGCTCGCGTTGAAGTCTGCGCAAGAACATCCGCTGTAAACGGGAGGGCGCCATGGCGCGCATCGGGTTTATCGGCCTCGGCAATATGGGACTGCCCATGGCGCAGAATCTGCTTAAGGCCGGGCATCAAGTCGAAGGCGTGGACGTCAATCCGGCGGCGATCGCGAAGCTCAAGGCGGCCGGTGGTGCAAGCGTCGAGACGGCGAAGGGTTCAGCGTCACGGGCGGACGTTGTCATCACCATGCTGCCATCCGGCAAGGAGGTGCGCGACGTCTATCTCGGCTCGTCCGGGATCATTGAGAACGCGAATGCAGGGGCGCTGCTGATCGATTGCTCGACCATCGACGTTGAAACCGCGCGTGCGGTTGCTGCTGAGGCGGAGAAAAAGGGCTTGCTGATGCTCGACGCGCCCGTTTCAGGCGGCGTTGGCGGGGCGACCGCCGGAACGCTCACGTTCATGGTCGGCGGCAGCGCGCAGGCATTTGCGCGCGCCCAATCGATCCTCGAAAAAATGGGCAAGACGATCGTACACGCGGGTGGTGCCGGCAACGGGCAGGCCGCCAAGATCTGCAACAACATGATCCTCGGTATATCGATGATCGCGGTTTCGGAAGCTTTCGTTCTTGCCGAGAAGCTCGGTCTCGATCACCAGAAGTTGTTCGACATTTCTTCGAAGTCGTCGGGGCAATGCTGGTCTTTGACAACCTATTGTCCCGTACCGGGACCGGTTCCAACATCGCCCGCCAACCGTGAATACCAGGCTGGGTTCACAGCAGCGATGATGCTCAAGGATCTCAAATTGTCCCAAGACGCGGCAAAAGCGACACGAACTAAAACAGAACTTGGTGCCGATGCCGAGCGTATCTATTCGCAATATGTAGCGACCGGGGAGGCTGCGCGGGATTTTTCCGGCATCATTCATTTTGTCCGCCGGTGATGCGGACTTTTAGCGTGAACGAAGGCTTGCGCGTTTTCGTAGAATTGTAAGGTCAACAGAGTGTTCACCGTCGCAAATAAACCTAATCTTTATGGTGTTATTTAAGCCGATTTTAGACTGGCTCTTCTAGGGTGCGCCCATCCGGAACGAGGAAGACAGGGCCTCGCAACCGGAAACGTACATATAAAACGCAAGGGGCGTTGAACATGAAAGCCGTCGCTAAGACGGTCGAGCCCGCCGGACGAGAGGCGACGCTCGACCACATTCGGCCACAGTACTTGGAGGCCTTGACCCTAGTCGAACGGCTACATCGCCGCTTGCTCGACGTGATCAAGGATGAATTCGATCGGCGCGGTCGCTCCGACATCAATTCGGTGCAGGCGCTGCTTCTCTACAACATTGGGGACAAGGAGCTGACGGCCGGTGAGCTGCGTACGCGCGGCTACTATCTCGGTTCGAACGTTTCCTACAACCTCAAGAAGCTCGTCGAGATGGCGTTCCTCGATCACCAGCGTTCGCGGGTCGACCGGCGCTCGGTGCGCATCAAGCTCACCGATAAGGGCCGCGAGGTACGCGACATCATCGAGACGCTTTACCAGAAGCACGTGCGGACAGTTGAGCAGGTGGGCGGCATCAATGCCGAAGAGTTCTCCACACTCAACAAGTCACTGCACCGGCTTGAGCGCTTCTGGACCGACCAGATCCTTTACCGGCTCTAATTCGATTGCAGGGGACTAAATTTGCCCCGGCCGCCTTGCGGCCGGGGTTTTTCTTGTGTCAGAGCCGTGCCGAAGCGGCCCCTAGATGTTGCGGCCGCGAGCGTTCCACAACCCAATGCTTGGCGGTTCGGTGTCGATATGCTATTTCCGGGCTCAATCCCGGACCCTTTCATCGTTCGGCGCCGAGGCCTCGCGGCGCCAGGAGATCGTGATGTCGGCAACCTCCAACCCCAGGCCCGCGGACGGCATCGAGGCTCTTTTCTCGGCGCCGCTGAGCGACGTAGACCCCGACATTGCCGACACGATCAGGAAAGAACTCGGGCGTCAGCGCGACGAGATCGAGCTGATCGCATCTGAGAACATCGTGTCGCGCGCGGTCCTGGAGGCGCAGGGATCGGTCCTGACCAACAAGTATGCCGAGGGTCTACCAGGCAAACGTTACTACGGCGGCTGCCAATACGTGGACATTGCCGAGCGGCTGGCGATTGAACGCGTCACAAAGCTGTTCGGGTGCAAGTTCGCGAACGTGCAGCCTCATTCGGGCGCTTCGGCTAACGCTGAGGTTTTCTTCGCGTTGCTGCAGCCGGGCGACACCTTCATGGGGCTTAATCTCGCCGCCGGCGGTCATCTCACGCACGGTTCGCCGGTCAATATGTCGGGGAAATGGTTCAAGCCGGTGCCGTATGGCGTCCGCCGTGACGACCACCGGATCGACATGGAGGAAGTTGGACGGCTTGCGCGTCAGCATAGGCCGAAGCTCATCATCGCCGGCGGCTCGGCGTATCCGCGCATCATCGACTTCCGCGCCTTTCGGGCGATTTGCGACGAGGTCGGTGCCCTGCTGATGGTGGACATGGCGCATTTCGCCGGTCTTGTAGCGGCCGGCGTGCATCCCTCACCATTCCCGCACGCGCACGTGGTGACGACGACGACGCACAAGACGCTGCGTGGCCCGCGCGGCGGCGTGATCCTGTCGGATGACGAGGAGATTGCGAAGAAGGTCAACTCTGCGGTGTTCCCGGGAATGCAGGGCGGGCCGTTGATGCATGTCATTGCAGCAAAGGCGGTCGCCTTTGGCGAAGCGCTGCAGCCGGCATTCCGGGCCTATGCCCGCAACGTGATTGAAAATGCCAAGGCGCTGGCCGAGACCTTGAAGTCGCACGGGCTTGATATCGTATCGGGTGGTACCGACACCCACCTGATGCTGGTTGACCTTCGGCCGAAACGCTTGAGCGGCAAGGTGGCGGAAGCGGCGCTGGGCCGCGCACACATCACCTGCAACAAGAATGGTATCCCCTTCGATCCGGAAAAGCCGACGGTGACGTCAGGCATCCGTCTCGGAACGCCAGCCTGCACGACGCGCGGCTTTGGCATCGCCGAATTCCGCCAGGTTGGCGACATGATCGTCGAGGTGCTCGACGTGCTGTCGCAGAAGCAAGCCGATGAAGATTCGCTGGTGGAAGCGGCCGTACGCGACAAAGTGAAGACCTTGATCGGACGGTTTCCGATATATACTCAATGAGCGAAGCGGACATACTTTCTTCGTCATGGCCGGGCTTGTCCCGGCGATCCACGCCTTTTTTATTGAATACCAGTAAGACGTGGATGCCCGGCATGAAGCCGGGCATGACGATGCGAGAGGCTAGGGGCTAGGCATGCGTTGCCCGAGTTGCGGCAGCCTCGATACGCAGGTGAAGGACTCGCGGCCGACTGAGGATTCGGCTGTGATCCGCCGCCGCCGCGTTTGTCTGACCTGCAATTTCCGCTTCACGACGTTCGAGCGCGTCCAGCTCCGCGAGCTGACCGTCATCAAGCGCAACAGCCGCCGCGTTCCCTTCGATCGCGACAAGCTCATGCGCTCTGTGCAGATCGCGTTGCGCAAGCGACCTGTTGAGCCAGAGCGCATTGAGCAAATGGTCTCCAAAATCGTGCGAGAGCTGGAAAGCCAGGGCGAGAGCGAGACTTCGTCGGAGGCGATCGGCGAGATCGTGATGGAGCATTTGCGCGAGCTCGACGACGTCGCCTATGTGCGTTTTGCGTCGGTCTATCGCAACTTCCGAGAGGCCAAGGACTTCCGCGCCGCCCTTGATGAGTTGTCGGGCGAAGACGATGGCCGGCCCGCAACCAGCGCGCGCAAATGAACGAGCAGTCCGCCTCCACCTTACAATCAGATGACGAGCGCTTCATGCGCCTTGCGCTCGCTCTCGGCCGGCGCAATCTCGGCAGCACCTGGCCCAATCCTGCGGTTGGCGCGGTGATCGTGAAGGACGGGGTTGTTATTGCGCGCGGCTGGACGCAAGAGGGCGGCAGGCCGCATGCCGAAGTCGAAGCCCTGCGGCGGGCAAAAAAAACGACGCAGGGTGCGACGATGTATGTCTCGCTTGAGCCGTGTTCGCATCAGGGCAAGACGCCGCCCTGTGCCGATGCGATCGTCCGCGCCGGGATCGCACGTGTGGTCTCGGCTATGGAGGATCCCAATCCGGAAGTGGCGGGGCAGGGACACGAGCGGCTGCGCGCAAAGGGAATCACCGTAGACGTCGGGCTTGGCGTCGACGAAGCACGGCGCATTCACGCCGGCCATGTCACGCGCATCACGACAGGGCGCCCGCACGTTACGCTCAAGCTCGCAATTTCTGCCGATGGCAAGGCTGGGCTTGCCGGTCGCAAGCCGGCGCCAATCAGCGGTGAGGCTGCACGCGAGCGCATCTTCCAGATTCGGGCGGCAAGCGATGCTATCCTCGTCGGCATAGGCACGGTTCTGTCGGACGACCCACAATTAACGTGCCGTCTGCCTGGCATGTTCGAGCGCTCGCCGGTGCGGGTTGTTCTCGACGAGGATTTGCACCTGCCACTTGCGACATCGGTTGTTGCGACAGTGCGTGAAACGCCGACCTGGGTCTTCACCTCGCAACAGCCGTCGGCAGTTGCCGAGGAGATTCTCCAGCAAAAAGGTTGCAAGGTCTTTCGCGTGGACGAAGGCAACGGCCGGCTCGATCTGTCGCAGGTTCTCAAAACGCTTGGCGAGCAGGGGATTACGCGGCTGCTCGTCGAAGGAGGGCCGACTGTCGCATCGAGCTTCGTGTCGGCGGACCTCGTGGACGAGGTGATCCTGGTGCGCGGCGAAAAACCCATTGGTGATACGGGAATCGACCCGCTGGAGGGCATGCCGCTCGAAGCAATAACCGGCCGCCTCACGCTGCGCGGCAGCGAGAGGCTTGCAACGGACACGATAGAAAATTTTGTCCGCGATTAGATCATGTTCACCGGCATTGTCACTGATCTCGGCGAGGTGCGCTCGGTCAACCAGCGCGCTGGACAGCTGCATCGCCTGACGATTTTTTGCAGCTACGCGCGCTCTGAAATCATCAAAGGCGCTTCGATCGCCTGTTGCGGGGTTTGCCTGACGGTGGTGGACGCTGGCGTGGAGGATAACCGCGCATGGTTTGCGGTGGACGCGGCTGCAGAGACCCTTCGCGTGACGACTGCCGGCCGCTGGCAGCACGGATCGAAGATCAACCTCGAGCGCCCGCTGAAATTTGGCGACGAACTGGGCGGCCATCTCGTGGCCGGGCACGTCGACGGGATCGCGACGGTAGTCGCCTGCGAAGACATGACGGACATGGCGCGGTTTGTATTGCGCGCGCCGGCCGGGCTTGCGCGTTTCATCGCTCCAAAAGGCTCAGTCGCGCTCGATGGCGTCTCTCTTACGGTCAATGCCGTCGAAGCTGATACATTTTCAGTACTTGTCATTCCGCACACGCTGCGGACGACGACATTCGGCGCCTTGCGCAAGGGCGACGATGTTAATCTCGAGGTCGACACTATGGCCCGGTACGCCGCACGATTGATAGAAATGCAGAGGTGAAGCCAGACATCTGCCCCTTGTTCGGGCAAGGTACGCTTGCTACGACGCGGGTCGATTAGGGTATTGGTCATGGCCAGGAAAAAAAAGCGCAATACAAAGACAGCCAGCCTGCACCTGCTGATCGTGGAAGCGCGCTTTTATGACGCGATTTCAGACGAGCTGCTGCGCGGTGCAACACGCGTTCTGGACAAGGTTGGCGCGCGGTACGACCGCGTCACCGTTCCGGGTGCCCTTGAAATTCCCGCCGCCATCGCGATTGCAATCGATGCGGCCAAGCGTAGGCGGGCGCCTTACGATGGCGTGGTGGCGCTCGGGTGCGTGATCCGCGGCGAGACGCATCATTTTGATATCGTGGCGAATGAATTGGCGCGAGCACTCATCGACCTTGCCGTAAGCGAGCGGCTCGCCCTTGGAAACGGGATTCTCACCGTCGAGAATGAGGCCCAGGCGAATGCGCGCGCCCGTGCCGAAGAGGGCGATAAGGGCGGCGGCGCGGCGCGTGCTGCGCTCACGATGGTTGCCCTCAAGCACACATTGGTTTGGCGGTGATGGCCACCGGGGCCGCACGAGATGATGATGCGCGCAAAGCGAACAAACGCGGGGCCGCGCGTCTTGCTGCGGTGCAGGCTCTCTATCAAATGGATCTCGCAGGAAGCGGCCTGAATGAGATTCTTGCCGAATTCGAAAGTCATTGGATCGGACGTGAAGTCGAGGGCGCGCAATATCTGCCGGCTGAGGCCGCGTTCTTCCGCGACGTGGTGTCTGGCGTCGTGCGCGAGCAACGCGAACTCGATCCTTTGATCGACGATGCTTTGTCGAAAAGCTGGCCGCTCAAACGGGTGGATACGGTGCTGCGCGCGGCGTTGCGGGCGGGAGCCTACGAACTAACGCATCGGCGAGACGTGCCTGCGCGCGTTGTGGTTGCCGAATATGCCGACGTTGCCGCCGCTTTTGTCGAGCGCGACGAGACGGGCATGGTCAATGCCGTTCTCGATCAGTTGGCGCGGCGCTTGCGCGCGGCCGAATTCGGCCGCGCGACCGGATGAGACAATGGTTGCGCCAGATGACATCTCAGCCGAGGACCGCCTGATCGCACGCTTCTTCGGGCCGATCGCGACCCATCCTGGCGCGCTTGGACTGTCGGACGACGCTGCATTCGTCAAGCCGCCACCGGGATGCGATCTCGTGCTCAAGGCCGACGCGATCGTCGGCGGCGTTCATTTTTTCCCCGAAGATCCCGCGCAGGCGGTGGCGAGCAAGGCGCTGCGCGTCAACCTTTCCGACCTTGCCTCAAAAGGAGCGCGCCCGCTCGGCTTCCTGCTTTCATTGGCGATCCCAAAGGACATTCGAGAGAACTGGCTCAGCGGATTTGCCGAAGGTTTGCGGGGCGATGCAGTGTTGTTCGACTGCCCGCTCTTCGGAGGCGACACGGACCGCACTCCGGGGCCGGTCACGGTTTCAATTGCCATGTTCGGCACCGTGCCGGAGGGGACCATGGTCCGTCGTGCCGGTGCGAAACATGGGGATCGTGTCTTCGTGACCGGCACGATCGGGGATGCCGCACTCGGCGTGGCTCTGCGCAGTGGAGAGGCAAAAACGTGGAAGCTCAACGATGCGCAGCGCCAGCATTTGATGTCACGTTATCTCCTGCCGCAGCCGCGCAATGCGCTGGCCGAAGCCGTCCGCAATCATGCCTCGGCGGCAATGGACATTTCCGATGGGCTCGTCGGGGATTTCGGCAAGCTGTGCCGTGCCTCCGGCGTTGCGGCCGATATCAACATAGCAAGCGTGCCCGTATCGGATGCGGCTAAGAACGTTGTTGCGGGTGAAGCGGGTGCGCTTGAGCTAGTCCTCACAGGCGGTGACGATTACGAAATTATCTGCACCGTGCCGAACGACAAGACCGCGAACTTCCGCGCGGCGGCAAAGGCCGCAGGTGTTCCGGTCAGTGAAATCGGAGAGATCAAAACGGGTGAGGGCGCGCAATTTATTGACGCTGCGGGCAAGCCGCTGGTCTTCAAGCGTGCCTCTTTCAGTCACTTCTGAATTGGCGGGACGGGCCGCGCGCGCATGGCTATAATGCGGCTGCAAGGGACGGAAATTCACGATGCATGACATGACGGCGAAGAAGGCAGCAGTCACTCCGGTCGACAAGCACCCGAACTTTCAGAAGCACCACAGGAAATTTCCGACCACGGCGTGGCTTCGGCGTCACGCCCCGCGCAACGTTCCGCTTTTTGCGTTCGAATATGGCGACACCGGTGCCGGCAACGATGTGGGCATCGCCCACAATTGGGCGGCTTTAGATGCTGTCGAGATCGCTCCGCGTTACGGCGTAATGCCGACGCTACCTCCTGTCGACGTGAAGTTGTTCGGACGCAGCTACAGTGCGCCGATTGGCATGGCACCGATGGGCGGCCCCTCGCTTGTGTGGCCGGGCGCCGATCTGCTGATGGCGAAGGCAGCCCAACGCGTGCGAGTGCCCTACACCTTGAGTGTCGCCGGTGGCGTTACGATCGAGCAAGCTGCGGAGGCCGCGCCCGATGTGTTCTGGCTTCAGCTCTACAGGTTCTGGCACGACGATCATAAAATTGGCTTGGACCTTGTGCGGCGTGCGCGGGCGGTTGATGCCAAGGTGCTTGTTCTTACGCTCGACGTTCCCGTTCGGACGACACGTTCGCGCGAGACTTATGCCGGTCTCGCCCACGAGTTTCGTCCCAATGTACGGATGATTTACGAGATGCTGGTGCGGCCCCGGTGGCTGCTCGCTTTGTTGCGCAACGGCTACCCGCGTTTTGCGACTATCAGCGATTATGCGCGCCCCCGTGCCGGGACGAATGAAATCATTGCCTATGCGCGCGCCCACATGGGCGGTGCGTTTTCATGGGAAGAGGTCAAGCGGTATCGCGACGCTTGGAAAGGGCCGATGGCCGTCAAGGGCATCCTGCATCCCGAGGATGCTGAAATCGCGGCCAGACTCGGCGTTGACGGCATCTGGGTATCGAATTATGGCGGCCGGCAGATCGAGGCCCTCGCAACGTCGATCGACGTGCTCCCGGCCATCGCTGCGGCGGTCGGCAAGAAGTCGACCATTCTCCTCGACAGCGGTATCCGCAGCGGCCAGGACGTGATGCGGGCGCTGGCGCTCGGCGCACATGCGGCCTTTGCCGGCAAGTCATTTCTCTGGGCGGTCGCCGCGCTTGGCGACGAGGGGCCGGACTATCTGATCGACCTCTATATCGACGAGTTACGGGCGTCCCTCGGCCAGGTCGGCGCACGGTCGATTGCGGAAGTGCGGGAGGCAAGCATCCGTCACCCTGGTGCTTTTGAGTTCCCACTCAAACAGGCCGCCAAAGTAACGCGCAAGCGCTAGGCTGATGGCAGGATAGATCAGCCTGGCGAAATCACGCTTTCAATAAAAATCATCCCTGATCTGCGGCGCCGGTAGTGGCGATTTACTGCCGCCGCCGATACAAAGGGCGACTTTTTTCCCGGGGAAGACATGTCAGCCGCTGCCGAGCCGCTCGATCACATCGTGCCAGACGACAATCTGGCGCGGCGGAATGCCATGGTCCTGTCGGCCGCGCAGGCGCTCGCCGGCGGCAACAACACCGTTATCATAAGCACCGCGAGTATCGTTGGCGCCGTGCTGGCACCGGACAAGGGCCTGGCAACGTTGCCGGTGACGGCGATGGTGTTCGGCATGTGGCTCGGCACGTTGCCGCTCGGTGTACTTGCGCGCAAATTCGGCCGCCGCTTCGCGCTTCAATGCGGGTCGGCCTTTGGCATTCTTTCCGGCCTGATTTCCTATTCGGCGGTGATGAACGGCAATTTCTGGTTGCTGCTCTTCGGCACGTTTTGCGGGGGGCTCTATGCGGCCGCGCATCAGTCGTACCGGTTCGCGGCTGCCGACACTGCAAGTGACGCCTATCGACCGAAGGTCGTGTCGTGGGTGCTCGCAGGCGGTGTTTTTGCCGCCGTGCTCGGGCCTCAGCTCGTGATTTTCACCAAGGATCTGCTGGCACCCCACCTCTTTGCGGCCAGCTATCTCGGCCAATCGGTTTGTGCGGTGGCAGCGGCGTGCGTGCTTGTATTTGTGAAAGTGCCGCCACTTGCCGCGCCTCGCCAGGGAAGTGTGAGGCCACTTGGCGAGATCGTGCAAAATGCACGTTTTATCGTCGCGGTCGCTTGCGGGATCGCAAGTTACGCGATGATGAACATGCTTATGACCTCAGCGCCGCTGGCGATGGTCGGCTGCGGCCATTCGGTGACCGATGCCGCGCTGGGAATCCAGTGGCATGTGCTGGCGATGTACGCGCCGAGCTTTGTGACCGGCTCCCTGATTGCACGCTTCGGGGTCGAGCGCATCACGGGCATCGGCCTGCTGCTGATCGCTGCGACTGCTGTCGTGGGTATTTCAGGGCTTACCGTGGCTCACTTCTGGACGGCGCTGGTCTTGCTGGGCGTTGGCTGGAACCTTTCTTTCATAGGCGCGACCACGATGGTGACGCAGTGCCACCGCCCGCATGAACGCAACAAGGTCCAGGCCTTCAATGATTTCATGATTTTCGGCAGCATGGCGTTGAGTTCCTTTTCGTCCGGGCAACTGCTCGACAGGTTCGGCTGGGCGACGATCAACGAAGTGATTTTCCCGACGATTTTCGTGACGGGCGCGCTTTTGATCTGGCTTGCGATGCGGCCACGACCGGCTGCGCTCTAGCCCGCCGCCAGCCATGCGCCCCACCTCCTGAAAACAGGGGCACGCCGGGGGTAAATGGGCACGCCCAAATTCCGCGTTGCGCATTCCACAAGTTTTTGGCTATATCCGCGCGCTTACCGGTCGGGGTGAAGCGCCCTTAGAAGCGGCCATCCTCGACGCTCCTGGCGCCGGCGGGAGCGTTCGTCCCGCCAGCACCAATCAAATCGAGGAATATGGCCACCATGACTACTTTGTGGTTGATCGTCGGCTGTGGGGTGCTCGCGATCGTCTATGGCATCTGGGCGACTTAATCGGTGCTGAGCGCCGATCCCGGCAGCAAGAGAATGCAGGAAATTTCCGAGGCCGTGCGCGAGGGCGCGCAGGCCTACCTGAAGCGTCAATACGCCACCATCAGCGTTGTCGGGGTGGTGATCTTCGTCATCATCGGGTTCACCCTTGGTTGGCTGGTCGCGATCGGCTTCGCGGTCGGGGCCATTCTGTCGGGTGCGACCGGCTTCATCGGCATGAACGTCTCGGTGCGGGCCAACGTGCGGGTTGCTCAGGCCGCCACCAAGTCGCTGGCAGGCGGGCTTGAGCTTGCCTTTAAGTCCGGCGCCATTACCGGCATGTTGGTTGCGGGCCTCGCGCTGCTGGGCGTGACGATCTATTTCGGCTTTCTGACCGGTACAATGCACAAGGCGCCGAATGACCGAACGGTCATCGACGCTCTCGTCGCGCTCGGGTTCGGGGCATCGCTGATTTCGATCTTCGCGCGCCTGGGCGGTGGAATCTTCACCAAGGGCGCGGACGTCGGCGGCGACCTCGTCGGGAAGGTCGAGGCGGGCATTCCTGAGGACGACCCGCGCAATCCCGCAACCATTGCCGACAATGTCGGCGACAATGTTGGCGATTGCGCCGGCATGGCCGCCGACCTGTTCGAGACCTATGCGGTGACGGCGGTTGCGACGATGGTGTTGGCCTCGATCTTTTTTGCCGGCACGCCAATGCTGCTCACCATGATGACCTATCCGCTCGCTATCGGCGGTGTCTGTATCATCACGTCGATCATTGGCACGTTCTTCGTGCGACTTGGCCGTAACCGGTCGATTATGGGTGCTCTTTACAAGGGCTTTATCGCGTCGGCGCTGCTCTCACTCGTTGCGATCTGGTTTGTCACCGACTCCCTGATCGGCTTCGGCCGCATCGCGGGCGTCACCTTTACCGGGCAGGCACTTTTCATCTGTGCGATCGTTGGCTTGGTAGTAACCGGCCTGATCATCTGGATCACGGAATACTACACCGGCACCAACTTCCGCCCCGTAAGGTCGATCGCGGCGGCGTCTGTCACGGGCCACGGCACCAATATTATCCAGGGCCTTGCGGTATCGCTGGAGGCAACCGCGCTGCCCGCGCTGGTGATCATCGCCGGAATTCTGGTTTCGTACGCGCAGGCCGGTTTGTTCGGCATCGCCATCGCGGTGACCTCGATGCTTGCGCTTGCCGGCATGGTCGTCGCGCTCGACGCTTTTGGCCCTGTCACCGACAACGCGGGCGGAATTGCCGAGATGGCCGGCTTACCAAAAAATGTGAGGAAGTCGACCGACGCGCTCGACGCGGTCGGCAACACCACCAAGGCGATTACGAAAGGCTATGCGATTGGCTCGGCCGGTCTCGGCGCGCTGGTGTTGTTTGCCGCCTATAATCAGGACCTGCAGTTCTTCACCCGGACCGCTGCGCAGCATCCGTACTTCCAAGGCATTCAGCTCGACTTCTCGCTGAACAACCCTTACGTGGTCGTCGGCTTGTTGTTCGGTGGATTGCTGCCCTATTTGTTCGGCGCGCTCGGCATGACGGCAGTGGGCCGCGCGGCCGGCGCAATCGTCGAAGAAGTGCGGCGGCAGTTCCGCCACAAGCCCGGCATCATGAAGGGCAAGGACAAGCCCGACTACGGCCGCGCCGTGGACATACTCACGAAGGCAGCGATCAAGGAAATGATCGTGCCGTCGTTGCTGCCGGTGCTCTCGCCGATTGTCTGCTATTTCGCGATCTACTTCATCGCGGGCGGTGGCCCAGCCGGGAAGTCAGCGGGGTTCTCGGCTCTCGGCGCCATGCTCCTGGGTGTAATCGTGACCGGCCTGTTTGTAGCCATCTCGATGACGTCGGGGGGCGGCGCCTGGGATAACGCCAAGAAGTACATCGAGGACGGCCACTACGGCGGCAAAGGATCTGACGCTCACAAAGCTGCGGTCACCGGCGACACCGTCGGCGACCCCTACAAGGATACGGCAGGACCCGCCGTGAACCCGATGATCAAGATTACGAACATCGTGGCGCTGCTGCTGCTGGCGGTTCTCGCCCACTGATCGTGATCGCAACAAAGCGAAGGGCCCGCGTGTCGCGCGGGCCCTTTTTTGTCGAGCCTACAGATGGAAGCCGACATTCTTGAAAATATTGCGGATGTAACTCAGCTCCTGGCCGCCGGTCGGTGTCGTTTGGGAATAGAAGTCGAAGATCTTTCCGTCCTTGACCCCGTAGTTGGCGAGCCTGGTGACCCGTCGCTCTTTGTCGAAATAAACTCCGATGACACGTTGGTCGGAAACCTCGTACGGCATGAACGCGGCGGAGCGTTGGGCCTTTTGCGAGATGTAGTAAAAGGCATCGCCATTGACGGTTGCCACTGTGGAGGGCGTGCCAAGCACGATGAGAACCTGCTCCTGCGTTGCGCCGACGGGAATTTGCTCGAGGGCGCCTTCCGGCAGCACATAACCGCGCTGCAGCGTTTCGCCGGTGCCACACGCGGAGAGCATCAACACGCTTACGAGCGCGACCGTCAGATGGAAACATTTCATGGTGCGACGCACGGCTCTCGACCCCAATCAGTCCCGCTCAAATCTTGCGCCGCCGAGGGCGTTGACGTAACGCGGCTGGCGGCAGCTCCTGAGCGGATCCGATGATCTTTCCTCTGTTTCGCCGACGCGTAAGGCCGGACACCATTTCTACCCTGTATGGCACGATCGTGGCGCAGGCGCGATTGCCCAGTTTTTATCGCGAATATGGGGTGCCGGACACGGTAAATGGGCGGTTTGATCTGTTGGTTCTGCATTTGACCCTGGTTCTCGACCGACTGGCGGACGAACCGCAATTGCGGGAACTCGGGCAGGCGCTCTTCGATCGTTTCTGTACGGATATGGATCGCAATTTGCGCGAAATGGGGGTCGGCGATCTTTCAGTGCCCAAGCACATGCAGCGCGTTGGAGAGGCGTTTTATGGGCGGGCGCAGGTATACAGGGCGGGATTGGCGCGTGACAGCCAACAGGCGCTCAGGGAGGCTCTGGAGCGGAATATCTATGGCAAGGAGGCGCCTAGCCAAGCTGTGGCCAGCCGTCTTGCGACTTATATGAGGGAGACGGTACGTGACTTGAGGGTGCAGCCGGCCTCACAAGTTCTCGCCGGCAAGCTTACAATGCCGGACCCCGCCGCTACCGTTCTTGTTGAGGGTGAGGCTTCAGGCGCAAAAGACTGAAATCGATGGGAAACGCTCAAAATCCATGGAGTGTGCCGGTTGCCGTGGACGATATCCCGGAAACCGGCCTCCACATCGAAACCGAGGCGCCAGCCGAAGTTCGTGCGCAGCTCGTCAAGCTCGCGAACCTGCGCGATCTGCCGCACCTCTCGGCGGCCTTCGACCTCACACGTCGGGGCGGCGGCGTACATGTGGCAGGGCAAGTAAAGGCGCGGGTCGGGCAAACCTGTGTGGTGACGCTCGACCCTCTCGAAAGCGATATGGCTGAGCCCGTCAACCTCCTTTTCGCGCCGCCGCTCGGCGCCGCTACGAAGGATCACGACGCGGACCGCAAGGCCGGTGACGAGGATCCTCCCGAACCGCTGATTGATGGCAAGGTTGATCTCGGTGCGATCGCCACGGAGTTTCTGCTGCTCGGTATCGATCCCTATCCGCGCAAGGGTGGCGTCGAATTTGTACCGGTTAAAGTCGACGATGATAGTGCAAAGCCATTTGCCGCCCTGGAAGCGCTGAAAAAGCAACTCGGCGGGTGATATCAAGGAAGAGGGCAACGGGCATGGGCGTGGCGGATAATCGGCTTGTATGGGATGAACGAGCGGCTATGGTCGCGCCCGTGCACCGACTTCACATGAGCGTGCGGCCGGCGCTGCAGTCAACGCCATCAAGAGCGGCCCATGCCGGATAAGGTCCGTATCGCGCTCGATGCCATGGGCGGCGATCACGGCGCGCCCGTGATTTTGTCGGGGGCCGACATTTCGCTTACGCGCCACCCGGACATTGAATTTATTCTGTTCGGCAACAGCGCGGCGGTCCAACCAGTGCTCGATAAATTCCCGCGCCTGAGCGCGCGCTCCAAGGTCGTGCATACTGAAGTCGCAATCCGAATGGACGACAAGCCGAGCCAAGCCTTGCGTTACGGCCGCTGGAAATCGTCGATGTGGCTGGCGATCGACGCAGTCAAAAAAGGCGAAGCCGACGTTGCCGTCTCGGCCGGCAATACCGGGGCCTTGATGGCGATGTCGCGTTTCAATCTCAAGATGATCGAAGGAATTGAGCGCCCGGCCATTGCGGCGCTTTGGCCAACCCTCAAGGGCGAATCCGTGGTGCTCGATGTCGGCGCATCGATTGGCGCCGATGAAGCGCATCTCGTCAATCTTGCGGCGATGGGCAGCGCGATGGCGCGGGTGCTGTTCGATATCGAGCGCCCGACCGTTGGTCTTCTCAATATCGGCGTCGAGGAAGTCAAAGGGCTCGAGCAGGTGCGCGAAGCGGGACGCATTCTGCGTGAAAGCCGGTTTCCACATTTCGACTATCATGGCTTTGTCGAGGGTGACGACATCGGCAAGGGCACGGTGGACGTCGTGGTCACCGAAGGATTTGCCGGCAACATCGCGCTGAAGACCGCGGAGGGGACAGCGCATCAGCTGGCATCGTATCTGCGCGCGGCGATGAATTGCACCTGGGCGGCCCGGCTTGGCTATCTGCTTGCACGTCAGGCCTTCCGCACGCTGCGTGACAAGATGGATCCACGTAAATCGAATGGCGGCGTATTCCTTGGTCTCAACGGTGTTGTGATCAAGAGCCATGGGGGCGCGGACGCCGAAGGCACCGCGTCAGCCATCGATATGGGCTATGACATGGTGCGCTATGAGTTGCTCGAGAAGATCGGGCAATCGATGGCGCGCGACCTGCAAGCAGGAACGACGGCGCGACTCGCGGGCGGAGCAGGCTCGTGACAGTCTTGCGTTCGGTTGTGGTCGGCTGCGGCATCTATCTGCCGGCGCGGATCGTCAGCAATGACGAGCTCGCGCGCTCCGTCGAGACCACCGACGAGTGGATCGTGCAGCGCACCGGCATTCGCGAGCGCCATATTGCGGCCCCGGGTGAGATGACGTCCGATCTTGCGCTCAACGCGGCGCGGGCTGCGCTCACGAATGCGCATGCTGAGGCAAGCTCGATCGACTTGATCGTGCTTGCGACGTCGACGCCCGACCAGACTTTTCCGGCCACTGCGGTGTCAGTGCAGGCGGGTTTGGGGATTACACGTGGTGCGGCCTTTGATCTTCAGGCCGTCTGCTCGGGTTTCGTCTATGCGCTGCAAGTGACCGACGCGTTGTTGCGCAATGGCACCTACAAGCGAGCTCTGGTTATTGGCGCCGAGACGTTTTCCCGTATTTTGGACTGGAGCGACCGCACGACCTGCGTGCTGTTCGGCGATGGTGCAGGCGCTGTCGTGCTCGAGGCGCAGCCTCAGCCCGGGACCCGCGAGGACCGCGGCATCCTGACGACCCATTTGCGTGCCGACGGACGCCACAAGGCCAAACTTTATGTCGACGGCGGGCCATCATCGACCCAGTCGGTGGGTCACCTGCGCATGGAAGGGCGCGAAGTTTTCAAGCATGCCGTGGCCATGATCACCGACGTCATAGAGGACGCCTTCAAGGCCACGGGCTATAGAGCGGCTGACATCGACTGGTTCGTACCGCACCAGGCCAACAAGCGCATTATCGACGGCTCCGCCCACAAGCTCGGGATCGCGCCGGAAAAGGTGGTGATTACCGTCGACCGTCATGGAAACACGTCGGCGGCATCGATTCCATTGGCGCTGTTTGATGCGGTCTCCGACCGGCGCATCAAACGTGGGAACCTGATCCTGCTGGAAGCGATGGGTGGCGGGTTCACCTGGGGGTCCGCGCTGCTGCGATGGTGAGCGGGCAGATGCCTGGTGACCGCAAGCAAATTCCTTAACGGCCCCGTTGACCCCTCCCGATCATGCTAATATCCTCGATAATTCAGCGGGATAACTTCGCCGGGGGCTAGGGCAGGCGATGACCGGAAAAACTGTGACGCGGGCCGACTTGTGCGAGGCGGTCTATCAAAAAGTCGGTCTTTCACGCACGGAATCGGCTGCTTTGGTGGAGTTGGTGCTCAAGGAGATCACCGACTGCCTGGAGCGTGGCGAAACCGTGAAGTTGTCGTCGTTCGGGTCTTTTGTTGTACGAAAAAAAGGCCAACGTATTGGCCGGAACCCGAAAACGGGGAAAGAAGTACCAATCTCGCCGCGACGCGTTATGGTGTTCAAGCCGTCGGCGATTCTCAAGCAGCGCATCAACAACGGCGCAGCGGAACCAGCCTGAGGCGGCAGCGTCAGTCGCGTAGAACCGCGTTCGATAAACAACCAGAAGTGAGGTCGCTTTGGACAACAAAGCGCCGGACGCTTTTCGCACCATCAGTGAAGTGGCGGACGATCTCGACTTGCCGCAGCATGTGCTGCGTTTTTGGGAGAGCCGCTTTCATGAAATCAAGCCGATGAAGCGCGGCGGAGGACGCCGCTATTACCGGCCTGACGATATCGACCTGCTGCGCGGGATACGCCACCTGCTCTACGGCGAAGGATACACTATCCGTGGCGTCCAACGAATTCTGCGCGAGCAAGGTTCGAAGTTCGTGCAAGCCGTGTGGGAGGAAGGCGCGCCGCAGCCGCCGCATGGCGTCGTTGAGAGCGAGGAGCAAGACGTCGAAGAGAACGAGACCGTAGAGAATCTGCTGGACGAAGAGAGCGGTATTCGTGGCCGACTTTCGTCGTTGATCGGCCGCGATCTGGGTGACAGGCAGGACGACCCCGCGGCGCGAATCGACCCGCCGATGGCGAGCGCCCCCATGCCGCGCATCGAACCCGCTGACCGAGCGCTCCACGGCGGCAGTGGCATCGATCAATCGGTCCAGCAACTGCAGGACGCCGTGCCGGCAGTGTCTCGCCAACCTTCGCGGGCCGTCACCGTCGGGCTGGGCGGTGAGGATTTGCATAAATTACGTGCGGTCCTGCATGACCTCGTCGAGTGCCGCAAACTGATTGATGCGGTGGTGACAAGGCCGCACTAGGCCAGTTTCCTACATAAATCCTTGAATCGGACGGGCATGGTGCACGACCAATGGCCGTGTAGAATGCTTTCGACCGTTCGGAGGGTGTATGGGAAGGCTTGCGGGGGCGGTGTTGCTTGCGATTGCAAGCATTACAGGTGCGTTGGCGCCTGCGTACGGGCAATCGACGGTTCCCAACATTCCGCCTCCACCAACGATCGTTGACCGCGGTGTACCGATCACGCCGCTCGGCTGGTTTGTCATAGGCTCGGTCGGGTGCGCGGCCGTGTCACCGATGATTGGCACGGTGATACTCGGGCCGCGAGCTAACGCTCAACGAGGCCTACCGCTCGACCCTGGGATGCTTCCTCGGACCGATCGGCTGGCTGTTGGCGGATGCGTTAGTGCCTCCCACGATTATAACTCAAACCCAAATCCAAACTCAGACCCAGACTTCGCGACCACCGCCTCAGCAGCGGCGCACAGGTCGCGGACGCAATTTCAAGATTCCGCCACAGGGCGAAACGCGATTTGTGGCCAACGAAATCGTGCTCGAGTTTGCGCCCGGTGCCACTGCGCAAACGCGCAACGCGCTCGCCAACGTTCTGCAGTTGACCGAATTGGAAACGCAGAGATTCGAATTGACCGGGCGCTTGCTCGGTCGCTGGCGCATTGACGGCACGCGCTCAGTGCCCGCAACGCTGCGCCTGATTGCCCGCAACTATCCCGGCGTGTCGGGCGGTTGGGCCAACATGATCTATGTCGGCGCGCAGGCCCAGGCACCGGCGGTTCAGGCGCAGCCGGCGGCTGCGGGCTCCGCGCAATACGTGGTGAACAAGCTGCATCTTCTGGAAGCGCATCGCATCACCAGCGGTGACGATGTGCTGGTCGCGGTGATTGATTCAAAAATCGACACGCAACATCCCGATCTGGCTGGTGTGGTTGCGGATGAGCATGACGTCGTTGGCACACCGGCCATTGCCCATTCGCACGGCACGGCCATAGCCGGAGCAATCGCCGCGCGGAGCAAGCTTATCGGCGTTGCGCCGAAAGTGAAGCTGCTCGCGGTGCGCGCCTTTTCAGGTTCAGGAGAAGGCGCGGAAAGCACCACGTTCAATATTCTCAAGAGTGTCGATTGGGCTGCACGCAAGAACGCGCGCATCATCAACATGAGCTTTGCGGGCCCTCCCGACGACCTGTTGCGGGAGATGCTTGCCAAGGCAAATGCGCGTGGCATCGTGCTGATTGCGGCCGTTGGCAATGCCGGTCCACGTTCGCCGCCGCTCTACCCGGCCGCCGACGCGGGTGTTATCGGCGTGACGGCGACGGACGCAGACGACAAGCTGATGCCGCAGGCCAACCGAGGGCCGCAGGTTGCGGTGGCGGCGCCCGGTGTCGAGATTCTTGCTGTCGCGCCGGACGGGAAGTACCAGGTGACTTCGGGCACTTCTGTCGCAGCTGCGCATGCCAGCGGGGTCGCGGCGCTTCTGCTGGCATCGAAACCGAACCTCACGCCGGCCCAGGTACGCGCCAGCCTCATCCGTGCCGCGAACCGTATTCCGGGCAAGCGCGACGAGGTCGGAGCCGGGGTCATTGACGCGCTGGCCGTGATCAATCCAAGTCGCAAATAGCTTTGCCGCAAATAGCCTTCCAGGCCCGCCATCTGCTAGGTAAGACCCCGACGTCATTCCTCTGGATCGATTGCCATGGCCGCGCCGGATTCTCTCCTCGTTGAACGTCCATCCAGCGACATTGTTGTTCTCAAAATCAATCGCCCGCAGGTGCGCAATGCGCTCAATCTGGATGTACGTACGCGGCTTGCCGACGAAGTCACGCGCTGCGGCGCCGACGATGCCGTGCGCTGCGTCATCGTCACCGGATCGGATGCCGCTTTCGCCGCCGGCGCCGACATCAGCGAGATGGCGGAAGCGGGCCCTGTCGAAGTCATGTCGCGCAATGTGCAGAAATACTGGCGTGCGATCATGGACTGCCCAAAGCCCCTCATCGCGGCGGTCGAAGGCTTTGCGCTTGGCGGTGGACTTGAGCTGGCATTGTGCGCAGACATCATTGTTGCGGGCGAGAGCGCGAAGCTCGGCCTTCCCGAGGTCAAGGTTGGCATTCTCCCTGGCGGTGGTGGCACACAAAAACTGGCGCGGCTTGTCGGCCGACATCGCGCCATGTTGCTGATCATGACGGGAGCCACGTTCAGCGCCGGCGAAGCTTTGGGCATGGGTGTCGTCAGCGAGGTCGCGCCGGCAGGTCAGGCGTTGCCGCGCGCGCTGGAGATTGCCCGCGACATTGCCGCAATGCCTGCGGTGTCAATCATGCAAATCAAGGAAATCATCAATGCGGGGCTCAACGCGCCGCTCGATACGGCGTTGATGCTGGAGCGCAAGGCATTCCAGCTGCAATTCGCGACGCGCGACCAGAAGGAAGGCATGCGTGCCTTCATGGAAAAGAGAAAACCCAAGTTCGAAGGGCAGTAACGCGTGGCGCCGGATCTATCCAGGCCGGATCTTGTCGCCGCGGTGTTCGGCGCGGGCACCATGGGCCGCGGCATTGCGCAATTGTGCGCACAGGCCGGACTCACGACCTTGCTGTTTGATTCAAACGGCGGCGCAGTAAAGGAAGCCATCGCCACGATCGACAAGGGCCTCGAAGGGCTGGTGTCGAAAGGGCGTATGACCGCCGAGACAAAGAGGGACGTGCTCAGCCGCCTGAAACCGATCAGCACGTATGAAGAGTGCGCAAAGGCGGGAATCGTGATCGAGGCCATCGTCGAAGATCTCTCCGCCAAGCGCTCTCTGTTTCGCGAGATCGAGCAGCGAGTGGCAGTCGATGCGGTGCTGGCAACGAATACATCGTCCCTGTCGGTCACCGAAGTCGCCGCCGGATGTGGGCGCCCGCAACGCGTTGCCGGCCTGCATTTTTTTAATCCTCCGCCGTTGATGAGGCTGGTCGAGGTTATCGGAGGACTACGCACCGAGCCCGGCATCGTGGAGGCGCTGGTCGAATTCGCGCGGCGCATCGGCAAGCACCCGATTGTCGCAGCAGATTCACCAGGCTTCGTAGTCAATCATGCGGGTCGCGCCTACGGTCCCGAGGCGTTGCGCATCGTCGCGCATGGAATTGCAAGCCCGCAGGAAGTCGATGTTCTGATGAAAGAGGCGGCCGGGTTCCGGATGGGCCCGTTCGAACTGCTCGACCTTGTTGGCGGCGATGTCACTCATGCGGTGATGGTGAGCATCTTTGAGCAGTTTTTTGATGAACCGATGTACCAGCCGTCGGCGCAGATGGCGGTACGCGTGGCGGGTGGGCTGCTCGGCCGAAAGTCAAAGCAAGGCTTCTACAGTTACGAGGGCGCGCCGCCGAAAGACAAACCGACCGTGCCGGTCCCGCCGGGGGCGAAGCCCGCCGCGGCCTGGGTCGCGAACGAGGATGGTGGTGCCGAGCTTGCCGAATGGCTCAAAGGCGCCGGCATCAAGGTCCAGTTCGACGGCGCTCCGGTGGCGGGGATTCCATGTTTCGTCACGCCGCTCGGAGAGGACGCCTCGAACGCGGCGGTACGGTTGCATCTCGATCCCGCGCGGACCGTTGCGGTCGACATGTTCGGGCGTTTTTCCGGACGCCGCACTCTGATGAAAACGCCGCTCACCAAGCCGGACATTCTCGCCGCCGCGGTGGCAGCGCTGTCCACGGACAAAATACCGGTCACCGTGATCAATGACAGCCCGGGATTCGTCGTGCAGCGGCTGCTTGCAATGATCGTCAATATCGGCAGCCGAATTGCCGAGTTGCGTATTGCGGCGCCAGCCGACATCGACACGGCCGTCGAGCTTGGTCTCAACTATCCGAAGGGTCCGCTCGCGCTTGGAGATGTGCTCGGTCCTGCCCGCGTGCTTGCCGTACTCGACGGAATGCAGGCCATGACGCGCGATCCAAAGTATCGCGCTACCACCTGGCTGCGCCGGCGGGCTCGGCTCGGCGTATCGCTCCACACGCCGGAATGACCTGAAAAAACGCGTGCATAGTTTTAATTGTAAGTGGAAAACCGCTTTTCGCGGTGCGCGAGCCGGTTACGATCAGGGGCATGCTGAAAGCCCCGACGGACGCGGACCTTATCCGCCTGCGACAGTTTTTGAACAGACTTGAAACCGACGCACAAGGCGCGTTCGGCGATGCGAGATGCCTGCCGCCAGGAAATAGAAAGATTGAAAGACGAGATCGCCTATCTCGAGGTCGCCCGCTCGAAAGCCTTCCTGGCGCAGATTGGTATTGACTTTGGAGCCGCCGGCTCCGGGCGATGGAACTATTCGGCTCAGCGCGGCAAGCCGAGTTGACCAAACTTCGGTCGTGGAAGGCCTGCCTTGTCGCGCATCATCAATTCGAAAAATCCCGCGAACATCGCCAAATTCGGAAGCGTGAACATCCAGAATTCAGTCGTTCGCAGCAGATGGTTGAACGAATCCGTATGGCTGCGGGTATTGAGCATATAGTCGATCGAATAAGCGAGCGCGGCGATCCAAAGCAGCCACCGGAAGTATCGGAAAAACAAATAGGCACGTGATGCGGTCATGCGGACGCTCCTTGATTGACGAGCGTAGTTGTGAACGCGCGGCGATTCAACTGCCGAAGGGGCAGCAACTGTCCTATGCCTAAAAGGTCCACTTTTTGGGCGTGCGGCAGGCAATGCCACAACAGGCTAAGGTTTAAGTTGTAAGGTCGCGGAGGCGCGCAAGACCCGACGCTTCGCAGCGCTTGGGGAGTGCCTCGGTGTTTTCCGGGCGGCGGCAGGACGAATCCCAGGCTTCCAGGAAGTTGCAGACATACTTCAGTGCAGGGAATCCCTTGACCGAACCTTGTGTAACGATAGTCTTTTGAAAAACTTGCCAGCTTCCGAAGAAGCAAGACCAAACGAAACGATAGGGGGTATTTTCATGTTTTCACGACGTAACGTTCTCACAGGATCGGCCAGCGCATTGCTGGCAGGTGCAACCATGTTGTCCGGTCGTGCTCAGGCTCAGGGAGCAAAGCCCACAACGGTTGGATTTCTCTACGCGGCAACGCGCAATGACTATGGATTCAATCAGTCATTTGCTGTGGCGGCCCGACGCATCGCGCAGTTGCCTGGCATGAAGCTCATCGAACAGGAGCGTGTTCCGGAGACGGCTCAAGCCGAACGTGTGATGGAGAGCATGATCGAGATCGATGGCGCGAAGGTTATCGTGGGTACATCGTTCGGTTATTGGCCGTTTATTTTAAAACTCGCTCAAAAATATTCTGATGTCCTCTTTATCCACGGCGGCGCACTTTGGAAAGAAGGCGACCCGAAGAATGCCATTGGCTTTCGCGGATACATGGAGGAACCGCATTATCTTTGCGGCATCGCTGCCGGGATGATGACCAAGACCGGGAAATTGGGCTTCATCGGTTCCAAGCCGCTTTTTTTCATTTTCAACAACTGCAATGGCTTCGTTCTCGGCGCTCGTTCGGTGAAGCCGACGGCAACCTGCCAGGTTGTTATTACCGGTGACTGGGATAATCCGGTGAAGGAAGCTGAAACGGTGAATGCGCTTGTCGACCAGGGCGTGGACGTCATTGTCGCAAACGTTGACAGCCCAAAGGTTGCGATCGAGACAGCCGAACGACGTGGCATTATGACTTGCGGATATCACACCGATTTGTCGGCTCTTGCGCCAAACGGATTTCTGACAGGCTCTGAGTGGAATTGGGCGAAAGCCGGTGACTTCATTCAAGCTTGGCAGGCCGCGAAGCCTTATCCAAATCTGCTGCGAGGCGGCTTCAAAGACAACATGGTGGTCCTTAGTCCGTTCGGAAAATCTGTGCCGAAGAATGTGCAGGACGCCGTGCTTAAAGGGCGCGAAAGTTTCGTCAATGACACCTTCAAGCTTTACAAAGGTCCATTGAAAGACAACGCCGGTAACGAAGTTTTGGCCGCTGGCCGTGAGATTTCGAATACGGACAATGCCTTCAAAGTGAACGTGAAGTGGCTTGTCGAGGGAGCAATCGGCTCAACCGGGCTCAAGTAAGATCGGTACCGGTAAGGTGATATGTCAGCGTCGAAACAACCTCGCTCTCCAGCACGGGTACTGGAGAGCGAGGCGGGTATTTCGCTGGGGCGTGAACGTCATTATTTGATTTTGCCCGTCCTCGGACAGCGGCTTGAACCTTTTATACTCTCGCTGGGCGCGCTGATCGCTGCAATGCTCTTGTTCGGTGCCTTCATGGCATTGCAGGGCGTTCATCCGTTCGATTTGTACCAGGCCCTTTACATTGGATCGTTTGGTACGCGAATCTCGATTGAGAATTCACTGACATTCGCGGCACCAATACTGCTGGCAGCGCTTTGTACGTTGATACCCGCGCGTGTTGGGTTGTTGGTGATCGGAGGTGAGGGTGCCATTGTTCTCGGCGGGCTGGGCGCGGTTTTGGCAGGTAACGTCGCCAGCGGAGCTTTCCCTCTGCTCGGGACGATGGTTTGTTTGGTGGCTGGAGCGATTTGCGGCGGCGCGTGGATCGCTTTTGCCGGCGCATTGAAGCGCGGACGAGGCGTCAACGAGACGATTTCCACGCTGTTGTTGAATTATATTGCGATAGCAATCCTCAACCACCTCATTAGCGGGCCGATCCGCGATTTCTCGCAGACTTTGAAGGCGCAGAGCTGGTCGATTCCAATAGAATTCATGCTTGGAAATATTCCTGGCTGGTCGGTGCATTGGGGCATCGTCATTGGCGTCGTCGTTTGTGTGGTTCTTCATATTTTTTTCCGTTACACGACCTTTGGATTTTCCATGGATGTCGTGGGCGGAAACAATCGGGCCGCGCAAATGGCAGGGCTTCCGATCACTGCAATTGTGGTTATTTCCTGCGCGCTTGGGGGCGCAGCGGCAGGTCTGGCAGGAGCGATTGAAGTTGTTGCGGTTCATGGTGCCGCGAGCGAATCGCTTGTTGTTGGTTTCGGATACACCGGAATTCTCGTCGCTTTTTTGTCGAGGCAGAAACCGCTCGCAGTGATCTTGTTTGCGCTTCTTATGGGCGGAATTGCCGCCAGTGGCGGCTTGTTGCAGCGGCGGTTCGACGTGCCGTACGCGGCAACAGCGGTGCTGCAGGGAATGATTTTCCTTTGCGTGCTTGCCAGCAATGCCTTGAATGGGCGCTTGTTTCCGGAAAGAAAAACGCCATGACAGAAGCGCTTGGCTGGTGGGGCGTCGTATTCGCAATCTTTGCCGGAGCGATACGGATATCGACGCCGTACTTACTCGTCAGCGTTGGCGAAACCATCACGGAGAAAAGCGGCCGTACCAATCTTGGTTTGGAAGGAACGGTCGTCCTTGGGGCGATGTGTGCATTTGCCACGTCGTATCTGACCGGATCGCCGTGGCTCGGCGTTCTTGCCGCTGGTTGCGTGGGAGCATTGCTTGGTCTTGTTCACGCCTTGATTTGCAATTTGCCACGCGTGAATGACATTGCAGTCGGCATTGCACTTTTCTTGCTGGGTGTCGGATTGGCTTTTTATTTCGGCAAACCATTCATCGAGCCGCGCGGCAACATGCTGCCTGGCGTTGGTTTTGCCTTCTGGAGCGATAACTCCGCTGTTCGTTCAGGTCTGGAAGTAAATCCGCTGTTTATTCTCGGTGTAGTTCTCGCGGTTTTTCTGCAATGGGCGCTCGTGCACACGAGGTGGGGTCTTCTCTTGCGTATGGCCGGAGAAAGCGAGGACGCCGCTCGGGCAGCTGGCCGATCCGTTCAGTCGATCCGCACCTACGCGACAGCTTTTGGAGGGTTCATTTCCGGTCTAGGCGGCGCGTCCCTGTCGCTATTCTATCCTGGCAACTGGAATGAAGGGCTTTCAAGCGGTCAGGGTTTGATGGCAATAGCCCTGGTTATATTCGCCCGGTGGAATCCCGTCCGCTGTTTCTACGCATCGTTGCTCTTTGGCGGCGCATCTGCAATTGGGCCCGCACTTCAGAGTGTCGGCATCAATCAAGGATACTACCTTTTTAACGCCGCGCCATACGTTCTCACGCTTGCGCTTCTTATCTACAGCTCATCAGCCTCGTATCGGCTGGCAGGCGCACCCAGCGAACTGTCACTGTCTCGGTGAAAAATCGTGAGCGCTAAAAATCCACCAACTGTCGAAGTAGCAAACCTTTCCAAATGTTTCGGCAGCGTACAAGCGCTCGATTCCGTTTCTGTTCGTTTTGAGGCGGGCCGGTTGCATGCGCTTCTTGGTGAAAACGGAGCCGGCAAAAGTACGCTCGTGAAATGTTTGCTCGGCTACCATCAAGCCGATACGGGCCAGATCGCTATCGATGGCAGGAATGTCAGCATTTCGAATCCTGGACAGGCGCATGCGCTCGGGTTGGGTATGGTCTACCAGCATTTCACGGTCGTGCCTGAAATGACCGTCGCCGAGAATTTTGTTCTCGGGAAGGACAAGCTCCCGGCAAGGATTCGATGGTCAGAAGAAAACGATAGGCTGCGCTCCTTCATGGCAAAGATGCCATTCCAATTGGACCCTGAACGACAGGTTTCGACGCTGGCTGCTGGCGAAAAGCAAAAACTGGAGATCGTAAAGCAGCTCTATTTGGGCCGACGCTTTCTGGTTCTCGATGAGCCGACATCGGTCCTTACGCCTGCGGAGGCCGATGAAGTATTGGGCGAAATGCGGCGGCTTGCGAGTGCGGACGAACTGACGGTGGTGTTGATCACGCACAAGTTTCGCGAAGTCGATAAATTTGCTCAGGAAGTGACGGTTCTCCGCGGCGGAAAATTAGCGGGCAGCCTCAGCCGAAAGGCAGCCAGCAAAGAAACGCTGGCTGCAATGATGTTCGGAGAGAGCACGCTGGATAAACCGCGCGTCTTGACCAAAGCCAGCACCAAGGAGACGTCGCCATATCTCCATATTGCCGAGTTGCACGCCGATGGCGATCGTGGAACGCCCGTACTGAATGGCGTCAATATTTCCGTTTATCCAGGCCAGATTGTGGGTGTGGCGGGTGTTTCCGGAAACGGCCAAAAAGAGCTCGTTCAGGTCCTTGCGGGGCAGCGCGGGGCCAAAAGCGGCGCTATTCATGTCGATGGCAAGACGTATTCCGGCACGCGAAAGGAAATCAAGCGCGCAGGTGTGTCATTGATCGCCGAAGAGCCGCTCACTAATTCCGCAGTGCGTTCCCTGTCTGTGATGGAAAATCTCGCGCTTCGCCAATTTGATGAACCGCCATTGGCTTTCGGAAAATACTTTCTGAATCGATTGCAATTTTTGCTGTTAGCCAAAAACTTAATCGCGCGTTATAGAATTCGCGCCTCATCGCCGTATGCTCGTCTTGACACTCTTTCCGGCGGCAACGTCCAACGGGCCGTCCTCGCGCGTGAACTGTCGCGAGATGTCAATCTCCTGATTATTCAGAATCCCTGCTTTGGCCTGGACGAGGCGGCGGCCAACGAGATCAGGAAGCAGATCGTGCAGGCGCGCGATCGTGGCGCTGCGGTGCTGCTCATCAGCGAAGATCTCGACGAGATAATGGAAATTGCGGACCGAATTCTCGTGTTTTCCGGTGGTGCTGTGACATACGAAACCAGCCGCGAAAAGGCGGAGATCTATGAAATTGGGCGCTATATGGCGGGAGCCCACGCGGCATGAGTCTTCTCATACGAAACGGGAAAGTTCTGCGATCGCCGCGCGGGGCGCCTGAAAATGCCGACATTTTGGTTCAGCATGGAACGATTGAGGCAATCGAGAATCCCGGACTGATCGGTGAGGAAGCTCACGAGCAGATCGATGCGCACGACCAACTCCTGGTTCCCGGATTGGTGAATGGTCACAGCCATAGTCACGGCGGACTCGGCAAAGGTGCGGTCGGAGATCGCGTATCGCTGGAAGTATTTCTTGCCGGCAGCGGTGCAATAAACGGCTCGCGTACTCGTGAAGATAAATGGTTGAGCGCCGCATTGACCGCGGTCGAGCTCGTTCGCAAAGGTTGCACGGCCGTATACGACCTGTTTGTCGAGTATCCTGTTCCCTCGCGGGAAGGGGTGGATGCGGTTGCCTCCGCTTACGCCGAAATAGGAATGCGTGCGGTCATCGCGCCAATGATGGCCGACCGCACACTTTATCAGGCGCTTCCGGGATTGCTGGAGTCGCTTCCACTCCATGTGCGGGAGCAGGTCGAAAATTTGAAGACGTCGCCTTACGAGGCAAGCATCGAGGCAGTGAGAGGCATTCTCGACGGCTGGACATATGACCGTGACAGGATAAAGCCGGGCCTGGGGCCAACGATCCCTCTCCATTGTTCCGACGATTTCTTGGTTTCATGCGGCCGCTTGTCCAAGGAGTATGATGTCGTTTTGCAGACGCATCTTGCGGAAGCGAAGTCACAAGCCGTGTTGGGGCTCAAGAAATACGGATGCAGTCTGACGGCGCACCTCGACAAACTTGGTCTGTTGAACGAACGTTTCAGTGCCGCCCATGGCGTCTGGCTCGACCAGGACGACGTACGCAGGCTCGCTGACCGGGGCGCAGGCGTCGTTCACAATCCCATGAGCAATTTGAGGCTGGGTTCAGGCGTCGCACCCGCGCGGTCTCTCCTGAATGCAGGGGTCCGGCTCGGAATAGGCACCGATGCGACCAATACTTCGGACGGACAAAATATGTTCGAAGCCTTGCGCTTGGCGTCTTATCTCTCGCGTATTGCCAACCGCGATCTGGACCAGTGGTTGTCCGCAGAGGAAGTGCTGACGGCGGCGAGTGAGGGAAGCGCAAGTATTTTAGGTTTCGATCGTATCGGAAAACTTGAGAGGGGCTACAAAGCGGACATCGTCTTTCTGGACCTGGGACATATCAATTATGTGCCGCTTCGAGAGCCCGTATTGCAATTGGCGTACTCGGAGAATGGCGCGGCCGTAAAAAGCGTGATGATCGATGGACGATTTGTGCTCAAAGATGGCCGATTGCTGACGATCGACGAAGGCAAATTAAGACGGCATGCAGAAGAAGCCGTAGCCAGGCTTGATCAAGCGAACGCTGCTGCAAAAAGGGCGGCCGTCGAAGTCAGTAAACTCGTAGGCCATTTCTGTATTGCGCATGCGCGTTCTGAGTTTCAGGCCGCTCACAACTTGACTGAACATCTGCACCAGTAGTCTTGCCGGCAAAGTCTTTTTTGATGCCGACGTCCACTAACGTTCAGACGACCGTCGTTTCTTATATGCAAGGTTCCGGCTGCAGAAACCACGATTGCCGCCGGTCACCCAGCGGCGACAGGCCTCGACCGGGCTAAAACCGCAATTCTCTTGGACGCGGCCCGCGCCCGTCTTCGTTCGGGCACACCAAGCCCCTGTGGCCGGCGGGCGTTGGCCGGCTCCAGCCCTGTGTAAAGGGCGCCAACAATCAAACCAGCAATCAGAAAGATGCGCATGGATACCTCCGTCCATTCACTTTTGCGCAGGCAGGTGCCACTGTTTGGCAATGCCGTTACGAGCATCTCAGTGTTTTGGCTTGGTTAGGTGCACCGAGGCGATCCAGGCGACGCCAAGCACCGCAAAAAAGAGCGGCAAAGATACTGTCAGGCTCAGCGCCGGATTGAAGTGATCCAAGGCCACACCGAGCATTGCTACAACAAACTCGCTTACCACTACGATCAGTGCGAATACGACCAAAAGCGACATTGCCGATCCTCTAAAAAAACTAGCCTATCACGGATTTTGACCACAACAGTCGCAAGAGCGTTGCAGTAAAGTTTCGCAGGACTGGCGTTTCTGTCCTGGCTGCAGCTTCGCGGTTTGTTCACCGCAAAGCGAGTGCTAACGAACTGAAACCTCCGCAGTTGTTTCTAGCGGACCTTGAACGGCGCCGGTACACCGACCGTTTGCGATACTGGCAACGGTTTAAACTCCAGTTCGCTGCTCACCAAGACGATCGCCCCGAAGAGTATGGCGCCAACCACCACGAAGTAGCCAAAAATTGGCATTCGCATAAATTTGGCTCCGCGCTGAGGGTCATCGTTCGCGGAATTATTTAACTCGGCACCGTTACGCAATCTGTGCCACAGGTCACATTCGTAGCTAGTATTTTCGCCGGCCTTGGGCGCATCAGGGCTGATGCGATGGAGGAGGAAGCGCACTCTCCCCAAAGCTATAGCATCCTGATTGACACCCCAAGGCCACGTGCCATGATTAGGGCGTGGCGCGGAGGGCAAGTGTCATGAAATCGAAAAGCTTTCTTGCCGTTCTGACGTGCGTGGCGGCATTCATTTTGCCGACCGATGGAGAGGCGGCTTCGATCATTAATGTGAATGCGTCCTTCGATTTGACTGATTCGACAAGCGGTTCATTTTTTTTCGTATCTCCCACCGTAAGCATTCCATCCGTTTCGGTGTCTTCGCTCGACAGAATTGACGGGCACTTTGTTTTTGAAAATGGTCAATCGCTGAGTGTGACACAGCCGTCCGCCTTCGGTATTGTTTTCGGGCCGACTAACGCTAGCACCTTCGGATACACCGTAGGCTGGGGCTTCCAATTCCTCGGAGTATCTGGTGATTTGAATCCAGGGGGCTTTGGCGATGTTTTCAATGTAACCGGACAGAACCGTCTCGCTGTCGATGTACTGGCCGATTTCACCAACACCACATTTTCATTTAATGAAGTCATCTTCTCAATAGACCTGAGTGTTGCCAGTAAGTTCACGGCTATGTCGTTTCTGTCCTAGGTGCTGCTTCGCGGTTTGTTCATCGCGCAGTCTTGCGCCGCAGCGGAGCGGCCTTTTCTTTGTCTGATGAAGCGTTAGAAGCGGCTGCCAATGCAGATCAGCTATCGACCTTCTCCCTGGGAACTGCGAACTCCCGGTTTGTCATCAATCTCCGCGTTACCCGCTGTAAGCCCTCAACATCAGGCCGCCACCAAGCGCTAGAAACGTCATGATGACAGCTGGATATAAAACGACCGCAGCATCGAACCGCAGCCAGCGCGGACTTTCACCATGTCTCGGTATGGCGATGAAAAATAGAACGACAGCGACGAAGACCGATGCTGTGCCGATTGCGAACTCTCCAAGCATTTCAAGCATTGCGGTCCCCCGTTTGCATAGTAGCCTATCACGGAAGGCGCGGCGGTTGCTTCGCAAATTCCTTCGGAAAAAATCGGCTATCCTGATTGGATGGCCCGCGACAAAAAGCTCAAGGTCCAGATCAAGCGCCACAAGACCTCTCTAGGTTGGGCGTACCGCATCTACATCGATGGCACGTATATGGGGACCGGCTTAACGCGGGCTTCGGCTCGCGATGGCGCACAGCGAATGCTTGTGAACTACGAGAGGGCAAAGCCGCGTAATCAGCCCTCAAAAATCCATGGCGATGGCAGCGAAGAACGAGAACGAAATTACGAATGTTATGCCGAAAAGTACCATCCACATTAGAACCCCCGGTGGCGGCGCCCCGGCCACCGGGACGCGGCTCTTAACCACTGGGTCGAGCTGGGAGGAAGCGTGTGGCGTTTCCTGACCCGAAGCGTGTCAGTGGCCTAAACTCAAGCGTACGCCGTAAAGTTTTCTAGCGGGTCGCAGCACATTTTACCTCGCAGCGGAAAACGTTTTCGAGAGACTGGGCAGGTGATGTCGCACCACCAAACTTTCCTCCGATACCGCAACGGCAGACGATTTTTTTCAAAAGGTACTTCTTTGACGACCTCGCCACACCGAATCGCCGGATGATACCTGCGAACATTTTTTGGGGAGGCGTTCATGAAATCACTAGTCGTCAAACGCTCCGTCGATATTGATGGACACAAGACGAGCGTGAGCCTCGAAGATGCCTTCTGGAGTGACCTCAAGGAAATCGCGCGCATGCAACGAGCGACACTGTCGAAGGTGATTACGGGGATCGATAAAGGGCGTCAGCAGGGCAGCAACCTATCTTCAGCGATACGCGTGTTCGTATTCGACCAAGTCCGCGCTCGCGGGGACTTGTGGCGATACTCTCGCTCCCGACGGTCTGAGGAAGAACCAAAACTTCAAACCGTGGCGGAAGGATTACCGTCTACTTGCACCAAGGTTTTGGCGTAGGCGGACATCTGGATGAAAGTTGGGGGCAACGTCAATGCTCCAACAGACAACTCACTCGGACGCGATTTATTTGAATGATCTCGTGCTGCAGGTATCACATCGCGGTTGGCTTCACATGCGTCCGGCAGCGCCCCTTGCCGATATTCGGAAACTTACACTTGAGGTAGCATGCTCCTTGGGTGCCCTGCTTGGTAGAGGCGGCGAAGTTGTAGAACTTCTAACTCCAGTTTCCGCAGTAGAGGCCGAAAAGAATAGTTTAAGCGGTCAGTAAAATTCGCTTTCGCGGTCGCTCACTCCGCCCGAACCGACTGTCCCGACACGCCCGGCACTTGCATTTGCTGGTGAGCATCGACAAGAAAGTGATCAAAACTCTCAATGCGAATGAGCCCGAGGCGTGGATACTCCATGTCTGTAAGAGCGTAGAGCGTGACCGTTAGGGTCGATGCGAAAATCAGCATGTGGATCCAGCTGCGCGATTTTGCGGCAGCCATTCCAAATCCAGCAAGTAACGAACCGCCTAGTCCAAGGCCGAAAAGCATAACGTAGATAATATGGGGTGGATGTTTCTCGCTGGCACCTACGCGCATTCGGGCGACCTCAAACAGGCTGGTGAGCGACGGTAGAGATTGAGGACACGCGGGACGAAAGCCAGTCTGTGGGCATGCTGCGACCGCCGCCTCCCATAGCCTGTTTTTTAAGTCGAGGATCTTGTCCTGCTGCTCCACCGAGAAGAATTCTGTGCGTTTCCACAGTGAGTAGTCGTGTGGCATGCGATACAGATCGACGCGCGCTTGGACATAGTCTTTAAGTTTAGTCTGCAGGTCGCGAGCGAGATCACCTTCAAATAGGGCGAGACGATCATGGGCCGTGCTGGCAGCGTTTGCCTCCTGGATGACCAGTTGTCGGCGGTCATCGAACCGTTGCAGTGCCCCGGAAATCGTGAACGCCAACAGCAATCCTATCAAGGCGAATACAGCTCCCTCGACGGTCGTAAGTCCCGTCATGATGCCCTGATCTTTTTTCAGATATCGCATTCCTAAGTGTCGCCCGTAATTCAGCAGGAGTAGTGAGCAGACGAAGAAGACCAATGCGATTAGGAGAGCGAAAAGGGCAAAGATCATTGGCAAATTCTCGTGCGGTTGCTGGTGAAGTCCAAAGCAGCAGCAGACCATGCAACAATTAGGGAAGAACCGTGTCGAAGACGTGGCTAATCGAGGAAACCTTCGGACCCCGCGCATATAATTTTTTATTTCGGTTCCCGGCGATATCGGTTCACGCCGCAGACGTTTAGTTTTGCATCGCACACATCCGCTTTCGAGGGTAAAGCGGAGATGACGTTTTGCGACGCGAATGTCCCCTAATGCTGCCAGCTCAACCGGTCGACGCAACACTAGCTCACGACAAATACTTTGTTCAGAACGGACGCATGTTGAATAAGGCCGTGGGTCACGCAGTCAAACGCGCATGGAACATGGGCCGTCTGCGATTTAGGCGCAGTCTGCGTTGGCCTAAGTTCGGACGATGATCTTCAATCCCCGTGTCAGCTTCGCGGTTTGTTCGTCGATCGAACGCAGGATTTAGTGGCCGCGCCCCACGAGGACGCGGCCTGTGACCATTCCTCCGGATTACGCGGAGTCGTTGTGGCGCTCCGTCCGAAGTGAATGGCTGCCTGATAAGTCGGAAGCGATAGCGCGGCTATCAACCGCTGGAAACATTTTGTAATGAAGAATTCATGCAAGAAGGCGGCAGCGCCGCACGTTTGTGGCATTACGCACGACAATCGCCGCCCGGTTCCCACTCTGGGTGAACCACGGCGACAACGTGGAACGTTGGCACGCGTTCCGCAAGAGCGACAGAGTGTTAAGAGTGTTAAATGACGCAGCAGCTTCAGCCCGAATACAGAATTTTAATTTGAGCAATGCATTTTCCACGCCGGCTCTGTCCGGTGGGGACTCTGTGGCAGCCACTGGAGACGGGCCGGGGCGTCGCCTTCGCGAATGGGGGCGGCGCCTCCGCCTTTGGTTCCGCTCTTGGCTGATCTCATAGCCGACATGCCGCGTGGTGCGGCCGTCCATCGCCGTCTTGCGCGGCTTGCCGGTCTTGCTGAGATGTCCGTCGATCGCGATGTGCGGCGTCACTGATCGATCCCTCAGGTCGCGCACAAACTGCGTGACGTCATAGGCTTTGTCGGCCCCGAGCGTAATCCGCCGTCGTCTGCAGGGAGCGACCGTCGATCAGTGTCCAGCGCCGTCACCCGCTCGGCTGTGCCGGTCGCCTGGCTAATGCTCCCGCCGACCGCCAAGCCGTGGCGGTTCTCCATCAGGGCGTGCCCGATGTAGCAGAGCTTGGCCGGCTGCCCGTCACCCTTCTTGTAGAGCCGTGCGTCCGGGTCGGTCGTGCTTTGGTGCGTCTCGTTGGAGCGCTTCTCCTGATGGAAAGCTCCGCTCGGCGTTGCGGCCCGGACCCTGCCTGTCGATGGTCATTAGCCATCCTTCCGACGGAAGCTCTTGATCGAGGCCCATGCCTCGATCAGCGTGCCGTCCACCGAGAGCTAGAAAGAAAGTTTGATCGCTTAAAAAATTTAAATGCAGCGTGGGGTGCGCCAAACGGGCCGCAACCCTGTCCGTGGGCGGCCGTAGAATGTCGAACCGGCGGTTTGGGGGGTGAGGGGGGCGGTTCACGGTACAAACGCGGCGCGGTCACCTCGTTCCAGGACGGAAAACCGATTTAGATGGCCAACGCCCGATGCCTAATCGGCCACTTCTGGCGCTTCGAGCGGAAGTAGTGGCTCCGCTCGGCTGTCAACCCTTTCGGATGGTGCGGTCGGTGCAGAAAAACTCAGGCGGCGCAAATCCACAATTAAGTCTCGCAAGCAATCGAGAGGAACAGAGTAAATTCTCTCGGCCGTCGAATATTTCGTGCGTAATGAAATAACAATGCTGTCGTCCGCCGCCGAGTAATGTTCGGCCCTCAACGCGGCAACACTTATCGCAGCTACTTTTTCACTCATCACGCCCGCCAGTTTAGCGGCACACCGAAGGTGGTGCCATTGTAAGGAATTCGTCGCTTTCGTCCAAGTTTCACGTTGAACCTCGACTTTAAGTTACCGCTTTAAGTGGCTATATCGGCGCCATGTCGCGTCAATCGCGCGGGCGGCCAATCAGCGCGCCGCCCGGTTTCATCCAGCCCTGCCGTCCTACAGTTGCCGACCGGCCCCCGATCGGTCCTGGCTGGGTGCACGAATTGAAGCATGAGGGCTACCGTTTACAGGTGCACGTCCGTGATGGCCGGGTACGCCTCTACACGATGAACGGGGCTGACTGGTCGAAACGCTATCCGCGCATTGCCGAGGAAGCAGGGCGGATCAAGGGCGCTGCCATTTTGGACGCGGAGGTTGTCTGCCTTGATGAAAAAGGGGTGCCGGAGTTCGACGCTTTGCACAGCCGCTCCGCCGATCAGTTTGCCGTCGCCTGCGCGTTCGATCTGTTGATGCTCAACGGTGACGATCTACGCCGCCGCACTCTGGTGGGCCGTAAGAGCGCTCTTGCCAGACTGCTCATTCGCTCGCGCGGGGGCATTCAATACGTCGAACATGCCGAAGGCCACGGCGACAAAATGTACGAGGCGGTGTGCGCTCTCGGCCTGGAGGGCATCGTGTCAAAGCGCCGTGGCTCGTCGTATCGGTCCGGGCCAACGAAGATGTGGATTAAGGTCAAGAATCCCAAGGCGCCTGCGGCAACTCGCGTACTTGAGGGAGGGTTTTGATGACCCGACACATCGCAACAATTACCGCGCTTATCGCGATCTCCGGAGTGACCTTCGGAACGGACCAAACGACGCGCCCCCCGCTGAACAAGGAACACAAAGGAGCGTTAAAGAAAAATCGATCCTCGCGACCCCCGAGCTTTGACTATCGCAGGGGGAGTTCAAATTGGCCGTATGGTCCAGGCTACAATTTCCCTTATCCGGATCGCCCGTACGGTGACCCCGGTCACGGTGGCGAATAGCTAGAGCACCCTCGCCAAATCCTAGCACCGCGAAACGTACGCAGGTCTGCTTGGGTCGCAGGAAAGCGGAAGCCAAGCGCCTCAGCGCCCACTATCCGTGGCGATGCTGGCGAACAATAACGAGAACGAAATTGCGAATACGGTGCTGAAGAGCGCTAACCACATTGATAGTCCCCCTAATTGCGGAAACGCCCGCCAGGTTTTGGTTCGAGCGCCTCTGCCTGTGCTTTCGGCGGACTAAAGAACGACGTCGCCCTCGTTGGGGGTGCTGGCGAGATTGCAGGACTTTTCCAGGGAGCAATGGTCTCCACTATAATTTTGATTCCAGACAATGCGCTCTCGATTTCACCCTGCACGCGGGAAACCTCGGAATTCAGAAACGTTTGCAGGTTCTGCAGTTCGGACGTTAGCCCTTGCAGTCCATCGATTGAAACTGAACTTAACCGGGCGATGGAAGACTGGATTCGTTCAACGTTATTCTCGATCTGAGGGGAGAGTTTCGGACTCACTTGCTCTACCAAATGGCTGATTGCCTTCTCGACATTTAACGTCTCAGAAGAAGCCTCAAGAAACGGGTGATTAGTGGATGCTGAAGATTTTAAATCGTCCATCAACTTCTCCTGTGGATTGGTTTACTTCTACTAGCCGAGCAATATTTGTTGTCGGGTTAACGAAATTCTCGCTTGTGGTAATGCGGTGGGTTATCGCCAGCAAAATAATGTAAACACCTGGCGCGATGTGCTGCGCGTCAACTGCGAGGGAGCTAATCGGTGAGCTTGGCGGCCCTAGCTAGGACACCCGCTTCGGCGCTCCGTACCTAAACCACGTCTCGCCACGTCGTATCAGCACTTCACGCTTGGATACGCCAGCGTCATTGACGCCGCGCTGCCTCCGCAGCGCAACGGCAATGGGGTGTTGTTCGGGATCGGCCGTATCGCGTTTGTTCAAGTCGCCAGACTATACGACCACCGAAATTCCATCGCTTTCGGGAACGTCGATGACGGGCAAGCCGTCCAACTCGGTCTTGGGCATCACGCACTCACACACAACTGTTACCGTCAAAAAGAGAACCCGGCTCTAGGCCGGGGGTTCCTCAGAGTTATCGGATGCATCCGGCAGAAACATATCGACGACGAGCCGAACGTGCGGAACGTGCGTTCGAGAACGCCCGCGATCCGAAAGCCAAACGTATCGCGCAGGCTGCGGCCCAGCGTTGGCGTGCATTGGCGGAGCTTGCCCAGCGTCGAGAGACAGAGAACGAGCGCGAGAGCGCGAGAGGAAAAGAACGGTCTTAACTGGCGGCATCATCCACCCGCCACCGTACAGCGAGCTTGCTGCCCGCTGTAGTCCGGCCTCAGATCAGCACGTCGCTAGCCGCGCTATTGGTGACTGCTACCGATGAGACCTTTGCGTTTGAAAGTCTGACGGTCGTGTCCGAATGAGGTTCCCTATACTTGTCCTCAGACTCGGCCCGCAAAGGTCAACGCGCGCCGACCCATACACGGAGCCGCCAATGTCGCCGAAAACTCGTTGCCACACGTCGTTTCTATTGTTGCAGAAGTACAGAGATGCTGCATATCTCTCGCAGCGGGCGCGACATTGGTTAGCAAGCGCCCTTTGACGATCAGGGCAGCTTAGGCCAGTTCTTTGGTCTTCGGCCCTGCCAGCATCGTCTTCAAACAAACAACCCCACAACATCGCACTTCCACTTAATGCGGCTACACATTCATTGGTCGCGGCTTGGCGCGAGGCTGGCGTCGGATAAGTTGGTGGGCAATACGGAGGAGGGATCTGGGGCACGACATACGTTTGGCCGCCGCCCCCTCCGCCGGATGAGCCTGGAGAACTAGAGCACGGGACCGAATTGCAAATTCTCGGGTTCGGGCCAGTAGTCACGCAACGGTTTGCATCCTGGGCGCATCCGGACGGGCAACAAATTTGCGCGGATACGGGTGTGTTCAAGCCCAACATGGTCACCATTATCATCAAGGCCAGATAACGCATGACGTTTTTTCCTTCAGCGAAAGCATCGTGTTCATCAAACGAGCCGGCGAGGACCGCTAAGACCTCTTGGCTTGTCGCGAAGAAGGCTAAATATACGCACACCACACCGCGCATGCATTTCCGCAACCGCCTTCGCGCAACAAATTGACTTATCACATCCCGGATGACCGACTACGTGCGCAATGCATCGCTTCGCTGCTTCCGCCGACGGAACAACCAGATCGCGCACTCCTGCAAACCAGCTGTCAGCTGCCGCACGTCTTGATTTATTGAGACACGCGCGCACAGATTTTGGAATCTTGGAGCTGGGCGTTTCAGTCAGCTTTTTATCGTTGAGATAATAGTCCGCATCGGAAATGGAGTCGCCCTTCACGGTAACGCGCGCCTCCAACTTTCCTACCTCGGTTTCCACCATGCCAACGACCTGTTCGCCATCCTTCAGTTTCAAGGCGTTGAGATCGGGAAGTGCTAGGCTGCATACTCATAAAGGGTAGGCAAATCGGCGGAAAGATGATTCAAGCTCCGTGGAGGAGCTTGCCATGGCCCGATATGACCTGAGTGAGTTTGAGTGGCGTGTGATCGAGCCGCTTCTGCCGAACAAGCCGCGCGGGGTAGCCTCGCGTCGATGACCGAAGGGTTCTCAACGGGATTTTCTACATTTTGCGATCTGGCTCGCCCTGGGCCGATCTGCCTGAACGCTATGGTCCTGCACAACGGTCTACAATCGCTTTAACCGATGGCGCAAAGCGGGAGTGTGGGACAGGCTGATGGATGCCATCATCTCCGCCCATGACGGGAAAGTGCAGATGATTGATTCAAGTGTGGTCCGCGTCCACCAGCAGGCTGCCGCCCAAAAAAACAGGCTGGAGACGCTTGTATCGGTCGAAGTCGTGGAGGACTGACAACCAAGCTGCATCTCCGGGTTATCGGCAATGGCTTGCCGGTCCAGATCGAGCTGTCTCCCGGTCAGATGAACGACCAACCGATGGCTGAGCTTCTCCTTCAAGGCTTGCCGGCGGGAGCCGCCGTCATCGCCGATAAAGGCTATGATGCAGACTGGATCAGAGATCTGATCGAGGACCAGGACTGCACACCGCATATCCCGCCCAAAGCAAACCGCTATGACGGCATCACCTACAGCAAGAAGATCTACAAGAAACGCAACCTGATCGAGCGCTGCTTCAATAAGCTCAAGCAGTTCAGGCACATCGCCACACGATACGACCGCAACGCCCTCAACTACCTCGCTATGGCCAAAATCGCTTGCATCCGACTATGGCTCAGGTTTTATGAGTTCGCAGCCAGTAGGCCAAATGGAGCGGACCAAGAGCTCATAGACGGTGACTGGGCTGAGCATCTTTGGATGTCCACGCCAATTTCGGCCGCCGGATACCGCGCGGCTTAATCGCAGTGTCTTGGTCGGTCGGCAACCCGGTCGATTTTTATCCAGCTACGTTCGGATTACTTTGTGCCAGTAGTCCCGCTAGTCCCCAGTGGTCTCTGTGCTGCCTCCACGTCGCGTTTCACGCCGTTCGTGGCGGCCAACGCCGCGGGGGGCGTGCGCCGCTCCTGGCGCCGCTCCATACCGACCGTCTGGGCCTCGGCATCCGCCATCGTTAGCACCGTAGATGGCACTGCAAAGCCCAACGCGGCTGTCAGTCCGAGAAGGGAGAATGCCCTTCGACGCGAAATCAGTTCCGATTTGATTTTCTCAGTCATTTTCAAATCTCCTTTATCTCGCTGACCCCTGTGAACGTTATTGGTCTATGCCAAATCTCCTTGCTGACGTTTGATATGGGTCAAAACGGCGCCAGCTTCGACGACGTCGTGCTATAATTTGTCGGTATCATGATCCTGATCGCACTATCGACGCCGCGCCTCTCGGAATCCTGCGGTCGCTGCTGACGAAAACTAAACGATTTGATTTAGCTCAATGCTCACGGCTTGGTTGCTGGTAGAAACAGCAATGGGCTACATAACAAAAGTTCTGCGGCCAGATGAGAAGCTTCTTGCGACTGGCAAGTTGCATTGGATAGTTTATCGGCTTGCAATTATCTCGATGCTTGTAGCTGTTATTTTATGGTTCGTTATCGGCGAGGCCCTACCAATTTTAAGAATGACCGCCTTTGTTCTGTTCGCCGGTTTTGCTGTCCTCACCGCAGTCAAAGAATGGCTTGAACAATGGATAACAGAAATAGCCATTACCGATCGCCGTGTGATCTATAAAACTGGACTTATACGTAGGCAGACGGCTGAAATGAATATGGATAAGATTGAGTGAGTTAAAGTGGATCAGTCCTTGCTTGGCAGACTTTTGAACTATGGTTCGATACATATCCGCGGGACCGGCGAGGGATTGGAGCATTTGGACTACATTAGCTCACCGATCGCGCTGCGAAACACGATAACAACGAAATAACTGCCAACTACTCAGTGGTTTTTCTTTCGCCGCGAGGCTTCTGCTCGCGAGCGATGCGCCTTCTCCTCAGGCCGCGCAAACCTTTCAATTCGCCCTGCCCAATCTTTCTTTCCAGAGTTTGATTACTCCGGGCGGAAATTCACGCCTTCCAACTCCGGTGCGTCGGCAGGCTTCCGGCCACATCTCAAGCAAGGAGTGATCTTCGCGCAATCGCTCTGGGAAACCTGGTCAGTTTCAGCACGCGGCCACCGGTCGGCTGCCATTTTCAAGAGCTCGATGAGCGTAGCGACATCTTGCTTGTGGGTGTCCATTACAACCCTCTTCGCAATGGAACTTACACATAACAACACCGGATGCGGCTGTATCGGCCATCACGAAAAGACGCATTAGCGCGGGGCGGTGACGAACTACCTCAGCCTATTCCGAATCTGCTTTATAACGGTAATGGGCACGGGGGGTTTTTCGGGGGACCCTTGATGAAATCCTCGGTCGTTAAACGTTCCATCGTCATTGATGGGCACAAGACCAGCGTCAGCCTTGAAGATCTCTTCTGGACTGAGCTGAAAAAAATCGCGCATACCCAGCAAGTGACACTGTCGGACTTGGTCAGCAAGATCGCGGGTACGCGCGAACAGAGCAATCTATCCTCGGCGATCCGTCTGTTTGTTCTTCACCACTTCCGTGAAGACAAGCGAACGGACGTAGCAAAAGCTCGTCTTTCCGCGGTGGCTGCTCAAACAACACCGGCAGGCTAGCCTTAGCTCATCCGCGGTTGATATAGCCGCAACGGCTGTCGTTGTGGCCGGTCTCTTGAGTAACTAGGAAGCGCACTGGCTTATGCCCCAACTTTTAACCGATCCGGCTCACTGGCGTTTGCGAGCGCAGGAAGCGCATCAGCTGGCGCAGCGGCTCAAGGACCCGGTACACAGGGCCGCTAAACTAAAGATGGCGTACAAATACGACCGTCTCGCCGCGCGTGCGACAGAGTGGATGAACAAGACCGAGAATTTTCCTCAGGTCATTGTGTCTAGCCCACCCATCGCGCCGCCGCGTTCCTGACCCATAGCGGTCATCGCTGCCCCTAAGGCCAATTGCCAGACAATCGTCTTCGGCGCATTAGGCCTAATGGTTAGCCTGAATTTCAGCCTGCCCATGAGCTTGCTGTAGCCACTGGTATTTGTTGCCGCCTCTAAGGCGAGCCGACGCACAAAAGTCCAAAACAAATCGCGCGATCAGTCAGAGCATTTCGAAATGCGCATCGAATGGGTTTAGTGCGCCGCGTACGCATTGCGCCGGACCGAACGCATGCGAGGCAGCACGATCCCAACGCGGCATTGAGCACTTGGGCAACGCCATACCCCGGTTGCCGCTCGCTCAGTGCGTGCGTGCCAACTGCGAATGTGACTATCATCCTGTCGAAAGCGAGAAATTGCGCAGCCTTTACGTCGGCAAACCATTGCCGCCGAATTGACGGCAACTCGCTCACCTAAAGCTCGAAGAGTACGTGCACGTGCCGAAGCCTATTCGGCTGCTACCGGCAGCTCGAGTGGAAGTAGCGGCCCGGTCTGGCTATCGGCCTTTTCACATGGCGCAGTGGGTGCAGAGAAACTCAGTCGTCGTAAATCTACAATTAGGTCTTGCAAGCATTCGATAGGAACAGAGTATGTTCATCGGTGCTGTCCTTCCAAAAAATTGGAACGATGCTCGCGCGTGATCGCGTCCGATCGAGGACAGCAAAAGATTTTTCCGCTCCGAGGTTGGCTCACGCGCGCGGTGGCGAACTCGGTGGCGATTCTGGAACGTGGAAAGAACAGTCCGTGAAACCGACGCGAGAGAATTATTGATATCTTTCAGGAGGATGATTGGTCGGGGCGGCGGGATTTGAACCCACGACCCCCAGTCCCCCAGACTGGTGCGCTAACCGGGCTGCGCCACGCCCCGACCGAGAACGGGGCGGACTATAGGGATGAGCGCGGGTGTGTCAAACCAAGGCCTGCACGCTTATGTCTTCGCCGTATCCCGCAGCGGGCCGCGCAGCAAGCGTGACATAAAGTGTGGCCACGACAACGAACGTGCCGGCATAGAACGCTAGGAACCCGACCACGTCCGCATGCAGGAGCAGTCCGGTCGCTACGGCTGCCGTCATCAGAGCGGCGTTGAAAACCGAAAGCCGCGCGATGACGCGAAAGTAGCCGGTGTGCTGGAGCAGGAAATTCGGCGCCGACTTGATAGCGGCGGTCGCCAGGAGGACGAGGAGAATCGGCACCGCCGCCTCCGGCATTGTGGCGGAGCGCCCGAGCAGAAGCGCGAACAGACCTTTGGCGTCGAACAAAAGCAGCGCCGATTTAATCAATACCGGTACAGCGCAGAGCCCAACCGCTGTCAGCGTCGTCCGCCACAGAAGGCGGGCATTGCGCGCCGCAAAGGCGGCCGTTTGCCGCGGCACCAGCAGATCGCAGGCTGTCGAACAGAGATTGAGTGTGCCCAGGAAAATCTTTAGCGCCGTATCGACGATGATCGTAGGTGCTCCAAGCCCCGCTGCGACCGGTACCGCCAGATACAGAACACCGACGTGGCGCTGCCAATGCTTCAGAAAATCGTAGTATTGATACGGCGTGGCAAGACTGTCGACCTGCTCAAGGGCGCGCCAATGCGGTTCAGCAAGGGTCAGATCGTCGAAGATCTCCACGCGCGCGATGCGCCGGTCCGACGCGCGCATGCTGCGAGCGACAGTAGGTTGAGGGCGTATGGCGACGACGTTCATGGCTGCAAAGGCCCGTTAACAGTGCCCGAGCTTCGCAAAGATTTCTCAACAAACAGTTGGGATAGTAAATTGAATTACCGCATAGGCCTGGGAGCCCGCCGACATTGAGAAAAACCATCATCCGCGCCGGCCTGGAGACTATGTATTTCAGCGGGCTGCACCATTGGCTGCGTCCGCTGGTCGGCGGCGTCGGTGCGATCCTTACGCTCCACCATGTGCGCCCGGCACGGCCCGAGGCGTTCCAGCCGAACCGGCTTTTGGAGGTTACGCCGGAATTTCTCGATCGGCTGCTGCGACGGCTTGCGCGTTCCCGCATCGACGTGGTTTCGCTCGACGAAATGCATCGACGATACATCGAAAACGATTTCGCGCGGCGTTTCGTTTGTCTTACGTTTGACGATGGCTACAAGGATTTCCTGCGCTGCGCCCGCCCTTTGTTGCGGAAATACAAGCTGCCGTTTGCGATGTTTATCGCGACCAGTTTTCCGGACACGCTGGGTGAGTTGTGGTGGATCGCGCTCGAGGCAGTCATTGCGAAGAACAACCGGATCGGAATGGTGATCAATGGCGCCGACCAATACTTTGAATGCTCGACAGCGCGACAGAAGCGCGAGCTCTATGATGCGATCTACGGCTACCTTCGAAGCATGAAGACGGAAGAAGAGGTGCGCCGCACGGTGCGCGACCTTTGCGCGTGTTATAGCGTCGACATTGTTTCGTTCTGCCGCGACCTGTGCATGGGCTGGCAGGATATCGCCGACCTGGCCGCCGACCCGCTGTGCACGATCGGCGCGCACACGGTCAATCACATGATGCTCAAGAAGGTGCCGAGCGATGCAACCGTGCGCGCGGAGATAGAAATGAGCAGGGCCGTGTTGGAAGCAGCGCTCGGAAAACGGCCAGAGCACCTTGCATTTCCCGTCGGCGACGTGACATCAGCCGGCCCGCGCGAATTTCGCATTGCCGCCGAGCTCGGCTTCAAGACCGCGCTGACGACGCGGCCGGGCGTGCTGTTCAAGACTCACCGTGACTACTTAACGGCGCTGCCGCGTATCTCCGTTAACGGCGAGTTTCAGCGCCAGCGTTATTTGAAGGTGCTGATGTCGGGCGCGGGCACTGCGGTCTGGAACCGGTTCCGTCGGCTCAGTGTGGCTTAGCGTCGGGTTTTGCCATCCAGCTGATGAGCGGCATCGCGGGCAGTACCCAGCCAAGCCCGGCGACAATGTAGTAAATCGTCGCCACCCAGCCGTTGATGTTGGTGAGCACAGATTGTGCGAGCGCCATCGCCAGAAGGCCCCAGACAATGACCAGGGCAAGGAGACCGACGGCGCCGATCAATTTGCGGGCGCGGATCGACATAGCTGGCAGTCTTGCCTCTCAATTGCGGTGTGTCGCTGCGGACTATATGGTCCGCGCCGTCTCCTGCAAGCAAGACGATGCACGAACCGATCAAAGCATCCAACGTCCGTTTGCGGCCGGTGCGGCTGTGGCTGCTGGTATCGGCTGCAATGATATTGCTGACATTGATCGTCGGCGGCGCGACACGGCTTACGGAATCGGGACTTTCGATCGTGGAGTGGAAACCGGTCACGGGCGTCTTTCCACCGCTTTCGCAAGCTGAGTGGCAGACCGAGTTCGCCAAGTACCAGGTTATCCCGCAATACCGCGCAATCAATCGCGGCATGAGCCTTGATGCCTTCAAGACGATTTATTGGTGGGAATGGTCGCACCGTCTGCTGGCGCGGCTAACCGGCGCTGTCTTCCTGGTGCCGCTGTTGTTTTTTCTCTGGCGCGGCGTCATTCCTCCTGGCCTGCGTCTGCGATTGTGGGCGATTTTCGGCGCAGGGGCTGCGCTCGGTGCGGTTGGATGGTGGATGGTGTCTTCGGGTCTGACTCAAGGCGTCAGCGTCTCGCAATATCGGCTTGCGTTTCATCTGACACTCGCCACGGCGATTTATGCGGCGATCTTGTGGACGGCACGACAACTTGCGAACCAGGCGCCAAGTACGGCCCCGGCGCGCCTGCGCTTCGGCGCGCTCGCGCTCGCTGCGCTGCTGCTGCTTCAAATCTATCTCGGTGCGCTAGTGGCCGGTCTCGATGCTGGGCTCGTTTTCAATACCTGGCCTCTCATTGACGGCGCGTTCGTGCCTTCACCCGAAAGGGTATGGTTCATCCAGCCGGCATGGCGCAACTTGTTCGAGAACACGCTCACCGTGCAGTTCAATCACCGGATGGTCGCCTATGCGATTTGGATTCTCGCGATATTGCACGCCTGCGATGCATGGCGCGCGGGTGTGGGCTTAGGCGGTGCTTTGGTGCTTGCTGGCGCGATGACCTTGCAGGCTGGGGTCGGGATTGTGACGCTCCTGCATCAGGCGCCACTTCCGCTCGCGCTTGCTCACCAGGTGCTGGCAATTCTCGTATTGAGCGTGGCGGTGGTCCACGCGGAGCGTCTATCGCATCCGGCCACTTCACCGACCGCGGATGAAAGGCAGCGGGAGCGGGACGCATGATTGATAGTAAAATCGTCGACGGCATCGCCGTTCTCACGATGACCAACGGCAAGGTCAACGCACTCGATATCGAATTTTGCGACGCTCTGGCGGCCCGCTTCGAGGATCTGCGTGAGGCCGACGCCAAGGCGGTCGTGTTCACGGGACAGGGAAAGATCTTCTCCGCCGGCGTCGACCTCAAGCGGCTGAGCGCGGGCGGGGCCGAATATATTCGTCAGTTCCTTCCCGCGTTGCATCGCCTTTACGAAGCAGCGTTTTTCCACCCGAAGCCTGTTGTCGCTGCGGTCAACGGCCATGCCATTGCCGGCGGCTGCGTGCTCGCATGTTGTGCCGATCGCCGCATCATGGCGCGTGATTCCGGCCGCATCGGCGTCACGGAAATTCTGGTGGGCGTGCCGTTTCCAGCGCTGGCCTTCGAGGTTGTGCGCTTTGCGGTTCCGCCCCGCTATCTGCCGGAGTTCACGCTCTCAGGCGCAACCTATGCGACCGACGAAGCATTGCGGCGGGGCTGGGTGGATGAAGTAACGGAACCTGACAAATTGATCGACGATGCGATCGCTGTCGCGCAGCAATTGTCCCGGCTATCGCCGGCGGCGTTTGCGCAAACCAAATCGCAAGTCCGGCAGCCGGTCACCGAGAGGCTGCAAAAAAACGGCGAGGCGACCGACAGGGCGGTCACCGACATCTGGGCCGCGCCGGCAACGCTGGGCTACATCCGCGACTACGTTGCCCACACGCTGACCAAATCCTGATCCGTTATTTGGCCGTCAGGCCTTCCTCTAGATCCGCGATAATGTCGTCCTTGTCCTCGAGGCCGATCGACAGCCGCACGACATCGGGGCCAGCGCCTGCCTGGACCTTTTGCGCATCGGACAGTTGCCGGTGCGTGGTCGAGGCCGGGTGAATAATCAGCGAACGGGTGTCGCCGATGTTGGCAAGGTGCGAGAACAATCTGACGTTGGATACGAGCTTTATGCCGGCGTCGTAGCCACCCTTCAGGCCGAAGGTGAATACCGCGCCGGCGCCCTTTGGCACATATTTCTTGGCGAGCTTGTGATATTTGTCGCCCGGCAAACCCGGATAGCTTACCCATGCGACTTCGGGTCGTTTAGACAGCCATTCGGCGACGGCAAGCGTGTTCTCGCAATGCCGTTGCATGCGCAACGGAAGTGTTTCGACGCCGGTGAGGATCAAGAACGCATTGAACGGTGACAGCGCGGGACCGAGGTCACGCAATCCGAGCACCCGGCATGCAATGGCGAAAGCAAAGTTGCCGAAGGTCTCGTGCAGGACAATTCCCTGATATTCGGGACGAGGCTCGCAGAGCATTGGATATTTCTTGTCGCGCGACCAATCAAAGGTGCCGCAGTCGACGATCAGTCCACCGATCGAATTGCCATGGCCGCCGATAAACTTCGTGAGCGAATGCACGACGATATCGGCGCCGAAATCGATCGGCTTGCACAGGTACGGCGTTGCAAGCGTATTGTCGACGATCAGCGGTACGCCTGCCTTGCGGGCGATCTTGGAAATCGCCTCGATGTCCGTAATAACTCCGCCGGGATTTGCGATCGACTCAATAAAAATGCATTTCGTTTTGGGCGTGACCGCTTTCTCGAACGAGGCAAGGTCGTCCGGGTCCGCCCACACGACATTCCAGCCGAAATTCTTGTAGGAATGATTCATCTGATTGATTGAGCCGCCGTACAGCTTTTTCGAGGCGACGAGTTCGTCGCCCGGCGTCATCAGGGCATGCATTACGATGACTTGCGCCGCATGCCCAGACGCAATTGCGAGCCCCGCCGTGCCACCCTCGAGGGCAGCGATGCGTTCCTCAAGCACGGCGCAGGTCGGATTGCCGATACGCGTGTAGATGTTGCCGAAGGTCTGCAGGCCAAACAGCGCAGCGGCGTGATCGACATCGTCGAACACGAATGACGTGGTTTGATAGATCGGCGTCGCGCGCGCGCCGGTTGTTGGATCGGGCTTGGCGCCGGCATGAATCGCCAGTGTGGCAAAGCCTGGGTTGCGTTCAACGTCGCCCATAGGATCTCCGATCGCGTTATGGAATGAAAATGGCGTCACACCAAACGAAGCCGCGATTAGTGCGGGTAGGGAGGGGTGGCGTCAAGGTAGAAGCGCGCGGCCAAGGCCAGCAAAGGCCTTAGGCGTCATTGTCTCGGTCAGGCACCGAGCCAAGACGCATGCGCTGCACGCCGCCGCCCAGGGCCTGCGCGCGCTTTGAAGACAGGGTGCGCGAGTTAACCCCTAGCCAGGAAATTTCCGACGATAGACGGCCATACTCGATCTTCGGACAACGGTTCATGACGACTTTCAGTCCGGCCTCTTCGGCGCGTTTGGCAGCCTCGTCATTCCGAATCGTGAGCTGCATCCAGATCACACGCGGCTCCGGTCTGAGCGAAATCGCTTCCTCAACAATAGGTGGCACATCGGCGGAGTTGCGGAAAATATCGACCATGTCGATCGATTCGGGAATTTCCGAGAGACGCCGATAGACCTTTTGGCCGAGAATCTCTTTGCCCGCCTGTCCCGGATTGACAGGGATCATGTGATAGCCCCGCTCAAGAAGATACTTGAACGCGAAATAGCTAGGCCGATTGTCTTTCGGCGAGACTCCGACCATGGCGATCGTCTTCACCGTGTTGAGAATGCCGCGGATATAGTTGTCGGAATAGCTGTCGTGGTTCATTCGGATGGCGCTGTCGGTTGCTTTTCAACGGTCGTGCGCAGACGCGCATTCTCCGCCTCCAGCTCTGCGATCCTGGCCTGGACGGTTGCAAATGCGTCTTCGATTTCCGCTTCAGTGAAACGAGTGACGATGTGCGAGGAGCAGTTCACATCCCAGGCTTCGATAGTGAACAGGATCGCACGCTCGGGCCTGGCCTTGTAACCGCTGTCGAACAGCCGCTCGATCAGGGCGGGATCGCCTTCGATCATCCGGGCGCGACCCCAGATCTTGATCCGCTGACGGCGTGCGGGATCGAGCAGAAACAGGAACGCGCGATCGTTTTCCGATAAATTGGCGAGCGTGATGTACTGCCGGTTCCCACGATAGTCGGCAAAGCCGAGCGTCTTTTCATCGATAACTTTAATAAAGCCCTTTGGCCCACCGCGATGTTGCAGGTAAGGCGCGCCGTCACCGCTCGCGGTCGCAAGGAAGGCGGTATCCTGTTCTGCAATAAACTTCGCAAGCTCCGGCGTGACGCGGTCCGGAAAGCCTTCGGCCATGCGGCGCGCATAGGCCTTTGCCGATCCACGCTCGGCCTGAGCCTGTTGCGCGGCCGTTGTGAATACCCGGCTGGAGTTATTCATTTGTAACTGCCCCGATCGCTGTCCCGAGCGGAACAAAGATAGTCTTTCGCTGTTGCTCACGGTAGGCCGCGCGAATTGAATTGGGCAGGATTGCGGTAGCAGACGACATAAGAAGGTCACGCTGATTTGCTGCCATCCGAACGCTGAGGGGCGCCGCCTAGGTTGTGCACAAAAAGAGGAGGCGTTCGATGTGTGACTACAGTCTTCACGACGTTGCGTCTCGACCCGCTAAGGTCGGTGACAAGCTTGTGTCAGCTCAATTTCCCAATGCCATCACGCGCGGTTTTGCCGACCCAGCCGAGCCGCGCGTCGCCGTGTGCCTGATGCCGGGCACCGAGGTTGCATTCGAAAAAGAGGTTGAATGCGATGCTTCGTTCCGGTTCTTGCCGACGCGCAAGTCGACGCACAGAGTTGCGCGCTTCCGGCAAGTCAACGTCAATCGGCCGGCGGCTCACCACGATGCCTTGGAATTCCCGGACGGCAAGATCGTCCTGGTGACCGATCTCTGTGAGGGCCAAAGCGCGACGGTGTTGCAGCTGCCGAGCATGGGGCGCCCGGCGGAAGATCACGGCGAGAGCGAAACGGTGCAGAACGAGTCACTTATCGCTTAAAGCCTGTGCACCAAAAACAAGAGAGCCACCGTTTCCGGTGGCTCTCGATGAAGTGGTTGCCGTTGCCGCGGTGAGGCGGTCAGCGGTCCTCCCATTTTGGTTCCCGTTTTTCAATAAACGCGTTCAATCCTTCCTCCGCATCGCGCGCCATCAGGTTTTCGACCATCACTTCCGAAACGTATTGATAGGCGGCGTCCAGGCTCATCTCGGCCTGACGGTAGAAGCCCTCCTTGCCGATCTTCACGATATGGCTGGATTTGCCGGCGATCTTGCGCGCGAACGCGATCGCTTCCTCACGTTCCTTCCCCGGGCTGACCACGCGATTGATCAAACCCATGCGGTAGGCGTGGTCTGCGGTAACAGCGTCGCCGGTGAGCAGCATTTCCATGGCGTGCTTGCGCGCGATGTTGCGCGACAGGGCGACCATGGGGGTCGAGCAAAATAGCCCGATGTCCACGCCGGGCGTGGCGAATTTTGCAGCCGTAGAGGCGACCGCGAGATCGCAGCTGGCGACCAGCTGGCAGCCCGCGGCGGTCGCGACCCCCTGGACCGCGGCAATCACCGGCCGGGGCAGGTTCACGATTTGGAGCATTGTCTTGCTGCACAGGCTCATCATGTACCGAAAGTAGGCGCGCCCGCCGTCAGGATCGCTGCGCCGGCTCGTAAGCTCCTTGAGGTCGTGGCCGGCGCAGAAGGCGGGACCGTTGGCGGCGATCACGACCGCGCGCACAGCCTTATCCGCCGCAATTTCCGTCAGAGCATCGGACAGCGCGGTCAGCATCGCTTCCGAAAGACTGTTGCGCGTTTGCGGGCGGTTGAGAATGAGCACAGCGCTGTCGCTGTGGTATTCCAGCAGCAGTTCCGGCGCTTGCGCCTCGGCCGCACGGGAAATGATCGGAGCGGTCATTCAGTCAGTCCCACAAACCATGTTTGCTTATGTTAAGCGGAAGCGAAGGCCATGCAAGGCTCGGAACGGCATGGCTTTTATTCGCGTTAACGCGAAGCCATGGCCAAGAGTCGCACAAAATCAAAGCCTTCAAAGCGTGGGCGGCGGTGGTCCTCTCGGGTCACCCGAGAAAGCGATGCGCTCACGCTCGAAAAGGGCGTTTTCACCAAATCGAACCCGCGCGACATTGCGCGCTCCCTTAAACGCTCCGCCGACCGCAGCCGCCGGCGTAAATCGAATGCCTATCGGTCCGCGATGTCCATGCTCACGTTTTTCATCAACCGTGCGGGAAAGGGGCTGTCCCGCACCCGAAAGTCAAAACTGGAGAAGGCAAAGGACAAATTACGCGAACTTTACGGCAAGACTTGATGCGACGGCCAGCCGACGCGGGTCAGACCCGGGTCAAGGCATCAATTGTATTGCCGACGAAGCGTTTCATGAGATCAGTGGCGGAAACTCCGAATTTGCGCATGCGGCCGGTATGCGCGAGGAGCAGCAGGCCGGTTGCATGAGCAAAAATTTCTACCACTACCCGTCGTGCCTCGGCCCGGCTGGCGCCGAGTTTTTGAGCGGCATTGGCGATCGGATTGAGCGCGGAATCGAGCGCCGCGTTGAGCGCGCGATCACGTTTCTTGCCAAGCCCATGCGGCTTCATACCGCCACGAAATAGATAGAACCCAAGATCGAGATCTCGGGGATTCTCGTTGTAGTAGTGGAAGAATGCCAAAGCCGCTGCGCGAAATTGATCGGCCGGTCGTTTCGTGTGGCTGGTCTGATGCCTCACCGTGACTTCAAGATTGGCGAGAGAACGGCGAAGGACCTCGCCGTAGATTGCTTCCTTTGACTCGAAATGAAAGTAAAGCGCTGCGGGTGTGTAGCCCGCAGCCGAGGCAATCGCGCGCAGCGACGCCCCTTCAAGACCCTCGGCCTCGAACACCTTCCGCGCGGCGTCAAGGATTAGTCCGCGCTTGAGTTCACCGACCGCATTTTGCCGATCGGACTTTCGCTCCGCCATCGCCATCTTCGATTTTCATTCATGCTTGACGGCAAACTTGCCGCCGCTAGAATTCTAACATTGTTAGAATAATTATTCAAACGTTTAAGGAGATGCAAATGACCGTGCGGATCGAAAAAAGCGGTTCTGTGTGGACGATGATCCATGACCGGCCGGAAGCCCGTAACGCCATGGATCCCGCAAGTGCGGACGCTCTGACTGCGGCATTTCTGGAATTTGACGCCGATAAAAGTGCTGCTGTCGCTGTTTTTTACGGGGCAGGCGGAGCCTTCTGTGCGGGTTGGGACCTCAAGTACGTCAGCACCCTGAAAGGCGAACACACACTCGCTGAGCTTGATATTCCGGTCGCAGGGCCGCGCGGGAATGGCGGTGAGATTCCGCGCGGGCCTTTAGGGCCGTCTCGCCTGGAACTGGATAAGCCGGTTATCGCAGCAATCGAAGGACCAGCTGTTGCGGGCGGCATGGAATTAGGTCTTTGGTGTGACTTTCGCGTGATGGCGAAAGACTCTTACTTCGGCGTCTATTGTCGGCGTTGGGGGGTGCCGTTGATCGACGGCGGGACGGTTCGTCTACCGCGCATCGTCGGCCAGGGTCGCGCGCTCGAAATCATTTTGACCGGGCGGAAAGTCCCGGCCGAAGAATGTTTGACGATCGGACTTTGCGAGTACGTAACCCCCAAGGGCGGGGCGAGAGCGAAAGCAGAAGAACTGGCGCACGAGATCGCGCGTTTCCCGCAGGTCTGTGTGCGCGCTGATCGACGCTCCGCCATTCGTAGTCACGGACTAAGCGTGCGGGATGCGCTTATCCAGGAGTGGTACAATGGACGGGACGCGCTTATTAAAGATGGTGTTGCCGGCGCAAGCCGTTTCAAAGATGGCATGGGACGGCATGGGGACTTTCAAAAAATTCGGTGAGGCAGCATCCAGCTGGTCGTGCGAAAGATGGATGATCTGAAAAGGCCGGCCGTGATGTCGGCAAAGCAAATTGACGAGCTCCTGACGAAGGAGTTTCCGCAAGGGTACCATTCCGGCTGTGGGCTAGTTATTGAGCGCGTAGATTACGGCAACTGCCGCGTCCGACGCTCGTTCGACGAAAGCATTGCGCGGCCGGGCGGCACAGTCTCAGGCGCCAAAATGATGGAGCTTGCTGATTTCGCCATGTACGTCGCGGTCTTTTCCGCATATGGCGCGCTGCCGCTGGCAGTCACTACCAATCTGAGTATCAATTTCCTCAGAAAACCCGCTCCGCGAGACATCATCGCGGATGTTCGGCTCATGAAGATTGGAAAGAGGCTTGCGGTTGGAGAGGTCACGATTTCCTCGGACGGGGCATCTGAGCCCGTTGCCCATGCCACATCGACCTATTCAATCCCGGAGAGCCGCTAGCGAAGCCTTGGTATTAGATTACCATTCTCATAAAGCATTGATAGATAACACAAACTTATGAAAGTAGTTCTTGACCACCGAACTGACCCTCGGTAGATACCTGCAAATCGCGCGGCTCTGCCGCGCGCACGTTTTCAGGGACTAATCATGAAGACCTATTCGGCCAAGGCGGCCGACATCGAGAAGAGATGGGTGACCATCGACGCCACCGGGCTCGTCGTCGGGCGTTTGGCCTCGATCGTCGCAATGCGGCTACGCGGGAAGCACAAAGCAACCTACACGCCTCATGTGGACGACGGTGACAACGTCATCGTCATCAATGCGGCGAAGGCGGTGCTCACCGGCCGCAAGCGCGAGAAAAAAGTTTATTACCATTACACGGGGTTCATCGGCGGGATCAAAGAGCGGAGCGCGAAGGCAATCCTGGAAGGGCGCTTCCCGGAACGCATCGTCGAGAAGGCCGTGGAACGCATGTTGCCGCGCGGCCCGCTCGGTCGCGTGCAACTTGGAAACCTGCGCGTTTACCCGGGTCCCGAGCATCCGCATGAGGCGCAGAAGCCCGAAAAGCTCGATGTCGCCGCGATGAACCGCAAGAACGCGAGGAGTGCCTGATCGTGGCCGAGACCGTGCAATCTCTGGAAGGACTGGCGACCCTCAAGCCGGCAGCGCCGGAAGCGCCGAAATATGAGAAAAAGGTCGACGCGCAGGGCCGCGCCTACGCCACCGGCAAACGCAAGAACGCGGTTGCGCGCGTCTGGATCAAGCCTGGCTCCGGCAAGATCCTCGTCAACACCAAGTCCGTGGAAGTTTTTTTTGCGCGTCCGGTGTTGCGCATGCTCATTCAGCAGCCGCTGGTCGCGACCAACCGCAACGGGCAATACGACGTCACGTGCACCGTTTCTGGCGGCGGCCTGTCAGGGCAGGCTGGCGCGGTGCGTCACGGTCTCGCGAAAGCGTTGACCTATTTCGAGCCGGACTTGCGCGGTGCTCTCAAGCGGGGCGGCTTCCTGACACGCGATTCACGCGTGGTCGAGCGCAAGAAATATGGTCGCGCCAAGGCGCGGCGCTCTTTCCAATTCTCGAAACGTTAAGCGATTTCGTCTTTGGGATTGTCATAAAAGGCGCGCAAAATGCGCGCCTTTTTGTTTGCCGTTCGCGATCGTTCAAATTGTAAACATTTTAGTCGCGCGGCATTAATCGCGTGAATGGGGCCCCGCGCAAAAACAACGCTCAAGATTGAATAGAATTCGCGACAGTCTTTCATCGAAGTCCCACGAATAGTGCAAAGATTTCCCCACGAAAACCGGGTTATTTTACCGTCCAAGTTTGGCGGAGTGTGCGCCGGACGGAGGTGGGAGCTCAAATGTTGCTCGCGGGCGGCCTGCAATCCTCATCGCTGGATTTGCCGACGCTGTCGTTGGTCGCAGTCTGCATTGCCGGACTGCTCGGCCTATTCCTCATCATTGACTGGATGCAGCAGCGCAACGTCCGCGCACTGGCGTGGTGGGGTTCGGCTTATCTGATTGGCGCGTCGGCGATGGCGCTCGGTACAATGCCTGCTCCGCTTATTAAACTGCCCGCGGCGGTACCGGGTGCGCTGACGTTCCTCGCTTGCGGTATGATTTGGAACGGCGTCCGGCTCTTCCAGGGCCGTCGCGTGCTGCCGTTTGCGACTTTCATCGGTGCCGTTCTGTGGTTAGGCCTCGCCCAGATTCCGGGAATGCTGGAAAATGGCAATGGCGAGGTTCTCGGCGCGTTGATCGTCCCCGTCTACACCTTCTTCATTGCGATGGAGTTGTGGCGTGAGCGGCGCAGGACGCGCTATTCGCGCGCTGCGGCGGTTGTGGTGCCATGCCTGCATGCCGGCATCTTCCTGGTGCCACTCGCGATGCGCGCATTCCTGCCCGATGGGCATAGTGGTGCCTGGCTGACTGTATTCACGCTTGAAACGATTCTTTATGCGGTCGGCACCGCGTTCATCGTGATGCTGATGGTGAAAGACCATCACGTGCACGTATACCGCACCGCAGCTTCGACTGATCATCTCACCGGCGTTCTCAACCGCCGCGCATTTATCGAGAACGCTCAGACTCTCTGCAAACGGCAGGCAAAACGGGGCGAGCCGGTTGCGGTGCTGATGTTCGACCTCGATCATTTCAAATCGATCAATGACCGGTTTGGCCATTCGGCGGGCGACGAAGTGCTGCGATTGTTCGCGCGGGTGACGCGGGCGAGCACGCGCCTGAACGACATCATCGGCAGATTTGGTGGCGAAGAGTTCATCGCGATCGTGCCGGGTGGTACTGAGGTTGCTCAGAAAATCGCTGAACGCGTCCGGACTGCCTTCGAAAACGCGGGGGCTGTGATTGAAAGCGAGCCGATTGGGGCAACTGTCAGCATTGGCGCGGCCGCTTCGTACGACGCGACGATGCCGATTGATACCCTGATCGCCAAGGCCGATTCTGCGCTCTACCGTGCCAAGCACGATGGACGCAACCGCGTGGTCGTGACCGAGACCGAGAGCGCTTCTGAGCGTGCACGACTCATCGCGGCGGCACGACGCACGCGTCCGTTTGGTATGGCGGCATTCGCACGTATTTCGCAACGCAGCAAATCAGCGCGCTCGGCCTGATCCATAAGGCCCAATTTCATCTCCAGGAACTGAAACGTCTCGTTTACATGCCGGCGGTACCATTCCGGCATGTGGGGACCATCGATTTACGCCCGGGACGGAGCTGACCTGCTTCAGCTTGAGGCCTATGCCGAGCGCGCCGGCGCAGCGCTGGCCTGCGCCTACTCCAATTCAGCTGAATTCGACGCTGCGCTGATTGCGGCGCGCCGTGCCGCGGGCGTCTACGGGCCACGCCGCCATCGCCGTCAGATGCTGGCGACGGCCGCAGGTGTCGCGACCGGGCTGGCTGTCGTTGCCTTCCTGATCATCTGACCGACGTGCAAACGATAAAAATCGGGCGCCCGTTTTGCGGGGCGCCCGAAGTTGCATCGCAAAGTTTCGTAACTTGCGCGATGACTAGGAGGAATATTTACGCCGAGTAGTACATGTCGAACTCGACCGGATGCGGAGTGTGCTCGAAACGGATCACCTCCTGCATCTTGAGATCGATGTATGAGTCGATGAAGTCGTCGTCGAAGACGCCGCCCGCTTTCAGGAAGTCGCGGTCCTTGTCGAGTTCGCCGAGCGCCTGGCGCAGCGAACCGCACACGGTGGGGATCCTCTTGAGTTCGGCAGGTGGCAGATCATAGAGGTCTTTGTCGACCGCCGCGCCCGGATCGAGCTTGTTCTTGATCCCGTCAAGGCCCGCCATCAGCATCGCGGCGAAGGCGAGGTACGGATTGGCGAGCGGATCGGGGAAGCGGACCTCAACGCGCTTGGCCTTCGGATTTGTCGTGTACGGAATACGACATGACGCCGAGCGGTTGCGCGCGGAGTAAGCGAGCAGCACCGGCGCCTCGAAGCCCGGCACCAGACGCTTGTATGAGTTGGTGGTCGGGTTGGTGAAAGCATTGATGGCTTTTGCGTGCTTGATGATGCCCGCGATGTAGGAGAGGCAGGTTTCCGAGAGGTCGGAATACTTGTTCCCCGCGAAGACCGGCTTGCCAGACTTCCAGATCGACTGATGGCAGTGCATGCCCGAGCCGTTGTCGCCGTAGACGGGCTTGGGCATAAACGTCGCAGTCTTGCCGTAGATCTGCGCGACCTGGTGGATGCAATATTTGTAGATCATCATCTGGTCGGCCATGATCACCAGCGGCGAAAACTTCATGCCGAGCTCGTGTTGCGCCGACGCCACTTCGTGATGGTGCTTTTCGACCTTCACGCCCATCTTGGCCATAGCCGCGAGCATTTCGCTGCGCATGTCCTGCGCCGAGTTCTTGCGGTGGCACCGGGAAGTAGCCCTTCTTGGTGCCGATGCGGTGACCGAGATTGCCGCCTTCATACTCGGTGGCGGAGTTGGAAGGCAGTTCGATCGAGTCGAGCCGGAAACCCGTGTTGTAAGGCTCGGCCGCATATTTGACGTCATCGAACACGAAGAACTCGGCTTCCGGCCCGAAGAAAATCGTGTCGCCGACGCCGGACGTCTTCACCATGCCTTCGGCCTTCTTGGCGATGCTGCGCGGATCGCGATTGTATGGCTCTCCGGTCGTCGGCTCGAGAACATCGCAGACCAGCGACATTGTCGTCTCGGCGAAGAACGGATCGATGCACGCGCTCGCCGGATCCGGCATCAGATTCATGTCCGACTCGTTGATCGCTTTCCAGCCGGCGATCGATGAGCCGTCGAACATGATGCCTTCCGCGAACGTATCTTCCTCGATCATGGTGATGTCGAAGGTGACGTGCTGCCACTTGCCCCGCGGATCGGTAAATCGGAAATCGACGTATTTGACGTCGTTATCCTTGATCATCTTCATGACTTCTTTGGCTGTCGTCATGGACTGCATTCCCCCTGTTTTCATGAAATTGCCGCGAGGACTTTTGCCGGCGGCCTAGATTGCATCAATTCCGGATTCCCCGGTCCTGATCCGAATGGCTTCTTCGATGTTGGAAACGAATATCTTGCCGTCGCCAATCCGACCAGTCTGAGCAGCGCGCCGGATCGCATCGATCGCTTTTTCCACCATGTCGTCGCCGAGCACGATTTCGATTTTCACTTTGGGGAGAAAATCGACCACGTATTCGGCGCCGCGGTATAGCTCGGTGTGGCCTTTCTGTCGTCCGAAGCCCTTAGCCTCGGTCACAGTTATCCCCTGTAGGCCCACCTCCTGAAGCGCCTCTTTCACCTCGTCCAGTTTGAAGGGCTTGATGATGGCTTCGATTTTTTTCATTGCCTGTCCTTCCCGCAGCTCGCCGGACGACGTCCCAACGAGCCGCGCTACCGGTTTGCAGGTCTCGTGCCAACCCGGCGAGAGACAAAAAACAGCTTCTCCGCAATGACTTGTGTGGATTGCAGAGAGCCGACCAACGTGCTGCCTAATATTCGGCGCCTACAAGTTAAGCAAAGTGGCTAGAATTTAGCCAGCCGCGAGGACGTCATGGGGTGCAACGGTTGGCCTGAATTGTCCGCAATCGGGCCCGTCGATACTCTTTCCGCCAAATGATCGAATTGCTTACGACAGCCGAGATGGCCGAAGCGGATCGCCTGGCTATTGCCGGTGGCGTCCCCAGTACCGAGCTGATGGAGAATGCGGGCCGTGCCGTTGCCGATGCTGCATGCCGCCTGTCCCAAGCACGCCGGATCGTCGTGGTCGCCGGCCCGGGTAATAACGGGGGCGACGGGTTTGTGGCCGCCCGTTACTTGTCCGAGCGTGGCCGCGCGGTGAACGTTACGTTTGTCGGGCAGATCGAACGTCTCAAAAGCGACGCGGCGTTGGCCGCGAAGCGTTGGCGGGGCCCGATGAACAGTTCGTCGCCGGTATCCTTCACGGAATGTGACCTCATCATCGACGCGCTTTTCGGTGCAGGATTGGACCGGAACGTTGAGGATCCGGCGCGAAACATCATCGAGTTGATGAATGCGGCTGCGGTGCCCGTCCTTGCCGTCGATCTACCGAGCGGCGTAAATGGCACGAGTGGCGCAGTGATGGGACGCGCGGTCAACGCAGCGCACACCGTGACCTTCTTTCGGCGCAAGCCTGGACATTTCCTTCTTCCGGGCCGCCTGCATTGCGGAACGATCGAGGTTGCTGACATCGGAATTTCCGATCGGGTGCTCGACACCATCAAGCCTGCGACTTTCGCGAATGTCCCGGCGCTCTGGCGGGATACGTTCCCGCAAGCCAAATCGGAAGGGCACAAATATTCCCGCGGCCACGCCGTCATCGTTTCAGGTGGTCCGTCATTCACGGGTGCAGCGCGCCTGGCTGGCCGCGGAGCGCTTCGGGCGGGCGCGGGGTTGGTTACGATTGCCAGCCCGCAGGAGGCTTTGGCCATCAATGCCACCGAGAGCGTGGCGGTCATGGTGCGCGCGGTCGATGGGCCGGCCGAGCTAAAGGAATTTCTCGCCGACAAACGGAGAAATGCCATCGTCCTTGGTCCTGGAGGAGGCGTTGGTCCGGCGATGCGGGAGCAGGTGCACGTCGCACTCGAAAGCGATGCGGCGGTCGTGCTGGATGCAGATGCATTGACAAGCTTTGCCGGAGCCCCCGATGCGTTGGCCAGTGCGATTGGCAAGCGATCCGGTCGCCCAGTTGTGTTCACACCGCACGAGGGTGAGTTTTCCCGACTGTTCAGCATATTGGCGCAGGAAACGCATTCTCGCTCTAAACTTGAGAAAGCCCGGATGGCCGCGGCCAAAATGGGCGCTGTTCTGGTCCTGAAAGGAGCCGACAGCGTCGTGGCTGGGCCGGATGGCCGTGCGGCGATTGCAGACAACGGACCGCCGACGCTTGCCACTGCCGGCTCCGGAGATGTGCTGGCGGGCATAGTCTGCGGCCTTCTGGCGCAAGGCATGCCGGTGTTCGAGGCGTCGTGCGCCGCCGTATGGCTGCATGGGGAAGCTGGCAAAGAATTCGGGCTCGGACTTATTGCCGAAGACCTCCCGGACATGCTGCCACGGGTTTACCAACGGCTTTTTGATAGTCGGGGTGCCTGAGAGCCCCGGAGGCGCTTTTTTCGGCGTTGGACGCGGTAAACCAACGCCTTATGGCCGGCGCGCTTAAGCCTTGCCTTGGCAGGCATGGCCGCGTTAAGCCCTGCCGGATTGCGGGGCCAGGTTTGTCCTGTAACCGCCCCTTGCGGGCGTGGCGGAATTGGTAGACGCGCGGGATTTAGGTTCCCGTGACGAAAGTCGTGGGGGTTCAAATCCCTCCGCCCGCACCACGCCAAGGGCTATAAAATACGGGCGACCACCCGTTTCCGGATTTCTGTGACGTTGACGCCAGGTCAGGCGAGCGTCTTACGAGTGTAAGCAACGAGTAGCGAGCAATGCAGGTTACCGAAACACTGTCGGAAGGTCTCAAGCGCGAGTACAAAGTCGTCGTACCGGCCGCCGAACTCGACGCCAAAGTGAGCCAGCGTCTTGACGACCTGAAGGGTCGCGTCCGGATCAACGGCTTCCGTCCTGGCAAAGTGCCGGTCGCTCACCTCAGGCGCATGTACGGCCGCTCGGCGATGGCCGAAGTGATCGAAGCCACCGTGCGCGATACCAACAACCAGATCGTCAGCGAGCGTGGCTTCAAGCTCGCGGCTGACCCGAAGGTCACACTGCCGACCGACGAGGGCGCGATCGAGCAATTGGTCGACGGCAAGAGCGATTTGAACTACACGATGGCGCTCGAAATCGTGCCGCCGATCACCCTTGGTGATTTCAAGACCATCAAGCTCACCAAGCTCACCGCCGATGTCGCCGACACCGAAGTCGACGAAGGCATCAAGAACATCGCCGATCAGAACCGGCCCTACACACCGCGCACGCAGGGTGAGAAAGCGGCGAAAGATGACCGCATAACGATTTCATTCGCCGGCACTATCGACGGCAAGCCGTTTGAGGGCGGCACGGGTGAAGACGCAGTCGTGCTCATCGGCTCCAACACCTTCATTCCGGGATTCGAGGATCAGCTGATCGGCATTGCGACCGGCGAAACGCGCACGCTGAAGGTGACCTTTCCTGCGCACTACATGAAAGAGGACTTGGCCGGAAAAGATGCCGAATTCGTCGTCACGGCGAAATCGGTCGAGGTGCCCGGCACGGTGGCGGTCGACGACGAATTCGCGAAAGGACTCGGCCTGGAGTTGCTCGAGAAGCTGCGCGACGCCGTCAAAGATCGCATCACGCGCGAGCACACATCGATGTCGCGCCAGAAGATCAAGCGCGCGCTGCTCGACGAGCTCGACAAGATGCACAAGTTCGATGCCCCCCCCACCTTGGTCGAGGAGGAGTTCGACCGTGTGTGGAAGTCGGTGCTGCAGGAGCTCGAGAACGAGCACAAGACGTTCGCCGACGAAAACACGACCGAGGAAAAGGCCAAAGCCGAATACCGCGCAATCGCCGAGCGCCGCGTCCGGCTCGGGCTGGTGCTCGCCGAGATCGGCGAAAAGAATAGCATCACGGTGACCGAGGACGAGCTCAGCCGCGCGGTCATGGATCGTGCGCGCCAGTTTGCCGGTCAGGAGCAGCGGGTGTGGGACTACTATCGGCAAAATCCGCAGGCGGTTGCTGCCCTGCGCGCGCCGATCTTCGAGGAAAAGGTGGTCGATTTCCTGCTCGAGCTTGCAAGCGTGAAGGAGAGCAAAGTGTCACGCGAGGAGCTCTACAAGGACGACGAATCGGCCAGCTGATATGCGGTGGCTTGCGCGGCTGCTTGTGGGAAAATAGATCACCGACGCGCTGCGGCGGCTAAACTAGCCCGTCCGATTCGCGTCAAGGAGACGAAATGAGAGATCCCGTCGATACCTATATGAATTATCTGGTGCCTATGGTGGTCGAGCAGACCAATCGTGGCGAGCGGGCCTATGACATCTACTCGCGGCTCTTGAAGGAGAGGATCATCTTCATAACCGGGCCGATTGAGGACGGGGTAGCCACACTGGTGGTGGCACAATTGCTGTTCCTTGAGGCGGAGAACCCGAAAAAAGAAGTATCGATGTATATCAACTCACCTGGTGGAGTGGTGACCTCGGGTATGGCGATTTATGACACGATGCAGTTCGTACGCCCACCGGTATCCACGCTCTGCGTAGGGCAGGCGGCATCGATGGGCTCGCTGCTTCTTGCTGCCGGGGCGAAGGACCAGCGCTTCGCGCTTCCCAATGCCCGCATCATGGTGCATCAGCCGTCAGGCGGGTTCCAGGGCCAGGCCACCGACATCATGCTACATGCCCAAGAAATCCTGAACCTGAAGAAGCGGCTCAACGAAATCTACGTCAAGCATACCGGCCAGTCGCTCAAGAAGATCGAAGACGCCCTTGAACGTGACTACTTTCTCACAGCCGAGGCCGCCAGGGACTTCGGGCTGGTCGACAAGGTCATCGACAAGCGTCCCGAGGAGCTCTCACCCAAGCCTGCCTGATGATCTGCGGGCAGGTTCCACCCGACTTTCTGGCTACGCGCTGCGTGCCTCGAAGGTGGCGCTTTTGCGGCTGTAGGTGCGACGTTATCGTTAACAGAATCTTGATTATCAGGTCGTTAGCATGCTTCGCTTATGGTGTAGGGAGATAAAGGGCGTGCGGGCCTTCCCAAAACTAGGGCCGCCGTGCTGGAGTTTCGGCGCGATACTTGCTTCGTTGCGTGTGGGCGGTTAAGCGAAGCGTCGCCGCCAACAGGAAGTACGGAAGCGTGTAACGGAGATTGGAATGAGCAAAGTCGGCGGTAGCGATTCCAAAAATACCCTCTATTGCTCGTTCTGCGGCAAGAGTCAGCACGAAGTGCGCAAGCTCATTGCCGGCCCGACCGTGTTCATCTGCGACGAATGCGTCGAGCTGTGCATGGACATCATTCGCGAGGAGAACAAATCCTCGCTGGTGAAGTCGCGCGATGGGATTCCCACGCCGAAGGAAATCCGCAAGGTGCTCGACGATTACGTCATCGGTCAGGACCATGCCAAGAAGGTCCTCTCGGTCGCTGTCCACAATCACTACAAGCGGCTCAATCATCAGGCCAAACACAACGACGTCGAGCTGGCGAAGTCGAACATCCTGCTCATCGGGCCGACGGGCTCGGGCAAGACGCTGCTTGCGCAGACGCTTGCGCGCATCCTCGACGTGCCATTCACGATGGCCGATGCTACGACACTTACCGAAGCCGGCTACGTCGGCGAGGACGTCGAGAACATTATTCTCAAGCTGTTGCAGGCCGCCGACTATAATGTCGAGCGCGCACAGCGCGGCATCGTCTATATCGACGAAATCGACAAGATCTCGCGCAAGTCGGACAACCCGTCGATCACCCGCGACGTATCGGGCGAGGGCGTCCAGCAGGCGCTGCTGAAGATTATGGAAGGCACCATCGCTTCCGTGCCACCGCAGGGCGGCCGCAAGCATCCGCAACAGGAATTCCTGCAGGTCGACACGACCAACATCCTGTTCGTCTGCGGCGGTGCCTTTGCCGGCCTCGAAAAGATCATTTCGGCGCGCGGCCGGTCGACCTCGATCGGCTTCAGCGCCAAGGTAGTCGCCCCTGAGGATCGCAAACAGGGCGAAATCTTCCGCGAAGTCGAGCCGGAAGACCTGCTCAAATATGGTCTCATCCCTGAATTTGTCGGCCGCCTGCCGGTGGTCGCGACACTCGAGGATCTGGACGAGGCCTCTCTCAAGAAGATCCTGGTCGAGCCGAAGAACGCGCTGGTCAAGCAATACCAGCGGCTGTTCGAGATGGAGTCGATCGACCTGACTTTGGCCGAAGAGGCGCTGGGCGCGATCGCCCGCAAGGCCATCGACCGGAAGACCGGTGCTCGTGGTCTGCGCTCCATCATGGAGGGTATTCTGCTCGACACCATGTTCGACCTCCCAAGCCTGGAAGGCGTGGAGGAGGTCGTGATCTCCAAGGAGGTCGTCGAGGGAACCGCCCGGCCGCTGTACATCTATGCCGACCGCAGCGACCGGACTGCGGAAACCGGCAGCGCTAGCGCCTGACCCGGGCTTGGGCCACACCCGAAATATTTCGGAAAAGGCTGCCGATTCGTCCGTTTTGCGGGGTTGTTACCGAAGCGGGACTCGCTTTAACTGGCAAAAGCGAGGCTTCTTGCGGAGCCTTTTGGTTCGCCATACGTATAGCGTACTAACCGAACTGGCACACGAAAGGTCGTATCTGACTACCGACTGGGCGAGGCTTTCGTAGGCTCTCTTCGACGGGAGCCGAGCATCTGCCGTCTGCGCCTCCTTGCCCAGCATACCGGCACTGCCGCCTGATGCCGCACAAGCGGGTCAAACGGCAGGGGCACAACAAAAAGGACCAAAGCAATGACCAATAAGCCACGACCTCAGCTGCAACCCGGCGAAACCCGGGCCTATCCGGTTCTGCCGCTGCGCGACATCGTGGTGTTTCCGCACATGATCGTCCCGCTCTTTGTCGGTCGCGAAAAGTCGATCAAGGCGCTGGAAGAAGTGATGCGTTCTGACACCTTCATCCTGCTTGCCACGCAGAAGAACGCCTCCGACGACGACCCGGCTACCGATGCGATCTTCGAAACCGGTACGCTCGCGAGCGTGCTGCAGCTGCTCAAGCTGCCCGATGGCACGGTCAAGGTGCTGGTCGAGGGAGCCACGCGTGCGAAAGTGCTCAAATACACTGACCGGAACGACTACTACGAGGCCGACGCCAATCCGGTCGTGGACGACGTGGGCGACCGCGTTGAGGCGGAAGCCATGGCGCGCTCGGTGATCACCGAATTCGAAAATTATGTGAAGCTCAACAAGAAGGTCTCGCCGGAAGTGGTCGGCGTGATCCAGCAAATCGAGGATTACGCCAAGCTCGCCGACACGGTGGCTTCGCATCTCGCGGTCAAAATTCCTGACAAGCAGGACATTCTCGAGACCGCGTCAGTCACGCAGCGCCTGGAAAAGGTGCTTGGGCTGATGGAGAGCGAGATCTCCGTGCTGCAGGTCGAAAAGCGCATCCGGACCCGCGTCAAGCGACAGATGGAGAAGACGCAGCGCGAGTATTACCTCAACGAGCAGATGAAGGCGATCCAGAAGGAGCTCGGCGACGAAGAAGGCCGCGACGAGCTTCAGGAGCTGGAAGATAAGATCAAGAAGACCAAGCTTTCGAAGGAGGCTCGCGAGAAGGCTACGCACGAGCTGAAAAAGCTCCGTCAGATGTCTCCGATGTCGGCGGAAGCGACGGTTGTGCGCAACTATCTCGACTGGCTGCTCTCCATCCCGTGGAACAAAAAGACCAAGGTCAAGAAGGATCTCAATCTCGCCGAACAGATCCTCGACGGCGATCACTATGGCCTGGAGAAGGTCAAGGAGCGCATCGTCGAGTATCTCGCCGTCCAGCAGCGCGCGAACAAGCTGACCGGGCCGATCTTATGTCTTGTTGGGCCTCCCGGCGTGGGCAAGACGTCGCTCGGCAAATCGATCGCGAAAGCGACCGGCCGCGAGTTCGTGCGCGTGTCGCTCGGCGGCGTACGTGACGAGGCCGAAATCCGCGGCCACCGGCGCACGTATATCGGCTCGATGCCCGGCAAGATCATCCAGTCGATGCGCAAGGCGAAGAGTTCGAACCCATTGTTCCTGCTCGACGAGGTCGACAAGATGGGCGCCGATTTCCGCGGCGATCCGTCCTCGGCCTTGCTTGAGGTTCTCGACCCCGAGCAGAACCACACCTTCAACGACCACTATTTGGAGGTCGACTACGACCTGTCCAACGTGATGTTCATCACCACGGCGAATACGCTCAATATTCCGCCTCCGTTGATGGATCGCATGGAGATCATCCGGATTGCCGGCTACACCGAGGACGAGAAAGTCGAGATTGCGCGCAAGCACCTGATCCCGCATGCGATCGTCAAGCACGGCCTCGAGGCGAAGGAATGGTCGATCGACGACGAAGCGCTCATGACGCTGATCCGTCGCTATACGCGGGAAGCGGGCGTTCGCAATCTCGAGCGTGAGCTGTCGACCCTGATCCGCAAGGCGGTGAAGGAGCTGATGACGTCGAAGAAGAAGTCGATCGCCGTCACCGCGGCGAGCCTTGGTGACTATCTCGGCGTGCCGAAATACCGTTACGGCGAGATCGAGGAAAACGATCTCGTCGGCGTGGTCACGGGTCTCGCCTGGACCGATGTGGGCGGCGAGCTGCTCACCATCGAGGGTGTGATGATGCCCGGCAAGGGCAAGATGACCGTAACGGGCAATCTGCGCGACGTCATGAAGGAGTCGATCTCGGCGGCGGCGTCTTACGTCCGCTCGCGTGCGGTTGCCTTCGGCATCGAGCCGCCGCTGTTCGACAAGCGCGACATCCACGTGCACGTGCCGGAAGGCGCGACGCCGAAAGATGGGCCTTCGGCCGGCGTCGCCATGGTCGCAGCGATAGTGTCGGTGATGACCGGCATTCCGGTGCGGCGCGACGTTGCCATGACCGGTGAAATCACGTTGCGCGGCCGCGTGCTGCCGATCGGCGGCTTGAAGGAGAAGCTGCTCGCGGCGGCCCGTGGAGGCATGAAGACCGTGCTGATCCCGGAGGAGAACGCCAAGGATCTGGTGGAGATCTCCGACACCATCAAAAAGGGCCTGGAGATCATTCCGGTGACCCGCATGGACGAAGTGCTGGCCCGCGCCCTGGTGCGTACGCCTCAGCCGATCGAGTGGGATGAGGCTAGCGCCAAGCTTGCGGCGGAAACCTCCAGCTCGGAGCCCGCTGTTGATGAAGACGGGTCAGGCCTGACCGCCCACTAGACGCGATCGTCACAAGAATTAAGAAACGGCGCCGCAAGGGCGCCGTTTTCGTTTTGCGGAGGGTGCCCCGGGCCCCTACGTTCTCAAGGGCTGCGGCGCCTGATAGCCTTGAGCAGGCGCCAACACCAAAGGCGCAAACACCGGGGGGTGACGACTATGAGAAAATTCGCTGTTGCGATGGTGCTAGCGGCATTGGCCGGCATCGCGTCGGTACAAGCGCAAACCTATCCATCGCGTCAGATCACGCTTGTGGTTCCGTTCCCGCCGGGCGGATCGACCGACGTTGCGGCGCGCATTATGGCCGAGCACATGCGGGCTCGGCTCGGACAGCCCGTCGTCATCGAAAACGTCGGTGGAGCTGGCGGCAGCATCGCCGTTGGACGTGTCGCGCGTGCGGCGCCGGATGGATACACGATCGATATCGGGCAATGGGACACCCATGTCGGCAGTATCATCTATAAACTGGACTACGACCTGCAGAAGGATTTCGAGCCGATCGGGCTCATATCGAACAATCCGCAGCTCCTGGTCGCTAAGAAAGATCTTCCAGCTGACAATTTGAAAGATCTGGTGGCCTGGATGAAAGCAAATCCGGGCAAGATCAACTTCGTCAATCAGAATGCGGCGGCAAATGTGAGCGGCGTTCTATTCGAGAAGCTGACCGGCCAGAAACTGCAATACATCCCCTATCGCGGGGCCGGGCCCGCGATGACCGACCTTGTCTCCGGGCAGGTCGATCTTCTGGTCGTGCAGGGCGCAGCGGCGCTCCCGCAAGTCCGCGCGGGAAAGATCAAGGCGATCGCCAACCTGTCTCCGCAGCGCTCACCGTCGATACCGGACATTCCGACCTCGGACGAGGGCGGCGTGCCTAAGCTTTATATGTCGGGATGGTTCGGATTCTTCGCGCCCAAGGGCACGCCGAAAAATATCATTGCCACGCTCAACAGTGCGATGGTGCAGGCCCTTGCCGAGCCGGCGGTGCGTGCGCGTTTCGCTGAGCTGGGTCTGGATGTGGCATCGCGCGAGCAGCAGACGCCGGAAGGCCTTGCCGCGTTCCAGAAGGCAGAGATCGAGAAGTGGTGGCCGATCATCAAGGAGGCCGGCATTACCACGCAGGCGCAGTAGGGGTCGGGCGCGCTTTATCGCTTTGCCGGCAGCGGGAAGCTGCGAATTTCAGCGGCGACCTTCGGATACTTCGCTGCGAGGGCGGTTGCATTGCCGAGTTCGACGTCCGCGGGCTCGACGCCTGGCCATTCTGTCGATGCGCCGAGAAACCAGCGCCGCTCGCCGGTTACGCGTGCAGTATGGAAGGTGCCGCCGGGAATTAAGAGTTGCACCTTGTGACCCTTGTGAATGTCGGGGCCGACCGTGTGACGCTCGGTCGATCCATCTTCAAGCAGCATCAGTACGTCGATCGGATCGCCAAGGTGGTAGTGATAAAGTTGATCGTTGCGGATGCGGTGGAGTTTCACCGGTTCCTCGGGTGTCAGCATGAAATAAATCGCCGACCCGGCCGGCCTTCCGCCGGCAAAAGGGGCCTGCATGCCACCCGGCGCGATTTTATGATTGCTCACGAAAGTCACGCGCACATACCCGCACGTCGCGTTTGGCGAGAGATCAAGGAGTTTGCGCACGTCTTCGAATGTCATGTCGTTGATCATGTTCGCGCGTCCTCCAGGCATTTGAACGGCTTGACCGGGCTGTCCCACGGCCGGCCGGGCGCCCAGCATCGCCGCTCCGAACATCGTCAAATGTTTAATAAAGCTGCGACGACCGCTGAGGGATGGTCTATGGCCGTAGGACATGAACCGCGCCCTTCATGTTTTCCGAAGGGAAAATGTGGTGGGCGGTGACGGACTCGAACCGCCGACATCCTGCGTGTAAAGCAGGCGCTCTACCAACTGAGCTAACCGCCCGTCATCCTCGCCAATATCGCGGGATTGCGGCCCGATGCAAGCATTGCTGCCATCGTCCAAAAACGAAACGGCAGGCGGGGAGCGACCGCTCCGCGCCTGCCGTAATTCCCCGGAGGGTCAGGCAGGAAGTCGTCAGATCGATTCTTTCAACTCTTTCGATGCGCGGAAGGCGACCTTTTTGCTCGCCTTGATCTGAATTTGCTCGCCGGTCGCAGGGTTGCGGCCAATGCGTGCGGCGCGCTTGCGAACCTGAAGTATGCCGAGCCCGCCAATACGAATGCGCTCGCCTTTCTTCAGATGCTTGACAATATTGCCGACGAAATCCCCGAGCACGGTCTCCGCCTGTTTCTTCGACATCTCGTGCGTTTCCGCGAGTGCGGCTGCAAGATGCTTAAGCGTGACGGTCGGTGGTGTCGGAGCTTTTCCAGGAACCATTGCCATCAGTGGGACCCTCCTCTTAAATCCGCGAGCTTGGCGAAACGCCAAACACACAGCCCGAATAGACGATTCGGGGGCAGTCTGACCATCAATTCTTCTAGGTAAATAAGGCTTTTTCGCAATTTCCCGTGTTTACCTTGACTATGCATTGAGCCGCCTATAACTCGTCCGAACGCCCGCGGGGGCGTAGCTCAGTTGGTTAGAGCGCTGCCCTGTCACGGCAGAGGCCGCGGGTTCGAGTCCCGTCGCTCCCGCCATTTTATCAACGACTTAGCCATGATTGTGGGTTGCCGGACTGGAGTCCTTTGGGGCCCGAGAATGGCCCGGCAAGGACACCCATGACTGCCGTTCGGGCGATGTTTTTTGACGTGTTCGGGACGCTTGTCGACTGGCGCACCTCGGTGGCCCGCGAGGCGGAGCGGATCCTTGGACCCATTGGGCACAACCTCGACTGGCTTGCTTTTGCGGACGCCTGGCGAGGCGAATACCAGCCCGGTATGGAGGAGGTGCGGTCGGGCCGCATCCCATTTTGCAGGCTGGACGTGCTGCACCGGCACAATCTTGAACGCTTTACGCCACGCTTCGGCCTGCGCGGTTTGTCCGAAGATGTCCTGTGTGAACTCACGCTCGCATGGCATCGGCTCGACGCATGGTCGGACGTGCCGGGCGCGCTCAAGCGCCTGCGCAAAAAGTTTCTGCTCGCACCGGTGTCGAACGGCAACGTATCGTTGATGGTCGATCTTGCGCGCCGCAATGAATTTCCCTGGGACGCGATCCTCGGTGCGGAAATCGCCGGCGACTACAAGCCGAAACCGCGTGTCTATCTCGCGGCTTGCGAGGCGCTCGATCTCAAGCCGGAGCAATGCATGATGGTGGCTGCGCACAGCAACGATCTCGCTGCCGCCGCTTCATGCGGTTTGGGCACCGGCCATACCGCGCGTCCCGACGAATATGGACCCGATACCGGCGAACGCGCGCCGACGATGAAGGTCGATGTAGCGGGCCGGGATCTCAGCGATCTCGCCGACAAAGTGGGCGCCTAGCGCTCTTGAAGGTCTTAGCCTCTGTAGATCGGCGCCGGCTGCGCGAAGAAGCTCGCGAGGATGTGGTAGACCAGCATGTAGTTCTTCTGCTGAAAACTCGCATGTGAAATTCCGGGCATCACCGTAAACTGCTTGTCCGGGTTCGGCAGCTTCGCATAGAAATTCAGCAGGTCCTCAATCGAAGCAATGCCGTCCCATTGGCCGCGCATGATCAGCGTGGGGACGGTGATCTTCTCCGGATTGACCACAGGCAATCTCGAGCACATGTCCACATAGGTGCCGGTCGGCACCGAGCTATCAAGCGCGGTAACCGCGACCGCAAACGCATCGATCACCTTCTCCTCGGCAGTGCCGGGATGATCGCGATCGAAAATCGAGTGGATGAAAGCCTTGTCGATTGGCCTCCGGTTCTTCGACTGGAATTCGGGAAGCCTCTTCCGCCGCTGCTCGAGCGTGGGAGAGCCTTCACCGGTCCACACCATGGCGTCGAGCGCAAGCCGCGCGACCAGCCCCGGGTGTCGTTCCGCGAACATCGCCGCACGCAGCGCGCCGGATGAAATGCCGTAAACCAGAAACGGTCGCTTGCCGCGCAGTTTCTGGATATACAACGCTGCGGCGTAGCAGTCGTCGGCGCCTTGCGCGATCGGAGCATTATTGTCGCGGTCCTTGGTCGAGCGGCCGTAGCCCTCCATGTCGACGCACCAGCAGTCGTAGCCGCGGCGCGCGAAGTGATCCATCGCTGACGAATCGGGACGGCCCGGCACCTGCAGATCGAAAGTGGGTTGTGAGGCCATCGACGAGCCGTGCACGAACAGGATCGTGCCGATGCTCTTCCCAGGGTCGCCGGCACATTTTTCAAACAGGAACAGCTTCACGCCGCCGTCTCTGCTGGTCCAATGATCCTCGCCCTTGATTGCGGCGGGCGGCTTGCTCATCTCGTTCATCGCGTCACCTGTGCTGAAGTCTCAATTGATCGGTGCGATGCGGTTGGTCTTGATGACCTCCGCCCACTTTGCCACTTGAGTTTCCATGAAGCTCTTGAATTCCGGTTGCGTCATTGCAATCGGCGTCGCACCGGTCTTTTCCCAGGCTTGCTTGATGTCGGACCGGCGCAGGATCTTGGTGATCTCGTCATGAAGTTTGTCGACGATCGGTTTTGGTGTGCTCGTCGGAGCCATGAAGCCAACCCACAGCGTCGCGTTGAAACCGGGTACGCCGGCCTCTGCCATGGTCGGCACATCCGGCAATATCGCCGAGCGTGTCTTTCCGCTGGTGCCGAGTGCGCGCACCATTCCGGCCTTGATCTGGGGCGCCATAGTCGGCACCGAATCGAATAGGATTTGAATTTGGCCGCTGAGAATGTCGTTGCGGGCGCCGGTTGAGCCCTTGTACGGCACGTGCACGATATCGATTCCGGTGAGGTTTTTTAGAAGCTCGCCGGCCATGTGGTAGTTCGAGCCGGGCCCGGACGAGCCGTAATTGAGGGTGCCCGGTTTGGCGCGTGCCAGCGCGAGAAGCTCGCCCACGGTTTTTGCCGGCACTGACGGATGCACCACGAGAACAAGGTCGGTATCGATGAGCGGTGCGATCGGAACGAGGTCGCGCATGAGCTGATAGGGCTTGTGGGCGTAAAGCGTCTCGTTGACGGTTTGCGTGCCCGACACCATCAGCAGGGTGTAGCCGTCAGGCGCCGCCTTCGCGACAACATCGGTGCCGATGGTCGTGCCCGCTCCTGGGCGATTCTCCATGATAAAAGGCTGGTGGAACGACTTGCGCAGCTCCTCCGCGATGGCGCGCGTGTAGACGTCGGTCGGGCCGCCTGCGCCAAACGGAACAATGACTTTGACCGGGCGCGAGGGATAGTCATCGGCTATTGCGGCCGACGCCGAAGCTATGACGGCACCCGCGAGCGCAAACAGGGCCACGATTTGTCGCAGGAGCACCATGGGCCGTCTTCGTCCGGGTTATGCAATTGATGTCATCGTGCCGACTATCGAGGGCGGCTCGTTGTCCTGTCAATCGAGGGCAACAATTGAAGCAGAACGCTCGTGGATGCCGTCCAATGTCGGCTTGCCACCCCAGATATGCTGCGCTAAGCCTCGCTCGCTCCCGTTCTTGAGGCTATTCCAGCAAACAAGGGCCTGTTTGTGCGGGGTAAACCGGCGCCGTTCGGGCTGCCGTGTGGGTCCGGACGGGCGTACAATCCAGTAGGGTGGGGCTGCAGGCTTGAGGTCGCCGATGAGCGCATTGCTGATGGACTACCTGCCCCTCGTAGTTTTCATAGCGGTCGCGCTCGGCATCGGTCTTGCGCTCCTGATTGCTCCCTTCATCGTTGCATACAAGCAGCCGGATCCGGAAAAGCTCTCGGCGTACGAGTGCGGGTTCAACGCCTTTGACGATGCGCGCATGAAGTTCGATGTGCGCTTTTATCTCGTTGCCATTCTATTCATCATTTTCGATCTCGAGGTCAGCTTCCTGTTCCCGTGGGCAGTGGTCTTTCGCGAGATCGGCCACTACGGCTTCTGGTCAATGATGGTGTTCCTTGGCGTCCTCACCGTCGGCTTCATATATGAGTGGAGGAAGGGGGCGCTGGAATGGGATTGATGAGCCTATGAGCATCGTCGCACCCGCGCCGAAGGGAATTCTCGATCCGCGCACCGGTAAGCCGGCGGGAGCGGACGATTCCTTTTTCACCGGCATGAATGCCGAGCTCGCCGACAAAGGCTTTCTGGTCACCGCCGCCGACGACCTGATCACCTGGGCGCGCACCGGATCGTTGATGTGGATGACGTTCGGGCTGGCGTGCTGCGCGGTCGAGATGATGCAGATGTCGATGCCGCGCTACGACGCCGAACGCTTCGGCTTCGCGCCGCGCGCGTCGCCCCGACAATCCGACGTCATGATCGTTGCCGGTACGCTCACCAACAAGATGGCGCCGGCCTTGCGCAAGGTCTACGACCAGATGCCGGAGCCGCGCTACGTGATCTCCATGGGGTCGTGTGCGAACGGCGGCGGCTATTATCATTATTCGTATTCCGTCGTGCGCGGCTGCGATCGCATCGTGCCGGTCGACATCTACGTGCCGGGCTGTCCGCCGACCGCGGAGGCACTGCTTTACGGCGTGATGCTTCTGCAGAAGAAAATCCGCCGCACCGGCACGATCGAGCGTTAGACGGAGTTGCGGAATGGACGACACGCTCGAAAGGCTTGGGCAGACGATCCGGAATGCGCTCGGCGCCTCGGTCGCCGGCTACACGGTGGCAAATGGCGAGCTGACAGTTAATGCAAAGGCCGCGGATGTCGTATCGGTTGCGAAATTCTTGCGCGACGATCCCGCCTGCCAATTCATCAATATCATCGACGTCACGGCGGTCGACTGGCCGTCGCGCGAGAAGCGGTTTGATGTCGTCTATCATTTCCTGTCGCCGCGTCTGAATCAGCGTGTCCGGATCAAGATCGAAACCGACGAGACGACGCCCGTCCCTTCGCTGATCGACGTATTCAAAGGCGCGGACTGGTTCGAGCGCGAGACCTACGATCTTTACGGGGTGCTATTCACCGGTCATCCGGACATGCGGCGGCTCCTCACCGACTATGGGTTCGAAGGTCATCCGCTGCGCAAGGACTTCCCGCTCACCGGCTTTGTCGAGGTGCGCTACGACGACGAGCAGAAGCGCGTCGTCTACGACAAGGTCGCGCTGGCGCAGGAATTCCGCAGCTTCGATTTCCTCTCGCCCTGGGAGGGCACCGATTACGTACTGCCGGGCGATGAGAAGGCGAAGGCCGAAGGGAAGGGGTCGTAGATATGAAACCGACCTTGAAGCCCGGCCTCAAGCGCTCATTCTCGTACAAGGTGCCGGAGAACAAGACCGTCCCTTACACCTACCCGGAATCGCCGATCATCGCGCAGATGCCGAAGGTGTTCGCGACCGGCTTCATGATCGTGCTGATGGAATGGACCTGCACGCAATTGATGGAGCCGCATCTCGATCCCGGCGAAGGCTCCCTCGGCACGCACGTGGATGTCTCGCATCTGGCGGCGACGCCGATCGGATTCACGGTGAAGGTCGATGCCGAATTGGTCGCGGTCGACGGCCGCAAGCTGACGTTCAAGGTCAGGGCGCATGACGGCAAGGACCTGATTGGCGAGGGCCGTCACGAGCGGGTCGTCGTGGCATGGGACCGCTTCAACGCGAAGGTCGCTGAAAAGGTGAAGATAGCGAATAGGGAATTAGCGAGTAGCGAATAGAAGAGGAGGCTGTGCAATTAGGATTAGTTCGTACCGTGACCTGAAGGTTTGGCAGGACGCGATGGCCCTTGCGGAGGGATCCTACCTTTTAACGAGACGCTTTCCGAAGGACGAGCTGTACGGAATGACAAGCCAGATTCGAAGAGCCGCGGCATCTATCGCAGCGAACATCGCGGAGGGGCACGGTAGAGAAAATAGTGGAGTGTTTGTGCAATTCCTGAGGGTGTCTCAGGGTTCGCTCAAGGAGCTTGAAACACACCTAATTCTCGCAGTGAGAGTTGGTATGACCAAGTCAGAAGAAGTGAAAGCTCTGCTAAGTCGATGTGACGAACTTGGAAGGATGTTGAGGTCCTTGATCCGGGCAATACAGCGCAGACGGAACGATGCATAAGATCTACTCGCTACTCACTATTCGCTATTCACCAATTTGGAACGACTGACTCAATGGCCGAAACCGAGCTGCGCAATTTCACCATTAACTTCGGTCCGCAGCATCCGGCCGCGCACGGCGTGCTTCGTCTGGTGCTCGAGCTCGATGGCGAAGTCGTAGAGCGTGTCGACCCCCATATCGGTCTGCTCCACCGCGGCACCGAAAAGCTGATCGAGCACAAGACCTACCTGCAGGCGGTGCCGTATTTTGACCGGCTCGACTACGTCGCGCCGATGAATCAGGAGCACGCCTTCTGCCTTGCGATCGAAAAGCTGCTCGCGATCACGGTGCCACGGCGCGCGCAGTTGATCCGCGTGCTCTATTCGGAGATCGGACGAATTTTGTCTCACCTGCTCAACGTTACGACGCAGGCGATGGACGTCGGCGCGCTCACCCCGCCGCTCTGGGGCTTCGAGGAACGCGAGAAGTTGATGGTGTTCTACGAGCGCGCGTCGGGCTCTCGCATGCACGCGGCCTACTTCCGGCCGGGCGGCGTACATCAGGATCTGCCGCCGAAACTGGTCGATGATATTTACGCATTTTGCGATCCGTTCCTCAAAGTCGTCGACGATCTCGATGCGCTGCTTACCGGCAACCGCATCTTCAAGCAGCGCAATGTCGACATCGGCGTCGTCAAGCTGGCCGATTGCTGGAACTGGGGCTTCTCCGGCGTGATGGTGCGCGGCTCGGGCGCGGCGTGGGACCTTCGCAAGGCGCAGCCTTATGAATGCTATCCCGAGTTCGACTTTGACATTCCGATCGGTAAGAACGGCGATTGCTTCGACCGCTACCTGATCCGCATGGAAGAGATGCGGCAGTCGGCGAAAATCATGAAGCAGTGCTGTGAAAAGCTGCGCTCGGCGGACGGCCAGGGTCCGGTGAATATCGACGACAACAAGATCGTGCCACCCAAGCGCGGCGAGATGAAGCGCTCGATGGAGGCGCTCATCCATCACTTCAAGCTTTATACCGAGGGTTACCACGTGCCAGCGGGCGAAGTGTATACGGCGGTCGAGGCGCCCAAGGGCGAGTTTGGCGTCTATCTCGTCGCGGACGGCACCAACAAGCCGTACAAATGCAAGATCCGGGCCCCGGGCTTTGCACATCTGCAGGCGATGGATTTCCTTACGCGCGGCCACATGCTCGCCGACGTCTCCGCCATTCTCGGTTCGATCGATATCGTGTTCGGGGAGGTCGATCGATGAGCGTCCGGCGCCTCGCTCCGCCCGAATTGCAGCCGAAGGATTTCGCCTTCAGCAAGGACAACCTTGCCTGGGCGAAGAAAGAGGTCACCAAATATCCGGAGGGCCGGCAGCAATCGGCGATCATTCCGCTACTCTGGCGTGCGCAGGAGCAGTCCGGCGGCTGGTTACCGGAAGCTGCAATCCGGCATGTCGCCGAATTTATCGCCATGGCGCATATCCGCGCGCTCGAGGTGGCGACCTTCTACACGATGTTCAATCTGTGGCCGGTCGGCAAATTCCACGTGCAGCTTTGCGGTACGACGCCGTGCCGCCTGCGGGGTGCCGACGACCTCGAGAAGATCTGCCGCAAGCGGATCGGCGATCAAAGCGAGGTTACCAAGGACGGCAAATTCTCCTGGGTCGAGGTCGAATGCCTCGGCGCCTGCGTGAACGCGCCGATGGCGCAGATCAATTACGACTACTACGAGGATCTGACGGCGCACAGTTTCAACAAGATTCTCGACGATCTCGCTGCAGGCAAGAAAGTGAAACCGGGCCCGCAGATTGACCGGCAACTGTCGGCGCCCATCGGCGGCGCAACCACGCTGAAGGAGAAGGCGTGACCCATGCTTGCTGACAAGGACCGCATTTTTAGAAATCTGTACGGCCAGCATGACTGGGGCCTCAAGGGCGCGCGTGCGCGCGGCGCCTGGGATGGAACGAAGGCCCTTCTGGAAAAAGGGCGCGACGCCATCATCGAAGAGGTGAAAAGTGCAGGCCTGCGTGGACGCGGCGGCGCCGGCTTCCCGACCGGCCTGAAATGGTCGTTCATGCCGAAGAAATCTGACGGGCGTCCGCACTATCTCGTGGTCAACGCCGACGAATCCGAGCCGGGCACCTGCAAAGACCGCGAGATCATGCGGCACGATCCGCATCTTCTTGTCGAGGGCTGTCTGATCGCCGGTTTCGCCATGGGTGCGAACGCTGGATATATCTACGTGCGCGGTGAATTCATTCGCGAGCGGGAGCGGCTGCAGGTGGCGGTCGATGAGGCCTACGAGGCCAAGCTCATCGGCAAGAATAATGTGCACGGCTGGGATTTCGATCTTTACGTCCACCATGGTGCCGGCGCCTACATCTGCGGCGAGGAGACCGCGCTGCTTGAAAGCCTTGAAGGCAAGAAAGGACAGCCGCGCCTGAAGCCGCCGTTTCCGGCAAATGTGGGTCTATACGGTTGTCCGACCACGGTGCAAAACGTGGAATCGATCGCCGTCGTGCCCGACATCCTGCGGCGTGGCTCATCGTGGTTTGCCGGTATCGGTCGTCAGAATAACACCGGCACCAAGTTGTTTTGCATCTCCGGCCACGTCGAGAAGCCGTGCAACGTGGAAGAGGCGATGGGCATTCCGCTACGCGAGCTTCTGGAGACCCACGCGGGCGGCGTGCGCGGTGGCTGGGACAATCTGCTGGCGGTCATTCCCGGCGGATCTTCGATGCCGTTGGTGCCGGCCGGAAAGGACTGGGCGGATTCACTGGTCATGGATTTCGACGGCTGCCGCGACAAAAAGTCCGCGCTCGGCACCGCCGCGGTGATCGTCATGGATAAGTCGACAGATATCGTGCGCGCGATGGCGCGCATCTCGTACTTCTACAAGCACGAGAGCTGTGGCCAGTGCACGCCGTGCCGTGAGGGCATGGGCTGGATGTGGCGCGTGCTCACGCGCATGGCCGAAGGCCGCGCGCAGAAGCGCGAGATCGATATGCTCATGCAGGTGACGCAGCAGATCGAGGGCCACACCATCTGCGCCTTCGGAGACGGCGCAGCGTGGCCGGTGCAGGGTCTGCTGCGGCATTTCCGCCCCGAGATCGAGCGCCGCATCGACGAGTATTCACGCAATGCCGACAGCCACGGCGTGCGCGGAGCCAGTGCCGCAGGCAGCGGAGTGACGGCGATGCAGCAGCCGGCCAACCATCATCTCGCCCAACTCAACATCGGGCGTATCCGCTACGCGATCGAGGATCCGCGGATGGGGGATTTCACCGACAATCTCGCGATGGTGAATGGCCTCGCCGAGCGTACACCCGGCTTCGTGTGGCGTTACATTGACGAAAGCGGCAATTCCACAAGCACGCGGCCCTATGCCGACCCACGCATTGCGATCAACCTGTCGGTTTGGGAAAATGTCGAGGCGCTCGAGCGTTTCGTCTACCAAACGATCCACAAGCACTTCTATGGCCGTCGCGCGGAATGGTTCGAGCACTTCGAGGGCCATTATTTCGTGATGTGGTGGGTGCCTGCCGGACATCGGCCGAGTGTCGAGGAAGCGGTCGCGCGCCTGGAACATTTTAAACAGCACGGCCCGAGCGACGACGCCTTCGACTGGCAGACGGCCAACGTCCAGCTTTGGAAAACGGCGCGCTGCGCGCCGAACGAGTCGGCGGCATGATGGAAAACACGCGCCATCTCGCCCAGTTCAACATCGCGCGGATACGGTATCCGCTCGACGATCCGCGCATGCGCGAATTTGTCGAGAACGTCGATCGGGTGAACGGGCTCGCGGACAAGATCGAAGGATTTGTCTGGCGGCTAAAGGACGCGAGCGGCCACGCGATGAACATGCGCGTCTATGATGACCCAGCCATCCTGCCGAATCTGACGGTCTGGGAAAGCGTCGAAGCGCTCGAGCGCTTTGTCTGGCAGACACTGCACCGGCGTTTCTTTTCCCGACGCGAAGAATGGTTCGTGCCGGTCGAAACCACGCTGGTGCTTTGGTGGATTCCGGCCGGGCATCACCCCGATATGGCGGAAGGCGTCACGCGACTCGACCATCTTATCGCGCATGGGCCGAGCGACCATGCATTCGGCTGGCGGCAGATGCCCGAGGCGAAACTATGGAAGACGGCGCGTTGCGATGCGCCGAGAGAGCACGCGGCATGACCAAGATCATCGTCGACGGAAAAGAGATCGACGTCCCGCCGGAGTACACGTTGCTTCAGGCATGCGAGGCTGCGGGCGCGGAGATTCCACGGTTCTGCTTTCACGAGCGTCTGTCGATCGCCGGCAATTGCCGCATGTGTCTCATCGAGGTTGTCGGCATCCCCAAGCCGCAGGCGTCGTGCGCGATGGGTGTGAAGGACCTGCCGCCGAACAAGGACGGATCTCCGAAAATCCTCAACACCAAGACGCCAATGGTGAAAAAGGCGCGCGAAGGCGTGATGGAGTTTCTGCTGATCAACCATCCGCTCGACTGCCCGATCTGCGACCAGGGCGGCGAATGCGATCTGCAGGACCAGGCGATGGCGTACGGCGTCGATGCCAGCCGCTATCAGGAGAACAAGCGCGCGGTCGAGGACAAATATATCGGCCCGCTGGTCAAGACGATCATGACGCGCTGCATCCACTGCACGCGCTGCATTCGGTTTTCGACCGAGGTCGCCGGTGTCCCGGAGCTGGGTGCCATCGGCCGCGGCGAGGACATGGAGATCACGACCTATCTCGAACACGCGATGACCTCGGAGCTGCAGAGCAATGTGGTCGATCTCTGCCCGGTCGGTGCGCTGACGTCGAAGCCTTACGCTTTCACCGCGCGGCCGTGGGAGCTCGGCAAGACCCAATCAGTCGACGTGATGGACGCGATCGGCTCGGCCATCCGCATCGACACACGTGGGCGCGAGGTGATGCGGATTTTGCCGCGTGCGAACGAGGACGTGAACGAGGAGTGGATTTCCGACAAGACCCGCCATGTGGTCGACGGGCTGCGGACGCAGCGTCTCGACCAGCCTTATGTGCGCGTGAACGGGCGCCTGCAGCCGGCGTCCTGGGCGGAAGCCTTTTCGAATATCGTTCGCAAGGTAAAGACCAGCACCGGCAAGCGCATCGGTGCGATTGTTGGTGATCTCGCCGGCGCCGAAGAGATGTTTGCGCTCAAGGAGCTGATGGATCGTCTCGGCAGCCCCAATATCGATGCGCGCCAAGACGGCGCGGCGGTCGATCCGAAATGGGGCCGCGCGTCGTATTTGTTCAACACGACCATTGCCGGCGTCGAGCAGGCGGACGCGCTGCTGATCGTCGGGTCAAATCCGCGCCGCGAGGCGGCGGTCCTCAATGCGCGTATTCGGAAGCGTTGGCGAGCCGGCAATTTTCCGATCGGTCTCATCGGCGAGAAGGCCGACCTTACGTACAGCTATGACTATCTTGGCGCCGGTGCGGAAAGCCTTGCGGCCCTCGCTGACAGCAGGTTCGCGGAAACGCTGAAGGCAGTGCAGCGTCCGCTCATTCTCGTGGGCGCAGGCGCGCTTGCACGTCAGGACGGCGCGGCCATTGCTTCGCTTGCCGCAAAGACGGCGGCGGAGTTTGGCGCGGTAAAGGACGGCTGGAACGGATTTTCTGTGCTGCACAGCGCGGCGTCGCGTGTGGCGGCGCTGGACCTCGGTCTGGTGCCCGGCGCGGGCGGTTTTGACGCCGCGCATATGGCGGGCGGCGGACTAGATGTCCTTTTCCTGCTCGGCGCAGACGAAATCGAGGTGCAGCCGGGTGCGTTCGTCATCTATATCGGCACCCACGGCGACCGCGGAGCGCACCGTGCCGACGTGATTTTGCCCGGCGCGACTTACCCCGAAAAATCAGCGATTTACGTCAATACCGAGGGCCGCGTGCAGATGGCCAACCGGGCGGCATTCCCACCCGGAGAAGCACGTGAAGATTGGGCGATCCTGCGTGCTCTCTCCGACCAACTCGGTTCCAAACTTCCTTACGATTCACTCGGCGCGTTGCGGCAGGCAATGTTCGCCGCGCATCCGCATCTGGCGCGCATCGGGCAGATTGCGGCCGGCGATGCCGGTGACCTCAAGAAGCTCGCCAAGCTTGGCGGTTCTACCGACAAGGCCGCGCTGACGTCGTCCGTGACGGATTTCTATTTCACGAATGCGATCGCGCGCGCATCGGCGATCATGGCCGAATGCTCCGCGCTGGCGCATGCGGCCGCAAAGACGGCGGCGGAGTAGGCGATGGATTTCTTCTGGGCGTATATCTGGCCGCTGATCGTCATCGTCGCCCAGTCGGTGATGCTCCTGGTCATTTTGCTTGTCGCGGTCGCCTATGTGCTGCTGGCTGACCGCAAGATCTGGGCGGCCGTGCAGATCCGGCGCGGACCCAATGTGGTCGGTCCATGGGGCTTGCTGCAATCATTCGCCGATCTGCTGAAGTTCGTCGTGAAGGAGCCGGTGATACCAGCCGGCGCCAACAAGGGCGTATTTTTGCTCGCGCCTCTGGTCACCTGCGTTCTCGCGCTGGCCGCATGGGCGGTGATCCCGGTCAACCCGAACTGGGTCATCGCCAACATCAACGTGGGCGTCCTGTACATCTTCGCGATCTCATCGCTCATGGTCTACGGCGTGATCATGGCCGGATGGGCCTCCAACTCGAAATATCCCTTTCTCGCCGCGCTGCGCTCAGCGGCGCAAATGGTGTCGTACGAAGTCTCGATCGGCTTCGTGATCATCACCGTGTTGCTGTGCGCCGGCTCGCTGAACCTGTCGGCAATTGTGATGGCACAGGACGGTCCTTATGGACTGTTCAGCTGGTACTGGCTGCCGCTGTTTCCGATGTTTGTCGTGTTCTTTATTTCGGCGCTGGCGGAAACCAATCGCCCGCCGTTCGATCTTGTCGAAGCGGAATCCGAGCTGGTCGCGGGCTTCATGGTCGAGTACGGCTCGACGCCTTATATGATGTTCATGCTTGGCGAGTACGTGGCGATCGCGACCATGTGCGCCATGGCGACAATACTGTTTCTGGGTGGCTGGCTGCCGCCGGTGCCGTACGCCCCCTTCACATGGGTACCGGGCGTGATTTGGTTTACGCTCAAGGCGCTGTTCATGTTCTTTTTGTTCGCGATGGTCAAAGCCATCGTTCCACGCTATCGCTACGATCAGCTCATGCGTCTCGGATGGAAGGTGTTTCTGCCACTGTCGCTGGCGATGGTGGTGATCGTCGCAGCCGTCATTCAATACGGCGCGCTCGCGACAAGCGCGGTGAAATGAGGATGCAATGAGACTTGATCGCGCAGCGAAGGGCCTGTTTCTGCTGGAGTTCGTGACCGGCTTCGTGCTCGGCATGCGCTACTTCTTCAGGCCGAAGGCCACCATCAATTATCCTCATGAGAAGAACCCGATTTCGCCCCGCTTCCGCGGCGAGCACGCGTTGCGCCGCTATCCCAACGGGGAAGAGCGCTGCATCGCGTGCAAGCTGTGCGAGGCAATTTGTCCGGCGCAAGCGATCACCATCGAGGCCGGCCCGCGTCGCAACGACGGCACCCGGCGAACCACGCGCTATGACATCGATATGGTGAAGTGCATCTATTGCGGGCTTTGCCAGGAGGCGTGCCCCGTTGATGCAATTGTCGAAGGGCCCAATTTCGAATTCGCCACCGAAACGCGTGAAGAACTCTACTACGACAAGGAGCGTCTACTGGCGAACGGCGATCGTTGGGAACGCGAGATCGCGAAGAACATCGCGCTCGATGCGCCATACAGGTGACGGTGATGCTTTTGTCCGCGCGCGCAACGAACTCACTTCTACCCTCCCCTGGATGGGGAGGGTCGCCGCCGAGCGTTTGCGAGGCGGCGGGGTGGGGTGAGGTCTACTCGTTCACCCCGCCTCGCTTCTCGCTGCGCTCGAAGCTCGCCGACCCTCCCCCTCCAGGGGAGGGTAAGAGAGAGCGTGGAGCGTAACGCATGATCGCCGCGCTGTTCTTTTATCTGTTTGCGGGCGTCTGCGTGGCCAGCGCTTTCATGGTGATCGCCGCCCGCAATCCCGTGCACTCGGTGCTGTATCTCATCCTGGCCTTCGTGAATGCGGCGGGCCTTTTCGTAATGATGGGCGCCGAATTTCTCGCGATGATCCTGATTGTCGTGTATGTCGGTGCGGTCGCCGTGCTGTTCCTGTTCGTCGTGATGATGCTCGACGTCGATTTCTCCGAGCTCAAGCAGGGCGTGCTGCAATTTCTGCCGATCGGAATGTTGATCGGCGGCATCTTTCTCGCCGAGCTTCTGCTGGTCGTGGGCGCATGGGCAATTGGCCCGGGTATTCCGCAGGCGATCACGGCGCCAATTCCGACAAGCGTCACGAATACCGAGGCCATCGGCCTCGTTCTCTATACGCGCTACGTCTACTTCTTCCAGGCCGCCGGAATGATCCTGCTGGTCGCGATGGTCGGCGCCATCGTGCTCACCTTGCAGCACCGCACCCGCGTTCGCCGCCAGGACATCGCCACGCAGGTTGCACGCACGCCGGCGGCCTCGATCGAGATTGTCAAGGTACGGTCGGGGCAGGGGCTGGGGAGCAATACATGACCGTCGGCCTTGGCCATTATCTCTCCGTCGCCGCGATCCTCTTTACGCTCGGGATCTTCGGCATTTTTCTCAATCGCAAGAACGTCATCATCATCCTGATGTCGATCGAGCTGATCCTGCTTGCGGTCAACATTAACCTCGTGGCGTTCTCGACGCACCTCGGCGACATCGTGGGGCAGATCTTTGCGCTGCTGGTGCTGACGGTCGCTGCAGCGGAAGCCGCAATCGGTCTTGCCATCCTCGTCGTTTTCTACCGCAACCGCGGTTCGATCGCCGTCGAAGACATCAATTTGATGAAGGGCTAAACGGGATGCATCCGGTGCAAATAGAAGCCGTCATGGCCGGGCATAGCCGTCCGAAGGACGGCGTGCTTTCGCACGCCTATGTCTCGGCCATCCACGTCGTTCTTTGTGTAGCCAAGCCGTGGATGCCCGACACAAGGCCGGGCATGACGGGGGTGGGGGCGTAGCGGAATGTATCAGGCGATCGTTTTTCTTCCGCTTCTTGGCGCGATCCTGGCTGGCTTGATTGCACTGGCCGGCGCGCGCGTCCGTTTTCCGGGTAAGGGCCCGGCTCCGGGTGGTGAAGACCATGCAACAGATCACGGGTCGCATCACGGCGGGCCGGTAGTGCACGGCGGCACGGCAATTCATTCGTCGCATCATGAGGAAGAGGGGCATGCACCCGCCGCCGGCGGCTCGCGTACGGCCGAACTGATCACAACGACGCTGCTGTTGATCTCCATGATCTTGTCGTGGATCGCATTTGTGGACGTCGGCTTTGCGCACCACGATGCGCGCGTACCGGTGTTTACGTGGATGGCAGCGGGCGACCTGAAGGTCGAGTGGTCCCTGCGCATCGATACGCTCACGGCCGTGATGCTGGTGGTCGTGAACACGGTCTCGGCATTCGTGCATCTTTACTCGATCGGCTACATGCATGAAGACCCTTACCGGCCGCGTTTCTTCGGCTACCTGTCGATGTTCACGTTCGCCATGCTGATGCTGGTGACGGCGGACAATCTCGTGCAGCTGTTCTTTGGCTGGGAGGGCGTCGGGCTTGCTAGCTATCTGCTGATCGGCTTCTGGTATCACAAGCCGGAAGCGAACGCGGCCGCGATCAAGGCTTTCATTGTCAACCGGATCGGTGACTTCGGCTTTGCGCTCGGCATTTTTGCTTTGTTCATGCTGACCGGCGCGATCGATTTCGACACCGTCTTCGCGCAGGCGCCGGCGCTGACCGGCAAGACCATCAATATGTTCGGCTGGCAGGCAGACGCACTTACGATTACCTGCTTGCTCCTGTTCATGGGCGCCATGGGCAAGTCGGCGCAGTTCCTGCTCCACACGTGGCTGCCGGACGCGATGGAAGGTCCAACGCCGGTCTCTGCGCTCATCCACGCCGCCACCATGGTGACGGCCGGCGTGTTCATGGTGGCGCGGCTATCGCCATTGTTCGAACTCGCGCCGCATGCGCAGACCTTCGTAACGCTGATCGGGGCCACCACTGCGTTGTTCGCAGCGACGATCGGTCTCGTGCAGAACGACATCAAGCGGATCGTCGCCTATTCGACCTGCTCCCAGCTCGGCTACATGTTCGTGGCCATGGGCGTGGGGGCCTATTCAGTTGGCATGTTTCACCTGTTCACGCATGCTTTTTTCAAGGCGCTGCTGTTCCTCGGCTCGGGTTCGGTGATCCACGCGATGCACCACGAGCAGGACATCCGTCACATGGGTGGCCTGAAGGATCGCATTCCCTATACCTATATCGTGATGATCATCGGCACTCTGGCGCTTACGGGATTCCCGCTTACAGCTGGATATTTCTCAAAGGATGCGATCATCGAGGCGGCCTTCGTCGGAAAGAATCCGATGGCTCTTTATGCATTCCTCTGCACGGTCACGGCCGCGTTGCTCACGTCATTCTACTCCTGGCGGCTGATTTTCAAGACGTTCCACGGCGAGCCTCATGACCGCATGCATTGGCGCGAGGCGCATGAAAGTCCGATGGTGATGCTCATCCCGCTCGGGTTCCTCGCCGCCGGCTCTGTGCTCGCGGGCCTGCCGTTCAAGGAAATCTTCGCCGGCCACGGCGTGGAGGGCTTCTTCCGGGAGTCCTTGACCTTCGCAAAAACCAATCATGTGTTGGAAGAGATGCATCATGTGCCGCTGCAAATCGCCATACTACCGACGGTGATGATGGTGATCGGCTTTGTGATCGCCTGGCACTTCTACATCCGCCGTCCGGACATTCCCGTTGAGCTCGCGCGCCAGCACGATGTGCTGTATCGCTTCCTGCTCAACAAGTGGTACTTCGACGAGCTCTATGAGGTTATTTTCGTCCGTCCGACAAAATGGCTCGGCCGGTTGCTGTGGAAGAGCGGCGACGGCTGGCTGATCGATGGCTTCGGGCCGGATGGGGTGTCGGCGCGCGTTCTCGACGTCACGCGCAACGTCGTGCGGCTGCAGACGGGTTATCTGTACCACTATGCCTTCGCGATGCTGATCGGCGCGGCGGCCTTCATCACCTGGTTCATGTTTGCGACGGGGGGCCGGTAATGAACTGGCCAATCCTTTCCGTCGTCACGTTTCTGCCGCTGTTCGGCGCGCTGCTCGTCATGTTGCTGGTGCGCGGCAACGAGCGCCTGGCACGCGGCACCGCACGCTGGATCGCGCTATGGGCAACGCTCGTCACGTTTGCGATCTCGTTGGTGATGGTCTGGCGGTTCGACGCTAGCTCGGCGGAATTTCAGTTCGCTGAGAAATACAATTGGCTGGGCATTTCCTCCTACCAGATGGGCGTCGACGGTATTTCACTGCCGTTCGTCATCCTCACGACGGCGCTGATGCCGCTCTGCATTCTCGCCAGCTGGACGGTCATCCAGACACGCGTAAAGGAATACATGATCGCCTTCCTGGTGCTGGAGACCCTGATGGTCGGCACTTTTTCGGCGCTCGATCTCGTCCTGTTCTATCTGTTCTTCGAAGGCGGCCTGATCCCGATGTTCCTGATTATCGGTATCTGGGGTGGCCCGCGTCGCGTCTATGCGAGCTTCAAGTTCTTTCTTTATACGCTGCTCGGCTCGGTGCTGATGCTGCTCGCTATCATGGCGATGTATTGGGAAGCGGGCACGACGGACATTGTGGCGCTGCTGCGTCACGGCTTTCCGCTCGGCCTGCAGAAGTGGGCCTGGCTTGCCTTCTTCGCGTCCTTCGCCGTGAAGATGCCGATGTGGCCGGTTCATACCTGGCTGCCTGATGCGCATGTGGAGGCTCCGACGGCCGGATCCGTCATTCTGGCGGCCATCCTGCTGAAGATGGGCGGCTATGGTTTCCTGCGTTTCTCGCTGCCGATGTTCCCCGCTGCGAGCCACGATTTTGCGCCACTGATCTTCACGCTCTCTGTCGTCGCCATCATCTATACGTCGCTCGTTGCACTCATGCAGGAAGACTTGAAGAAGCTGATTGCGTACTCGTCGGTCGCGCACATGGGCTTCGTCACAATGGGTATTTTTGCGGCCACAACCCAAGGTATCGCCGGCGGCATTTTCCAGATGATCTCGCACGGCATCGTATCGGGAGCGCTCTTTCTCTGCGTTGGCGTGGTCTACGACCGCATGCACACGCGCGAGATCACGGCCTATGGCGGGCTGGTCAATCGGATGCCGCTCTATGCCTTCGTTTTCATGGTGTTCACTCTGGCCAATGTCGGCCTGCCGGGGACATCGGGTTTTGTCGGCGAATTCCTGGCCCTGATCGGCACTTTCAGGGCCAATCCTGCAGTTGCCACGCTCGCTACGCTCGGCGTCATCCTGTCGGCGGCTTATGCCCTGTGGCTCTATCGCAAGATGATCTTTGGGAACCTGAAGCCTTCGCTTGAAGGTATCCGCGATATCGGTTGGCGCGAAGCGGTGATTTTTGCGCCCCTCGTCGTCTTGACAATCCTGTTCGGCGTGGCGCCGAAGCCCGTGCTCGATATGTCGGCGGCGTCTGTTGCGCAATTGCTGGAAAATTACAATCACGCGGTCGCGGCGGCTAAAACCGCGGCACTGGCCTTGCAATAGGGTGTGCCGATGAGTCAGCTGCCCACCCTTCATGACTTGATCCCGCTGCTGCCGGAGCTGGTGCTTGCTTGTGGCGCCATGGCAATGCTGATGCTCGGCGTTGCGATCGGCGAACGCAGCGCCGCGGTGGTGAATGGGTTCAGCTTCATCGTGCTGCTTCTCGCCGGCGCGGCGCTCAGCTCGGTGCCGCTGGATACCCATGTAATGTTCGGCGGCAGTTTTATCGTCGACGACTACGCCCGCTTCCTTAAGGTGCTGACGTTGGTCGGCTCCGGCGGGGCCCTCCTGCTGTCACTCGACTATCTCACTGTCGAAAATCAGCAGAAGTTCGAGTACGGAGCCCTCTTTCTGCTGTCGACGCTCGGCATGCTGATGCTGATCTCTGCCTCCGACCTGATCGCACTTTACCTCGGACTCGAGCTGATGAGCCTGCCGCTTTACGTCATCGCGGCATCCAATCGCGAGAACCTCAAATCGACTGAGGCAGGGCTGAAATATTTTGTGCTCGGCGCATTGTCGTCGGGAATGCTGCTGTACGGCGCGTCCCTGATCTACGGGTTTACGGGAACGGTCAACTTTGCCGGCATAGCCAAGGCGACGCAGTCGGGCGCCAGTATCGGGTTGATCTTCGGCCTGGTGTTTCTGTTTGTCGGCTTCTGCTTCAAGATCTCGGCCGTTCCGTTCCACATGTGGACGCCCGACGTCTATGAGGGCGCGCCGACACCGGTCACTGCGTTTTTTGCCGCAGCGCCGAAGGTCGCCGGTATCGCAATTTTTGCGCGCGCGACGGTGGTGGCGTTTCCCGGCATCACCCATGAATGGCAGCAGATCGTGGTGTTCGTATCGATCGCTTCCATGGCGCTCGGGAGCTTTGCCGCGATCGGTCAGCGCAACATCAAGCGGCTGATGGCCTACTCCTCGATCGGCCACATGGGCTACGCACTCGTAGGCCTTGCAGCTGGCACGCCCGAGGGCGTGCAGGGCGTGCTCGTCTATATGAGCATTTACGTCGCGATGACGCTTGGCACTTTCGCGGTGATCCTGAGCATGCGCCGCGACGGCAAGCTGGTCGAGAATATCAGCGATCTGTCGGGCCTCGCGCGCACGCATCCGACCATGGCGTTCTTCCTGGGCGTTCTTTTGTTTTCGCTCGCGGGAATTCCGCCGCTCGCCGGTTTCTTTGCGAAATTCTATGTCTTCCTTGCCGCCATCAAGGCCGGGCTGTTCACGCTCGCGGTCATTGGCGTGCTGACCAGCGTGGTGGGCGCCTACTACTATTTGGCGATCGTCAAGACCATGTATTTCGACGAGCCGGCGCGCGGATTCCAGCGCATGCCGGCGTTGCTGCGCCTGGTGCTCGGCGTCTCGGGTCTCGTCAACATCCTGTTCATTGCCTATCCGGCGCCGCTCGTGAGCGCGGCGACCGCGGCGGCGAAATCACTGTTTTGAATGAACCGCGAAGCCACGGACCTGGCGGGGGTCCGGCACATGAACTACGAGACTCTCGGCTCCACAAATGCCGAGGCGCTGGCGCTCGCGCGCGCCGGCGAGCGTGGCCCGCTGTGGGTTTCGGCACGGACACAGAGCGCCGGCCGCGGCCGCCGCGGCAGCAACTGGGTGTCGCCTGCCGGCAATCTCCACGCGACGCTGCTGCTGAGCGAACCGTCGCCGCCGGCGCTGGCGCCACAACTCTCGTTCGTGGCGGCGCTTGCAGCGCATGATGCAGTTGCGGGCTGCGCGCCGCAACTCGGACCAGACCTGAAAGTGAAGTGGCCGAACGATCTGCTGGTCGAAAAGGCGAAGGTCGCCGGCATTCTGCTTGAGGGCGAAAGCGCGCCGGTATTCGCCGTTGCAATTGGCATTGGCGTGAATTGTGCTGCCCATCCGGACAACACCGATTATCCAGCAGCGGATCTTGCTGGTCTGGGCGCGCTGGTTGTGCCCGACGCTTTGCTCCAGGAGCTCGCAGGGGCCATGCAGAAGCGTTTGGCGCAGTGGAAGGGCGGCCTGGGCTTCTCGGCTAGCCGGGCGGACTGGCTCAAACGGGCGGCTGGCCTCGGCGAGACCTTACGCGTGCGATTGCCCGAGCGGGAGCTTACTGGGCGTTTCCAGGGTCTCGATGACGCCGGGCGCCTGCTGCTTGACCAGGCGGGCAGGGTAACTCCGGTCACCGCCGGCGAAGTCTTCGGCTTCGGCGGGCGTTGAGCATGCCCGGGCCACAGGAACTGGTATTTGCGCCGCTTGGCGGTGTCGGCGAGATCGGCATGAACCTGTCGATCTACGGGATCGGTGACAATCGGCGGCGCACGTGGCTTGCGGTCGATTTCGGCGTGTCGTTTGCCTCCCAAGAGCACCTCCCGGGGGTCGACCTGATCCTTCCGGACGTTCGATACCTGGTCGAAGAGCGCAAGAATGTCGCAGGCCTGGTGCTCACGCATGCGCACGAGGATCATTTCGGCGCGCTGATCGACCTGTGGCCGCGCCTGAAAGTGCCAATCTACGCCACGCCTTTCACGGCCGCCTTGCTTGAGGCGAAATGCGCGGGCGAGCCGGGTTCGCCGAGAATTCCCGTGACTGTCGTCGCTCTAGGCAGCCGCTTCGATGTTGGCCCGTTTAGCGTCGAGCTGGTGACCATGGCGCATTCCATCCCGGAATCGAACGCGCTGATCATCCGCACGCCCGGCGGCACCGTGCTGCACACCGGCGACTGGAAGATCGATCCAACACCTATTCTTCGCGATCCGACCGATGAAAAGAAACTGCGGGCCCTGGGCGAGGAGGGCTGTCTGGTGCTGGTCGGGGATTCGACCAATGCTGTGCGCGAGGGCCGTTCGCCATCGGAGGCTGACGTTGCCAAAACAATTGCCGGGCTTGTGGAGACGGCGCGGGGACGCGTCGCGGTGACGACCTTTGCCTCCAACGTCGCTCGCCTGCGCGCGGTTGCGGACGCGGCGAGAGCGGCGGATCGCGAGGTCGTGGTAATCGGCCGTGCCATGGAGCGCGTTGTGCAGGTCGCGCGCGAAACCGGCTATCTCGAAGGAGTGCAGGATTTCCGGCCGATGGATGCCTACGGCTATCTTCCGCCGAACAAAGTCGTGGCGCTTTGCACCGGCAGCCAGGGCGAGCCGCGCGCGGCCCTTTCGCGCATCGCTGAGGATCAGCATCCCGAGGTGACGTTCTCCGCCGGTGACCTGGTCATCTATTCCGCCCGCACCATCCCCGGCAATGAGAAGGCAGTGAACCGGGTCATCAATCTTCTTATCGAGCAAGGCATCGAAGTCATTACCGACCGCACCCACCTTGTGCACGTATCAGGGCATCCGCGCCGTGCCGAGCTGGAAGAGCTCATCGGCTGGGTCAAACCGAAGGTCCTGATCCCGGTGCATGGCGAGGCCTTGCATCTGCACGAGCATGCCGCGCTTGCCCGTCGCTGCGGCGTGCGCGACGTCATTCAGTGCCGCAACGGTGATCTGGTGCAACTCTCGCCGCAGGTCCGAATTGTCGACGAAGTGCCGGCGGGGCGTATCTACAAGGACGGCATGCTGCTGGTGGAGGCTGACGCGCGCACCGTCGCCGACCGTCGGCGACTGAGCTTTGCCGGGGCTGTTTCGGTGGCGATTGCCATTACCGACAAAGGCGAATTGGTCGAGGATCCTTCGCTCGATCTCATTGGTATTCCGGAGCGCGACCGTGATGGTGGCCTTTTGCACGAAGCTGTCCACGATGCCGTTCTGGAAACCCTTAAATCCTTGCCGCGCGCACGGCGGCGCGATCCAGACGCCGTAGCCGAGGCAGTGCGTCGCGCCGTTCGAGCTGCAGTAGCCCAGCGCTGGGGCAAGAAGCCCATGTGCCATGTTCACGTCTTGACGGTATGATGCAGAAAAGCGTGTGAGGAGGACAATGATCGGCCGTCTCAACCATGTTGCAATTGCCGTGCGTGACATCGCCAAGGCATCGAAGGTCTATCGCGACACGCTCGGGGCCGAGGTTTCTGCGCAGGTGCCGCAGCCCGACCATGGTGTGACGACCGTCTTTATCACGCTGCCCAACACCAAGATCGAGTTGCTCGAGCCGCTCGGTACCGATTCCCCGATTGCGAAATTTCTCGAACGCAACCCCGACGGGGGTATCCATCACGTTTGCTATGAGGTTTCAGATATTCGCGCGGTCCGTGACACCCTCAAGGCGCAGGGCGCGCGCGTGCTCGGCGACGGCGAGCCGAAGATCGGCGCACACGGCAAGCCAGTCCTTTTCCTGCACCCCAAAGATTTCTGCGGCACGCTGGTCGAGCTCGAGCAGGCATAAGGCCAATGAGCACAAGCACGCTCATTGCCATCTATTTCCTGATCTGGTGGATAACGCTGTTTGCCATTCTGCCCTGGGGCGTGCGCAACCAGGAGGAAAGCGGAGATGTCATTCCCGGTACCGACCCCGGCGCACCGGCAACGCATCGCGTCTGGCAAAAGCTCGGTTGGACGACCGTGGTCGCGACGGTCATTTTCGGAATTCTGTATGTGCTCTATTCGCGTAATCTTATTCCCTACGACTTCCTGATGACGATTTCAGGTCCGCCACGTCGCTGAGTATGGGTCGTCGAAAAAAGAGCAGGGCCTGAAGCCCTGCTCGTGAAATTGTTTAGTTCTTTCCCCGGTAGCTGATCGTTGTCGGGGCGGCTGCGTTCGACGCGCCTAGGACTTGCTTCCCTCCCAAGACTTGGACCGCAGGTGAACCGGTCTTGACGCCAGTTCCTCTCATACGGATGGCGTGCACGCTATCCGATCACCATTGCCCTGTCACCACCATTCGTGCCGGCTAACGCTCGATGACGATGGGGGCATCGAGTACGATTGTCTCTCCTGATTGCGCAATAACAATCACGCGAACGGTCCAGATTCCCGGCCATGCCAAGGCGACGTCATCGACCGTCCATGTTCCATCCGGTTGCCATTTGGCATCGCGATCGAGTGAATTGCCGGAAGTGGCAGGCGGGTCGAGAACAAGGCGGACATCCCTTGCCGCGAAAGTGGTGAAGTCCTCGCGCGATACGCGAATCGTTACGGCGGAAAGCCCAGCGCGTCCGGGGCTGATCGTAACGTCGGCCATAGCCTCGGGCGTGTGGATATGGGTGAACGCGGCGTCGGGCGGGATTGTCGTCGTTGCCGGATGAACATGCGCTGTCGGCTGTAGCCGCCCGAGATAGCCGACGAGCACGAGCACGCAGAGCCCGACCCCTATCTCGGCGAGACTGTTGCGCTGCAGGTTGCGCAAGGCAGAACGCGCCGGCAGGCGAGGCGTGAGGTGGAATTTGTTGACAGTCGCGACTCCAACCATCGCGGCGAACAGAATGATCTTGAAGGCGATCAGGCGCCCATAATCCGTCGTCCACAGATCGCGCGGACCGCCGAGCAGGTTCCAGCTATTCACGATTCCCGTTGCGAGCAGGGCGCCAACGGACACGGCGCCGAGCCGTGAGAACCGGCGAGTGACCTTGATCGTAAAATCATACCAGTCAGGCTTTTTTCGCTGGCGGGCCGTCCAAAGCAGCAACGCGAAAGCAGGCAACGCTCCAAGCCAGCCGCCGGCCGAGAGCAGATGCACAGCATCAAAGACGGCATAGACATCGCCCCGCAGTCCGGGTGCGGCACCCGCGTGGCTCGCGAAAGCGGGCAAAGCAAGGAACGCGACCGCGGCAGCAAGGGGCCAGGCGCGGTGCACTGGAGCGAGCACGAAAAACCCGAGAAAAATCGCAAGTATCAATCTCAAACAGCAAATCCATCCGAAGCGTGTGTCGGACAGTATCGACCACGCTCCTCCGTGCAGGCATACGTCAGCGAGCGACTCGCCAAGAATGTTCGCGGCGAGCCAGACGACCCACATCGCACCGGTTAGGACGGACAGCACGAGTCCAGTCCAGAGCAGGACATTCGTTTGCCTGCGAGTGACCGAAAAAGTCTGCGGCAAACGCGTTGGCCCGACAATGACTGCCCCGAAGAAAACCGTTCCCGACGCCAGCAGCGTTGCCGCGAAATGTACGGCACGAATAAGCGCGAGCGGATCGGCGATCACGGGATGACCTCGATGCGCCGGGCCTAGGGCCCGACGCGGAAGGTGAAGTTCCCTTGCGTACGATGGGTGTCAACCGAAAGCACGCGCCAGATCACTTTGTAGGTGCCAAGTGGCAGTGCCTTGAGCGGTACGCGGAGTTGCGCGGCATTGTCACGGTCAAGTGTGGCGGGTCCTGCCTGCACAGCCGTGCCTTGCGCGTCGCGCACCTCGATGGTGCTGAACTTTGCCTCCAGCGCCTCCGTGAACCAGAGCGAAACTTCCTTCGGTGCCTCGTCACCGTGCTGCCGACCGCCGGGACTTGCATGATCGAGATGCGCGTGCGCAAAGGCCGCGACCGGCAAAAGCGCGAACCCCGCACCGAGGGCGGCGGCCATTGATCGGGGGATAGTCATGGCTAACTCCTATCTCTTCGGCAGCAGCATGACGCCCGGCGCGGGCTCATTGGCGGATTTGCCGGCGGCTGGGATCTCGACCCAGCGATGTTCGCCCTGCTCGCATTGCTGCACCACGGGAAAATACAACATCTCTCCGGGCGAGAGCTCGCCAGCAATGAAGGCTGACAGTACGAATTCGTCGTAGAAGGCGTCCGGCAGCTTGCTGCCGCTCCATGTCACGTTCCTTGACGCCTTCGGTGAATTTCGCGCCGTGGAAAAAGCTGTAGCTCTTTGAGTAAGTCCCGCGCGTTGTGGCGATCTGCCAGCCGGGTTTCGCCATCGGCTTGATTGCGATGACGCCCTCGGGGATTTGCACGGTCAGACGAATGGTTGCGGAATCGCCGCAGCCATGCGGGACGCGCAGGACAATTTTATATGGTGTGCCGACAGGCGCCTGTTGCTGTTCGAGTGTGACATGAGCAAGGACCGCTGATGGCGCCACGGCTAAGGCAAGTCCGGGCATTTTGGCCAGCATGGCCCAAGGCCATAATTTTCTGAACATGGAAGTCACCAGTATCGCGTTGACGGATGAGCTTGCCGGCTGGACCGGCAGCGAATGGACGTCAGGCGAAGACCGGAGGACCTCGGGCACCTTTCAGTGCGAACTCGAATCCGGCGCGCGGAATGGTCGATACCGGCTCGAGCACGTGCGACGGTCGGGTTGTAAGAAACTGAATGACGACAGCGGCAGGAGAGGGCGCGGGTGAGGGTGCCGAGCCACAGAGATTGCAATGGTCGCATGCGTGGCTGGGTGCCGAGACGGGGCTTGTCGGGGCCTGATCCGGAGCTGCGTCGACGTTTCCGCCGCTATGGCAGATGACTGAAAACGGGTCGACCGTCGGTGCCGCCGCACGGGTCGCCGTTCCACCCCACAAGGTGCCGTGCAGGGCGATCGCGGCGATCGCCACAATGCTCAGGGCCCGTTTAAAGCCTGTGTGCATGTTCTCTCCGGCCCGCGGCGGCGGTCTATCAGACTATAGATGCGAAGTCCTTCGATAAATTTTCGAAGAAATGCCGCGGCTCTTGTGTTTTTGCGGCCGATCCGCTTTCACTCTGACGCCGCCACCTCGAATCTTCCTGGGATTCCATGCGCCTGTCCCGCTATTTCCTGCCCATCCTGCGCGAGACGCCGAAAGAGGCGGAGATCGTGTCACACCGGCTGATGCTGCGCGCCGGCATGATGCGGCAGGAGGCCGCTGGCATCTACGCCTTCCTGCCGCTGGGGTTTCGCGTGCTGCAGAAGATCTGCCAGATCGTGCGCGAGGAGCAGAATCGTTCCGGCGCGATCGAGTTATTGATGCCGACCATGCAGTCGGCTGACCTTTGGCGCGAGAGCGGGCGATACGACGCGTACGGCAAGGAGATGCTGCGGATCAAGGACCGGCATGAGCGCGACATGCTCTTCGGCCCGACCAACGAGGAAATGATTACGGAAATCTTCCGTGCCTATGTCCGCTCCTACAAGGATGTGCCGCTCAACCTCTATCACATTCAGTGGAAATTTCGCGACGAGGTGCGCCCGCGCTTCGGCCTGATGCGCGGTCGCGAATTTCTCATGAAGGATGCCTATTCGTTTGATCTCGATCAGGCGGGTGCCACGCATTCCTACAACAAGATGTTTGTCGCTTACCTGCGCACGTTCGCGCGGCTCGGGCTAAAATCGATTCCGATGCGCGCTGAATCGGGGCCGATCGGCGGAAACCTGTCGCACGAATTCATCATTCTTGCGCAAACCGGCGAGTCCGAAGTGTTCTGCCACAAGGATTATCTCGACATGGCAGTGCCGCCGGCGACCGTAAATTTCGACGATGTCGCGGGACTGCAGGGGATCGTGAACAAATGGACGTCGCAATACGCCGCGACTTCCGAAATGCATGATGCGACCGCTTTCGCGAAAGTGCCGACCGACAAGCAGGTCTCGGCGCGCGGCATCGAGGTCGGTCATATTTTCTATTTCGGCACCAAATATTCGGAGCCGATGAAGGCGGTGGTTGCGACGGCTGATGGCAAGGAAGTGCCGGTGCACATGGGTTCGTACGGCATAGGCCCGAGCCGCCTGGTCGCCGCCCTGATCGAAGCCTCGCACGATGACGCCGGCATCATCTGGCCGGAGCCGGTCGCGCCATTCAAGGTCGCGCTCCTCAATCTGAAGCAGGGCGCGGCCGAAACGGACGGCGCTTCCGAACAGCTCTACCGAGATCTCTCGGCGAAGGGGGTCGAAGTGCTCTATCACGATCTCGATGAACGGCCGGGAGCGAAATTCGCGACCGCAGATCTCATTGGAATCCCGTATCAGGTGTTGGTGGGGCCGCGCGGGCTTGCCGAAGGCAAGGTCGAGGTCAAGAAGCGTGCGGATGGCAGCCGGGAGAACATGAGTCCAGCAGCAGCGCTCGATCTGCTGGCGCGTCCGAAGACTTGAACGCACCTCGCGTGGTCGGGCATTTGCGGAATAAGTGCTAGTATTCCTGGTCGGCCGGGGGGGACCGCGCATGTCGTCTGACGCAGGTGCAAGACCATCGACGGCTACCAATGGTGGCCGCGGGCTAGGGGTCGAAGCGGCCGAGCACGAGCGCCAATTTCGTGAAATGTTGGAATTCTGTCCGGCAGCGCTGCTCGTCGTTGACGAAGATGGCCGCTTGCTTTTTCACAACGCGCGATTGCGCGAGATTGTGGGGTACAGCAAGGACGAACTGGATTTTTCCGATAGTCGCCTGCTTTGGCACGATCTCAAACAGCGAACGCAGATCATCAATCAATTAAATGAGCGGGGCGGTCAGAGTTTGAATGAGAGGGTGATCTGGCGGACTAAAAAAGGCACGCTCGTTCATCTCCTGCTCTCCTATGTACAGGTCGCCTACCATGGCGGGCATATCAGCTTCGTCGGCGGCAAACGCGTCCTGTGGGTTTATGACATTACCTCACTGACGCAACACGAGGTCATTGAGCAGGAGCGGCAACTCCACGAAATTCTGGACTACAGCCCAGCCGCAGTCGCTGTCGTCGACGAAGATGGTCGGATTTTGTTCCACAATTGGCGTCTGCGTGAACTAACCGGCTACGATAAAGAAGAGCTGGAGTTGTTCGATAGCAAGCGGTTCTGGCACGACCTCAATCATCGTGAACGCATAGTCGAAACATTACGGACGCGCGGCGGGCAATTGCTGAACGAAGAAGTAATTTTTAAGACCAAGCACGGCGAATTGCTCAATCTGCTGATCTCCTACGTCCAGGTCGCTTACCACGGTGGCCATGTTGCAGTTGCCGGAGGCAAACGCCTCTTTTGGCTTTATGACATCACCCCGCTGCGTCGCGCGGAGCAGGCGAGGCTGCGCAGCGAGCGTCGGCTTGCCGAGGCGCCTCCAAGCTCGCAAAATATCTGGCGCCCCAGGTCTACGATTCAATTTTTACGGGCCAGCAGGATGTCAAGATCGTGAGCAAACGCAAAAAGCTCACCGTTTGTTTTTCCGACCTCGTCGGGTTCACCGAGATTACCGAAAAGATGGAATTGGAGGATCTCACCAAGCTGCTCAATCACTACCTCACCGAAATGTCGAAGATTGCGCTTCAATATGGCGCAACCATCGATAAGTACGTCGGGGACGCGATTGTCATGTTTTTCGGTGATCCCGCGACCCTTGGGGTGAAAGAAGATGCGCTTGCCTGTGTCCAAATGGCGATCGCGATGCAAAGCCGGGTTAGCGAACTCACGCTTGAATGGCGCAACAGTGGTATTGAAACACCCCTGCGCTGCCGGATCGGCGTTCACACTGGATATTGCACGGTCGGCAATTTCGGCAGCGACGATCGCATGGACTATACGATGGTCGGCGGCACTGTGAATCTGGCGTCACGGCTGGAGCATGAAGCGCCGGCAGGCGGGATTTTGCTGTCGTTCGAGACCTATGCTTTGGTCAAGGATAGTGTGCGCTGCGAGGAGCGAGGCAACGTCCAGGTCAAAGGCATCGCCCAGCCGGTCGCGACCTATGCTGTGATCGGAATAGACCAGAATCCGGATCAGACTGAGACAGCGCATCTACGGCTTGAGCTTGAAGTCGATCGTATGACGGGGGACGAGCGCAAGGCGGCGGCAGAGGCGCTTCGGCGAGCACTTGGATTGCTTGAGAAAGAGGCCTGAGCCGGGCTTGCTAGCCGTGGCCCCGCTACAAAAATCCTGTGTGTTGACAAGGGCTTTGACTGTCTTGGCGGGCACGAATCCGCCAGAATCTGTGTAAACAGTCGAACGCGGGAACAATATGAATGACTGAGGCCATCGGGACGCGGCCCTTCTCCCCGTTCGAATGGATGCTGTCGCTGCGCTACCTACGGGCGCGGCGCAAGGAAGGATTCATCTCGGTCATCGCCGGGTTCTCGTTTCTCGGGATTATGCTGGGCGTCGCCACCCTCATCATCGTGATGGCGGTGATGAACGGCTTCCGCAAGGAATTGCTCGACAAAATTCTCGGCCTCAACGGCCATCTGCTGATCCAGCCTTTGGAGAAACCTCTGACCGACTGGGACGAGGTGGCGGCCCGCGTCGCCGGCGTCAAAGGCATTCGCCTCGCGGCGCCAATCGTTGAGGGCCAGGCGCTGGCGTCGTCGCCGTTCAATGCCGGTGGCGTACTCATCCGTGGCATCCGGTTGATGGATTTGGAGAAGCTTCCGTCGATTGCCAATAACATCAAGCAGGGCACGCTCAAGGGCTTCGATGAGGACATGGGCGTTGTCATCGGGCGGCGGCTTGCTGATCAGCTTTCGCTCCGCTCGGGTGACAACATCACGCTGGTGGCGCCGCGCGGCGCCGTCACGCCCATGGGCACGACGCCGCGCATCAAGGTCTACAGGATCGCCGCGGTGTTCGAGATCGGCATGTCGGAATATGACAGCGCCATGGTCTTCATGCCGCTGAAGGAGGCGCAGGCCTACTTCAATCGCGCCGGCGACGTTACCGCTATCGAGATCTATACGGACAACCCGGACCGCGTCGACCGCTACCGAAAGCCTGTGCAAGACGCCGCGCAGCGGCCGGTCTTCATGATCGACTGGCGTCAGCGCAACGCGACCTTTTTCAATGCGCTGCAGGTCGAGCGCAACGTGATGTTCCTGATCCTGACCTTGATCGTGCTCGTTGCCGCGCTCAATATCGTTTCCGGCCTGATCATGCTCGTGAAAGACAAGGGCCAGGACATCGCAATTCTGCGCACGATGGGGGCGACACAGGGAGCGATCATGCGCATATTTCTCATTACCGGCGCTTCGATCGGGGTGATCGGGACGATCGTCGGATTTCTCCTAGGGATTGTGATTTGCCTCAACATCGAGAGCATCCGGCAATTCCTGTCCTGGCTGACCAATACCGAACTGTTTTCGCCCGAGCTTTATTTTCTTTCGCATCTGCCCGCTCAGATGGATTCCGGCGAGACCACGGCTGTCGTGGTGATGGCACTCGTGCTGTCCCTGCTTGCTACGCTCTATCCGTCATGGCGCGCGGCGCGTCTCGATCCCGTGGAGGCGCTGCGCTATGAGTGAGGCCTACACCATTGCCAGGACGGAAATGGTCCAGGAGCAGGAACAGCCGCCGCAAGCTCGGCAGGAAGAGGATGTCCCGATCCTTTTTCTGCACGATGTCGAGCGTCAATACCGGCAGGGCGACGAGACGCTTCATGTGCTCAACGGCATCGAGCTTGCGCTCTGGCCTGGGCAGTCAGTCGCGCTGGTTGCGCCATCAGGCGCCGGCAAGTCGACGCTTTTGCACGTCGCCGGGCTGCTTGAGCAACCCGATCACGGCGACGTTTATATCGACGGCCGGTCGACGTCGATACTTGCCGATCATGAACGGACCCGGATTCGTCGTAATGAAGTCGGTTTCGTCTACCAGTCTCATCACCTGCTGCCGGAATTCTCTGCCCTGGAAAATGTCATGCTGCCCCAGATGATCCGCGGCCTGGCGCGGACCGAGGCCAAGGCGAGGGCGTCGGAGCTGCTCGAATACCTTGGATTGGGGGCCCGCTTAAATCACCGGCCAGCGGAGCTTTCAGGTGGCGAGCAACAGCGCGTCGCAATCGCGCGCGCGGTCGCCAACGCCCCACGCATCCTGTTGGCTGACGAACCCACCGGAAATCTCGATGTCCATACCGCGGAGCATGTTTTCGGCGCTCTGTCGCAACTCGTCACCGCATCGGGACTCGCTGCGATCATTGCCACCCACAATATGGATCTCGCAGCCCGTATGGACCGGCGTGTGACCTTGCGAGAGGGCAAGATCATCGAAATGGAATGACGCGGCCGCGGATGCAGGGAATTTCACCTGAGGATAACCTCATAAGTATTTGATTGTGCTAGAAATTATGATCAAAAGTGGCTGGCCTTGACTTAGGAACAAACACTGAACTATGTTCTCTCTCCGTTCTAGGAGGGACGCCATGTTGAAAACCGTAGTTCAGGAAGCCGCCGCCTTGGCCTCGCTATCACTGTTTGTCGGAATGATCGCCATCTGGACTCAGGTGCTCGGAAATCTGTAGGGCCTGCACCGCCGACTTCCGTCGTGATGGCTGGCCCCCCGATCATCCTCGTCTTCACAGCGCGCTGCGAAAAGCGGGCATAGCGGCTTTGGCAGCGGCATTCTCAGTGGACGCGGCTGCCGACTGTCCTCACTCTGTGCGGGTTGAAGGAATCAGACAAAGTCACTGACATGGCCGGCCTCGATTTCGTGCACTTGCACGTGCACTCGTCCTATTCCCTGCTGGAAGGGGCGCTCACAATCTCGCGGCTGGCCGAGCTCGCGAAAGCCGATCGGCAGCCGGCCCTCGCTCTGACCGACACCGACAACATGTTCGGTGCGCTGGAGTTCTCCGAAAAAATGTCCGGCTACGGCATCCAGCCAATCATAGGCTGCGCGCTTGCCGTCGACTTCGGCGATACCGATCACGGCCCGCGCAATTCCAATGCCCAACCGGAACGCGCGCGCATTGTGCTCCTTGCTGCGCGGCCCGAAGGCTACCGCAGCCTGATGCGCCTCAATTCGCGCGCTTTCCTGGATACGCCTGCGAACGAACCGCCGCGTCTGAAGATCGAATGGCTGGCTGATGAGACCGCCGGGATCATTGCGCTCACGGGTGGACCCGGCGGGCCACTCGATGGCGCGTTCGCCGCGGGCCAAAGCCATCTGGCGATCAGCCGTATTGAAGCACTGCTCAAGCTGTTTGGCGACCGTCTCTATGTCGAATTGCAGCGCCATGGGACGCCGTATGAACGACGAACCGAGCCGGGCTTGATCGACCTTGCCTACACCAAATCAGTCCCCCTGGTCGCCACCAACGAACCGTATTTTGCGGCTGCGCAGGATTACGAGGCGCATGATGCTTTGATCTGCATCGCCGAAGGCAGGCTGCTAGCGGAGACCGAGCGCCGGCAGCTGACGCCCGAGCATCGCTTTAAGTCCCGCGCGGAAATGGTTGAACGCTTTGCCGATCTGCCGGAAGCCGTTGCCTCGACAGTCGAGATCGCACGGCGCTGCGCCTTCCGGCCGCGCACGCACCAGCCAATTCTTCCCCGCTTTTCCGTGGGCGAGAACGGCAGGGCGCTCGACGAGGCAAGCGAACTGCGTAAACGCGCCGAGGCGGGGCTTGAAAGCCGCCTCGGGTCCGCCGGGGTTGCGGCCGGCCACACGGTTGATGAATACCGCGAGCGGCTCGACTTCGAATTGGGCGTCATCGCGGGAATGAAATATCCGGGCTACTTCCTGATCGTGTCGGACTTCATCCAATGGGCGAAGAAACAGGGCATACCCGTTGGTCCCGGCCGCGGCTCTGGCGCGGGGTCGCTCGTTTCATACGCGCTGACCATCACCGATCTCGATCCGATCCGCTTCGGGCTGCTGTTCGAGCGGTTTCTCAACCCCGAGCGTGTGTCGATGCCCGATTTCGACATCGATTTCTGCCAGGACCGCCGCGACGAGGTGATCCGTTATGTGCAGGAGCGCTATGGGCGTGACCAGGTGGCGCAGATCATAACCTTCGGCACATTGCAGGCGCGCGGCGTGCTCCGCGACGTCGGGCGCGTATTGCAGATGCCTTACGGACAGGTCGACAAGCTCTGCAAGCTGGTGCCACAGAACCCCGCAGCGCCCGTCTCCTTGAAGCAAGCGATCGAGGGCGAGCCGCGGCTGCAGGCCGAACGCGACAGTGAGCCTGTGGTCAAGCGGGCCTTCGACATCGCGCAGAAGCTCGAGGGTCTCAATCGCCATGCCTCGACCCATGCCGCCGGTATCGTGATCGGCGACCGGCCTTTGTCCGAATTGGTGCCGCTCTATCGCGATCCGAAATCCGACATGCCGGTCACCCAGTTCAACATGAAATGGGTGGAGCAGGCGGGGCTGGTGAAGTTCGACTTCCTCGGCCTCAAGACGCTCACGGTTCTGCAGACCGCCGTTGCACTGGTGAAGCGCCGCGGCATCGATATCGATCTCGCGGCGATCCCGCTCGACGACAAAAACACCTACGATCTGCTGGCCCGCGCCGAAGCCGTTGGGGTCTTCCAACTGGAAAGCGCGGGCATGCGCCGCGCGCTGCTCGACATGCGGCCCGACCGCTTCGAGGACATCATCGCGCTCGTCGCGCTCTATCGGCCAGGCCCGATGGCGAACATCCCGACCTATTGCGCGCGCAAGCACGGCATGGAGCAGCCCGACTACATTCATCTCAAGCTGGAGCCCATCCTGCGCGAGACGTTCGGCGTCATCATCTATCAGGAGCAGGTGATGCAGGCCGCGCAAATTCTTGCCGGTTTCACGCTCGGCGAAGCCGACCTTCTGCGCCGTGCGATGGGCAAGAAAATCAGGAAAGAAATGCAGGCCCAGCGCGAGCGCTTCGTCTCGGGTGCGGTCGAGCGTGGCGTAGAGCGCAACCAGGCAGACGCCATCTTCGATCTGCTCGAGCGCTTCGCCGAATACGGCTTCAATAAAAGCCATGCAGCCGCTTACGCGCTGGTTGCCTACCAGACCGCTTACATGAAGGCGAATTTTCCGGTCGAGTTTCTGGCGGCCACCATGACGCTCGACATGGGCAACACTGACAAGCTCGCCGAATTCCGTGCCGAGTCCGAACGCCTCGGTATCGCCGTCGATCCGCCGTCGATCAATCGCTCAGCGGTCGAATTCGAAGTTGACGGCAACACGATTATTTACGCGCTGGCAGCGCTCAAAGGTGTCGGCCGGCAGGCGGTCGAGGCGATCATGGCCGCGCGCGAGAACGGCTCATTCGGCGATCTTGCGGATTTTGCCGGGCGTGTTAATCCGCGTGCCGTCAACAAGCGTGTGCTTGAAAGCCTTGCGGCTGCGGGCGCGTTCGATGCTTTCGAGAAAAATCGTGCCCGGGTTTTTGCGGTAGTCGATGCAGTGCTTGGTCGCGCGCAGCGCAGCCACGACACGGCCGCGGTCGGACAAAGTGAATTGTTCGGCGGCGGGCCTGTCCGCGAGCAGATCGCGCTGCCGCAGATCGAGCCATGGCTTCCGGCCGAACGATTGCGCCGCGAATACGAGGCCGTCGGCTTCTTCCTGTCCGGTCATCCACTCGACGACTATGCGGCTGTGCTCAAGAAGCTGCGGGTTCAGCCTTGGGTGGAATTTTCGCGGGCGGTCAAAGCTGGCGCTACGGCTGGCCGTGTTGCCGCGACTGTGGTCGCTCGCACCGAGCGCCGGACTCGGACGGGCAGCAAGATGGGCATCATCGGGCTGTCCGATCCGACCGGACATTTCGAGGCTGTGATTTTTTCGGAAGGTTTGGCTGAGCATCGTGACCTGCTGGAGCCGGGCAATGCGGTCCTCCTGTTTCTTTCGGCAGAAGTGCAGGGAGATGAGGTGCGAGCAAGGATCCAGTCGGCAGAGCCGCTCGATAACGCCGCTGCCAATTTGCAGAAAGGCCTGCGCGTGTTTCTGCGCGATGAGAAGCCACTCGATGCGGTGGCGAAGCGGCTTGAAGCAGTCCCGCGATCTGCGAAGCCGAATGGCGACGGCGAGGTCAGTGTTGTCTTGCTGCTGCAGCAGGGGACCGAAGTCGAGGTCAAGCTGCCCGGCCGCTTCAAGGTCTCCCCGCAGATTGCCGGCGCCATCAAGGCGGTGCCCGGTGTCGTGCAGGTCGAAGCGCTGTAGTTTCTCCAGCGATCACTGTTTTCCGTCAGGCTCTGCGAAAGCGGAGACCAGGTTAAAATCCTGGATGCCCTCTTTCAGGCCTATGCGCTAAAGTATTGATGTGCCTTGCATTCCGGAAATCAGACCTATATAAGCCCGGCATCACTCACGCGGACGCATGGTCTTAGGCCCCGACAATGGGTCACACAGGCCGTCCGGTGGCCCAATCGGGCTCACAATCGTCCGCGGCGGATTAACCGGAGAAAGACTATGGCGCTACCTGACTTCTCGATGCGTCAGCTGTTGGAAGCTGGCGTGCACTTCGGCCATCAGGCCCACCGCTGGAACCCGAAGATGGGTTCGTACATCTTCGGCACTCGCAACAACATCCACATCGTCGACCTCGCCCAGACCGTGCCGATGCTGCATCGCGCGCTGCAGGCCGTGAGCGACACGGTCGCCAAAGGCGGCCGCATCCTGTTCGTCGGGACCAAACGGCAGGCGCAGGATTCGATCGCGGACGCTGCAAAACGGAGCGCGCAGTACTATGTCAATTCGCGCTGGCTCGGCGGAACGCTGACCAATTGGAAGACGATCTCGGCGTCGATTTCGCGTTTGCGCAAGCTCGACGAAATGCTCAATTCAGGCGAGGCCGCGGGCTACACCAAGAAAGAGCGCCTGACCATGCAGCGCGAGCGCGACAGGCTCGACCGCTCGCTCGGCGGCATCAAGGACATGGGTGGCGTCCCCGATCTTCTGTTCGTGATCGATACCAACAAGGAAGACATTGCGATCAAGGAGGCTCAGCGCCTCAATATTCCGGTTGCCGCCGTCGTCGACACTAACTGCGACCCTGCCGGCATTACCTATGTCGTTCCGGGGAACGACGATGCGAGCCGCGCGGTGTCGCTCTATTGCGACCTCATTGCGAAAGCGGCAATCGATGGCATTTCGCGCGCACAGGGCGAAATGGGTGTCGATATCGGCGCAGCAGAAAAGCCGGTGGTTGCCGAGCAAATTCCGACGGCTCCGGCTGCTGCCGATCTTGGCTTTGAGCAATTGCCTGGTCCGCGCGGTGTTGCCGACGATCTCAAGAAGCTGCCCGGCGTTTCGGGGGCGATCGAAAAGCAGCTCAACGATCTCGGCATTTTCCACTATTCGCAGATTGCCGAGCTCAACGATAAGGCCGCGCACAACGTTGGCGAGGAAGTCGGCCTGCCGGGCCGCGTGCCGGGCTGGATCGCCAAGGCCAAGGAACTGACCGCGGAATGACGCGTCAGCGTCATGGCTGGGCTTTGCTCCAGCCATCCCGGTCTCTAAGTCGCTGAGGCCGTCAAGTCGTGGATGCCGGGCTCAAGGCTTGTGCTCGGGCCGGCCAAAGGCCGGACCCGAGTGCCGGGCATGACAGAGAATAGGGATAAAGGTAATGGCAAATATCAGCGCACAAATGGTCAAGGAGCTGCGCGAGTTGACCGGTGCCGGAATGATGGACTGCAAGACTGCCCTCACCGAGACGAACGGAGACATGACGGCGGCGCAGGATTGGCTGCGAAAGAAGGGTCTTTCCAAGGCCGCGAAAAAAGCTGGCCGCGTTGCGGCTGAAGGCCTGATCGGGGTTCAGGTGCAGGGCACCAAGGGTGTCGTGGTCGAAGTCAACTCGGAAACCGACTTCGTGGCGCGCAACGATCTTTTTCAGGGCCTCGTGAAGATGATCGCTGACGTTGCGCTGACGGCCGGCACCGATGTCGAAAAGATCAAAGCGGCGAAGGCCGGCAGCATTACGGTAGCGGAGTCGATCTCAGAGACGATCGCCAAGATCGGCGAGAACATGACGCTGCGCCGCGCGGCCGTACTGTCAGTCGGCAAAGGAGCAATCGGTTCCTATGTCCACAATGCGGTAATCGATGGTCTGGGCAAGATCGGCGTGATCGTCGCGCTTAAATCGACCGGCAAAGGCGACGAATTGACAGCGATCGGACGCCAGGTCGCCATGCACGTCGCTTCCGCCAATCCTTTGGCGCTCGATGCCGCCAGCCTCGATCCCGCGGTTGTGGAGCGCGAAAAGAATGTGCTCGCCGACAAGTTCAAGCAGCAGGGTAAACCGGCTAACGTGATTGAGAAGATCGTCGAGTCGGGCTTGAAGACCTTCTACAAGGAAGTTTGCCTGTTGGAGCAACCGTTTATTTTCGACGACAAGAAGAGCGTCGCCCAGGCGCTGAAAGAGGCCGAAGGCAAAGCAGGCGGACCGATCAAACTGACCGGGTACGTCCGTTACGCTCTCGGTGAAGGCATCGAAAAGCAGGAAACCGATTTTGCCGCCGAGGTCGCGGCCGCCGCCGGTCAGGCTTGATCGAACGTCGGCCGCCTGCGCTCTCGGCGATCCCACGAAGGATCGCAACGAATGAGTGACCCGGTCTATCGTCGCGTGATCGTAAAGTTGTCGGGCGAAGCATTGTCGACCGCCAACGGCTTCGGCATCGATCAGGCAATGGTCGAACGTCTCGCCGGCGACCTCGCCGCGGCGGCGAAGCTCGGCGTCGAGCTTGGGGTCGTGGTCGGCGGAGGCAATATCTTTCGCGGCGTCGAAGTCTCCGGGCGCGGCGTGCCGCGCCCGGTCGGCGACACGATGGGCATGCTTGCGACCGTGATGAACTGTCTGGTGCTCGAGGCGGCCATCGAACGCGCCGGATGTGAGGCGCGCACCTTGTCGGCTCTTGCCATGACTGCGGTTTGCGAAACGTACAATCGTAAGCGGGCGATGAAAAACCTCGGCAAGGGGCGCGTCGTGCTGCTCGCCGCCGGTACCGGAAATCCATTCTTCACGACCGATACGACAGCGGTTCTCCGCGCGGCGGAACTGGAGGCGCAGGCGGTTCTCAAGGCGACGAATGTCGACGGCGTCTATTCCGCAGATCCAAAGAAAGACCCTAAAGCCAAGCGCTATGAGAAAATAAGCCACCAGGAAGCGCTCGAGAAAGACCTCAAGGTGATGGATGGCGCAGCCTTCGCGCTTGCCCGCGAAAACCGTATGCCTATCATCGTATTTTCGATTGCACAGAAGGGGGCCATAGAAGCCGTCTTGCGCGGCAAAGGTCACGCGACAGTTGTCGGATAGCTGATGGTCGCGCCGGATGCGCGGTTCGAAAAAGATTCTGACGCAGCTGCTTTGAAAGCCAAGGAGGCAGTTCGGGAGATCTCAATGACAAACATGACGACGCATGACATCAACGAGATCAAGCGCCGCATGCAAGGTGCGAGTGCGGTGTTGAAAACCGAATTGTCCGGTCTACGAACCGGGCGCGCGTCGGCGCATCTCCTCGATCCAGTGATGGTCGACGCTTATGGGGCGCAGATGCCGCTCAATCAAGTGGCGACCGTCAGCGTGCCCGAACCGCGAATGATTTCCGTGAACGTGTGGGATCGCTCGCTCGTGCACCCGGTGGAAAAGGCGATTGTAAACTCCAATCTCGGACTTTCACCTGCGACCGAAGGCCAGACGATCCGCTTGCGTATCCCGGAGCTCAACGAGGAACGCCGTAAGGAATTGGTGAAACTGGCGCACAAATATGCCGAAACGGCGCGCGTTGCCGTGCGCCACGTGCGCCGCGATGCGATGGATGTCATTAAAAAGCTGGAGAAGGATCACAAGATCAGCAAAGACGATCACGAGCGTTTTTCTACCGAAGTTCAAAAGGCGACCGACGGTGGCATTGCGGAGATTGATCATATGCTCGCTGCAAAGGAAAAGGAGATCCTCACGGTCTGAGGTCGCGTTGCATGCCCGAGGCCGAAATTCATCTGGATGCATCGGCATTTGATATGCCGCGCCATGTTGCCATCATCATGGATGGCAATGGCCGCTGGGCGGCAACCCGCGGCTTACCTCGCGCCGAAGGTCACCGCCGCGGCGTGGAAGCGCTGCGACGCACTGTGCGCGCTGCCGGCGAGATGGGCATCAAGATCCTCACCATTTTTTCGTTCAGCGCGGAAAACTGGTCGCGTCCGGCAAGTGAAATCGGAGAACTGATGGGATTGCTGCGCCGTTTCGTGCGCCACGACCTTGCCGAGTTGCATCAGAACAATATTCGCGTGCAGGTGATCGGCGAGCGTGTTGGGCTCGACCCCGACATCGGACGGTTGCTTGTCGAAGCCGAAGAGCTGACCAAGAATAATGACGGGCTTACGTTGGTTGTGGCGTTCAATTACGGCGCCCGCCAGGAAATCGTTCGCGCAGCCCGCAGGATCGCGGAAGCAGTGGAACGCGGTGAGACGAAAGCAGGGGACATCGACATGGATGCATTCGGGCGGTTTCTCGATGCGCCCCACATCCCCGATCCCGATCTGATCATCCGCACGAGTGGCGAGCAGCGGCTGTCGAACTTTCTGCTCTGGCAGGCGGCCTACAGCGAGTTGGTCTTTGTTCCGACCTATTGGCCCGATTTTGACCGTGCGGCGCTCGAATCCGCGATACGCGAATATCAGCAACGCGAGCGCCGGTTCGGCGGCCTTGTTGCGCAAACCGGATCATGATCCGTGGTCGGCAGTGAACCCATTTCGGATGCGGAAAAATCTGGAGTGCCGCTGTCGGCAAACAACTTGCTGCTGCGCGTCGTATCGGCCGCTATTCTGGCACCTCTGGCGCTGGTTGCGGCCTATGTCGGAGGCTTGCCGTTTGCGTTGTTTTGGGGAATTGCCGCCCTTGTTGTCCTCTGGGAATGGATGACCTTGGTCGTGGGGCCGAGCTATCGACTGATGATGTTGTCGTGTGCCGCGGCGATTGCAATTGCCGATTTTCTTGCCTGGCTTGGCAGGCCGGTAACAGCACTGTTTATGGTTGGCTTGGGTATGTTGGCTGGCGCAATCTTCGCACCGAGCGAGCGGCGGCTCTGGGTCATAGCGGGTACGGGCTATGCAGGCGGCATGGTCCTGGCTCCGGTATTTCTGCGGGCGGACAACGGCTTCGGATTTGTGGTAGTCTTGCTGCTCTTTGCGATTGTCTGGACAACCGACGTCCTTGGCTATTTTGCCGGACGGGCGTTCGGTGGTCCAAAACTGTGGCCTGCCATAAGTCCAAAGAAAACGTGGTCGGGTGCGATCGCGGGTACGATCGGCGCGGTCGCTATTGCACTGTTTGTCGCCGCCCAATTTGGCTCGTTTGACAGAATTGCGATCATCGCCGTGGCATTGTTACTGTCCATCATGGCCCAGGCCGGCGACTTGTTCAAATCCTGGGTGAAACGGCAGTTTGATGCCAAGGACTTCAAGCCACATTATTCCAGGCCACGGCGGCGTGATGGATCGGCTCGATGGATTCTGGGCCGCGGCGGTCGCCGGTTGCGTTGTTGGACTTCTGCGTGGTGGATTCGGTGAACCAGCGCACGGTGTGCTGATTTGGTGAGGACATGAGCGTACCCGGCGTTGCCATTTCGAACGTAGAGCCTGCGATCGACATCCGAACGATTACCATTCTTGGCGCGACCGGATCGGTCGGCGCGAGCACTGTCGATTTGATCAAGCGGGAGCCCGACCGCTATCGCGTGGAATCGATCACCGCACGCCGCAATGCGGCTGCGCTGGGCCAAATTGCCCGCGACGTGGGCGCACGCCACGCAGTGGTCGCTGATCCGGCAGCCTATGGTGATCTCAAGCGCGCACTTTCCGGCTCTCGGATCGAGGCCGCGGCCGGCGAAGAGGCGTTGATCGAAGCTGCGCAGCGTCCGGCTGATTGGGTAATGGCCGCGATCAGCGGTTCGGTCGGTCTTAAGCCGACGATGGCGGCGATAGAGCGCGGCACCACAGTGGCTCTGGCGAACAAGGAGTGCCTTGTCTGTGCGGGCAGTTTGTTCATGCGACGCGCTGCGAGCACTGGTGCAACCGTTCTCCCGGTCGACTCCGAACACAACGCGGTGTTTCAGGCGCTTGGTTCGGGACATCGCGCCGACGTGCGACGCGCAATTCTCACAGCATCGGGCGGCCCATTTCGGACCTGGTCGAAAGAGGCGATCAAAGCGGCAACGCCGGAGCAGGCCTTGCGTCATCCAAATTGGTCGATGGGCCCCAAGATCACGATCAATTCAGCGACGCTGATGAACAAGGGTCTCGAATTGATCGAGGCCCATCACCTCTTTGCGCTCAGGCCGGACGAAATCGATGTCCTTGTGCATCCGCAGTCCGTTGTGCACGGCTTGATCGAATTCCGCGATGGCTCCGTTGTCGCCCAGCTCGGCTCGCCCGACATGCGCATTCCAATCGCCCACTGTCTTGCCTGGCCGAGGCGTATCGACGGGCCAGCGGCACGGCTCGACCTCGCCAAGGTACGCGAACTGACTTTTGAGGCGCCCGATCTGGATCGTTTCCCCGCGCTTGGTCTCGCGCGTCGGGCAATGGAATCTGGCGGCGCGGCTCCGACCGTGCTTAATGCGGCGGACGAGGTGGCAGTCGGGGAATTCATCTCCGGGCGCATCGGATTTACCGCAATTGCTGCGCTCGTGGAGGCGACGCTCGATGCTGCAGCAAAGCGCAATTTATTGGCCGAACCGGCTAGTATCGACGCGGCAATGGCCGTTGACCATATTGCAAGAAGTCTTGCAAAGGACCTCTTGCCCGAAATTGCCGCAAAGGCATCCTAAGGCTGACAGGCGGGCGGCGTGCCCGGATCGGGCCGGAAGGGACCGTAACAGGAATTGAACAATGGAGAGTTTGAGCGCACTCGGAGGCGGTCTGATTGGCTACGTCGTGCCATTCCTTTTCGTACTGACGATCGTCGTTTTCTTTCACGAGCTTGGTCATTTCCTGATGGCCCGCCTTTGCGGGATCAAGGTGCTCGTATTTTCGATCGGATTTGGTCCAGAAATCGCCGGCTTCAATGATCGATACGGAACACGCTGGAAAATTTCAGCGGTTCCGCTCGGCGGCTATGTGAAATTTTTTGGCGACGACAATGCGGCGAGCGTGCCGGATCAAGCGGCCGCGGCGACAATGACGAACACCGAGCGGAAAGACAGTTTTATGTTTCAGCCGGTGGGCTCACGCGCAGCGGTCGTCGCTGCCGGGCCCATTGCGAATTTCGTGCTGGCGATCGCCATTTTTGCCGCCATTTTCATGACCGTCGGCAAGCAGTCCACGAGCGCGCGGGTCGATACTGTGCAACCGGCCAGCGCAGCGGAAGTTGCGGGATTCAAGCCGGGCGATCTGGTGATCGCGATCAATGGTGAGAAAATCGAGAGTTTCTCGGACATGCAGCGCATCGTCAGCATCAGCGCCGGCGAAACGCTGTCGATAGAGGTGGATCGTGGCGGAGCGCCGATCACTCTCAAGGCGACACCCCAACTCAAGGAACTCAAGGACAATTTTGGCAATGTCCATCGCCTGGGTGTGCTGGGCATCAGCCGGTCGATGTCGCCCGGCGACGTCAAGACGGAAAAGGCCGGACCGCTGCGTGCCATCGTCATGGGGGCGCAGGAAACCTGGTTCGTGGTCGACCGGACGCTTGCCTACATCGGGGGGGTCTTTGTGGGCAGAGAAGCGGCCGACCAGCTTGGGGGGCCGATACGGATTGCCCAGGTTTCGGGACAGGTCGCAACGGCCGGATTCGCGGCGCTGATCCACCTCACCGCGGTGCTGTCAGTTTCGATTGGCCTGCTGAACCTGTTTCCTATCCCACTGCTCGATGGTGGTCACCTTTTGTTCTATGCAATCGAGACAATTCGTGGCCGGCCTCTTTCCGAGCGGGCGCAGGAAGTGGGGTTCCGAATTGGGTTGGCGGTCGTCGTGATGTTGATGATTTTTGCAACCTTTAATGACATTCTGCGCCTGGCCACTTCCTGACCGTTGCTGACGGGCAACTTTTTGATGGAAAAGGGAAAGTTCGGGTTGGGTTTCGTTTGCAGTGCCCAGAAAACGCTGTAAAAAGCCTGCCTATGCTAGCCCAGACCGTCTGTCGAATCCGCAGTGGGGGCGGCCGCATGGAATATAAGGGCGCGTAGCGCATGGGGATTTGTGTGCGGGGAGTTCGAGGATGGGTCGCCAGTTGCCTTGTCCTCGGCGGCATACTTGTCGGCGCCGGCAGTGGGACACTCTTGTCCGCAGGCGCCGCCGTGGCCCAAACGGTCAATTCCATCGTGGTCGAGGGCAACCGCCGGGTTGAGGCGGACACTATCCGTTCCTATTTCCGGCCCGGCCCGGGCGGCCGGCTAGGCCCTGAGCAGGAGGACGAGGCGCTCAAGGCCATGGTCGCGACTGGCCTGTTTTCGGACGTCCGCATCAGCCATTCTGGCAACCGCATCGTGGTAACGGTGGCTGAGAATCCTGTGATCAACCGGGTCGCGTTCGAGGGCAACAAAAAGGCCAAGGACGAGCAACTCCAGGCAGAAACCCAGTCGAAGCCGCGCGGTACGCTCTCGCGCCCGACGGTGCAGGCCGACGTGCAGCGGATCATCGAAATTTATCACCGCAGCGGTCGCTTCGACGTTTCGGTCAATCCGAAGATCATTGAACTGCCAAACAACCGCGTTGACCTGGTGTTCGAGATCAAAGAAGGCGACAAGACCGGCATCAAGGAGATCGCGTTTGTCGGCGCAAAGGCGTTTTCGTACGGCCGATTGAAAGAGGTCATCAAGACGTCCTCGAGCAATCTGCTGAGCTTTCTGCAGACGACTGATATTTACGACGCCGACCGTATCGAGGCAGACCGCGACCTGCTGCGCAGGTTTTATCTGAAGCACGGCTACGCTGATGTGCGGATCATTTCTGCGGTCGGCGAATACGACCCCGCCAAGAAGGGCTTCATCGTCACTTTCACGATTGACGAAGGCAGCCAGTACCGCGTGGGGACCGTGGACGTCGTATCGAATGTCCGCGCCATTGATCCGGCAGTTTTGCGAGGTCAGGTCAAGCTCAACCCGGGCAACGTCTACAATGCGGATCTCGTCGAAAGGAGCGTCGAATCGATGACGATCCAGGCGGCGCGGCAGGGCTATGCGTTTGCCAATGTTCGCCCGCGCGGCGACCGCAATTTCGAAACCAAGACGATCAATCTGGTGTTTGTCGTCGAGGAAGGCGCCCGCGCCTACATCGAGCGCATCAACATCCGCGGCAACACGCGCACGCGCGACTATGTGATCCGCCGCGAATTCGATCTCGGCGAGGGCGATGCTTACAACCGGGCATTGGTTGATCGCGCCGAGCGGCGTCTGAAGAACCTGAACTACTTCAAGTCCGTCAAGATAACGAACGAGCCCGGCTCGGCACCCGATCGCGTTGTGGTCAACGTCAATGTTGAGGAGCAGGCGACCGGCGAGTTCTCGATCTCCGGTGGCTATTCGACGGCCGACGGCCTGATCGGTGAGGTCAGCGTGGCCGACCGCAACCTCATGGGCCGCGGGAATTACGCAAAGGCGTCATTCACCTATGGCGAGCGCATTCGCGGCTTCGATTTGTCTTTCGTTGAGCCATTCCTGTTCGGCTATCGAATGGCCGGGGGTATCGATGTCTTTGCCCGGCAGAGCCTGGCGTCGAATTACATTTCCTACGACAGCCAGACGATCGGTACCAACCTCCGGCTCGGATTTGCGCTGACCGAAGAGATTGCGTTCCAGCCGCGCTACACGTTCTACCAGCAGAAAATTACGCTGCCGGATCAGTACAATAACTGTCAGTTCTCCAGCATGACACCGGTCAACGGTGGACCCGGCGTAAATCCGGCTCGGGAGGGTGCGGGTTTGGATACATTCGTTAACGTTCCATTCGGCTGTTATGCCGACGGCGAAGCCTCTCTTGCCGTCCGCAAGGAATTGGCCGCGGGTCCTGTGAACGTTTCCATGGTTGGCTATACGCTCTCCTACAACACCCTCGACAACAACAAGCTGCCGACCAGCGGTATCTTTGCCGAGCTCAGGCAGGATTTTGCCGGCGTTGGGGGCGACGTGAATTTCATCAGGACGCAGGTGGAAGGGCGCACATACTACGAAGTCATCAATGACGTGGTCGGCGTCTTCAAGCTGCAGGCCGGTAATATTTCGAGCTGGGGCGGGCAACAATTGCGCATGCTGGATTCTTTCCAGATGGGGCCGAACCTGGTGCGCGGCTTTGCCCCGGCCGGCTTGGGACCGCGTGACCTGACGCCTGGCACCACGAATGACCCGCTCGGTGGATCGCTCTATTGGGGTGCGACCGTGGAAGCCCAGACGCCGTTGTATTTCCTGCCTAAGGATATCGGTATCAAGGTCGCGGTTTTCGCTGACGCAGGCTCGCTGTGGGACTATCAAGGCCCGACAAGCTGGAGTGTGACCGGTGAAACGCTCCAGGTCGGCCTCAACAGCCCGTCCATGATCCGCAGTTCGGTCGGTGTTGGCCTGCTCTGGGATTCGCCGCTTGGCCCGCTGCGTTTCGATCTGGCCTATCCAATCACGAAATTCTGTGCGACGCCGATCGGCGGCGGAGAGGTTTGCGACCGCACGCAGGTGTTCCGCTTCAGCGGCGGCACCAAGTTCTGATCAATTTCCGACCTTGGCGGCGCCAACCCGGAGCGGCGGATCAGATCAAAGCAGGATGAGCGAGCCCATATTCCTACGACAGTCCGCAGGCTTCACGCTTGATGAGATTGCGGGCCTGACGGACGCCGCGATTGCCTCGCGATCGGCACGGACGGGACGCATCGTGAATATTGCGCCGCTCGATCGGGCTGGCCCGCGCGATCTCACATTTCTTGAGAATAGAAGTTTTGTAGCGGCAGCGGCTGCGACACACGCGGGCGCGTGCCTGACGACTGCAGCGCTTGCGAAAGAATTGCCGAACCACGTCTCCGTGCTGATCACTCGCGAGCCTTATCGCGCGTTCGTTTTGGCAGCGCGCGAAATATTTCCACACGCTTTGCGGCCGTCATCCCTGTCCGCGCCTGGCGATTTTACCGGGGCTCACGTCGATGCCGGCGCGCGTATGGAGGACGGCGTTGCCATTGAGCCCGGTGCCGTGATTGGTCCGCAGGTCGAAATCGGCAGCGGGACCGTCATTGGCGCAAATGCCGTGATCGGCGCCGGGGTGCGGATCGGCCGTAACTGTTCGATCGGCGCCAATGCGGCGATCAGCAATGCCCTCATCGGTGACCGCGTTATTATCCATCCGGGATGCAATATTGGGCAGGATGGCTTTGGCTTTGTGATGGGCGGCAGCGGACATCTCAAAGTGCCTCAGGTCGGCCGCGTTATCATTCAGGATGACGTTGAAATCGGAGCGGGGACAAATGTAGACCGTGGAGCCATCCGTGACACGGTCATCGGCGAAGGCACCAAGATCGACAACCTGGTGCAGGTAGGCCACAATGTGAGCATCGGCAGACATTGCGTTATCGTTGCTCAAACCGGAATTTCAGGCAGCTCGACTCTTGAGGATTTTGTTGTGCTGGGCGCGCGCGTTGGCCTGAACACTAACATTACGATCGGCGAAGGTGCGCAGATTGCGGGCGTCAGCGTGGTTCACGGCGACGTGCCGGCTGGCGCGCGCTGGGGCGGGACACCTGCAAAGCCTTTGAACCAGTGGTTCCGCGAAATGATGATTCTTGAGCGGCTCGCGCGCCAGAAGGGCGATGCAGACGCGGGCGACAAATGAGACGCTCGTCATGAACAAACCTGTGACCCAACTCGAGGCGATGGACATCGCATTAGTGCTCAAGCTGCTGCCGCACCGCTATCCGTTTCTCATGGTGGATCGGATAATCGACATCCGCGGCGACGAGCACGGCATCGGCATCAAGAACGTGACGATCAACGAGCCGCATTTTCAGGGTCACTTTCCGGGCAATCCCGTATTTCCCGGCGTGCTCATGATCGAGGGCATGGCTCAGACGGCGGGTGCGCTCTGCATAGCGGCGACAGGCGCGCAACCGACGTCGGTGTTCTTTCTCACCATCGACAAGGCAAAATTTCGCAAGCCTGTGCGGCCCGGCGATACCATTGAATATCACATGGATCGCATTGCCCGACGTAAGTCGATGTGGTGGTATCGCGGCCAAGCAAAAGTGGCCGGCCAGGTCGTCGCCGAGGCCCAGGTTGGGGCCATGCTGTCCGACGCATGAGCGCGCATATGATCGATCCCTCGGCGCGGATCGACGCCGGGGCCACGATCGGAAAAGACACCCTGATCGGTCCATACTGCACGATCGGCGCACACGTAAGTGTTGGCGACGAGTGCCGTCTGATTGCTCACGTCAATCTGACTGGTCACACCACGATCGGGCCGCGGACGGTCATTCACCCGTTTGCGTCGCTCGGCTCTCCGCCGCAGTCGTTCAGCTATCGAGGAGGGCCTACTCGGTTGATCGTGGGCGCCGAATGCGACATCCGCGAAAACGTGACCATGAGTACGGGCACCGAAGATGGTCGTGGCGTTACGGAAGTTGGTGACCGGTGCTTCTTCATGGTGGGTTCTCACGTCGGGCATGACTGCACGGTTGGACATCACGTCGTTTTTGCCAACAACACGGTTCTCGGCGGGCACGTGACGATCGGCGATCACGTTGTCTTTGGCGGCGGCGTCGCAGTCCGTCAATTTGTCCGCATCGGTGAGGGCGCGATGATCGTCGGCCTGAGCGGTGTGCGCGCCGACGTTATTCCATTTGGCATGGCGCACGGTCCGTTGGCCGATCTGATCGGCCTCAATGTGATCGGTATGCGGCGGCGCGGTGCAGCGAAGGCCGACGTTCAGCGCGTGCGCTCGGCGTATCAGGCCTTGTTTTTTGGCGCGGGAGCGTTTCGCACCCGCGTTGACCGGGTTGCCGGCGAATATTCCGGGGATCCGCTGGTTGTCAAAATCATAGAGTTTATTCGTGCGGCGAAGCGGCCATTGACGATGGCCGTCAAGCGCAACGAGGCGGATGAGGAGACATGACCAACGCCACGGCCGTTGATCAGCACGGCCCGCTCGCGCTGATTTGCGGTGGCGGCACGTTGCCCCTGGCGGTGGCGGATTCGGCTGCCAAGCGCGGGCGCAATCTTTTGCTGTTTCCGATTTGGGGCCATGCCGAGCCCGCGATGGTCGAGCGTTATCCCCATCATTGGCTTCGGCTTGGGAAATTTGGGGCATTCACGCGGCTTGCCAAGGCCGCGGGCTGTCGCGAAGTCGTGTGGATTGGAGCGCTGATCAGGCCAACGCTGTGGTCGCTGCGCCCCGATCTTTTGGCCATAAGGTCGTTGCCCAAGATTGTTCGCGCCTATCGCGGTGGGGACAATCACCTGCTGACCGGCGTGAGTGCAATGTTTGAAGAGCAGGGTTTCCACCTCGTTGGGGCACATGAGGTGGCGCCAGAAATTCTGGTTCCGGAAGGAGCGCTCGGTTGCGTGCGCGCATCTGAGAGGGACCAGGAGGATATTGCGTTTGGTTTTGCATATTTGCAGGCAAGCGGTGCCTTCGATATTGGGCAAGCCGCTGTCGTGGCCCAAAAGCGCATACTGGCCGTGGAGGCTGCCGAGGGTACGGATCAAATGTTGACCCGAGTTGCCGATCTGCGCGCCAATGGACGTATTGGCGTTCCCGGCGGCGTTGGCGTGCTGGTTAAGGCGCCAAAGCCCGGTCAAGATCAGCGTTTTGACTTGCCATCGATTGGTCCGCGGACAGTAAGTGGTGTTGCCGACGCCGGGTTGGCGGGCATTGCGGTCGTATCCGACAAGACAGTTATTGCCGATGCAGAAAGCGTCGTGCGCCAGGCGGACCGTGCCGGAATATTTGTGGTAGGCGTGCCGTTCGGGTCGAAAACATGAACCCGCATGTGTTTCTGGTCGCCGGCGAAGAGTTGGGTGACCGGTTGGGTGCGGCGCTGATTTCGGCGATCAGGGATCGTACACAAGGGAAGGCTTACTTTTCGTGTGTCGGCGGCGCGCATATGGCCGCCGAAGGCGTTCCGAGCCTGTTTCCCCTCGGGGATCTCGCAATCGTCGGATTTTCTTCGATCCCTGGGAGGCTTTCAAAAATCCTGCGGCGCATACGGGAAGCCGCCGATGCCGTCATTGCAGCGAAACCGGATGTCCTGGTCATCATCGACAGCCCGGAATTTACCCACCGTGTGGCCTGCCGCGTGCGCGAGCGCGCTTCAGGCATTCCTATCGTCGACTATGTTTGCCCATCGGTCTGGGCATGGCGCCCAGGCAGAGCACGCGCGATGCGGGCCTATATCGACCACGTGCTGGCTCTTTTTCCATTTGAGCCTAAAGCGATGAAGGATCTCGATGGGCCGCCCTGTACGTTCGTCGGACACCCCCTGAGCGAACGACTGGCTGACTTAAGGCCAAATGAACTTGAAGCCCGGTTACGGAAAGCGGACCCTCCTTTGGTTTTGGTTTTGCCCGGAAGCCGTACAGGTGAAATTCGGCGAATGGCGCCGGTATTCGGCCGGGCGATCGCCCGCGTTTCCGAACAATATGGTCCAATTGAAGCGGTCGTACCCGCCGTGCCGCGGCTTGCCGATACGGTGCGAGCGGCCGTTGCGACCTGGCCTATTCCAGCGCGCGTTACAACCGATACAGATGAGAAGCACGAGGCATTTCGAACTGCGCGGGCGGCCATGACAAAATCCGGGACGTCGACGCTCGAATTGGCGCTTGCTGGTGTACCGATGGTTGCCGCGTACAAAATATCGCTGGTTGAGGAAATGGTTGTCCGTATTCTGGTTCGTGCTCCGTCAGCGATCCTTGCTAACCTTGTGCTGGGGAAAAACATTGTTCCGGAATTTATTCAACGCGATTGCACAGCTGAAGGACTCGCTGCGGCGCTGGTACCCCTGCTTGGAGACACGACGGAACGCCGCAGGCAAATTGAAGCCTTCAGCAAATTGGACGAGATAATGGAAATAGGAAAGGCGAAGCCGAGCGCGCACGCCGCGTCGTTAGTCCTCGAGACTGTCGGAAGCAGACGCGGATCGCGACAGCAATCGGGGTTTTTACCACAGCCGCACGCCTAACTTGCCGCCCAACGCGGTTGGGCGTATGTCATTGTAAGAAACCGGATTCCAGCCTTGACCCTTTCACCCCGCGCATCGATCACGGCCGTCCACGGCTATTTGCCGCCGGACCTGCTGACCAATAGCGAGCTGGCGCGCATGGTGGACACGAGCGATGCGTGGATCACCGAACGTACGGGGATCAAGGAGCGTCATATTCTCAAAGGCGAAGGTCTTGGAACCTCGCATATGGCTGCGGAAGCGGTGCGTGGCCTGTTGCAAAAAACAGGAACAAAACCCGAGGAGATCGACCTTCTAATTTGCGCGACAACGACCCCGGACATGCAATTCCCGTCGACCGCAAACATGATTTGCGACATGGTCGGGCTTCGCAACATCGGTAGTTTCGATGTTCAAGCTGCCTGCTCGGGCTTTCTTTACTCGCTGACGATTGCGACGCAATTCATCGCCACCGGCGCGGCGCGGAAGGTCATCGTGGTCGGCGCCGACAAGATGTCGTCGATCATTGATTACGCCGATCGCGCCACGTGTGTTCTTTTCGGTGACGCCGCGGGCGCGGTGCTCATCGAGCCTGACACGAACGGCTTTGGTATCATGGATGCGCTTGTCCGTTCCGACGGATCCGGAATGATTCATCTGCATCAGAAAGCGGGGGGCAGCCGGATGCCGGCGACTGCAGAAACCGTCGCAAAGCGGCTGCACTACGTGCATCAGGAAGGCGCCGCGGTTTACAAGTTCGCGATTGCTAAAATGGCGGAGGTGGCGGGCGAGATCATGTCACGCAACAATTTGCGCGCCAACATGATCGACTGGCTGGTTCCTCATCAAGCCAACAAGCGCATCATCGAGTCGACAGCCGAGCGAATGGGCGTGCCGATGGAAAAGGTGATGGTGACGATCCACAAGTACGGCAACACAACCAACGCGACCATTCCGCTCTGCTTGTGGGATTATGAGCCAAAACTAAAACGCGGGGACCGCATGGTGCTCGCGGCGTTCGGCGGTGGTTTCACCTGGGCCGGCGCTTACGTGCAGTGGGCCTATGACGGCGCGACCGCTCCCAAGCTCAACGGCAAAAGCAACGGCAAGACACGCTAAGGCGAATTATTTCCGGCGCGAAATTGGGCTGTAATCCCGGCGCGTGGCGCCCGTGTACAGCTGGCGTGGCCGGCCGATCTTCTGCTTCGGGTCTTCGATCATTTCTTTCCACTGCGCAATCCAGCCGACGGTGCGTGCAACTGCGAACAGCACGGTGAACATGGTGGTCGGGAAGCCCATCGCCTTGAGCGTGATGCCCGAATAGAAATCGATGTTGGGATAGAGCTTCTTCTCGATGAAGTATTCGTCGTGCAGGGCGACCTTCTCGAGCTCCATGGCGACGTCAAGCAGTGGGTCATCCTTGATCCCGAGCTCAGTCAGAACCTCATGGCAGGTCTTCTGCATGATTTTCGCGCGCGGATCATAGTTCTTGTACACGCGATGGCCGAAACCCATCAGGCGATACGGATCATTCTTGTCTTTTGCGCGCTTGACGTACTCCGGAATGCGGCCAACTGAACCGATTTCACGCAGCATGTTGAGCGCTGCTTCGTTGGCGCCGCCATGCGCGGGTCCCCACAAGCAGGCGCAGCCGGCCGCGATACAGGCAAACGGATTGGCGCCGGATGATCCGGCGAGACGGACGGTCGAAGTCGAAGCATTCTGCTCGTGATCGGCATGCAGAATGAAGATGCGGTCCATGGCGCGCGCAAGAACCGGATTTGCCCTGTACTCTTCGGTCGGCACGGCAAAGCACATGCGCAGGAAGTTCGACGCGTAGTCGAGATCGTTCTTCGGATAGACGAAAGGCTGGCCGATTGAATACTTGTACGCCATCGCCGCAAGCGTCGGCACCTTCGCGATCATGCGGACCGAGGCGACCATGCGTTGATGCGGATCGGAGATGTCGGTCGAGTTGTGGTAGAACGCCGACAGTGCGCCGACGCAGCCGGTCATGACCGCCATGGGATGCGCGTCGCGGCGGAAACCCTGGAAAAAGCGGCTCATCTGCTCGTGGACCATCGTGTGGCGGCTCACGCGATAGTCAAAATCTGCCTTCTGGGTGGCGGTCGGCAATTCGCCGTAGAGCAGGAGATAGCAGGTCTCCAGAAAGTCGCCGTGCTCGGCAAGCTGCTCGATGGGGTAACCGCGATAGAGCAGAATGCCCTCGTCGCCGTCGATGTAGGTGATTTTGGATTCGCAGCTCGCTGTCGAAGTGAAGCCGGGGTCGTAGGTGAACATCCCGCTTTGACCGTAGAGCTTGGAGATGTCGACGACTTCGGGGCCGATCGTGCCCGGCAATACCGGCATGTCCCAATTATTGTTGCCGACCGTCAGGGTGCCGGTCTTATTTTTGGCGCTGGTCTTGGCGTCCATGGTCGAGCCCTCGAATTGGCCGCAAGCTTTGTGCGTATCTCATCCAAGTGTGCACTGCAAGATAGCTCAATGTTGACTGCATGTCGGGCATATAGGCGTTTAGCGCCTTTTTGCCCGTTATGAAAAACTATCAGGCAGCTTGGTCGCGCAGCCGGGCAAGGCTTTCGTCGCGGCCGAGAACCGCAAGCACGTCGAATATCGGGGGGGACGTCGTGCGCCCGGTAAGCGCCGCCCGCAACGGCTGTGCAATTGCGCCGAGCTTGAGGCCGGCACGCTCGGCATAAGGCCTCACAACGGCTTCAGCAGAACTCGCGTTCCATTCTGAAACGGCCTCCAGTTGTGGGAGGAGGGCTTTAATTAGTGTCTTTGCTTCGTCAGTCAGCAGAGCTTTCGCTTGATCATTGATATCGATGGGCCGGTTGGCCCAAAGGAACCGCGAGGCATCGAACAATTCGACCAAAGTCTTGGCGCGCTCCTTCATGGCGGGCATGGCAGCCAGAAATTTTGCGCGCAGCGCCGGTGTCATTTTGCTGGCGAGTTCCTGTCCGCCGGCAATGTGCGGCAAAAGCTGCTCGATCGTGGCCATAAGGACGGCGTCATCGATCGACCGGATATAGTGGCCATTGAGGCTTTCGAGTTTGGTGAAGTCGAAACGTGCGGGCGACCGCCCGATCTGCGGAAGATCGAAAGCGGCGACCATCTCCTCTGTGGTGAAAACTTCCTGGTCGCCATGCGCCCAGCCGAGCCGCACGAGGTAGTTTCTCATTGCGGCCGGCAAATACCCCATGGCCCGATAGGCATCGATGCCGAGGGCGCCGTGCCGTTTCGACAGCTTGGAGCCATCCGGCCCGTGAATCAGGGGGATGTGTGCCATCGCCGGCACCTTCCATCCGAGCGCCTGGTAGATTTGAGTTTGTCGCGCAGCATTGTTGAGATGGTCGTCACCACGAATGATATGGGTGATACCCATGTCATGGTCGTCGACTACGACTGCGAGCATATAGGTTGGGGTGCCGTCTGAACGCAGCAGGACAAAATCGTCGAGATTCTCGTTCTGCCAAACCACGCGACCTTGAACCTGGTCTTCGACCACCGTCTCTCCCGTCAATGGCGCCTTCATGCGGATTACCGGGTTGACGCCGGCCGGTACGTCCTTTGGATCGCGATCGCGGCAACGGCCGTCATAGAGGCGGGTGCGGCCTTCGGCCCGCGCCTTCTCGCGCATCGCGGCAAGCTCTTCTTGACTGCAATAGCAACGATACCCGTGGCCAGAGGTAAGGAGTTGCTCGGCCACCTGGCGGTGGCGTGCGGCACGCGAGAACTGGAAAACGATTTCTCCGTCCCAGGTCAGCCCGAGCCAGGTCAATCCGTCGATGATGGCGTTTATCGCGGCCGCAGTGGAGCGCTCTCGGTCGGTATCCTCGATCCGCAGCAGCATCTTGCCGCCATGCCGGCGGGCATACAGCCAGTTAAACAATGCCGTGCGACCGCCACCGATGTGGAGAAAACCGGTGGGCGAAGGGGCGAAACGGGTGACAACGGGCTCGTTCATTGCGAGCCGTGTACCACAGTCAGCGGGACGAATGTCAGCGCGATTGACATCAAGGCGAGCGCCAAGTCATACGGGCCGCGGGATACGGCTCAAGTGAAGTTTGAGGAAGCATGGCTACCGATGAAAAGGCAAGAGGTGATACCGGCACGATCGAAGCGGGCCGCGATTTCATCCGTGATATCATCAAGGGTGATCTCGATACTGGCCGCATCAAGCAGGTCATCACCCGCTTTCCGCCCGAACCGAATGGCTATCTCCACATCGGACATGCCAAGGCAATCTGCCTGAATTTCGGCGCCGCCGAGGAGTTTGGCGGACGCTGCCACCTGCGGTTCGATGACACGAATCCGGCCAAGGAAGAGCAGGAATACATCGACGCGATTGAGCGCGATGTCCGGTGGCTCGGTTTTGATTGGGGGAAGCACCTCTACCATGCCTCCGACTACTTTGAGCAGCTCTATGCCTGGGCCCAGGATCTGATCCGGGCAGGCAAGGCCTACGTTGATGACCAGGCCCCGGAGCAGATGCGACTCAATCGCGGCACGCTGACAGAACCGGGTAAAAACAGCCCATTCCGCGATCGTAGTGTCGAGGACAACCTCGACCTGTTCCGCCGCATGCGGGAAGGCGAATTTCCCAATGGTGCGCGAGTCGTGCGTGCCAAGATCGACATGACGTCGGGCAATATCAATCTCCGCGACCCCGTGCTCTATCGTATTCTACATGCCCCGCATCCGCGCACCGGTGCGGCATGGAAAATTTATCCGAGTTACGACTTTGCTCATGGCCAATCCGACGCAATTGAAAACATCACCCACTCCATTTGCACGCTGGAATTCGAAGACCACCGTCCTCTTTACGATTGGTTCCTTGCAAGCCTCAATGTGCCATCGCAGCCGCATCAGTATGAATTTGCGCGACTCAATCTGACATACACAGTGTTGTCGAAGCGTGTCCTCACCGAATTGGTGCGCGAGGGCCACGTCAGCGGATGGGATGATCCGCGAATGCCGACGCTCGCAGGCTTACGCCGTCGCGGTGTTCCACCCGAGGCAATACGTGATTTTGTCAAACGCATTGGAGTGGCCAAGGCGAACAGTGTCGTTGATATGGGCATGTTCGATTTTTCTGTCCGTGAGGTCCTGAACAGGAGCGCAATGCGTCGGATGGCGGTCTTGAGGCCCTTGAAGGTCGTCATTGAAAATTACCCGGAAGGAAAAGTGGAAGAACTTGACGCTTCCAATCATCCGGACAATCCCGGCGCCGGTGCGCGCAAAATAAAATTCAGCCGCGAGCTTTTTATCGAGCAGGAAGACTTCATGGAGAATCCGCCGAAAAAGTTTTTTCGGCTTTCTCCGGGCACCGAGGTGCGGCTGCGCTATGCGTACTTCATCACGTGCCGCGAGGTTGTTAAGGATGCGAAAGGGAATGTAACCGAGCTGCGTTGCGCCTATGATCCGCAGACACGCGGCGGCAATGCGCCAGATGGCCGTAAGGTCAAAGCGACGATCCACTGGGTGTCAGCAGCCCATGCGCTGCCCGCCGAGGTGAGATTGTATAATTCGCTTTTCACCCGACCCGATCCGTCAGGCGGCGAAAACTTCACCGCGGATCTCAATCCAAATTCGCTCGAAATGCTGGACAAGGCGCGCCTGGAGCCGGCGCTGGTCGATGCGAAGCTTGAGCAGCCCGTGCAATTCGAACGTCAGGGCTATTTCTGTCTCGATCAGGACTCAAAACCAGGTAAGCCAGTGTTCAGCCGCACCATCGGCTTGCGCGACACCTGGGCCAAGGAAAAAGCCACAGGCTGATAAAAACCAGTAGCCACAACCTATAGGTGCGGTAGTATCGCGAAGGTTGTAGCGCTGCGTTGGGGAGGCGCATAGCGCCTTGCCCCAAGGAAGCAATCCATATGGGCGCGCAAACGGTCGCGCCAAAGTCTGGGTGCCGGCGTTTGATGGCGTGCGCCAGCCAACCGGATTGTCGTTACCGGGTGGCGTTGCCGGCGCGACCGGCAGGCTGCGCGGCTTGCTGTCGCAATGGTTGCTGGCGGAGTTGGTACCCGGACGACTGACCCCTTGGGTGCCTGTTGCCTTCGGTGCCGGCATTGCGAGCTATTTCGCGGCCGATCGCGAACCGGATGCATGGGCTGTTCTGTCGCTGGCGACAGCGGCTGGCGCGATAGCCTTTATCGCCCGCCGGCGTCCGTTCGGTTTCCCGCTTGCTGTTGCCCTGGCGAGTATGCTTGCCGGGCTTGCGGTCGCGACGTTACAGGCTGCGCGCATCAGCCATCCGGTCCTGAAATTGCCGATCGCGAGCGCCGCGCTTTCGGGGTTTGTGTTAACCCGCGAGGAGCGAGAGCGTAGCGATCGCATCGTGATCCTTGTCGAGCGCTTCGACGCGCCCGGTATTGCTTCGGCACCGCAGCGCGTGCGCGTCGCGGTGCGCAAGGGGAGCGCCCCGCCCGTCGGCAGTTTTGTCGAACTCAAGGCACACTTGTCACCGCCGATGCAACCGCTCCGGCCAGGCGGATACGATTTCGCACGCGACATGTATTTTCAAAAGATTGGCGCCTCGGGCTATGTGCTCGGTGCAATCAGGGTCAAACCGCCGCCGGTGGGTGCAGGTTTTTGGCTGAGATATGCGACGATCGTCGACGGAATACGCGAAACGATTGATGACCGCATCCGCGCCGCGCTGCCAGGCGATAAAGGCTCCATCGCCTCGGCGCTGATCACCGGTAAACGCGACGCGATCTCGACACCGGTCAACGACGCAATGTACGTCTCGAGCCTCGCGCACGTGCTATCGATCTCCGGCTATCACATGGCGGTGGTCTCGGGGATCGTGTTTTTTATGATCCGCGCGGTATTGGCGCTGATCCCTTGGCTCACTTATCGGAGACCGATTAAAAAATGGGCGGCATCCGGAGCCCTCGTGGCGGCAACCTTTTATCTGCTGCTCTCGGGCGCCGAGGTTGCGACCCAGCGCTCCTACATCATGATCACGATCGTGCTTGTCGGAGTTATGCTTGACCGCCCCACGCTGACCTTCCGTACGCTTGCGGTGGCGGCGATCGTCGTCCTGCTTCTGGCACCACAGGCTATCGTGCATCCGGGTTTCCAGATGTCGTTTGCTGCCACGCTTGCCTTGGTCGCCGCCTATCAGCATGGTCTGCCATGGAAGCCCGATCACGACAGCCAACTCGGCACGCGCGTGGCTCTTTGGGGCGTGTCCGAGGTGGCAAGCTTGATCTTGGCTTCGCTGGTGGCTGGACTCGCGACCACACCTTATGCCGCCTTTCATTTTCACAGACTCGCCCCGTATGGGGTGCTGGCCAATTTGCTCGCCATGCCGATTGTTTCGGTCGTGGTGATGCCGATGGGAATTTTCGGCGTGGCGAGTATGCCGTTCGGTTTCGACGCGTCGTTTTGGCAACTGATGGGGCAGGGTATCGATTGGATGAATTCAGTTGCCTTGTGGGTGGCGTCGCTTCCAGGCGCCGTCGGACGCATGCCGGCCTTTGGCACCGGGCCGCTTCTTTTGGGGACTGCGGGGCTGCTGCTCATTTGCCTCTTGCGCACGCCGTTGCGTTGGAGCGGCGCTTTCGTTGCCACTGGCGCGATCGCGTGGGCGCTGGCCACCTCCCAGCCCGATATTCTGGTTGCCGGTGACGGACAGACGGCTGCATTTCGGGGCTCAGATGGCCGGCTCACGGTTCTGCATAGCGGCCGCGATAATTTCGCCGTCAAGGAATGGCTGGCCGCCGACGCCGATGCGCGAACGCCTAAGGATGGGAGTCTGGGCAGTGGCGTTACCTGCGATGCAGTCGGTTGCATCGGCAGGCTCGGCGACGGCCGCTTGGTATCGATGGTCCTGGGGATCGAGGCTTTCGCCGAGGACTGTGCGCGCGCAACGGTGGTGATCTCTGCGCGCGAGTCACCGGCCGGCTGCGGCGCGACGTTGATCGACCGGGCTTTATGGCAGTCTTACGGTGCAATCGCCCTGCGCTGGACGGGCGATCATTTCGCGAAAACGGTCGCACTTCCACGCAACCATGATCGGCCTTGGACTCACCGCGCTCGAGCTGTTGCCGCCCATGCGGAACCAACGCGGCGTCAGCCGCCGCGCGCGGCCGAGCCGCATCAAGACGACCTCGCGCCAGATGACTAGTAGCGGCGGAAGAGACCTACGAGCTTGCCCTGAATACGCACGCGGTTCGGCGGCAGGATCCGGACCTCGTAGGCGGGGTTGGCCGGCTCAAGCGCAATTGACGCACCGCGGCGGCGGAAGCGCTTGAGCGTCGCCTCCTCGTCGTCGATGAGGGCGACGACAATGTCACCGGTATCGGCGGCCTCGGATTTGCGGATCAGCGCAATGTCGCCATCGAGAATGCCGGCTTCGATCATGCTGTCGCCGCGCACCTCAAGCGCGAAATGCTCTCCAGCCGACAACAGATCGGGCGGCATATTGATGATGTGGCTGCGCGTCTGGATCGCTTCTATCGGGGTGCCGGCGGCGATGCGACCCATGACGGGCACGGCAACCGGCCGGCCGCTATCGTCCTCGGACGCTGCGCGCACACGGCCAAGGTCGCCTTCAATGACGCTCGGCGTAAAGCCGCGCGCCCGGGCCGAACCAAGGCCATGGCCGACCGAATCCGGCAGTTTGATCACCTCAATCGCCCTGGCGCGGTTTGGCAGCCTCCGGATGAACCCACGCTCTTCCAGGGCTGTAATAAGCCGGTGAATGCCGGATTTTGACCGCAGGTCGAGGGCATCCTTCATTTCGTCGAAAGAGGGGGGCACGCCGGCTTCGGTCAGCCGCTCGTGGATGAAACGCAGGAGCTCGAACTGCTTGCGGGTCAGCATCTGTCTCTCCCCGTCAGGCCGGAACCCAAGCAGGGTCCAAGCCAGAAACAAATCATGAACGGACACTATATGTTCGATATGTGTTCCGCAACTGTTTAATTTGGAGTGAAAAACTCGAAAGGCCGCTACAGGCCTAGCTTAAGGATGATGCCGTCTGAACCCGCTGCTGCGGCAGGTGCGTATGGTTCCCGAATCAACAGGCAATCAGCCCTGGCCAGCGGCGCCATCAGGGAACTATCTTGCGCCGGCAGCGGGGTCGCCACCGGGCCGTCCGGACCGATCGTGAGGGTCGCCCGCAGGTAGTCGGCCCGCTCGTCATTGGCGGGGAGATCGCATCCGAGGCGCGCACGTTCGGTCTGCCACTCAACGTCGTCGCGGCCCAAAAGCCGCCTGATGAGCGGTACCAGAAAGAGGAATGCGCATACATAGGATGAAACCGGATTTCCCGGGACGCCAAGGACCTGCATCGTACCCAGGCGGCCGTGCATCACAGGGCGACCAGGACGCAGCGCGACGCGCCAGAATGAGAGGTCGAGGCCTTCGGTGGCGAGCGCGCGCTGCACGAGGTCGTGCTCGCCGACCGAGGCCCCACCCGATGTGACAAGGATGTCGGCGCCCCATTCGCGCGCGCGCTTAATTGCTCTCGTAATGTCCTCAACACGGTCGCGCGCAATGCCGAGGTCGTGCACATCGGCGCCCTCGCTGCGCGCAAGCGCGACAAGTGCAAAGCCGTTGGAATAGACAATCTCGCCGGGTCTTGGTGAGCCGCCGGGCAGCACCAATTCGTCGCCGGTTCCGAGCACAGCGACCTTCGGCTGACGATGCACGCTGACATCGGGATGGTTCATGGCCGCGGCGAGCATGACATCGCGGTCGCTCAATCTTCGGCCTTTTCGAAGCAGCACGTCACCTTGTACGAAATCGATGCCTTGGTTGCGGACATTACGCCCTTTCGCAGTCGGCTTTTGAACTGTGACCGTTTCGCCTTCGCGGGAAACCAGCTCCTGGATGACAACGGTGTCGCTGCCTTCCGGCATCACGCCGCCGGTGAAAATCCGCGCGGCTTGTCCCGCGGTGACTTGCCCTGCGAAGGGATGACCGGCGGCAACGTCGCCAATGATTTTTAGTGAGATCGGCGTTTTTGCAACATCGCTGCCGCGCACCGCATAGCCGTCCATTGCGGAGACTGCGGCTGGCGGCTGGGTCCGCAACGCGATCATGTTTTCGGCGAGTACCCGCCCCAGCGCGCGTTCAAGTGAAACGGTTTCGGCAGGCAGTGGGTTGGCGTCAGTGAGGACGAGCCGAAGCGCTTCGGCGACTGGCATCAGAGCCATGGCACGCCTAGCCCTCCGCGTTCCATTCGCCCGTCTTGCCGCCGCTCTTGTGGACCAGGCGGATGCCCTCGATATGGATCCCACGCTCCACGGCTTTGACCATGTCATAAATCGTCAGGCACGCGATCGATACAGCGGTCAGCGCCTCCATTTCGACGCCGGTCCTGGCAGTTACTTTCACGGTCGACTGCACGAGAAATCCTGGAAGCGAATGCTCCGGGTTGATGTTGATTTCGACCTTGGTCAGCGGCAGGGGGTGGCATAACGGTATGAGGCCGTGCGTGCGCTTGGCCGCCATGATGCCAGCGAGCCGCGCGGCGCCCAGAACGTCGCCTTTCATTGCATTGCCCTCAAGGACGAGATCAAGCGTCTCCTTGCGCATCAGCACGCGCCCCTCGGCGACCGCTATGCGCTCTGTGGCTCCCTTTTCGGAGACATCGACCATGCGGGCCTCGCCGCGCTGATCGATGTGGGTAAGCGAGCTTGTGGTCGGAGCGGGCTCGGCAGGCCTTGGCGCGGGTGCGGCCTTGGCCGCCACCTTCTGTTTGGGATGGCGAATAGCGTCTTTCTTTTTGCGGTGCTGAACGGTTTTGTTGCGCCTTGTCATGATCCGTCACTCCGCAGCGGCTCGGCGCGGTTCCCGCGCAAGGAGAGCCCTGGTTGCGGCTGCAACGTCGGCCTGCCGCATGAGGCTTTCCCCAATCAGGAACGTCGAAACGCCAATGCGCTTGAGGCGCGCGAGGTCGGCCGGCGTATTGAGCCCGCTTTCGGCAACAACAACGCGGTCACCGGGGATTTTCGGTGCAAGGCGTTCACTGACCGCAAGCGACGTTTCGAATGTCCGCAAATCGCGGTTGTTGATGCCGATCAGCCGGGATTTCAGCTTGAGGGCCCGCGCAAGCTCAACTTCATCGTGAACTTCAAGGAGCGCGTCCATGCCATAAGTAAACGCAACGTCCTCAATCTCGCGGGCGGCGGCATCATCAACGGCCGCTATGATGATCAGAATACAATCGGCGCCGAGAACGCGCGATTCCAACACTTGGTAGGGCTCGTAAATGAAGTCCTTGCGCAGGACTGGTAGCGCGGTGGCATCGCGCGCTGCGGCAAGGAACTCCGGGCGACCCTGGAAAGAAGGGGAGTCTGTCAACACCGACAGACAGGCCGCGCCGCCCGCCTCGTAGGCTTTGGCGAGCGCTGGTGGATCAAAATCCGGGCGGATCAGGCCCTTGGAGGGACTTGCTTTCTTGATTTCTGCGATCAGGGCGTAGTTGCCGCCGGAAATCCGCCCATCGATTGCGCGCAGGAAGCCGCGCGGCGGCAGCACAGCCTTTGCCTCGTCCTCAAGCTTGGCGAGCGGACGCACGCGTTTGGCCGCAGCGACTTCCTCGCGTTTGTAGGCTTCGATCTTGGCGAGGATGTCCGACACGCTAGGCCTCCGCTGCGTTCGACACCGCAATGAGGCGGTTGAGCCTACCTTCGGCTTCGCCGCTCTCGATCGATTTCGCAGCCAGTGTAGCACCTTGCCTGAGATCCTTCGCCTTGCCCGCGACAATAAGTGCCGCGGCGGCATTGAGGATCGATACGTCGCGGAAGGCGCCCGATTTTCCCTTGAGCACGTCAAGCAGCGCCTTTGCGTTGTGTTCGGCATCGCCGCCGCGCAGCGCTTCGGGCTTCGCGCGGGTAAGTCCGGCATCTTCCGGAGAGATTTCGAAGGTCCGGATGGCACCGTTCTCAAGCGCGGCCACGCTGGTCGTGCCGGCGGTGGTGATTTCATCAAGTCCATCCGAGCCATGCACCACCCAGATGCTTTCTGAACCGAGGTTCTTCAGCACCTGCGCCATGGGCTCGACCCATTGCTTCGAAAATGTGCCGATCATCTGTCGCTTGACGCTTGCCGGGTTCGACAATGGTCCGAGCAAATTGAAGATGGTGCGGGTGCCAAGTTCGACCCGCGTCGGACCGACGTTCTTCATCGCCGGATGGTGGGCCGGCGCGAACATGAATCCTATCCCGGCATCGCGAATGCAGGTGCCTACCTGTTCGGCATTGAGGTCGATCTTGACGCCGAGTGCCTGCAGGACATCGGCCGCGCCTGATTTTGACGACAGTGCGCGGTTGCCGTGCTTGGCGACCGGAATGCCCGCGCCGGCGACGATGAACGCCGCGCACGTCGAGATGTTGAATGAACCGGATGCATCCCCTCCGGTGCCGACCACGTCGACAGCACCTGGCGGAGCCTTAACGCCGAGCATCTTGGATCGCATGGTCGTGACCGCGCCCGTGATCTCATCGACGGTTTCGCCGCGCACGCGCAATGCCATCAGCAAGCCGCCCATCTGCGAGGGCGTGGCTTCGCCCGACATCATGCGGTCGAAGGCGCCGGCAGCCTCTTCGCGTGTGAGGCTCGCGCCGGTCGCGACTTTGGCGATGAGCGCTTTGAAGTCGTCGGCCATGGCGGGGTCTCAGGCTCTCGCGTGAATAGCCGCAGCTTGGCGTAGGGGGGTGACGCTGCGCCCGTGCTTGGCATTCCAGGCGGCAGCGATATCCAGAAAATTCTTCAGTATCAAATGTCCGTGCTCGGAAGCGATGCTTTCGGGATGGAATTGCACACCGTGCACGGGAAGCGTGTCGTGAATAGGCGCCATCACAAGTCGATCTTCCGTTTCGGCATTCACTTTGAGCTTGGCCGGTATCGTTGCCCGATCAACCACGAGCGAATGGTGGCGTGTCGCTTAGGGGGCCATTGATGCCACGAAAGAGTCCCGTGCCTGCATGCTTGATCTCGGACACCTTGCCGTAAATCGGTGCCGCGCGCACCACCTTGCCGCCGAACGCTTGTCCGATGGCCTGATGACCGAGACAGACACCGAGTATCGGTGTGGTCGGCGCGGCGACGTTGATGAGTTCGAGGCAGATGCCGGCCTCATTCGGTGTGCATGGTCCGGGCGAAAGCACAATGGCATCCGGCCGCGCGGCCATCACCTCGGCAACGGAAATCTTGTCGTTGCGGTGCACGGCAACGTCTGCCCCAAGCCCTCCCAGGTAGTGGAAGAGATTGAAGGTGAAGCTGTCGTAGTTGTCGACGAGGACGATCATGTTCCACCGTGCTTACAAGGGTTTACGGTGGCCCCAGAAGGGGGTCAAGGAGCGGACTGCGGCGGTGGTTACTGGCCTCGTTTGGCCGCGCTGGCAAATCGGCGAGCCTCTTCCGCGGCGCGAAACAAGGCCTTCGCCTTGTTGATACATTCCTGCTGCTCGAAATCCGGATCGCTGTCGGCAACGATACCGGCGCCGGCTTGCACATACATCTTGCCGTCCTTCACCAGCGCCGTCCGAAGCACGATGCACGTGTCCATTTCGCCCGCTGCCGAAAAATAGCCGACGCAGCCCGCGTAAAGTCCTCGCTTTTCTTTTTCCAATTCGTCGATGATCTGCATCGCACGAACCTTGGCGCTCCCGATACCGTGCCGGCCGGGAAACCGGCGGCCAGAGCGTCGAGCGCATCCCGGTTACCTGCGAGCTTACCCTCGACATTCGAAACGATGTGCATGACGTGGCTGTAGCGCTCGATAAAAAACTGATCCGTAACTTTGACCGTGCCGATGCCTGCGACACGGCCGACATCGTTGCGGCCGAGATCGAGCAGCATCAGATGCTCGGCACGCTCCTTGGGATCGGCGAGCAGTTCTTCCTCGAGCGCCTTGTCCTCATGCGGCGTGGCGCCGCGCGGCCGCGTGCCGGCGATCGGGCGGATCGTGACGATGTCTCCCGAAACCTTGACGAGAATTTCCGGACTAGATCCCGCAACGGCGAATGTTCCGAAATCGAGAAAATACAAATAAGGCGAAGGATTCGTTCTTCGCAGTGCGCGGTAAAGTGAAAAGGGCGGCAGCGTGAATGGAGCCTCGAAACGTTGCGCGAGCACGATTTGAAATGCATCGCCTGCGGCGATGTATTCCTTTGCCTTGCGCACCATCGCCTTGAATTCGTTGGGCGTCGTATTTGATTTCGCCGGCGCATCGATCGGCCCCGTATCCCGCTCGGACAGAGATTTGTCCAGTGGACGGTCAAGGCTTTCGACGACACGTCCAAGCCGCTCGATGGCGCGCGCCAACGCCGCTTTTGCGTCGACGGTTCTTTCCGGACGAACCGGCGTCACGATCGTAATCGAGTCCTTCACCGCGTCGAAAACCACGATGATCGTCGGACGGACGAGTACGGCATCGGGAATGCCAATCGGGTCGGGGTTTGGAGCCGACAATTCCTCCATACGCCGCACGATGTCATATCCGAGATAGCCGAATACCCCGGCGGCCATTGGCGGCAGACTGCTCGGCAATTCGATTCGGCTCTCCGAGATCAACGCACGCAAGGCCTGCAATGGCGGTTCGGTGCAAGCGACGAATGCGTCGGCTTTCGTGCGGGCCGAGCGATTGATCTCGGCCTTTGCGCCGTTCGCGCGCCAATCAGATCCGGCTCGATCCCGATGATCGAATAGCGACCGCGCACGGCGCCGCCTTCCACCAACTCGCAGCAGAAAGCTCATCGCTTTGCCGCCACCTAGCTTCAAAAAGGCTGAAACCGCCGTCTCAAGATCGGCCACGAGCGTGGTCCACACGACCTGAGCCTCGCCCCGCGCGTAATGGTCGGCGAAGAGGCTTTCCGGCGGCTCAATCTGCATGCGATTGGCTATTGCTGTGAGCCGCCGCCGATGACCTGATTCAGCGCCGACGGATTGACAGTCACGCCGAAGTCGTTTTCCAGCCGGCCGACATATTCGCTGACGAGATCGTCGGTATAGGAATTTTGCAAAGTTGAGGTGATCGCTTGGCCTTGCGGAGTGCCGGCTTCAAAAGGCGGATCGATGACATCGGTCACGCGGAACACGATACGTTCCGTCTCTTTTCCGCCTTCGGCGCTCGCCGGCACGCCCTTCGGCGTACGGAAGATCGCCTCGATCGTTTTTGCGGGAACAAAGCCGCCGGGCTTGCCGCGTTGAAGGTCTTCGGCCGTCTCGACCTTGAGGCCTGCGTCACTCGCGACCTGGGCGAACGGAGTACCGGCCTTGAGCTTCCCTACGAGTTCGTCGCCTTTCGCTTGCAGGCGCTTTGCGATTTCATCGTCGCGCCATCGGGTCGTGACCTGATCCTTTACCTCTTCGAGCGGTCGCTCGCGCGACGGCGTCACGCCCGTTACGTCATAGTAAAGGTAGCCGCCGCCCGGCAGCTGTAGCGCTTCGGTGTCGATGCCGACATCGCTGCCGAATGCGGCGCTGATGACGTTCGGGGTCTGGGGCAGTCCGGCGACGGGTTTTCCGTCCGGACCGCGGCCCGACCGGTCCACCGCTTCGATTGACACGGATTTGAGGCCGAATTTTTTGGCGGTCTCTGCCAACGTCGAGCCGGCGGCGCGTTCGTCCTCGACCTTGTCACGCAAATTGCCGATTTCCGATTTGGACCGGCTCTCGGCAATCTCGCGTTTGATCTGGGCGGCGACCTGTTCGTAGGTTTTTTCTTCACCGGGTTCGATTTTTCTGACCTGAAGCAGCACCGTGCCGAAGCGGCCTTTCACCGGCGCGCTCGTCTCGCCCGGTTTGAGGGAAAAGGCTGCGTCGGCAACAGCGGGATCAATAATGTCCGACTTTACGACCACGCCGAGGTCGGTGTCGGATTCTTTCAGCTGCCGTTCCTTCGCGATGTCGTCAAACGTCGCACCCTTGGCGATGCGCTCGCGCGCTTCGGCGGCTTCCTCCGGCTTTTGGAAAACGATCTGACGAACCTCGCGTTTCTCCGGCTTGCCGTAGCTATCCTTGTGCTGCTCGAAGTAAGCTTTGGCGTCGGCGTCCGTGACGGCGTCAAGTTTTGCGAGATCGGATGGAGCAAGGGGAAGCAATGTAATCTTGCGGTATTCGGGCGCACGGAACATCGTCTTGCGCTCGTCGAAATACTTGTTCAGCACCTCTGGTGTCGGCGCTGGAATCTCTCCCGCTTGGGCAGCGTCCAAGGCGACATATTCAATCTGTCGCTTTTCGTTCTGGTACTGATTGAGTGCAGCCAAAGCGGTCGAGGGAACTTTCAGATCGCCTGTGATGCTCTGGGCGAGCTGTCGTCGCAGCATTGAGCGGCGCTGCTCCTCGATAAAGCGGCTTTCGGTGAATCCGGCCTGGCGGATGAGCTGTTCGAAGCGCTGACGGTCAAATTGCCCGTTGGCACCACGGAATGACGGATCCGATGTAATGCGCTTTGCGATTTCAGCATTGTCGATGCCCAGCCGCAGCTGCTTGGTCTGCTCGTCGATCGTGGTCTCGGCAATCAATTGTGCGAGCAATTGGCGATCGAGCCCGCGGGCGCGCGCCTCGTCGGGCGTAATAGGCCGCCCGACCTGACGTCCCAATTGCTGCAATCGGTCGTTATAGAACTGACGAAATTGCTCGATCGATATTTCCGTTCCGCCAATTGTCGCCACCGCGTTGCGTCCAAAGCCGCGAAAGATGTCCCCGATGCCCCAGATCGCGAAACTGATTGCGATGACGCCCATTACAACGGCCATCACAGCCTTGCCGAGCCAGGTTGAAGAAGCTTTGTGGATCCCGCGAAGCATGCGTGCGCTATTCCATGCTTGTAGTGGCTGATCGGGGTGGATAACCGCGCATGTCTAACCCAAGCGCGGCGCGCGCACCATAGTGACAGGCCCAACTCCTTGCAACTCAAGAAGGATCGGCTCCCGCCGAACCGCTGGCTTTGCCAAAGCGGGTCTGATAACCGCACGCAACAGAGGATGATTGGATGGCTGCCGCCAAAATAATTCCGCTCGTCGCGGGCAATTGGAAGATGAACGGGCTGGTAGCCTCGGAAGCCGAGCTGGCCAGGATCATATCCGGCTCGAGAGGTCTTGCCGGCAAAGCGGAACTCATGGTTTGTCCGCCGGCTACCTTGATAGCGGCATTTGCCGGAGCTGCGCGCGGTTCGCCAGTGCTCATCGGCGCGCAAGATTGTCACGCGGAGCTATCGGGCCCCCACACCGGCGATATTTCGGCCGAAATGCTGGCCGACGCCGGCGCGCGGGCGGTGATCGTCGGCCATTCCGAGCGGCGCGCCGACCATCACGAGACCGATGCGCAGGTCCGGGCGAAAGCGCAGGCCGCCTGGCGAACGGGGTTGACCGCCATCGTCTGTGTTGGGGAACAGCGCGCCGAGCGCGAAGCCGGCAAGACCTTGCAGATTGTCGGCCACCAGCTCGACGGTTCACTGCCTGATAAAGCTACCGCGGCCAATCTGGTCATTGCGTACGAACCCGTCTGGGCCATCGGAACTGGCCTTACACCGACGGCGGCGGACGTGGCGGAGGTTCACGCATTCATTCGCGATCGCTTGAGTGAGCGCTTTGCCTCGCAGGCGGGAGGCGTACGCATTCTTTATGGCGGCTCGGTCAAGCCTGACAACGCCGGACAGCTTTTGACCGCGCCTCATGTGAACGGGGCCTTGATTGGCGGCGCAAGCCTGAAAGCGGCGGATTTCCTCGGGATTGCGGCGATTTACCGCTAGCTAGGGCTGGGGTGGAAAAACGTCAGATGATCGTGTAGAGACCCCGGCGAATTCCTATATAGCCGGATGGCGCCGCCCGGGCGGGGAAGCCCGGATTGGTTGGTTTGAACGGATTTTGGACTGATGCAACACGTCATCATTGTCATCCACCTGATGCTTGTTCTCGCCCTGATCGGCGTGGTGCTGCTGCAGCGCTCAGAAGGTGGCGGTCTCGGTATTGGCTCGAGCGGCGGTTTTATGACCAGCCGTGGCACGGCGAACGTGCTCACGCGCGCGACGGCGATTTTGGCGGGCCTGTTCTTCGTGACGAGTCTGCTGCTTTCAATTCTTGCAGGCGTCGGCCACAAGCCAAGCTCCATATTGGAGGGCGGCCAGAGCGCGCCGACAGCACCGGGCGCGCCGCCGCCACTGGGTGGCAGCGGCGGCGGCTTGCTCAACCAGCTGCAAGGCGGCCCGCCGCCGGCTGCGCCGGCGACGCCAGCGGCCCCATCGGGGCCGCAGGTGCCGCAGTCAAAGTGAAATCACAACCAAGGGGCCGGGAAATCCGGCCCCTTCAACTTTTGGATCAGGAGTGAGCGAGAAAAGTTGGGGCAAGTTTGAGGAAAGCATGCAAATCGTGTCGCAAGTCCCCGCAAAGCTGACTAGTTATCCAGTTACGCAAAGATGCAGAGCGGATTTGAGCAATTCGCGCTCGTCGAATCGATTCGCGGAGATTAAAGGTTAGGTCCCATGGCGCGGTATATTTTCATCACCGGCGGCGTGGTCTCCTCACTCGGCAAGGGTCTCGCTTCTGCGGCGCTTGGCGCGCTCCTGCAGGCGCGTGGCTACAAAGTCCGCCTGCGCAAGCTCGACCCCTATTTGAACGTCGATCCAGGCACGATGTCGCCTTATCAGCATGGCGAAGTCTTTGTGACCGACGACGGCGCCGAAACTGACCTCGACCTCGGCCACTATGAGCGCTTCACAGGCCGCCCGGCCACGCGACACGACAACATTACCACCGGCCGTATCTACCAGGACATTCTTACGCGCGAGCGGCGCGGCGATTACCTCGGCGCGACGATCCAGGTGATCCCCCACGTCACCAATGCCATCAAAGACTTCATCCGTGAGGGTAATGATGGATTTGACTTCGTCCTCTGCGAGATCGGCGGGACGGTCGGCGACATCGAAGGTCTGCCGTATTTCGAAGCAATCCGCCAACTCGGCAACGATCTGCCGCGCAACCATACGATTTATATCCATCTTACGCTGATGCCGTTCATTCCGAGCGCCGGCGAACTCAAGACCAAACCCACCCAGCACTCGGTCAAGGAATTGCGCTCGATCGGCATTCAGCCGGACATTTTGCTGTGCCGGACCGACCGGCCAATCCCGGAAAGCGAGCGAAGAAAGCTTGCGTTGTTCTGTAATGTGCGGGAGAGCGCGGTCATCGAGGCGCGCGACGTCGACAACATCTATGCAGTCCCCGAAGCCTATTCGGCCGAAGGGCTCGATGCCGAGGTACTGGCCGCATTCGGTATCGATCCGCGTCAGCCGCCCGATCTTGATCGCTGGCGATTGATCAACGAGCGCGTCCGCAACCCCGAGGGTGACGTCACAATCGCTATTATCGGCAAATACACGGGCATGAAGGACGCCTACAAGTCGCTGATCGAGGCGCTCTCGCACGGCGGAATTGCCAATAAGGTGAAGGTCAATCTCGACTGGATCGAATCGGAGGTTTTCGAAAGCGAGGACGCGGCGCCGCTTCTCGAGCATGTCAATGGCATTCTGGTGCCGGGCGGTTTCGGTCAGCGCGGCGCGGAGGGAAAGATACGGGCGGCGCAATTCGCCCGCGAGCGCCACGTGCCGTATTTTGGCATTTGTTTCGGGATGCAGATGGCGGTTCTTGAAGCCGCACGTAATTTATGCGGCATCGAGAACGCCAACTCGACCGAGTTCGGTGCAACGAGCGAGCCTGTCGTCGGCTTGATGACGGAATGGCTCAAGGGTAACGAGTTGCAGAAACGGAGTGCGAGCGGCGACCTCGGCGGCACCATGCGGCTTGGCGCTTACGATGCGGTGCTCACGCGCGGCAGCCGTGTGTCGCAGATTTATGGGATGACAGAAATTTCCGAACGGCATCGCCATCGTTTCGAGGTCAATACTGCGTATAAGGGGCGTCTCGAACAGCGCGGCATGCGTTTCTCCGGAATGTCGCCCGACGGTATCCTGCCGGAGATCATCGAATACGAGGACCATCCCTGGTTTATCGGCGTGCAATTTCACCCTGAGCTGAAGTCACGGCCGTTCGAGCCGCATCCGCTGTTCTCGTCTTTCATCGGTGCTGCGGTCGAGCAGAGCCGACTGGTGTAAGCACCCGCGATGCCGCGAGGTCTCGACCATATCGTTCATGCCGTAAAGAACCTCGATGCGGCGGCCGATCTGTACCGCCGGCTCGGTTTTACCGTCGGTGCGCGCAATCGTCATCCCTGGGGCACGCACAATCACATTGTTCAGTTTCCAGGTTTCTTTATCGAGTTGCTGACGTTCGCCGAACCGGACAAGCTCGGCAGCGACGGATTTTCCACTTTGTTCGGCGCCTACAACCGCGATTTCATTCAGCGTAGCGAAGGCCTGTCTGTTCTGATTTTGGAATCTAAAGATGCTTGTGCGGATGAGGGTGAATTTAGCGCGGCGGGCATTTTGACTGCACCGACGATGCGCTTTGAGCGTGAGGGCAAGCGCCCCGATGGCGCGGCGGTCAAGGTCGCTTTTTCGCTGACCTTTGCCAACGACAAAGCATCACCCGATATTCGTTTTACGACGTGCCAGCAACATTACCCTGAGAATTTCTGGAACCCGGCCTTTCAGCGTCACGCCAATGGCGCGACCGGCATCACTGGCGTTGTTGCCGTAGCAGAACGGCCGGAGCATCACGCACATTTCTTCGAAAACTTCGTCGGCGGGCCGCCGATTTCGGGCGATGATGGCTTCGCGATCGCGACCCCACGTGGAACGATCGACATGCTGACGCCTGCCGCCTTCACGCGCCGGTTCGGCGTGAAGGCACCGGATGTATCCGGCAGTCCCCGGTTGGCCGCCCTTCGCTTTGCGACAAACAACATGAGCGCACTGGAGGCGATGCCGGAGCAGGCCGAAATTGCGGGAAGTTTTGCGGGAAATCCGGTAGTGGTCGGATCGGGGGATGCCATGGGTGCGGTCCTGATATTCGAGACGGCCGTGGGCGAGGCCCGTTGACCGGTGCGTTGCGTCCCTTCATGGTCCGCCGCGAGGACGTGAACCCGTGGATCAAAAGCCCAACGCAACCGTCACGATCGGCGCCGTGCGCTTCGGCAATGATTTGCCGCTGTCTTTGATCGCGGGCCCATGCGCGCTGGAAAGCAAGGCGCATGCGCTTGAGATGGCCTCCGCTCTGAAAGAGATCACGACACGCGCGGGCGTCGGCTTCATCTACAAGACGTCTTTCGACAAAGCCAATCGTACATCGTCCAGGTCAGCACGTGGGCTTGGTCTTGATCAGGCTTTTCCGATTTTTTCCGAAATTCGCGACAAGCTGAAAATTCCGGTTCTCACAGACGTGCATGAGGCGGAGCAATGCGCCCGGGTCGCACCGGCGGTAGATGTGCTGCAGATTCCCGCCTTCCTGTGCCGTCAAACAGATTTGCTGATTGCTGCCGCGAAGACCGGAAAAATCATCAACGTCAAGAAGGGGCAGTTCCTCGCGCCTTGGGACATGCCGAACGTTGTTGCGAAGGTCACGGGTGCTGGCAATCGCAACGTTCTCGTGACCGAGCGCGGTGTCTCGTTCGGTTACAATACGCTCGTGTCTGACATGCGCGCGATTCCCATTCTCAAGCGCAACACGCTGGCGCCCGTGATCTTCGATGCCACACATTCGGTACAACAGCCGGGCGGGCAGGGCGACAAATCGGGTGGTGAGCGCGAATTCGTGTCCGTTCTCGCGCGCGCGGCGGTGGCGGTCGGCGTCGCCGGCGTATTCATCGAAACCCATCAGGATCCCGACAAGGCGCCGTCCGATGGCCCCAACATGATGCCCCTGAAGGAGATGGAGCCACTGTTACGTATGCTCGTCGAGTTCGACCGGCTGGCAAAGCGCTGACGCGCGGAATTCAGATTTCATGGGCCGTGTCCTTAATCTCATGGCGTTCGTCATATTTGCGACGACGCTTTTTATGCGATCGGTCGATCCGGTCATTCCACAGATTGCCAGCGGGCTGAACGTCACGCCGACCACAGCGGCGCTTCTCTCAACCGGATTCACTCTGCCGTATGCCCTCGTTCAACCGGTGCTCGGCGCGCTGGCGGACATGTTCAGCAAGACACGGCTCATTGCGGTGTGCATGCTCGTCGTCGGCATTGCCACGATTGCCTGTGGTTTCGCCACCAGTTTCGAAATGCTCATGATCTTGCGCGTGATCGCCGGCGTCGCCGCCGGCGGTGTGTTTCCGATCGCCTTGGCGGTCGCCGGCGACCGGGTGCCGGTACAGCAAAGGCAGGTCGCGATCGGGCGCCTGCTGTTTGCCGCCATGAGCGGGAACCTGCTCGGTGCCTCGGGTGCCGGCATGATCGGTGATTTGGTCGGGTGGCGTGGCGTCTTCTTCGTGACCGGAGCGATCGACCTTGTCGCGCTTGCCGTGGCCATACCCGGCTTTCGCAGCATGAATGAATCGCCGGGGCGTTTCGACCTGTCGACGTTCGTTCCAAACTATCGTGCCGTGTTCAGCAATCCGTTGGCGAAGTATTGCTTCGGTGCAGTGTTCATAGAGGCGCTGTTTCTCTTCGGTATTTTTCCTTACATGGCGGTCTTATTGCAAGACGTCGGTGAAGCCCGCGCATCAATCGCCGGCGTCGTAATCGCAGGCTTTGGAATTGGCGGCGTGATCTACACGATGATGGTCGCATGGCTTGTCGCGCACATAAGCGAGCGAAGATTGATGGCGACGGGCGGCATGGTGATGGGCGCCTGTCTTCTGGTAATAGCACTTCGAATGCCATGGCCCGTTGAATTCATGAATTTTATGCTGATGGGTTTTGGTTTCTACCTGCTGCATGGATGCATCCAGGTTTATGTCACGGAACTGGCCCCATCGGCGCGTGGGTCAGCCACCGCGGCGCACTCTATGTTTTTCTTTCTTGGTCAGGCCGCCGGCCCTGTCGTTTACGGTGCCGGTCTGGTCACTGTCGGAATCACGCCCGTGCTCGTGGTCGGAGCGGCTGCATTGGCGGCAACCGGATGGACCTGCGCGTTGTGTCTTCGGCGGAGCGCCCCGAAAGGTTAGCCACGTCCACGATAAGGGGCGACACCCTGTTCGGGTACCCACACGCCTTTCGGGAGCCTTCCGGCTTGCCAGAAAACATCGATCGGCATGCCGCCACGCGGATACCAGTAGCCGCCGATGCGCAGCCATTTCGGCTTGAGCAGTGCGAATAGTTTCTTGCCGATAGCGACCGTGCAGTCTTCGTGGAAAGCGCCGTGATTGCGGAAGCTGTTGAGGTAGAGCTTCAGCGACTTCGATTCGACAAGGAAACGAGCAGGTACGTAATCGATGACCAGATGGGCAAAATCGGGTTGCCCGGTGATGGGGCACAACGTCGTGAATTCAGGCGAGGTAAATCGCGCCACATAGTTCGTCCCGCCATGCGGGTTGGGCACGCGATCGAGGACCGCCTTGTCGGGCGAGGCGGGGATCGGGGTCCGCTGACCGAGTTGCAACTGTTTCCGTGCCATTGGCATTTACTGCATGGTTTGTGCACCAGTGGATGCACGTTCGGGACGGGGCATGACAAGAGGGTTGTCGATCCTGTAGAAGCCCTCGTACCAATTCCGGACACCCCATGACCGCAATTACAGACATTATTGGCCGCGAAATCCTCGACAGCCGCGGCAATCCGACCGTCGAGGTCGACGTCGTTCTGGAGAACGGCTCGCGCGGCCGCGCCGCCGTTCCATCCGGTGCCTCAACTGGCGCGCACGAAGCGGTCGAGCTGCGCGACGGGGACAAGGCCCGTTTCGGCGGCAAGGGCGTACGCAAGGCGGTCGATGCCGTCAATGGCGAGATCTTTGATGCGCTCGGAGGCATGGACGCCGAGGCGCAGACCAAGATCGACGAGACGCTGATTGCGCTCGACGGCACACCAAACAAGGGGCGGCTGGGGGCAAACGCGGTACTCGGTGTGTCACTCGCGACTGCCAAGGCGGCTGCCGCCGCGAAGAACGCGCCGCTTTATCGCTATGTCGGCGGCACGGCCGCGCGCGTGCTGCCCGTGCCGATGATGAATATCGTCAACGGTGGCGTGCATGCCGACAACCCGATCGATTTCCAGGAATTCATGATCATGCCGGTCGGCGCCCCGACTTTCGCGGAGGCGCTGCGCACTGGCGCGGAAATTTTCCACACGTTGCGGACGGCACTCAAGGCGGCCGGTTTGAACACCAATGTAGGCGATGAGGGTGGTTTCGCTCCGAACCTGAAGTCGGCGGAAGCGGCGCTCGACTTTGTCATGGAGGCGATCACAAAATCCGGATACAAGCCCGGCGGCGACGTCATGCTTGCTCTCGATTGCGCGGCGACCGAGTTCTTCAAGGATGGCACGTATATCTACGAGGGCGAAGGCAAGAAACGCTCGCGGCTGGATCAGGCAAAATATCTTGCCGATCTTGTCGCAAAATATCCGATCATCTCCATCGAGGACGGGATGGCGGAGGATGATTGGGAGGGCTGGAAGAGTTTTACGACGCTGATCGGAAACAAGTGCCAACTCGTGGGCGACGATCTTTTCGTGACAAATGTCACGCGCTTGTCGAAAGGCATCAAGGACGGTGTCGCAAATTCAATTTTGGTGAAGGTCAATCAGATCGGGACTCTCACGGAGACGCTGGCTGCGGTCGAGATGGCTCACAAAGCCGGTTACACAGCAGTGATGTCGCACCGGTCCGGCGAAACCGAAGACTCCACCATTGCCGATCTGGCTGTCGCCACCAATTGCGGGCAGATCAAGACCGGCTCGCTTGCGCGATCCGATCGAACCGCAAAGTACAATCAGCTGCTGCGGATCGAGGAGGAGCTCGGTGCGCAGGCGAAATATGCGGGGCGCGATGTCCTGAAGGCCTGATCGTGCGTTGCGACTTTCGGTATCTTGCCTTTCGCCGTGAGTTCGACGCAGATTTCTTCCGCGACCGGATTGTGAGTGCGCACAATGGACCAGACGACGACCTTGTCGAGTTATGACCGCCGCCGGGCGTCGGATCGCCTGGCCACATCTATCGTGCAGTCGATAGACGGGGCACGCGCCGTCGAGAAGCCGTTTTTCCACCTCGAATTTGACCGGGTGTTTCCTGACGAAATCTACGCCCAGATTCTCGCACTGATGCCGGAGTCACCCGATTACCGGCCGATGCATGGGCGCAGCAAAGGTCACGATCTCGCGGATGGCACGCACACGCGCGTCAAGATCGATCTGTTCCCGGAATACATACGAAATCTGCCAGCGGAAAAACGCGCTCTTTGGGACATCGTCGGCCGCGCGCTTTGCTCCGAGCCCGTGAAGCAAGCCTTCATCCGACGTCTGGGGCCCGGGCTGTCGAAACGCTTCGGCGAAAAATTTGCGAAGGTTGGAATGTATCCGATCCCGATTCTGACGCGTGATATCCCCGGCTATCTGATCACGCCCCACACGGACACGCGTTGGAAGGGCATTACTGTGCAGCTCTATCTGCCGAAGGATGACGTCAACACCGACATCGGCACGATCTTTCACGAAAAACTGCCTGACGGTTCCTTGCCGAAGAAGGCGCAGATGCGTTTTGCACCGAATAGCGGCTATGCGTTTGCTGTCGGGAGCGACACATGGCATTCGGCCGATCCGGTCCACAATCGCGTGAAGACACGGGATTCTATTCTGCTCACCTATTTTGTGGATCAGGGCGTGCTGAAGGTTCTGCGCAACCGCGGCAAACGCCTCGGAAACTTCTTCCTCAACGAGATCCGGCACCGGATCTGATGTCATTAAAGGCGCCTTAACGGCCTTGGTCCATGTTTTGGACCCATGGTCACGCATCGCCGCCGCCGCACATTCCTGACCGTTCTCGGTCTCTACACCTTTGCGGCGCTGTTCATCGGCTATTTCGCGGCCAACGCCTTCACCGGAAATCATGGCCTGCGTGCGCAGCAGGATCTCGAGCAACAGCTCACGGCGATGAAGGGCGACCTGATGCAGCTTAAAGCAGAGCGCGCGATATGGGAGCGCCGGGTATCGCTGTTGCGCGCCGACCGGATCGACCCTGACATGCTGGATGAGCGGGCGCGCGCCCTGATTGGTTACGTCGATCCGCGCGACGTCACCCTGCTGCTCAATCCCCGTTAGCAACCGCTGGCGCCCGGCGGCGTTATCCACCGCTCGCCTTGAAATTTTCAGCCAATTTCCGGGCGTTTTGCGCAATTCCCCGCGGCAGTCTCGCGCTTTCGCCGCCGGGGGATTTAAGCTATTGGGGTTCGGGAAAGCCTACCGACACCCCGTCACAATTGCCGGATGCTTTCGCAGGGAGTGCTAATGGCGGTCGCCCAGAAGAACCCCAGCGCCGACGCCAAACCCGTCGCCGATTTCAGCAAGGAGCAGGAGCTCTCCGCCTACCGCACCATGCTGACCATCCGCCGCTTCGAAGAGAAGGCGGGGCAGATGTATGGCATGGGCCTGATTGGGGGGTTTTGCCACCTCTATATTGGCCAGGAAGCCGTCGTCGTTGGCATGCAGATGGTGCTCAAGCCCGGCGACCAAGTCATCACCGGCTATCGCGACCATGGCCACATGATTGCGACCGGCATGGACCCGAAAGGGGTCATGGCCGAGCTCACCGGGCGCACGCACGGCTATTCGAAGGGCAAAGGCGGCTCCATGCATATGTTCAGCGTGGAGAAAGGTTTCTACGGCGGGCATGGAATTGTGGGCGCGCAGGTGCCGCTGGGTACCGGTCTTGCCTTCGCCAACAACTACCGCAACAACGGCAACATCAGCATCACGTATTTCGGCGATGGCGCCGCCAATCAGGGCCAGGTCTACGAAAGCTTCAACATGGCCGAGCTGTGGAAGCTGCCCGCGATCTATGTGATCGAGAACAATCGCTATGCGATGGGGACGGCGATCACGCGATCTTCAGCCGAGGTCAACCTGTCGCGTCGGGGGTTGTCGTTCAATATTCCCGGTGACCAGGTCGACGGCATGGATGTGCGCGCCGTAAAGACAGCCGGAGAAAAGGCTGCCGAATGGTGCCGATCCGGCAAGGGCCCCTATATCCTCGAAATGCTGACCTACAGATATCGCGGGCATTCGATGTCGGACCCCGCGAAGTACCGCACGCGCGAAGAAGTGGATGAAGTGCGCAGCCATCACGATCCGATCGACATGGCGCGTCACAGAATTCTGGAAAAGAAATTCGCTTCCGAGGATGCACTGAAAAAGATTGACGGCGAAGTTCGCGACCTGATCAACCAGGCGGCGGAATTTGCCACGCACGACCCGGAGCCCGACGTCTCCGAACTTTATACCGATGTGTACCGCTGATTTGTTGCCTGGAAAACATTAGGCCATGCCGATCGAAGTTCTCATGCCCGCGCTCTCTCCCACGATGGAGAAGGGCAATCTGGCCAAATGGCTCAAGAAAGAGGGCGATGAAGTAAAGTCCGGCGATGTCATCGCCGAAATCGAGACCGACAAGGCCACGATGGAAGTTGAGGCGACTGACGAAGGTACTCTTGGAAAAATTCTCGTCCCGGAGGGGACCGCAGACGTTGCGGTGAATACCCCCATTGCCGTGATCCTCGGCGATGGAGAAGACAAAACGGCGATCAAGTCGTCCAGACCGGCCCCGCAGCAGAAGACGGGCGATTCCACGCCGCCCGTAAAATCGCAAAAGCCGCAGGCCAAGGGGCAGGATACGCCCGCGCCGAAACCGATGAAGGCACCCGATGTGCCGGTGCCGCAGGCGGCGAATGATCCCGACATCCCGGAAGGCACCGAGATGGTCACCATGACCATGCGTGAGGCGCTGCGCGACGCCATGGCAGAGGAAATGCGCCGCGACAAAGATGTCTTCGTTATGGGCGAGGAGGTTGCCGAGTATCAGGGCGCCTACAAGGTCACCCAGGGACTTCTGCAGGAATTTGGCGCCAGACGGGTGATTGATACGCCGATCACCGAACATGGTTTCGCTGGCCTCGGTATCGGCGCTGCGCTTGCCGGCCTCAAGCCGGTTGTCGAATTCATGACTTTCAATTTCGCCATGCAGGCGATGGATCAACTCATTAATTCGGCGGCAAAAACGCTCTATATGTCTGGCGGGCAGATGGGCTGCCAGATCGTGTTCCGGGGGCCGAATGGCGCCGCCGCGCGCGTGGCTGCGCAGCACAGCCAGGATTATTCGGCGTGGTATTCACACGTTCCCGGATTGAAAGTGATCAGTCCATCGACGGCCGCGGATGCGAAAGGATTGCTGAAAGCGGCGATCCGCGATCCAAATCCGGTGATTTTTCTCGAAAATGAAATTCTCTACGGCCACTCCTCGCCGGTGCCGAAGCTCGACGACTTCGTGCTGCCGATCGGCAAGGCCAAGATCGCGCGGCCTGGCAACGACGTGACAATCGTATCATGGTCAATGGGCATGACCTATGCGCTCAAGGCGGCCGAGGAGCTGGCAGGCGCCGGTATCGACGCCGAGGTGATTGACCTGCGCACGCTCAAGCCGATGGACAACGAAACCATCATTGCGTCCGTGCAAAAGACCGGCCGGGCCGTGACTGTGGAGGAAGGCTGGCAGCAAAGCGGTGTCGGCGCAGAAATCGCGGCACGCATTATGGAGCATGCCTTCGACTATCTCGACGCGCCGGTCGCGCGCGTGTCAGGCAAGGACGTGCCGATGCCGTACGCGGCGAATCTCGAAAAGCTGGCGCTGCCGTCGGTTGCCGAAATTGTCGAGGCGGCAAAGGCCGTTTGCTATCGCTGAGGCACGTGATGATTTTGCGCGGCGCATGCCATTGCGAACAAGTCGAGGTCGCGTTCGAGACCGCAATGTCCGTCGCCGATCTGCCATTGCGTGCTTGCGGCTGTTCCTTCTGCCGCCGTCACGGCACGAAGGCCGTCGCGGATCCGAACGGACGTTTGACGATCTGGGCCCCACCTAACACACTCAATCGCTATCGGTTCGGCCTGCGTACCGCCGACTACCTGATCTGCCGTACCTGCGGCGCTTATGTTGCGGCTGTCATCTCGGGGGATGGCGAGGAGCGGGCCACGCTGAATGTGACCGCGACCGCGATCTCTGAGCTTGCAGCCCGGCGGGCAGAGCCAGTCGATTATGATCGCGAAAGCGTTGAGGGACGACGCGCGCGCCGGCTCAACGGTTGGACCCCGAGCCGGATCGTCCAGCGAGCGCAAGCGGGGGTCGGCTAGGCCGGAAGACGACAAATGCCTACCAACATCCTCATGCCCGCGCTGTCGCCCACGATGGAGAAGGGCAATCTTGCGCGCTGGCTGAAGAAAGAGGGCGACACGGTCAAGTCCGGCGACGTCATCGCGGAGATCGAGACCGACAAGGCCACGATGGAATACGAGGCGGTCGACGAGGGCACGCTTGCCAAGATTGTGGTGCCCGAGGGGACGCAGGATGTCGCGGTCAATTCGGTCATCGCCGTGCTGGCCGGCGAAGGAGAGGATGTGAAGGCAGCGGCAGGTGCTGCGAAGGCGGCGCCGGTCAAGGCACCTGAGAAAAAGACGCAAGCCGCGCCAGCCCCACCGCCGCGGCAGCAAACGCCGGCCCCGCTGGCACTAAAATCCTCATCTGCCGCTGCAAGCGAGAAGTCGCCGCCAAAAGCGCCTGGCGAAACGCAGCAAGTCGCGCACGGCAATCGCATCTTTTCTTCGCCGCTGGCGCGTCGGCTTGCGAAGGAGGCTGGCGTAGATCTGATCCGCGTGCAGGGCTCCGGTCCGCATGGCCGCGTGATCGCACGCGACATCGAGGGCGCGAAGACGGGCAAGGGACTGCGCACGCCTGCTGCCGGCGGACCACAAGGGGTGGCCATCGCGCCAGCGATGTCCGATCAGAAAATTCTATCGCTTTATGAGCCGGGCTCCTACGAGCTCGCGCCGCACGACGGCATGCGGCGCACGATCGCCCAGCGCTTGACCGCCTCGGTGCAAACGGTCCCGCATTTCTACCTGACGATGGATTGCGATATCGGCAAGTTGCTGGCCGCCCGCGAAGAGATCAACGCCGCCGCGCCGAAGGACAAGGACGGCAAGCCCGCCTACAAGCTTTCGGTCAATGACTTCGTCATCAAGGCGCTGGCGCTCGCGCTGCAACGAATTCCGGACGCGAATGTGAGTTGGAGCGAAGGCGGCATGCTCAGACACAAGCACTCGGACATTGGCGTAGCGGTCGCGCTGCCGGGCGGGCTCATCACGCCGATAATCCGCAGCGCGGAAAGCAAGTCGCTGTCCGCGATTTCGAACGAAATGCGCGACCTTGCGGCGCGTGCGCGCGCCCGCAAGCTCAAGCCGGCGGAATATCAGGGCGGCACGTCCTCGGTCTCAAATCTCGGCATGTACGGGATCAAGGACTTCACGGCGGTGATCAATCCGCCGCAGTCGACCATCCTCGCGGTTGGCGCTGCCGAAGAGCGCGCGGTGGCGCGCAACGGCAAGATCGAGGCCGCTCACATCATGAGCGTGACGCTGTCCTGCGATCACCGTTCGGTTGACGGCGCACTCGGTGCCGAGCTGATCGGCGCGTTCAAGACGCTGATCGAAAACCCGGTGATGATGGTCGTCTAGACCACCTACGACGCTTTCGGCGCCGCTACCGGAGTGAGGCCTTTCGCCTTGAACACCGCTGCTGCTTCCGGCGTGTGCAGGAACTTGATCAGTGCGCCCGCGCCTTCGGCTTGCTTGGTATCCTTGCCGATCCCGGCGGAGTAGCCGGTGATGTTGTTGATTTCGGCCGGCAAGGGACCAACGAGATCAACGCCCGCCACCGAAATCACCTCGGGCTCCTGCTGGATTGCAAGGTCGGCCTCGCCGTTGACCACCAGGAGCGCCGCGTTGCCGCTCGGCGGCGGGTGTTTCGTCTTTTCCTTCATCTGGTCGGCGATGCCCATCCGCTCCAGCAGCTTTGCAAAATAGACCCCGCTGGCACCGCCAGCAGCCGGATTGGAATAGGCAATGGCCTTGGCGCTCAACAAAGTCTGCTTGAGTGCGTCAGGGGTAGAAATGTCCGGCTTGGGCGAACCCTTTTTCACGACAACAGCCATGCCCGAGCTTGCGAAAGCGGCGTCCGTGCCGGCGGTGGCACTGCCGTCTTTTGTAAGGGCATCGAGACTCTGTCTGGTCAGGACATAAAGGTCGGCGCTCTCGCCTGCCTGCACGCGCTTGACCAGAATGGCAGCCGTTGCCCAACTGATATTGAGTTTGTGACCGGTCGCCTTCTCGAATTTCGGCGCCAGTTCTTCCAGCGCCGACTGGACGCCGATCGTGCTGAAGACCTTGATCTCGCCTGCAGACACCAGGCTGGCTTGCGCCAGAAGGAATACTGCGATAGCCGCAATGCGGCCCATGGTCCTGCGCATGACGTCTCCCCTTGTGTTCCGGTGACCATTACATGCCTATTCTGGATGTAGTTCAATCGGGGTCGGTGCGGAGGTCGCAGACGAATGGCTGACACGAATTTTGATGTTCTCATCATCGGCTCCGGTCCCGGTGGTTACGTGACGGCGATCCGCTCGGCGCAGCTCGGCTTCAAGACTGCGATCGTCGAACGCGATTACCTTGGCGGCATCTGCCTCAACTGGGGCTGCATCCCGACCAAGGCACTGCTGCGGTCAGCGGAAATCTTCCACTACTTTCAGCACGCCAAGGATTACGGACTGAAGGCCGACAATGTCGGCTACGACCCGAAAGCTGTGGTCGCGCGCTCGCGCGCAGTATCGAAGCGACTGAACGATGGGGTCGGCTTTCTCATGAAGAAAAACAAGGTCTCGGTCATCTGGGGCGAGGCCTCGATCGACGCTCCCGGCAAAGTGACGGTGAAGCCCTCGAAGAGTGAGGCTCCGAAGGGCGCGCTCGGTGCCGATAGTTACCAGGCAAAACACATCATCATTGCGACCGGCGCGCGTCCGCGCGTGCTGCCGGGCATCGAGCCGGACAAGAAGCTGGTCTGGACTTATTTCGAAGCGATGGTGCCGGATCGCGTACCGAAATCGCTTCTGGTCATCGGGTCGGGGGCGATCGGAATCGAATTTGCTTCGTTTTTTCGGACGCTGGGCTCGGAGGTGACGGTGGTCGAGGTGCTGCCGCAAATTCTTCCGGTCGAGGATCAGGAAATCCAGGCATTTGCTCGCAGGAGTTTCGAGAAGCAGGGCATAAAAATCCATACCGGCGCGAAAGTCACCAAGCTCGAGAAGAAAAACGACAGCGTCACCGCGACGATCGAAGAGGCCGGTAAATCGCAGACATTGACCGTGGAGCGCGTGATCTCGGCCGTTGGGGTCGTCGGCAACATCGAAAATCTCGAACTCGAAAAAGCCGGCGTGAAGACCGATCACGGCATCATCGTCGTCGACAACCTGAACAAAACGAATGTTCCGGGCATTTACGCGATTGGCGACGTCGCCGGCCCCCCGATGCTTGCGCACAAGGCCGAGCATGAAGGAGTCATTTGCATCGAGGCAATCAAGGGTCTCAACCCGCATCCGATGAACAAGGCGATGATCCCGGGTTGCACCTACTGTTCGCCTCAGATCGCGTCCGTCGGGCTGACCGAGCAGGCGGCGGAGGAGAAGAAGCTCGATATTCGGGTCGGGCGCTTTCCTTTCATGGGCAACGGCAAGGCAATTGCACTTGGCGAGGATCAGGGCCTGGTGAAGGTCATCTTCGACAAGAAGACCGGCCAGCTGCTCGGCGCCCATATGGTCGGTGCCGAAGTGACCGAGTTGATCCAGGGTTACGTCGTTGCAATGAATCTCGAGACCACCGAGGAAGAGCTGATGCACACAGTCTTCCCGCATCCGACATTGTCGGAAATGATGAAGGAAGCGGTGCTCGACGCTTATGGCCGCGTGCTAAATATGTAGCGCTGCTTTAATTGGTGTATCTGCGCCACAGCGCGCCGGCAATGTTGGAATAGTCGTCGGTCCAGGTGCGCACGGCCGGGTCGGGCGGGGTGAGCACCCAGAACTTGCTCCATTTCAGTTCACCGATGTCTTCCGTGTCCTTTGCTGCGATCGCAACGTCCGACGAAAAAACAAAGTTGCCATCGTCCGTTTCTTCGATGTTGCTGCTCCAGATCCAGGTCTTGAGCCCGTTGGCGTCGGCAATTCCTTCAACAACGCTTTTAAGCTCGAGGTGTCGGTTGGAGATGTGCATCATCACAACGCCATTGGGAGCGAGCTTGGACTTGTAGAGAGCCATCGCTTCCGCCGTTGCGAGATGCACCGGGATCGCGTCGGACGAATAGGCGTCCACGATGATCAGATCGTAGACGCGGTCCGGTTCGTGTGTCAGCGTCAGCCGCGCATCGCCGAGAACGATAGGAAGGTTCGGCCCACAAGACGATAAAAAAGTAAAATGCGCAGGGTTGCGCGCGATCTCGATCACCGTCGGGTCGATTTCAAAGAACCGCCATGTCTCGCCAGGTTCGATCCGGCACGCCAATGTGCCGGAACCAAGGCCGATCACGGCGACGCGCAAAGGGTCGGCCTTCCGCGCGCGGACGGCCCGGATCACCTGGTTCATCGCCGATTTGTCGTGATAATAGGCGATTGGCTGCGGACGGCCGTTAATCGGCTCGCCATCCTCGTCGGCAATCATCTGTGCGCCGTGGATCGTCGACCCGTGCTTGAGTATGCGGTATCTCCCGTCGTCGGTTTCGTAGATCTTGTGCACTCCGAAAAAGCTGCGCAGGGTCACGATGTGATACTCCCCGGTTGGATAGATCCGGATCGCGATAAGCGCGATTGCGACGACAAACGCCGACTTGGGCGGATCGCGTAAAAGAACTATTGAAATTGCCGCGAGCGCGATCGTGGCGGCCGTAAGAAAAATATCGTCATCGCCGCCGGGCGTGCCACCAAAGCCGGGTGCCAGCAGAAAGATCGCCACGACGGTGGTTGCGGGCCAGAACCAGCTGTCGAACCGCGGCCATTGCAACGGTGACAGCGGCCAAAGCCAGCGATTGAACGGCTTCCATATGTCCTGGGACAGCGGGCGGCAGAGTACAGCCAGCACGGCGAGGATCGGATATTCCGCAACCCACGAGAATGCGTAAGGAGCGATCAATCCGGCAAACAGGCCGCCGACCATGCCGCCGAAAGACAATGAAACATAGAAGGTCGTCAGATCGCGCGCCGGCGGCCGGGTTCGGGCAAGTTCACCGTGACATGCAAGCGCGATGATGAAGAAGGCCAGCAGATGGCCACCGAGATTGAAAAATATCGGGATCCACGTCGTATAGAAGAGCAGCAACACAATGGTGGCGATGGCGAAAGGCTGCAGCAAAAGTGCGATCCGATGAGGGATCAGCGGCCGACGCTGAAATACCAGCACCCAGGTCAGCAGATAGAGCGACAGTGGAATAACCCACAGCAGCGGCGCCGCTGCGACATCCGCCGAGACATGGGCGGTCACCGCAACAAGAAGTCCGGACGGTACGGCTGAAATGAAAACCCAGCGTCCGATCGTAGGCCATGTCGGTTTGGGGACGGTCTTGCTCAGCCTGCGCCCAGCAGCGGTCCGGCGTTGCGGGGCCTTCAACATCAAAACCGCGCAACCGGCGACCAGCACGATGAGCAGCACGAAGCCGACGCTCCACATTCGATTTTGCATCTGCAATGTGAATGCCGGTTCGAAGAGTACGGGATATGCGAGTAGCGCAAGGAAGCTCCCGACATTCGATGCCGCATAGAGAAAATACGGATCGTGTGCATCGCGATGGCCGGTGCGCACGAACCATGCCTGCAACAGCGGGTTGCTGGCGGACAACGCAAGAAACGGCACGCCGATCGACACAGTAAAAAGACCGAGAAGCCAAAGCGCGGCGATGTCGGTGACGGGTGGCGCGCCCCAGCCCTGTGCAATCCCGAGCGGGAGCGTGAGTGCGGCCGTGAGCAGAAGCGCAAGATGAATTGCGATCGGCGCATAACGCTGCCGCAGGGTTGTCAGCATGTGGGCGTAGGCATAACCGGCGAGCAGCATCGACTGGAAAAAGACCATCGCAACCGACCACACCGACGGCGAACCGCCCAGGCGCGGCAGTACCATGCGCGTGAACATAGGCTGCACGCCGAACAGCAGCAGTGCGCTCAGGAAAACCGCGGCGGTATAAGTGGGAAGTGTTAGCGCGTGCGTCCGTGTGTTCGAGCGTCGCGTTGATCGTCTGGGCATACAATCCCGAAGGCAGGGCGAAGGCGAGCTCGTAGAGCCGAATGGTTGTATAGCGTCAGCCCCGGCGCCGCATCCAAAATCGCGAAAACAGGGTCGCAAGGCGGCCCACGACACGACTGTAGGGCGCCGGGGTGGCCTTGCGGCGGTCACGGCGCAGCCGTAAGTAGGAGCCATGGCAGTCGTTCTCGACCTGGTGAACAATCCACGCCCGCGTCACCCGGAGAAGGCGCACAGGCCGGATTCGCCGGTCCAGAAAAAGCCCGACTGGATTCGCGTCAAAGCTCCGGTTTCGACCGGCTATTTCGCCACCCAGAAAATCATGCGTGACAACGGCCTGCACACGGTGTGCGAGGAGGCTGGCTGCCCGAATATCGGCGAATGCTGGGAGAAGAAGCACGCAACCTTCATGATCATGGGTGACACCTGCACGCGGGCCTGCGCTTTCTGTAATGTGAAGACCGGCCTGCCAGGCGCGCTCGATCCAAACGAGCCGGCGCACGTGGCCGATGCGACCGCGAAACTTGGCCTCGCTCATATCGTGGTGACGTCCGTCGATCGCGACGACCTGCCGGACGGTGGTGCGCGGCATTTTGCCGAGACGATCCGGGCTATTCGCGTGCGCTGCCCGCAAACCACCATCGAGGTGCTGACGCCAGACTTTCTGCGCAAAGACCGTGCGCTTGAAATTGTCGTCGAGGCGAAGCCTGACGTCTTCAACCACAATCTCGAGACGGTGCCGTCGCTTTATCTCACGGTGCGTCCCGGTGCGCGCTACTTTCATTCGCTGCGTCTGCTGCAACGGGTAAAGGAGCTCGATCCGGCCATGTTCACAAAGTCGGGGATCATGGTCGGTCTTGGCGAAGACCGGAACGAAGTGCTGCAGGTGATGGACGATATGCGGTCGGCGCAGGTGGATTTTCTGACTGTCGGGCAGTACCTGCAGCCGACCCGCAAGCATCACGAGGTCAAACGCTTTGTGCCGCCCGATGAGTTCAAGTCGCTCGAAGCTATCGCCTACACCAAAGGCTTCCTGATGGTGGCCGCTTCGCCGCTGACGCGGTCTTCGCATCATGCCGGGGAAGATTTCGCGCGCCTGAAGGCCGCGCGGGCCGCTGCGCCCTGATGGCCTATGCCTGAGTTTTCAACGAAGCGCCGTGTCCGCCACCCCGCGGCGGACATGTTCGATCTGGTCGCGGATGTCAAAAAGTATCCGGAGTTCGTACCGCTTTGCAGCGGCTTGACGCTCAAAAGCCGCAACGAGAAGGACGACGGCACCATTGTTCTGGTCGCCGACATGACGGTTGCCTACAAGATCATTCGCGAGACATTTACCAGCCGTGTCACTCTTGACCGGCCCAATCTCGGGATTTTTGTCGAATATCTCAGCGGCCCGTTCAAACGGATGCACAACCGCTGGACCTTTCATCCAGCGGGCGACAGTGCCTGCGACGTTGAGTTTTTTATAACGTATGAATTCAAGAGCCGCGCGCTGGCCATGCTGATGGGGGCGATGTTCGACACAGCGTTTCGGCGCTTCGCCGCCGCTTTCGAGAAGCGCGCCGACGCCGTCTATGGACGCAAGACGGCTTGAAAGCAATTGCCCGGCGGACGAGATCCGCCGGGCAACCAAAGTCGGTACTGATCAGGTGCGCGTGCGCATCCGCATCATGAAGCTGTCGAATCCAAGCTCGGCGACCTGCAGCCAGGCGAACGAGTTCGGAGCGGAATGACAGCACGCTGTCGTAGAGCTTCTTGAAGTGGGCGTTGGACTTGGCGTGGCCCTCAAAGACCTCGTGCGCAGCCTTGTAGCAGGCTTCGAGAACTGGTTGAGGGAAGGGACGCAGTAGGGCGCCGTTGGTGAGCAGCCTTCTCAGAGCGGGAGGATTGACCGCATCATATTTCGACAACGTCCAGACCCACGCGTCATTGGATGCCGTAATGATGGCTGACTGATAGGTCTTCGGCAGTTCGTTCCATTTGGCAATATTCATGATGTTGTGAGCCTGGCCGCAGCCTTCCCACCATCCCGGATAGTAATAGTACTTGGCGACCTTCACGAAGCCGAGCTTTTCATCGTCATACGGGCCCACCCATTCGCAGGCGTCGAGCGTTCCCTTCTCGAGCGCGGGATAGATATCGCCGGCTGCGAGCTGTTGCGGCACTAATCCGAGCTTGGCCAAAATAGTGCCGGCGAAGCCGCCGACGCGCATTTTCAAGCCTTTGAGGTCGTCGGTCGAATTAATCTCCTTGCGAAACCAACCACCCATTTGCGCGCCGGTATTGGCTGCAGCGAAGCCAACACAATTGAAGTCCTTGAGCAGATCATTGAGCAGTTCCTCGCCACCGGCGTGGCGCAGCCAGGAAATCATCTGCCGGGCATTCAATCCGAACGGCAGTGCCGTTCCGAATGTGAGGGCCGTATTTTTTCCGAAGTAGTAGTACAGCGCTGTATTGCCAATTTCGACAGTGCCGTTGCCGACTGCATCGAGAACTTGCAGACCGGGAACGATTTCGCCGGCGGCAAACACCTGGATCTGGAATTTGTTGTCGGTGATTTCAGCGACGCGCTTGGAAAAATATTCGCATCCGCCGTAAAGCGTATCGAGCGACTTCGGCCAGCTTGCCGTCAGACGCCATTTCACTTCCGGAGATGATTGGGCGATTGCGGGTGCAGGAACGGCTGACGCCGCAAGCCCCACGCCTGCGGCTTGCAGGAATTGACGACGTTTCATGACGTTTCCCCTCGCTAACTTCGGTCCGCCGACCGGAGGAGATTTCTCATGAATATCCGAAGCTCGCCCCTTACCGGCGGCCGAAGGCGTGATCTTACGCTAATTCATGCAAAGAAAAAGGCCGCGCCGGGGCTAACTTTTGCCCGCCGGTGGCCGCGGCTCTTCCTTGTCCGCCAGCTCGTGCAGCATGCTCAACGCTTGGAGCACGGATTGATCGCGGACTTTGGTGCGGCCGATGTCACCGTATTTCCGATCATGCGCGATGACGCGGCCACTGCGTGAGGCCGCGCAGAAATAGACCAAACCGATTGGTTTGCCGGGTACGGCGCCGGTTGGCCCCGCAATGCCTGTAATCGACACGGCCAGATCGACCGATGAATGGGCCAGGGCGCCTTTGGCCATTTCCTCTGCGCATTCCGTGCTGACCGCGCCATAAACGTCGATTGTTGCTGGCGTGACACCGAGCATCTGCTGCTTGGCCTCATTTGAATAGGTGACAAAGCTGCGATCGAGCACTGCCGACGAACCCGGAATTTCACTGATCGTTGCCGCAACCAGCCCGCCGGTGCAGGATTCCGCCGTCGCGAGCGTCAACGTCTTCCGTGAGCAGATTTCAAGCAGCGCCTTTGCGGCATCGATTGCAGTTTGATCCGGCATACTATTCCCAAGGCAGGCGGATCGTTGCCGTCGCATAGGCCGCGATACCTTCCCCGCGGCCGGTAAAGCCGAGCTTTTCGCTTGTGGTTGCTTTTACGCCGACACGTTCAGCGCCAATTCCGGCAAGTCGCGCGATGTTTGCCCGCATCGCGTCGCGGTGTGCGCCGATGCGGGGTGCCTCGCATACGATCGTGAGGTCGAGATGCGCGATGCGGCCTTTCCTGGTCCGCACGCGATCCACGGCAAAGGCAAGGAAGCGGTCGGACGAGGCGCCGCGCCATTGCGGGTCGCTGGGCGGGAAATGAGCTCCGATGTCGCCGTCGGCGAGGGCGCCGAGAATTGCATCTGTAAGCGCATGCAAGGCAACGTCAGCATCCGAGTGGCCGGTAAGCGCCTGCGTATGGGGAACGCGGATTCCGCCAAGCATCACGTGATCGCCGGGGCCGAAGGCGTGAACGTCGAGGCCGGAGCCCGTGCGAACGTCACCGAGCATGGCCGATTGCGTCGCCTCGGCACGCGCGAAATCCTCTGGCGTCGTGAGCTTGATGTTGCCGGGCTCACCCGCAAACACGCTCACTGTCATGCCGGCCCATTCGGCCAGCGCAGCGTCGTCGGTGAAATCGTCGCGGCCCTTTTCGGCCGCCCGACGGTGCGCTTCAAACAGCGCATCGAAAGCGAAGGCTTGTGGCGTTTGCACCAGGCGAAGGGGACCCCGATCGATTGTTTTTTCGATGGTTCCATCGGGCCCCAGACGTTTGACTGTATCGGTCACCGGCAACACCGGGATGGCCGCGCCGGTTTTTTCTGCGGCCGCGATCGCGCGCGCGATCAGGTCGGCGCTGGCGAATGGCCGAGCGGCGTCATGCACCAGGACGATGTCGGGCGACCGCGACGAAAGCGCCTCGAGGCCTGCGCGCACCGATGCCTGTCGTGTCGCACCGCCGAAGACGGGAGGCAGAATTCGGATGTCGCGGGTGTGTTCGCGCACGAGGTCGATGTCGTCCTTGCGAACAACGGGTTGCAATGCGCTGACGGTCGGAACACTGGCAAAGCCCAAAAGCGAACGGCGGAGGAGGGACGCTCCACCGATTTCGCGAAACTGCTTGGGCGTGTCGCCGCCTGCGCGCAGGCCTTGACCGGCGGCTACCACAACAGCTGCGACTTGCGCCATTTGCGTCTCCAAAGACCGTTGCCTTTACCGCGTTATTTCTTTTCCGCAAACGAAGCGATTTTCAATCTCGCTGCATGAACATTTTTTTGCAGTGCAGCACTTGCTTTGCCATCGCTTTTGGCTAAAGTGTGTGCATCAGAGTAATACGCCTAAATGGTAGGCATGACACAGAATATATTGATAAGTAACAGGTTTCTGGCACAAGGGCTGCACATCGGCCCGGTGCACGCGCCAAATCGTGTGATTGTGGCGCCGATGTCGGGAATTACCGATGCACCGTTCCGGCGGCTAGCCGAGGAACTGGGTGCCGGCTTGGTGGTGTCCGAAATGACGGCATGTGCCGGCCTTGTCCGCGGCGAACGGGAGGCAGCGGTGCGCAGCGACGGGCGGGGCGTCGAAACGCACGTCGTCCAGCTTGCCGGATGCGAAGCGCATTGGATGGCTGAGGGGGCCCGGATCGCCGAGGCGCAGGGCGCCGACATCGTCGATATCAATATGGGCTGCCCCTCAAAGCAGGTCACCAACGGGGCGTCCGGCTCGGCGCTTATGCGGGACCTTGATCATGCCCTTGGTCTGATCGAGGCGACGGTCTCCGCCGTTCGTGTCCCGGTGACCTTGAAGATGCGGCTTGGCTGGGACACCTCGACGATTAATGCGCCCGACCTCGCGCGCCGTGCCGAGGCAGCGGGCGTCAAACTCATCACGGTCCACGGACGCACCCGTTGCCAGTTCTACAACGGCACGGCCGATTGGGTTGCCGTTCGCGCCGTCAAGGAGGCGGTGTCGGTTCCCGTGGTCGTCAACGGAGATATCCGATCGTGCGACGATGCAATCGAGGCACTGAGCGTCTCCGGCGCCGATGCCGTTATGATTGGCCGCGCCGCGCAAGGCCGCCCGTGGCTGCCCGGACAGATTGCGCGTTATCTGTCGACGGGTGCGCGCGAGCAAGCGCCGTCATTGGTGGACCAGCACCGGTTGATCGATGGCCTCTACGACGAGATGCTGGACCACCATGGCCCGGCGATTGGACGCCGCCATGCGCGCAAGCATCTCGGATGGGCGCTCGATCACGCAGCGGCAACAGCTGGAGCCTCACACGAGGTTCTCAGGAATCATCGCGGTCGCGTCCTCACCGCCGATGAGCCGGCTCGTGCCCGCCGCTATCTCGCGGAAGCCTTCGACGATTTTGCCTGGAGGGCTGCGGCATGACGCGTGCACAGGCCGTCGCTGCAATGGTCAACACGCCGGCGGACGCGATGCTGCACGCATTGCCGCATCCGGTGATCATGGTATCGGCCGACGGGAAAATTGCCGACGCGAATGTCGCCGCAGAGCAATTCTTCGAGGCCTCGACAGCCATGCTGCGCCGCCACCTGCTGCGTGAGCTCGTGCCGTTCGGCTCGCCGCTCCTCACATTGATTGAGCAGGTGCGGCAGCGCGGAGCGGCAGTCAACGAATACAAAGTCGATCTGGCAACGCCACGTAATCCCGGTGAGCGCCTGGTCGATCTCTACGTCGCACCGCTGCCTGAATACACCGAACACGTCGTCGTCATGCTCCAGGAGCGGACGATCGCCGACAAGATGGACCGCCAGCTCACGCACCGGGGCGCCGCCCGCTCGGTGATTGCGCTCGCGGCCATGCTGGCGCACGAAATCAAAAACCCGCTGTCGGGTATCCGCGGCGCCGCACAGCTTCTCGAGCAGTCGGCAGGCGACGAGGACCGGCCGCTCACCAAGCTGATCTGCGATGAGACCGATCGGATCGTGAAGCTTGTCGACCGCATGGAGGTATTTGCGGACGAACGACCGATTGACCGTGAGCCCGTCAACATTCACGTCATTCTCGACCACGTGAAAAGGCTCGCACAATCGGGTTTCGGCAGGCAGATCAAGTTTACCGAAGAATACGATCCGTCATTGCCGCCCATTCTCGCCAATCGCGATCAGCTGGTGCAGGTGTTCTTGAATCTCATCAAGAATGCCGCCGAAGCGATAGGAGCGGAGACGACCGACGGCGAAATTCAGCTGACCACGGCATTCCGTCCCGGTGTGAGGCTATCCATGCCGGGCAGCAAAACGCGAATCTCGTTGCCACTCGAGTTTTGCGTGAAGGACAACGGGGCAGGCGTGCCGGAAGACCTGATGCCGCACTTGTTTGATCCTTTCGTCACCACAAAGCAGAGCGGAAGCGGTCTCGGCCTTGCGCTGGTTGCGAAAATTGTCGGCGACCACGGCGGTATCATCGAATGTGAATCGCTGCCGCGACGAACGGTCTTCCGCGTCCTCATGCCGATCTACAGCGGTGATCTTGACATCACCGAGAACGCATTGCCGGCCCATAGCCCGTGAGACCAACCATGCCGACGGGAAGCATACTGATAGCCGACGACGACGCCGCGATCCGTACCGTGCTCAATCAGGCACTGTCACGGGCCGGTTATGAGGTTCGCTCGACCGGAAACGCCGCCACGTTGTGGCGCTGGGTTACGCAAGGGGACGGCGATCTGGTGATTACCGATGTCGTCATGCCGGATGAAAACGCGTTCGATCTTATTCCTCGGATCAGAAAAGCACGTCCCGATCTGCCGATCGTGGTGATGAGCGCCCAGAACACATTCATGACGGCAATTCGTGCGTCGGAGCGGGGCGCCTACGAGTACCTGCCGAAACCTTTCGATCTTAAGGAACTGATCTCGATCGTCGGACGCGCTCTGGCGGAGCCGAAGGAGCCGCGGACGCCCCCTCCGAAGAACGATGACCTCGAAGGAATTCCTCTCGTTGGCCGCTCGCCGGCGATGCAGGAAATCTATCGCGTTCTCGCGCGCCTGATGCAGACCGACCTGACCGTGATGATTTCGGGTGAATCGGGAACAGGCAAAGAGCTTGTCGCACGCGCCTTGCACGACTACGGCAAGCGCCGTGCCGGAACATTTGTCGCCATTAACATGGCAGCGATTCCGCGCGATCTCATCGAGTCAGAGTTGTTCGGTCACGAGAAAGGTGCCTTCACGGGCGCCAACAGCCGCAGTGTCGGCCGATTTGAGCAGGCCGAGGGCGGAACGCTATTTCTCGACGAAATCGGCGATATGCCGATGGAGGCACAGACCCGTCTGCTTCGCGTGCTCCAGCAGGGCGAATACACGACCGTCGGTGGACGCACGCCGATCAAGAGCGACGTCCGCATCATTGCCGCGACCAACAGGGACCTGCGCGTGTTGATCCAGCAGGGCCTCTTCCGGGAGGACCTGTTCTTCCGTCTGAACGTTGTGCCTTTGCGTCTGCCGCCGTTACGCGAGCGCACCGAGGACATCCCCGACCTGATCCGGCACTTCTTCGCGCAAGCGCAGCGCGAGGGCTTGCCGCCGAAGCAGATCGACCAGGCTGCACTGGAGCAGCTCAAGCATCATCGGTGGCCGGGCAACGTACGCGAATTGGAAAATCTCGCGCGCCGGCTCGCGGCCCTCTATCCGCAGGAAACCATCACGGCGGCGGTTATCGAACAAGAGCTATCGCAGCCGACGACGCCAGTCGGTGGAACCGAGCCGCGTGCAGACGATAGTCTCGGCAATGCGGTCGAGCGGCACCTCGCTGCGTACTTTGCCGAATTCGAGGACAGCCTGCCGCCAGCAGGACTCTATCATCGGATTCTGCGCGAGATTGAATTCCCGCTTCTGACGGCCGCGCTTGCCGCTACGCGCGGCAACCAGATCCGCGCCGCCGATCTCCTCGGCGTGAACCGCAATACGTTGCGCAAGAAAATCCGTGATCTGGATATTCAGGTGTACCGGGGCAGCAACTGAGCCAGCCTTAGGTCTTTCGATGTTGGTCCGTGCAACAAACCCAGACACACAGCGGCGTCGCACAAGATCCCGAGCGCGATACATCGCCAACCCGCCCGAGGCGCGACTCGACCGCCAAGGGCGCCCCTAAACCGTGATCATTACGGTCCAGCTTTTGTCGCAATTTGGCAACATTGTTGTATAAAAGCATCAGCTCATAAAAGGGGCCGATTGGAGCTTCTTTTTGGGACGACCGTGCATTGTGCTGCCTCCGCAGCCGCTTCCGCGACAGGAACGTATGAGCGTCGAACAGGCTGCAACCGCCGACCCCGCGCTCGCTGGCGCATCCACAAAGCGCGGCGAGATGCGTGTCCTTGGTCCAATCGCGGTTGGTTTGGCGCTGCTATCGGCGTTGGTGACATTTGTTGTCCTTGCTGATTTCACGCCTCTCTCGCCAACCCACGACGTCGTCGTCACCCTGCTGCTCGCGAATGCCGCCACGGTGCTGTTGCTGCTGGCCATCATTGTCCGCGAGGTGTGGCAGGTCGTGCAGGCCCGCCGGACGGGACGGGCTGCTGCTCGGCTGCATGTCCGGATCGTCGGAATATTTTCATTGATTGCCGCCGCACCGGCGATCCTGGTGGCGATCGTCGCCAGCGTTACGTTGGACCGCGGCCTTGATCGGCTGTTTTCGACCCGTACGCGTTCGGCAATAGAGAACTCGCTGATCGTCGCCGAAGCCTACCTGCGCGACCACGCCCAGATGGTGCGATCAGACATCATGGTGATGGCCTTCGAACTTGCGCGCAACAAGAGTGTCTTCGACCAGGATCCCGACAAACTTCGCCAGTTTCTGACATTCCAGGCACAGGTTCGCAGGCTTGCCGCAGCCGTTGTGCTCGATAAGGACCTCAAAGTCATTGCGCGCGCCGACGTCAATATCAATCAGACCTTCGCGCTGCCCCCACGCGATGCCTTGCCGCATATCACCAGCAAGGAACCGCAAGTCGTCCTGTTGCCTGATGCCAACTACGTCGCGGCCGTCGTCAAATTGGAGCAGTATGAGGACTACTATCTTTATCTGACGCGACTGCTCGATCCGCGCGTTGTGCCGCAGCTTCAGGCAACCCGGGAGAGCGCGTCGGAATATGCAGCGCTCGAAACGCGTCGACTCGGCGTACAGGTGGCATTCGCGTTGATGTACACCGTGATCGCCCTGACGGTGTTTCTTTCGGCCGTCTGGATCGGGCTGAATTTTGCCAACCGCCTGGTTGCACCAATTCGACGGCTTATTGGAGCCGCGAATGCGGTTTCGACCGGAAACCTGTATGTGCGCGTTCCAGTGCGCCAGGCAGAAGGGGACCTGGCGCAGCTCGGCGAAACGTTTAACCGGATGACGCAGGAGTTGCGGACGCAACGTGACGACATCATGCAGGCGCATGACGTCATCGACAGCCGTCGCAGGTTCACTGAAGCCGTGCTGGCGGGCGCAAGCGCGGGCGTCATCGGTGTCGACGGCAACGGCGCGGTCAGCATCCTCAACCGGTCGGCGGAAAAATTGATTGGATGCACCGAAAGCGAGGCCCTCGGCAGGCCGCTCGCTGAGGCGTTGCCTGAGCTCGCCGATTTCATGGTTGCGGTTGAATCCGGGTCGCGGACGCAGGATCAGGTCACGATCAGCCGCAACGGCCGTGAGCGCAATCTTTCCGTCCGCGTGACAAGCGAACAGGCCGGCGACTCCGATCGCGGTTATGTGGTGACGCTGGACGATATAACGGAGTTGGTTGCCGCGCAGCGAACCTCTGCCTGGGCCGATGTTGCCCGCCGCATTGCCCACGAGATCAAAAATCCGCTGACGCCGATTCAACTTTCGGCTGAACGGCTGCGTCGAAAATACGGCAAAATGATTCAGGAGGATCGCGGCGTCTTCGAGCAATGCACGGACACGATTGTTCGCCAGGTCGAAGACATTCGGCGCATGGTCGACGAGTTTTCGCATTTTGCGCGAATGCCGAAGCCCGTCATGTCTACCGAAGACGTTGCTGATGCGGTCCGGCAGACCGTGTTCTTGATGCGCGTTGGAAACTCCGAAATCGATATCGATACCAAGATCGATGAGGACCCTATGCCGGCCCGGTTCGACCGGCGGCTGATCTCGCAGGCACTGACCAACATCATCAAGAACGCTACCGAGGCGATCGCCGCCGTCCCGTCCGAAGAGCGCGGCAAGGGCGTGATCCGCGTAACTGCGGCACGCGAAGGCGACGACGTCTTGATCGACGTGATCGACAACGGTATCGGGCTTCCCAAATCGAACCGTAGCCGGCTGCTCGAGCCTTACGTTACGACGCGGGAAAAGGGCACCGGGCTCGGGCTCGCAATCGTTGGGCGCATCATCGAGGAACACGGCGGCAGCATCGAGTTGCGTGACGCCAGCGAAAAGATATCCGGCCAGCGTGGTGCCTGGGTACGCATACGATTTTCTGCTGCTGGCAAAGCGGAGCACTCTCAGTCAGAACAACCAACATCTGTAAGCGGGAAGTAACATGGCCTCTGAAATTCTGATTGTCGACGACGAGGCCGATATCCGCGATCTGGTTGCGGGTATCCTGCAGGACGAAGGCTACGTCACGCGCACTGCGCGTAACAGCGATGATGCGCTGAGCACGATCGTCGCGCGGCGGCCGAACCTTGTCTTCCTCGATATTTGGCTGCAGGGCAGCAAGCTTGACGGACTCCAATTGCTCGAAGCCGTCAAGCAGGAACATGCCGACCTTCCGGTTGTGATGATCTCTGGCCATGGCAACATCGAAACAGCAGTCGCAGCAATCAAATTGGGTGCGTACGATTTCATCGAAAAACCGTTCAAGGCGGACCGGCTGGTCCTGGTTGCGGATCGGGCGCTGGAAAATTCCCGGCTCAAGCGTGAGGTCAAGCAGCTCAAGCAACTGGCCCCGATGCCATCGACGCTGATTGGCCATTCCGCCGTCATTGGGCAACTCCGCCAGGGCATCGAACGCGTCGCGCCGACCAACAGCCGCGTTCTTATCGTCGGCCCATCCGGTGCAGGCAAGGAACTCGCGGCGCGGACGCTTCATGTTCAGTCAGGGCGCGCAAGCGGTCCATTCGTCGTGATCAATGCCGCCGCTATTACGCCGGAGCGCATGGAAATCGAATTGTTCGGCGTCGACCAGTCAAATGGGTCGGAAGGGCGGAAAACCGGCGCCCTGGAAGAGGCACATGGCGGAACCCTTTTCCTCGACGACATCGCCGAGTTGCCCCGCGAGACCCAAAACAAGATCTTGCGCGTGCTTGTCGACCAGACGTTTCAACGCGTTGACGGCAGTGCCAAGATTGCCGTGGACGTGAGGATTGTGTCGTCGACGGCGCGGAACCTTGAAGCTCTGATCGCCGAAGGCAAATTCCGCGAAGATCTCTATCACCGTCTGGCGGTGGTGCCGATCCGGGTGCCGCCTTTGGCCGAACGGCGCGAAGATATCCCCGATCTCGTCGAATATTTCATGGATCAAATTTCGCAAGCGACTGGTTTGCCCAAGCGCAGGATCGGCGATGACGCCATGGCCGTTTTGCAATCGCATAGCTGGCCCGGCAACGTTCGCCAGTTGCGGAACAACATCGAGCGGCTGATGATCTTGGCGGGCGGCGATCCGGATGCCGTGATGAACGCGAGCATGCTGCCGCCGGACGTCGGCTCAATGGTCCCGAATATGCCGAACGGAAATGGCGGCGAGCATTTAATGGGATTGCCGCTGCGCGACGCCCGGGAAGTATTCGAGCGCGAATATCTGGTTGCGCAGATCAGCCGCTTCGGCGGTAATATTTCGCGCACAGCAGAATTCGTCGGGATGGAACGTTCGGCGCTCCACCGCAAACTCAAGGCTCTCGGGATCGACTAGCCCGTCATGTCGCGCATTGCATATGTCAACGGCCGCTATGTGCCGCACGGTCAGGCAAAGGTCGCCGTCGAGGATCGCGGATATCAGTTCGCGGATGGCGTCTATGAAGTCTGCGAGGTGAGGGGAGGCCGCATGATCGACGAGAGCCGCCACATGGCGCGGCTGGAGCGATCGCTCGGGGAATTGCGGATTGCGCGGCCGATGTCACCGAGGGCCTTGGCTGTCGTGCTGCGTGAAACGATCCGGCGAAACCGGGTGCGCGACGGGATTGTGTATCTGCAGGTGACACGCGGCGTTGCGAAGCGCGACTTTCCGTTTCCGGCGGAAAGCACGCGCCCGTCGCTGGTCGTCACCGCGCGCAGCAATGATCTGGATCGTCTCGAGCAAGTGGCCGCCGAGGGCGTCTCCGTCATTACCGTTCCAGACACCCGATGGAAACGCGTCGACATCAAATCCGTCGCGCTGCTGCCGAACGTATTGGCCAAACAGACCGCGCGCGAGCAGGGCGCGCGCGAAGCCTGGCTTGTCGATGCGCAGGGCCGCATCACCGAGGGTTCGTCATCGAGTGCCTGGATCGTCAGCCGTGACGGCAAACTCATCACACACCCGCTAGGCCAGGACATCCTTCCCGGAGTCACGCGATCGGTCGTGGTCGACATGATCAAGGCGCAAGGGCTTCCTTTCGAGGAGCGCACCTTTACGGTGGAGGAGGCCCATCAGGCACGCGAGGCGTTCATCACGTCAGCGAGTTCAGGTCGTGCTGCCCGTGGTGAGAATTGATGGGCACCCTGTTGGAAACGGCGCCCCGGGATTGATCACCACGGCACTCCGTCGCGATTATCACCACTATGCCGAAATCGCCGGCTAGGCCATTCACGCGCTGCCGAAAAGCTTGAACATATCCATATTTTCAATGGCTTATCGTCGCGAGCATGAACTTATGCTTGCGCAGGAACAGCACCTGCCATCTAATAGTACTTCCCGGGCCTCGCACCGCTACGCGTCGGGCAGAATGGCGCATGCGCCTAACGTCGCATGCGAAAGGACTTGGGCAACGAAAGGTCTCGCGCATCAGACGCGAGCAAAAAATGGAAAAACGGCCATGGCAGCCGATCGTGCGCAAAATCTGCAAGACACTTTTCTCAATCACGTTCGAAAAAGCAAAATACCTCTCACCATATTTCTGGTGAACGGTGTCAAATTGCAGGGCGTGGTGACCTGGTTCGATAATTTCTGCGTGCTGCTGCGGCGGGATGGGCATTCGCAGCTTGTCTACAAACATGCGATTTCAACCATCATGCCGGGACACCCGATCCAGCTCTTCGAAGGGGCCGACGAGCCGCCGGCCGGAGACAAAGTCTAGTTGGAATTACGTCGACGTGATCAGGCGAGTGATCTCCTAAGCCCGATAGCATCGGGCAGTGAGACCGGCCGTGCGATCGTCATAGAGCCTTGGATCAAGACATCGCCGCGCCGCAACGGCGGCGCGGGTGCGAGCGCGCGAACGCCCGAAGCTCGCCTCGAAGAGGCTGTGGGCCTCGCACGAGCGATTGATCTCGCAGTTGTCCAGGCAGGGCTCGTCACGCTCAACGACATTCGGCCTGCAACCTACATCGGCAAAGGTAAAGTCGACGAGATCGCCGGAATGGTGAAAAGCCTCTCTGCGTCGATCGTTGTCATGGATTGCCCGATCTCGCCGGTTCAGCAGCGCAATCTTGAAAAGGCGTGGAGCGCAAAAGTCATCGATCGGACGGGATTGATCCTCGAGATTTTCGGCCGGCGCGCACGCACGCGAGAAGGGGCCTTGCAGGTCGAGCTGGCGCATCTGACCTATCAGAAGAGCAGGCTGGTGCGGTCGTGGACCCACCTTGAGCGTCAGCGCGGCGGCTTCGGCTTCCTCGGCGGGCCGGGCGAAACCCAGATCGAGGCTGACCGGCGCGTGATCGAGGAGCGCATCGCGCGCATCGAAGCCGAGCTCGACAAGGTCAAGCGCACCCGCAAGCTTCATCGCGACAGCCGCAAACGCGTGCCTTATCCGATCGTTGCGCTGGTCGGATACACGAACGCGGGGAAATCGACGCTCTTCAACAGGCTTACTGCCGCGACGGTCCTGTCGGCCGATATGCTGTTCGCGACACTCGATCCAACGCTACGCGCCGTGGAATTGCCGCGCGGGGTCAAAGCTATCCTGTCCGATACGGTTGGATTCATCTCGGATCTGCCGACAATGCTGGTGGCGGCGTTCCGCGCAACGCTGGAAGAGGTTATTGAGGCGGACGTGATCCTGCATGTTCGCGACGTGTCGCACGGTGATTCAGAAGCCCAGTTGCATGACGTCGAAAAGGTGCTTGGCGAACTGGGGATTGCGGCAAGCGACAGGCGGCTGATCGAAGTCTGGAACAAGATCGACTGTCTCGACGCCGAGGCGCGGGCGAGGGTGCTCAATCTGGCGGAACGCCGTTCCACTGATCACCGGCCGGTCACCGTATCGGCGTTAACCGGTGAGGGCATGGACGCCCTTTTGACCGCCATCGAAATACGCCTGAGCGAAAGCCGGCAGACAATCGAGGTGTCGGTCGCCGCCGCGGATGGCGCGGGCCTGAGCTGGCTTTATCGTCATTCCGAAGTACTCACTAAAGACGTGCACGACGACGGCCGTCTCACCGTCACGGTGCGTGCCGACGCCGACAACGCGGCCCGGGTGCGGGCAAAGTTTAATTCCTGAATTTACTTTTCAGCGGCCTTCGCCTCGTCCCAGAGCGCATCCATTTCCGCCAGGGTCGCCTCTTTCGGCGTCTTTCCGCGCGCGGCCAGGGCGCGTTCGATTGACGCAAAGCGTCGCTCGAATTTCAGGTTGGTTTCGCGCAGAACGCCTTCAGGGTCAGCGCCCAGATGACGGGCGAGGTTGACGACCGCAAACAGCAGGTCACCAACCTCGGCAGCCATTCGGTTGTCGTTGGCGAGATCGAGTTCGGCCTCGATCTCGTCCGCTTCCTCGCGGATCTTGGCGAGCACCGCCCGCGGGTCATTCCAGTCGAAGCCGACGCGGCCCGCTTTGTCCTGAAGCTTCAAGGCGCGCGTTAACGCGGGCAGGCCGACCGGAACGCCAGCCAATGCGCTGTCTGAGGCTCCATCCTCGCCCTTCTCGCCGCGCGCAGCCTTCTCGTCGGCCTTGATCCGCTCCCACAGACCCTTAACGGCGTCCGCGGTCTTGCCGTCGGCGTCCGCAAAAACGTGCGGATGGCGCCGTATCAATTTGGCGGTCAACGCCTCGACGACATCGCCGAACGCAAAGGCGCCTTGCTCCTGTGCCATCCGGGCGTGGAAAACGACCTGTAGAAGCAGATCGCCCAGCTCATCTTGCAGGCCGGGCAGATCGTCGCGCGCGATCGCGTCGGCAACCTCATAGGCTTCCTCGAGCGTATAAGGCGCGATCGTCCGAAAATTCTGCTCCAGGTCCCACGGACAGCCGGTGCCCGGTGTGCGGAGCGCCGCCATGATCTCAAGCAGGCGGGTAATGTCACGGGATGGCTTCACGGGGGCAGACGTGCGGCTGACGCTTGGCGTGATCGGATCACCGGACCGTAGCAAAGCCCCTGCGGGCCCGCGACCGCATATCCGTGATTCGCATAAGACATATTATGGAATATTTTATATAGACCCATAATACCGAGGCCAAATGATCCAGCGCCGCGCCGGGTCGATAAAAGTCGACCTTTCCACGGCCTGGTGCGCGGCATGGCCCACGGCGCTCTAACCCGCAAATGACATCCGGTCGTAGCCCGGCTCAACGCCCGGTGGCAGCTCGGCGCATAGCGTCGCGTAGTCCATGTCGGTGTGCAAATTGGTCAGGATCGCGCGTTTCGGTTTGATCCTGGCGATCCATTCCAGCGCTTCGTCGAGATGGAAATGGCTGGGATGCGGCGTTCGGCGCAGCGCATCGACAATCCAGACATCAAGGCCGGCCAATGCCGCGATGCTGTCCGGCGGCAGGCTTTTGATATCCGCCGAGTAGGCGACGTTGTTAAACCGAAACCCCAGCGAGGGAATGTCGCCGTGATCCTGCAAAACGGGCAGGAATTCTATTGCGCCTCCCTGCCCCTCGATCGTGACCGGCTTGCCGGCAACCATGCGCTTTTCGATGGCGATCGGCGGATATTCGCTGCCCGGCGGCGTCACAAAACAGTAGCCGAAGCGGGCGTGCATCGAGCGCGACGTGGGCTCATCCAGATAGACGTCGACGCGCCGGCGCTTGTTCACAAATAAGGGCCGAAGGTCGTCTATGCCATGCGTATGATCGGCGTGCTCGTGGGTCACCAAAACGCCGTCGATCCAGTCGACCTCGGCGTCGAGAAGCTGCATGCGCAGATCGGGCGAGCAGTCGACCAGAGCGCGTGTGACTTTCCCTTGCGCCTGCACGCGCTCGACCAGCAAAGAGCAGCGCCGTCGCCGGTTCTTCGGATTGTTCGGATCGCACGAGCCCCAGCCGAGAGCCACGCGCGGCACGCCCATCGAGGAGCCGCAGCCGAGGATCGTAAAGGTTAAGCTCATGCGGCGTTCGCCAGCGTGCGCGGGACCTTGCTGAAGAGCCGGAAGAAGTTCTCAGTGGTCTGCCGTTCAATTTCGTCGGCCGACACGCCCCGCGTATCAGCTAAAACTTTAGCGGTTTCGACTACGTACGCAGGTTCATTACGTTTTCCGCGATACGGCAGCGGAGCGAGATAGGGAGCGTCCGTCTCCACCATGATGCGGTCAGCCGGTAGGGCCGCCGCGATCGCCCGCAACGCGTCGGAATTCTTGAAGGTGAGAATGCCCGTAAAAGACACGTAGTGGCCCAGTTCGATGGCCGTAAAGGCCAGGTCGCGGCCGCCGGTAAAGCAATGCAGGATCGCGGGGAAGGCGCCCTTCCCGCTCTCGTCCTTCAAAATTTGCGCCATGTCGGCGTCGCAGTCGCGCGAATGGATCACCAGCGGGAGGCCGGTTTCACGTGCCGCGGCAATATGCTGGCGGAGCCCGGCCGCCTGCGCCTGGCGCGGGCTTGTGTTGCGGAAATAGTCGAGCCCCGCCTCACCGATCGCCACGACTTTGGGATGCTTTGCGATCGCCATGAGGGCTTTGGCGTCAACGTCCGGCTCTTCATGCGCATGGTTCGGATGCGTGCCAACCGAGCAGAAGACTTCCGGAAATCTCTCGGCGATCGCCAGCACCTGTGCGTGGCGTTTAACCCGCGTCGATATCGTGACCAGGCGGCCGATGCCCGCCGCCCGAGCGCGGCCGACCACCGCATCCAACTCAGCCGCAAAGTCCGGGAAATCGAGATGGCAGTGGCTATCGACCAGCATGTCACGCCTTTTCGTCCGCTTCGACGTAGCGGGGAAAAACCGGTGAAGGCGGCGGCAGTGTGGCGCCAGCCTTGATGCGTCGCTCTAATGCAAGCGCAGAGAACTCGCGCTCGTTTGCCGGCACCGCAAGCAGATCGAGCAATTTTGACGCAGATGTCGGAACAAAAGGCTGTGCGATGATGGCCACTTGGCGCAGAGTTTCGGCCGTCACGTAGAGCACCGTCCTCTGCCGCTCGGGATTGGTCTTGGCCAGAGCCCACGGTGCTTCCGACGCGAAATAGCGGTTTGCATCCGCCACCACAGCCCAGACGCAGTTGAGTACCTGGTGCAGTTGCTGCGTTTTCATGTGCTCGCGCGCCGTGCCGATCATCGCATCGGCCGCCGCAAGAATGGTCTTGTCGGCATCACTGAACGCGCCCGGCTTCGGCAGCTTGCCGTCAAAAGCCTTGCCGATCATCGACAGCGATCGTTGCGCCAGGTTGCCGAGATCGTTTGCCAGATCTGCATTGATGCGATTGACGATCGCCTCATGGCTGTAATTGCCGTCCTGGCCGAACGGCACCTCACGCAGGAAGAAATAGCGGAATTGGTCGACGCCATATGTGTCGGCCATCGTGAAGGGATCAATCACATTGCCGACCGATTTCGACATCTTCTCTCCACGGTTGAACAGGAATCCGTGCGAAAAAATGTGTTTCGGCACGGCAACGCCGGCCGACATCAGAAAGGCCGGCCAGTAGACCGCATGAAAGCGGACAATGTCCTTGCCGATGACGTGCAGCGCGGCCGGCCAGTAGCGCTTGAACTTTTCGTTGTCGACGTCCGGATAACCCACCGCCGTGATGTAATTGGTCAGTGCATCGACCCAGACGTACATAATGTGCTTCGCGTTGGTTCTTTCCGGATCGGCCGGCACCTTCACGCCCCAGTCGAACGTGGTGCGCGAGATCGACAGATCCTGCAGACCGCCACGCACGAAGCTCGCGACTTCGTTCAGCCGTTCCTTCGGCAGCACGAAATCCGGCACGCGCTCATAAAGGTCCAGCAGTTTCTGCTGATAGGCCGAGAGCTTGAAGAAATAACTCTCCTCCTCCACCCATTCGACCGGCGTGCCGGTTTTGGTCGCAATCCGTTGCTTCTGGTCGTTGAGCTGCGTCTCGCCCTCGGCGTAGTAGGCTTCGTCGCGGACGGAATACCAACCGGCATATTTGTCGAGATAGATATCGCCGGCCGCTTCCATCTTTTGCCAAATGCCGATGGACGCGCGGTGGTGGCGATCTTCCGTCGTGTGGATGAAATCGTCGTTCGAGCAATTGAGCAGCTCCACCATGGCTTCGAAGCGAGGCACGTTGCGGTCGCGCAGTTGCCGCGCGGTCAGGCCCTCGCGTGCCGCGGTCTGCTGCATCTTCTGGCCGTGCTCGTCGGTGCCGGTGAGGAAATAGACGTCGTAGCCGTCGAGCCGCATAAAACGCGCGATGGCGTCGGTCGCGATCGCCTCGTAGGCGTGACCGATATGCGGCGGCCCATTCGGATACGAGATCGCGGTGGTGATGTAGAAAGGCGTCTTGGATGGTATCTTGCCGGCATTTGCCTATTCAATTCAAAGACATGGATGGCCGGGACAGCCCGGCCATGATGGTCGAGGAGTACGTATCAATCGCAAGCCGCCGGGGCAAGCAACGGAAATTCCGGAGTTGCGGGTCCTGTGCTGCGTCCCTAGGACATCGACATGACGCAAATGATCAATTCGCTCGACACGCGCCGCTTGCGCAAAGCGGCGGTTGTGGTTGCAGTTTTGACTGCATTCGCCCTGCTCTCGGCCGCGCCGGCGTTTTCCGCGCCGATGCGCTGCAGTGGCGAGGAGACGACATGCATTGCGAAATGCAAAAAGAGCGTCGACCGCTCGTCGATATCGACCTGCCTGACCAATTGCGGGCTACGCCTGTCGGCCTGCAAGAGGACTGGCTGCTGGGACAGCGGCCCACAGAGATATTGCGGGCTTCTCAAGCAATAGGTGCGAAGCGCTTTTATCGCCAATTTCAACGGTCCGGCACGCCCGCCTGACGCGCCGGCGCTAAATATTGGCCTTTACGAATTCCTAATCCCACGTCGCGTACACTCTGAATGGACGTTTACCAACTGCAGATTCCAGATCCGTGGCCAACCAGAACGGTTTCCCAGGACCTATGGGCGCTCCCCTCGAACTTATCCAGCAGCTCGACAACTCGATCGCGCATAGCACCGACGAGCGTCGGTCGGCGATGCTGCGTCACCTCACCGACCTCTTTCTCGTCGGCTCGGATGCATATTCCGACGACGAGGTCGATCTGATCGACGACGTTTTTGTCAGGCTTGTCACCACAATCGAGGAATCCTCGCGGGCGCTGCTCGCTATCCGGCTGGGCCCGGTGCCGACCGCCCCTCCCAAAATCCTGCGCCTGCTCGCCTGTGATGACATCATCGAGGTGGCTTCGCCGGTGCTGACACAGGCGGAGCGGCTCGATACCGAAACCTTGATTGAGTGTGCCAAAACTAAAAATCAGGAACACCTGCTGGCAATTTCGCGCCGCAAGTCGTTACCTAAGTCACTCACCGACGTTCTGGTCGAGCGCGGCGACCAACAGGTGGTATTGAGCACGGCCAAAAACAAAGGCGCCCGGTTTTCGGGCAGCGGTTTTGCCACGCTGGTCAGGCGATCGAATGGCGACGACCAACTCGCCGCCTGCGTCGGCGCCCGCTCCGATTTGCCGCCGGCGCTGTTCGAAAAATTGCTCGATGCCGCATCTGAAAAAGTGCGCGCGAAACTTGAGGTCGAACGCAAGTTTTTGAATGCTGATATTGCCGACGTGGTCGGCCAGGTATCCGCCAGTATCCGGACGGCGGCCACCGACCAGCCTCTCAGCTATGCCGCAGCGCAGGTCCTCGCTGAATCGCTGCATCGTGCCGGACTGCTTACGCCCGCAAAACTCGAGGAATTCGCGATCGCCGAGCGGTTTGAGGAAATAGTTGCGGCGCTCTCGGTCATGTCGGACGTCCCGACTGCGATCATTGAGCACAACATGCGCGAGACGAACACGCAGTCGTTGCTGGTCATGGCGAAGGCAATCGGCCTCTCCTGGGACACCACCCGCAGCATCATGACGCTTGCGGCCAAGCGATACCGGCGCTCGATGGCGGGGATCGATCAATCGATGTCTGCGTTCAACCGGCTCCGGCAGTCTACGGCGCGGCAGATCCTCGACTTCCATCGCATGCCGGCGCGCCCCACGCGCAGCAACTAGTACCCCCGTAAAATCCAGATCAGGCGGTAATGTCGAACAGCGCGGCGCTCATCTGGGCGTCGGCGCGGATGACCTGCGCGTTGGCAGCGTAGCTGAACCGGGCGATCAGCACTTGCACCAATTCGTTGGCGAGGTCGACGTTCGGGCTTGCCACCATGCCGCGATCGTCGGCGAAAGGCGCGTTCGGATCGAATTTCGCGACGGTCGCCGGCGACACGTTGGTCACGCTGGCGCTTGTTCCGCCGCCCAAATTGTCCACCTGATTAACCCGCAGCGGTGAATAAGCGAGCGGAACATTTTCCGGATTAGGCGTGCCCGGCAGCGGGCCATCCGACAAAGCGTTGGCGATATTGCTGGCGGCCACCTGCAGGCGCAGGCTCGCCACGTTTAATCCGGAAACCGCAATCGTGCTCGCAACGGACATGAGTTCCGTCGTAAACCCTCTTCAACACCGGATTATTCTGCAATTCTCTAAAATTTGAGGGGAAGCCGGTGGGCCGGTGGAGATGGGCAGTATCCGGGCGGATTTGCTGCTCCCCGCCCCGGCCGGCGCGTGGTAAATCAGGTCTCAACAGCCGAGATTACAGGAGGAGTTCGACATGGCGGTGAGCCTCAAGCGGGTCAAAGTCGCGCCCAAAGGAATGGGTCTCAATGATTTCGTCGCACTGCAGGAAGGATTTTTTGCCGCCGAGGGGCTCGACGTAGACTTCGACTGGAAGACATTTCGCGGCACGCAATCAAGCTGGAAGGGCCTCGAGTATTTCCAGCGGCCGCAGGACCGCCCCTACACCGAAGACAAGCAAGACGTTGTGCAAGGTGCCTGCCTGTGGGGCACGATCTGCAATGCGAGCGCCGGCATGGGCCGCGTCGTTACTGAAGGCTACGGCAATTCACCTTGGGCGATTTTCGTCCGGCCAGATTCCAAGGTCCGCAAGCCGGAAGACCTGAAGGACGTGCCGATTTCCGTCGGCATGCGCGCCGGCAGCCATTTCAACGTACCTTATCGCCTCGAGAAGTATCTGCCGCTCGAACACATCAAAACCGTCAACACCGGCGGATTCGGCGCGCGGCTCAGGGCGCTGCTCGACGGCGAGGTTGAAGCAGCCAGCTTACTGCCACCGCAAATCGCAATGGCCGAGCAGCTCGGGCTTCGCAAGATCATCGAGGACCGCTTCAAGACTTTATGGTGGGTTCCCGAGAACGCTACTGCCGATGTCGTGCACGGCTATATGCGAGCACTTAATCGTGCCGAGCAAGCGATGGACGCGGACCTGCCGAAGTATTTGCCGCTCTGGAAGGTTGCGGTCCCGGCCGAGTTCGAAAACCACCACCCCTGGGATTTCAGCAAATTCGGCCGTGGCGAGCGTTTCGTCAACAAACCGCTGCCGCGCGAGGAATTCGACGAAGTCTTTGCGCAGGTCGAGCGCTGGGGCCTCGATCAGTACCTCAAGGACCGCAGCCCCGAGACGCTGTCCTATCAAACCTGAACAATCGGTCGGATTAAAAACGCGCGGTCTCGCACCGCGCGTTTTTTCGTTCAGCCTTTCATCGGCGGGAAATCGCGCGAGAACACCGGCTGACTGAGGAACTTGTTCGGATCCATCGTCCAGAACTGGCTGACCTTGTGATAGGTTTTGATGGTCTTGTTGACGATCTTGTCGCCTTGCCTTTCCGCGCGCCGGACATAGACATCGATCACGACATTGCCATGAGCGTCGAAGCTGATCGGCCCGCGTGGTGTGTCCGCAAGCACGACGGAGCGGACGGCCTTGACGAAATCGTCGGGGTTGTCGGTCTTGCCGCCGGTCTTGGCGAGCGCAGCCTCAATTACCTGTCCGTCGATATAGAAGCACGCTGCGTAGTGACCGATGCGCACATCGGCACCGTAGTTCTTGCGCATCGCGGCGATGAAGCGCTTGTTCGCTTCGCTGTCGATATCGAGCGAATAGGGATTGGTGTTGATCAGTCCCTGCGCCTCCTCGCCATAGGCCTGGATGATGGTGTCGTCCGCCGTGGTCGACCCGCCGACAAGCTGCTGCTTGATGCCGAGCCCCTTTGCTTGCTTGATGAACTTGATCGGGTTGGAGCCTGCAAGTCCGACGCACACTGCATCGCATTCGGGAATCTGCGCGACATAGGGCGCGTAGTCCGCCGTATTGAGCGGCGACCATAGTTTCTTGACAACCTGTCCGCCCTTCTCCTCGAGCACGCGCTGGAAGCCGCCGATCTGCTCGTAGCCGAACGCGAAATCGTCGGCGATCGTGGCCGCCGTCTTCAGCTTCATTTCCGATTGCATGTAGTCGGCGAGCGGATAGAGGCATTGGGCAGACGTATAGGATGTTCGCGTGAGATAGGGATTGCCTTTGCGTTGTGTCACGTCTTCGGCGCCTGCGAAGGCGAGAGTCGGCATCTTCGCCTGCGCGAAGTAGTCGAGCGTCGCCAGCAGTTCGAAGGCGGCAAACGGCCCAAGCACGACATTGACCTTGTCGCGTTCGACAAGTTCCTGGGCTTTCGTTTTTGCGCCGGCGGGCGAACCCCCGGTATCAGAAACCAGCAGCTCGATCTTTCGGCCGGACAACGTGAAATTCTTGTCCTTGAGGAACGACGTGATGCCCTCTTCGGCGTGCTGGCCGCCGGCAGCGAGCGGACCGGTCTTTACGGTCAGCAATCCGACCTTCACCGGTGCGTTTTGCGCGACCGCGGGCATGGGAAAGGCTGCGGCACCGGCTGCGGCTGCAGAACCGGCAAGAAATTGCCTGCGGCTGGATTTAAGGGTCATAGCGTCCTCCCCTGGCTCCGGCCGTTCTGGTGCGGCCGAATATTTTGATGTGATGCAAGCGCCGCAAATTCAACCACAAGGACGCGTCCGGGCGAACCCCCTCGGCGGCCCACTTTGCCCACGCGCGGCCGCTACCGCCGCGCGGCCTCGGCAAGCGCGCCGAACACCGAAAAGACCAGCGGCTTGCGCTCGAGATTGTAGGTATCCACCTCACGCGCTGCGCGATTGACCTTCTCCCAGGTCTCCGCGACGCGCGCCATCCGTGCCTTCTCCTGCGCGGTCTCGCCGAGCCGCACTGACAGCCAGCCGTTGACGAGGTCCATGAACGCATCGAGTACTTTTGGATCGTTGCCCCCCATGCTGTCTCCGAGCGCATGCAGGGCCCGCGCGTCGACGGCGGGCAACTGTGCCAGCAGATCGAGAACGCGCTGGCGCAAGGCCAAAGCCTGCCCGTCGAGCAAACCGAGCGCCCGTCCGACACTTCCTTCCCCGGCCGCCGCTGCTTGCCGGACATCCTCGTCCTGTGTGTCACGGCCCGTTGCCTCTGCGAGCGCCTCTGTACGACGTCTTGGGTATCTAGCGGCCGCAGCAGGAGACGCCGGCACCGCGAGCGGATGGTCGGCAATTCGCGGCCCGGAGCATGGCTGACGAGCAGGATAAGCGACCGTTGCGGCGGCTCTTCCAAAACCTTCAGGAACGCGTTGGCACCCTCACGCTGCATGTCATCAACGGCGTCGACAACGGCGATGCGCCAGCCGCCCTCACTCTGCGGTCGAGCCGAAAAACGCGACAGTCCGGCGAACGTCCTCGACACGGATGACGGTGTAGAGCTTTCCGTTTTGCTCATTGGTCACGCGTTCGACGGTCCGCAGATCGTCTTGTGCTTGCGCAGCGACGCGGCGCGTGACCGGATTCTCCACATCTACGGAAAGGGACGTTGCTTTTTGCACGGCGGGCGATTGCGGATCGGGATTGGCTAGCACAAAGCGCGCCATGCGATACGCCAAGGTCGCCTTGCCGATGCCAGGCGGACCGCCGATCAGCCAGGCATGTGCAATGCGCCCACTCTTGTAGGCGTCGAGGAGTGCTTTTTCCGCTTCGGCATGGCCAAACAGCGCCGTCGTCGCGCGCGGCAATTTTGCGCCGGTGTCCTCATCGTCGGCGGTCACGGCGTCGACGTCTCCGCAATTCCGAGCGGTTCAGGATGCAGCCGGTCCTGGACGATCGACCAGATCCTGTCCGCCACGACATCGCGCGGCGCGCGGCCATCGATCACCACGCAGCGCTTGGGCTCCGCTGCGGCGAGCGCCCGGTACGCCCCGCGCAACTTCTCATGAAATTCCATCGATTCTGCCTCGAACCGGTCAGCCTCGACCTGGCCGCGCCTGCTCTTCGCGCGCGCCAATCCAATTTGCGCGGGAACGTCGAGAATAAACGTTAGTTCGGGCACGGCCGGCCCGACGGTTACGCGCTCAAGGCTGCGGATCAGCCGTTGATCGACATTCCCGAGAGCGCCTTGATAGACGCGCGTTGAATCAATGAAACGGTCGCAGATGACCCAGATGCCGGACTTCAAGGCCGGCAATATCGTGTTGCGCACATGATCGTCGCGCGCGGCAGCGAAAAGGATCGCCTCGGTTTCCGCGCCAAGCGGTTTGGCGATGCCGGACAGCAGGATGTGGCGGATGATCTCGGCTCCGGTCGACCCGCCCGGCTCGCGGGTGAGCACGACGTTCTGGACCAACTGACTTGAGCCTTTGGGCCAGGGTGGCTGCGTGCGTGGATTTTCCGCTGCCTTCGCCGCCTTCGAAGGTAATAAAGTGTCCGCGCAAAGCCGATCAGCCTTTTCCAGTCACCACCCGCTTGCAGCGGCGTCTGCCATCATATCCGCTCAGCTCCGGCACGGAACAGCGCAATTATCATTTCAGTCACAGCATCGAAAGCGCGCTGCGGCATGTTTCCTTTGCCGATGTTTTCAGCGGCTTTAAGCGGCATGGTCAGGATCAAGTTGTCGTTGCGCCAGACCTTGAGATTTCCGATTGGCGTACCTTCGGTTACCGGTGCCGGCACCGGCCCGGTGTAGACGATGCGAGCAATCAGCCGCTCTGCCCCCGATTTGGGCAGCATCACCTTGACCTCTCCATCGGCTCTTAGCGCGACGCGGCCACTCGCGCCGCCAAAAACCTTGGCGGTTCCGATCGTCTGGCCGTCGGCAAAGATCGTGCGCTGCTCGAAATTCCGGAAACCCCATTCGAGCGCTTTCTTTGCTTCGTCGGCGCGCTCCTTGGCGGTGCCAACACCTGTGACAACCACGATCAGGCGGAGGTCGTTCTGGACCGCCGACCCGACCAGGCCATAACCCGCCTCTTTTGTGTAACCGGTCTTGAGGCCGTCGGCGCCATTCATGGCGCCCAGAAGTGGATTGCGATTCTGCTGCCGGATCTTGTTCCAGGTGAAATCGGGCTGAGCAAAGAGTGGGTAGAAATCCGGGTAGGTGCGGATGATGTGCCGCGCAAGCATTGCCAATTCACGGGTGGTCACCTTTCCGTTCGGATCAGGCAGACCATTCGAATTGGTGAAGACCGATTTCTCCAACCCGATTTCGCGTGCACGCTGGGTCAGCCTGTTGCCGAATTCGGCTTCATTGCCGGCAATTCCTTCGGCCAGCACGATGCAAGCGTCATTGGCGGACTGGATGATCATTCCGCGGATCAGGTCGTCGACCGAGACCTTGCTGTGAAGCGCTGCAAACATCGTGGAGCCGTGCGAAGGTGCCCCGCCTTTACGCCATGCATTTTCGCTCACCATGTATTCGTCGGTGAGCTTGATGCGCCCTTCCTTGAGTTCATGAAAAACGTATTCCGCGGTCATCAGCTTGGCGAGGCTCGCGGGGAAGACCAGCCGATCAGCATCGCGATCGAACAACACTCCGCCGTATTGGGCGTCGATCAGGATCGCGTGCGGCGCGCTGATATTCGGCTCGTCCTTTTTCGGCGCCTCTTTTTTTGGCGCATCCTTCTTCTGCGCCGCCGGCGCGATCTTGTGTGGTGGCGCCGCAATCGCTGCCGTGGAAATGGCGCCGGCGAGCGCCGCCACGATCAGCCAATGTCCAAATGCAAATTTCCGCATGGCCATCATCAAGGCTCGTTTCGCGGCGCCTTCTCAACCCGGCGAAGCATGTCCGGCGACTTTTGGCGGTAAAATACGGCTCAGTAAAGGCCGCGGCCGCTCATGTAACCTGACCGCATATCATAGCCCTGAGGGGAATAGGCCGAAACCGGCCCGGCGTTGGACGAGCGTGGCCGCGCGGCGAGTTCGGTGGTCGGCGCCTCCGCTGCCGGCAATTCGCGCGGCGTATCGCCCAGGCTATAGGGCCTGTCCGGCGGCGACGGAACGTGCGTCGCGGCACGCAGCGGCCGGTTGTCGAAGTAAGCCGGAACGAAGGGCTTCCCGCCAGACGCGACCTGCACAGGCAATTGGGCCGGGCCGCCTTCCCGCAACGTCGCGATCAGCTTCCGGTCGTCCGAGCCGGTCAACGGAGCGCGGCCGACATAGTCGACTTTGACCCGCGCGACACCGTGGCCATGGAAGCCCAGCAACTGGGCTGTCTTGACCGAGACATCGATCACCCGATCGCCGGCATATGGCCCGCGATCATTGACGCGCACGACGATCGACCGGTTGTTCGCAAGGTTGGTGACCCGCACATAAGACGGCAAAGGCAAGGTCGGATGCGCTGCCGAGATCGACGTCATGTCGAAGATTTCGCCGTTCGCGGTGTAGCGGCCATGAAAGTCGTCGCCGTACCACGAGGCCAGACCGATCGTGCTGTAATTGGTGTTTTCCTCGGGCACGTAGACACGGCCGGCGACGGTGTAGGGTTTGCCGACCCGATAGACGCCGCCACCTTTCGGCACAGGTTGACCCGGCTCGACGACGCGTGCGCTGGCGGCAACGCCGTAGCGTGGATCAATTCTGCCGGCGCCGCCCGAGCAATTGGCGAGCGCAAGGCATCCCGCGCCGAGCACGACAAGGCGCGCGAAACGTCGCCTGACGCCGAAAGCCCCCAATTGACCCATCCCTATTCGGTCCCCGATCGGAAGCAGCCAGTTTACCCCGCCGCCGTACCGGCGGAAACCGTGCGACCGAACGGTGGTAAATACTTGGTTCCACGGGAATCTGGCCGGAGCGCGGGCATAGCCAACGGGCCCCGTCCTTGCAAGGGCGTGGCTGGCTTGGTGGCTGGCTTGGCGACTAGCGGCGCGAGAGGAGGCTGGTGCCGCTCTTGGGACGGCTCAGCCCACCGCTGACGGACGACCGTTGGAGGGTGCTGCCTTCGTAGGAAATACCGATGCGGTAGCCGCGCGACCACGCGAGCGTGCAATGCCGCTTCGTACCGCCGTGAAGAAAGTCGAAACGCTCCGGCAACTCATAGACGCGCTGCAACTCGAGCTGCGCGCCTCCCGCCGAAAGATCGACGACCTTGCAGTCGATCGGCTGCGTGTTTGGCCCAAGCAAAAGCCTTGCCGCCCGCGGGACCAGCCCCTTCGGCGAGCTCCGGAACCAGCGTCGTTTATCCGATCCGCCCATGCGCTGCTTTGTGATAAAACCCGGTGAATGTATATAACCCCTTGATTACCGATCTCTTACGCGGACGACGCCAGTATCCTGCTGATTTCGCGGAACATTCCCGCTGTAAAAAGTTCCACGGCAGACTGGAAGGGTGGCCGAGTGGTTTAAGGCACCGGTCTTGAAAACCGGCAGAGGTGCAAGCCTCTCGTGAGTTCGAAATCTCACCCCTTCCGCCACTTACCCTTGATTTTCCTAGTCGGTTTTTATTTTTTTGAGTTCGATGCACGACCAGCGTACTGGGAGGTAGGGGTATCCCGGCTTGGCTAGGCCCCAACGTGGACACGCGTCCACTCACGATACGAGTACCGAAAATCCACCGCGAACTCCGTCGCCAGTTTCGGATCGGCGAAGCACCAGCTGATGAAATCGCATGCTCGTCGTGTGCCGGCCGCTCCCGCGACGCGCTTCGATGCACCGTCGCGGTGCCAGTCATGCATGGCAGTTGAGCTGCCGTGCCGAGCCGCCGGCTGGCACCCCATCTCATCGGTGCGGGAATTCGGCTCGACGCTTGGAACTGGAACGGCCTTGTAGCGGGTCCTTGCTTAAGGCATCGGCGTGGCGACGCCCACATCGCACCTACGCAGCGATCTCTCCACGCGCCGATCTCTGCGGTCGTCGCGCCAAGTTGTGTGTAGACGTACGGCCAATTTGTTGGATGACTGACATCGGGTCAGCGGTATTTCCGTCCCCTCGATCAGCCGGTCGTGAAGCTGGTTGGCAGGAGCCAGCCGCTCACCAGCAGACGGGTTTCCGACTGCATTGCCCATGGCTCGGCGAGCAGACTTGGGCTTGTCGCGGCGACTTCGCCAACAGCGCCGGACACCCGTCGGCGGCCAAGATCCTTACGCCTGCCAGCGCCCTCTCATTGGCGTAAGGATCGACCATCAGCACATGCGGTGCTTGCCTCGCCCCATCTTTGCCGATGCTATTGTCGTCGATGGTATTTCCTGCGGCCATGAAATGATCCCGATGCGAGGCGCCGGTTCTAAAAGTTCGGCTTCGCAAGCGCCAGCGGGATAGACGATGACCGTATGGTCTGACGTTACGTTCCCGCAGGGCGCCGTGTCGAACTTTGTGCCGCCACCTTGAACGTTATGACCGATGCTTTGTCGACGCTTGCCAGCTCGACCAGCAGCGTGGCTTGACCTAGCCAGCGGTTCATCTCGGGCGTGATCGGACCGTGAGCGAGGTCGGCATGTCCGCGACCAAGGCTCCCAGCTGCAGGTAAAGGGCTTCCGGCGTTGGCGCAGGCATGAAAATTACGAGGTCGGAATGGGGTTTGGCGAATTGACGTCGCCCTATCGGAACAGCATGCAACGCAGTGGGACGCCGCGCCAGAGGGCATGATCAAAAACGAGAACGGCACTTCCAAGGTATTTGGATATTTGTTCTCGCCAAGAACAGATCATGGCGACTTCCCATTCTCCCGGCGCCGGGAGAATTCCGCTGCGTTGGTTCAGGCCAGCAGCCCGTCGAACTTTCCCGGCCCGCTGAGGCGGCCGGCGACCGACAGCCGCGAGCGGGCGACCGGCGTCAGGCCGAACTCGCTGGCGTAGCGCACCATATCGAGGGCGGCGTGGCGCGCGATCTTGAGCAACGGGTTCGCCATGGCCGAGCCGGCGCTGCCCTTGAGCAGCAGGCCCTTGGTGTTGGCGTCCTTGTCCGCCATCGCCCGCAGCAGGCGCTCGGCGGTGACCCGACGCGCGTAGGCGTCGCAATAGGCAGCGAGCGGCATGGTGTCGAGCACGCTCAGCAGGCCGAGCGCGTGCAGCTCGCACGCCACGCGGTGCCATTCGTTCTGCGCGTCCTCGCACAGGAACTCGGGCGGATCGGGCGGCGCATGAACGCGGCCGGCTCGGGCTCCGGCCGAATTGGTCGCTTGCCGGGGTTCCCCCGCAGCAACCGGAGGTGCGTCGGTATTTTTCGCATGCGCCAAGGTTACGCCCGGTCCGCGGCGTTGGCGGAAGCTTTTTCCAACAAAATTGCAAACACTGCGGGTTCTAACGCGCGAGCTAGGGGGCGATCGGATGCAGGGTCCCTATTTTTGTTCATACCCCCCGCCCTTGCAGCTTTGATCGGCCCTCGAATGTAGGCCCTCGGTCCAACAGACCTGCTTCTCAAGCTCTACATAGACTGGCCGTGTTATGCCCTGCGCCTCCAGTAGTTCGGCGGAAGGGGGTCCCAATGAAAGTCAAATACAACTGGTCGAGTTGCGGTACGGCCATGCTCTCGGTCGCATGCGCATTTGCAGTTCTGGTAGCCTCCGTGATAGTCGCGTTTGCGCTTACGACTTCGGCGTACGCCGATGCTTTGACCGGCGCCATCGCGGTTCCTAGGCGAGACGGCATGGTCTGCGATAAAGCCGAAGACGTTCTGCCGGCCAATGACGCTTGGCGCCGACTCGTCGACAAAAATATCAGCAAGGATGAATTTGAGAAATGGGTGGGACGCTGCGGTCTTATCAAGTCCGGCAAGGCCGCGCTTGTTCGCGACGAAATGAAAACGAAAGGTGGCGGCACCTTAGTTTGCAGTGCAAATTTACGCGAATGTCGAGAGTGCCTGAACACTACGCTGACAAGCCCGAAAAGTGTTTCTGGAGTGCGCTTGGTACCGAAGCCTATGAGGCTGTCCAGCAAGGCCGACGCATAGGTCCGCCAGCAGAAAAATTGTTTGAAGGTTACTGGCGCTACAGCTTCGTCAAGTATTGCCACGAAGTTCGCGCTGGGTATTTGGCCACGGGCGTCAATGATGCCGAGATGGACCGGGCCGAAAAAGCGATCAAGGCGATTGTCGCCAAGGCCAAGCGGATGATGCATCCGTCGATACGGACAAACAATGGAACAAGGCGAGGGACTACGTTCGTAAGTTGAATGTCCCGGCCTCGATCAGTTGGTGCGGGCGGGCGAAAGAAGAACTTTCCAGTTGAGCCCCCAGTCGCTTACACGATCACCAAACCAGAATAGAAGGAGTGCGCCAAATGCGGGGCTTGTCAGTCCAGGCGCTTGTCATATGCGCGGTAATCGTCGCGCCAACTTCGAGCTTAGCGCAACAGCTACTCGATCGATACGATGCAATGCTCTCAGCGAAAAGGATCATTTCAGCTCGAACGGACAGAAGCTTGCGAACGCCGCGGCGATAGTTAGGCAGGATGGAGCGAACTATCATTGCTCTGGTTTGAGAGATCAGGCTGATCAAGGTGACCAATATTTCGTAGACAGTGATGCCGCCATCTTGAAGAAACTGTTCGAGCGCGTGTGCAAATTGAAGCTGGCTATCGCCGAAATCGAGATGGAACGTCCACTACACGCGTTGAGTGTTAGAAATGCTGGTCCGTTTGTAGCGGTAACTAGCTTGAGCCACCCAGCACGGCACGCGCGGCGTCCAACCAGCCAGAAACGCCGGCCCCACCCGCATCACATCCGGGGCAAGACCCGAAAGCGGCTCAAGCTGGTTCAGCCCCCGTCGACGCAAATCAACCCACCACCCGAGCGCGAACTCCTACTGATTTCCGGAGTGGTTGCCTCGGGTTCGGCAAACTCGTTGTCCAAGCCGTGAATAGAGAAGCGCAAAGTCAGCTGCAGCGAGGTCCGAATTTTTGGGCTCACGAAAATAAGTCGACCACCGACAAGGTGGGGGAAATCTTGACTGTAGCCTATCGAGAGCTATGGGGCGGCCCATGGCGCCCCTTCGACAAGCCCCGATCGGGATATTCCCGGCCTACAGCCGGACGGCTCTACTGAGGGCGCAGGTCTGAAGCCTAAACTCCTTCCTACAGTTTCCTTTAATCATGGTCTCAAGACCTTAGCGATCGCGATAACTGCGGCAGTCAAAACAAATCGTAGTGACTTTGAAAAATGCTTCCCTGAGTACATCGAATTCTCACGAACGTACGCAGCTTTTACCGTTGAGCATAAGCGCACGACCGAGGAAGCCGCCGTTGAAGCAAAACGGCTGGAAGCCGAACGCAGGGCGCCTCATGGCCAAGTGTTTGAGGCCTACGCGCTTTACAGGCTTGTGCGCTACTGTAATGAAGTTAGGCGTGATTATTTATTGCAATATGTGAATGATACAGAGCTTGCGCGAGCAACGACGGCGATCCGAGGGGTTGTCAGGAAGGCGAAACAGGACCAACCGGGTATCGACACCGACAAAATCTGGGACGAATCCGCCACCGGCGCTAAGGACCGAACTGTATCGGCATCGTTCTGCCAGCAATATCTCCAGCAACTTCTCCGCATGAGCCCGGTTGCGGTCTATGACCAAGAGAAACCGGCAGAATGAGCAGCAAGGCATCGGCAAGCCACAGCTAACTCCGACCGTCGCCTTGTCATTGGAGGCGGCGCGTTAGCGGATTAGGCACATCGATGATGCCGCTTTTTTTGTGGTCATCCTTGCCGCGCGCTGCGCGCAACCGGCCAACTGCTTTCGCATCTCGGCAATCACAATCTAATCCATTCCACGAAGTCGGCTCTCCGTTTTTGAACCTGGGCGAGCGCTTCTTTGACCATACTTGGAGTTCGCGATACATTGATCACGAGAGTGTCCATCGCGCGAGTTAGCGGAATCATGGCCCAGCGAGATGCAAATGCCGCCGCGCGCTCCTCTTGCGTGTTTAAGAGATCGTCTGCATCCTGCGGCGAAAACGTCCACTGCCGATATTTATACTCCCAACACTCATCAAAACCGTAATTGATGACAGCCCATCCCTCTAGTCCACGGCAAGAATCATACTGGACAATGCGGAAGCACTCCCGATCGGTCGGGAAGTGCTCACGTACATCCTTTGATGATGCGTCCCAGATCTTTTTCCCGATTGCATCAAGCGCACGTCCAGGAAGTGATAACGTTTCCTCACGTGCGTGCACAACAAACAACGGTGGAACGCACCCAAGAAGATCGACTGGATAGTTGCCAAGTTTGGCGGCATTGTCACACACCTGTTCGTAAATCTCGGTGTGGGAAGCGAGATCGCCTTCAACGACCAGAACGCGTCCGCCGTTGGCATCTGGATTGGGCTCCAGATCCCAGTCTTGCAAGCCGAGTGCCTCAGCATAATCGGCCACAAACAGCGCGAGGTTAGCTTTCATCCGCAAGCAGCGCGTGAGCCGCCTCGATCGAAGATGCTCTCGAGAAACCCCTTTGGACCAGTCAGCGACCGAGTTTCGGACCAACTGGTCAACGCCATCCGCCACGGCAATTCGCTCCGGAGTGTAGATAGCCCGCAGTATTTCGATTTCATTGGCAGGCCAGTCTTGGCCCTCATCTACAAAAACGATGTCCCAGAGAAAGTCGGCTGCGTTCTGTTTTATAAAATCGTCGATGTCGGATTGGGAAACGGCTTTTGTGCGGATAAAATTCAGAAGTTGCTCTTTGTGCTCTTCATATCGCTCCAGAAAGCCCTCATGATTCGTAATGATACCCAAACCGTGCATCAGTCGGCCGATGAACGCATGAACAGTATCAATGCAGATCCCGCCTTTTTCTATACTTCGGGGGACACCGAGTAGTGCCATCGTACGCCGCATATCGGCGACCAGAGCCTTATTGAACGCGAGGACGAGGGAGCGCAGTTGCTCGCGGTCGAATGCCCGGTAGGCCATCTGCAATAGGATGACGGTCTTACCTACGCCTCCCCTGCCTCTGATGATGACTTGCTTATGGCCAAGATCATCGAGCCAGGTTTCAGGCAAAGCTGCTTTGACAATGCGATCCATCCTGCGTCTGTCGAGTGGTGTTGGTTCAAGCGATTGCAATAACGGAAAATCGGGAGAAATGATCGTCCCAAAAACTTCGTCCGAGCCGAATGAGATTAACACTTCGCGCTGTTGGTGCTGAGGTGCTGAAATCTGGCCAAGCATATTCAGAATACGCTCAAAGCTCGCGTCGATGCCGAAGCAATTATGAGGACGCTTCGGGAGATCGTTTTCCCGAAGTCCCGAGAAGAAAATGAGGTCTTGGACATACACGCGGTCCACATCATGATCCGCGAGATAGCGTTTGAACTCGAACATTTGTTGACGGTTCTTCTCTGTAACCGTCTCCCATACGGCGCGCCCGCTGTGTCCGTAGCGGACAGAGGCGACCTTATCGTCGAACCGCACACCGGTTGCGTCGTGCGACTATAAGAGACGATAATCGTCCGAGGGCTAGGGAAACGCTGCCGAGTGCTTAAGCGGCGTCGCAAATCATTCCCACGGAAGCTCGAACGGCACGAACGGACCGGCCATGGTGCGGCACTCACGCTGGCAGTAGCGGTCGCATCTATCGGTGAGCTTCAGGCAACGCCCTTGCGTGTCTTCCTTGAGGCAGCCCGCCATTCCCCATGCACAATAGGCGCCGCACTCTTTCCAGCAGCGCTTGGATGCCCAGACGGATTCGGCACGCTCGCTACGCGGAAACGGCAATTCCCGATCATGCGCGTTATACCGCCACGACGCGACCTGACCGTCGGCGGCGTAGGCCGCACCGGTAAACATCGTGCCGGCGATTAAAACCAGGCTGGCGATCATCCGTAGTCGCGTCATGGCGAGTCACCTGTGCACCGCCACGATACCGCTACCGCATGCATATCGCCACCACGCATAAAGCATCTGCCGCTGCGTAACCGGCAACGCCGTCGAAATCCCGGTTGCTATTCAGCCCGATCGCCATTAGCTCCTTGGCTCCATGCCTGATCCCGAGCCGAAAACCGACGCGCCCGCGCCGAAGGTGAGCTTCGTCTCCCTAGGTTGCCCGAAGGCGCTCGTCGACAGCGAGCGTATCGTCACGCGCCTGCGCGCGGAGGGCTACGAGCTGTCGCGCGAGCACAAGGGCTCGGATCTTGTCATCGTCAACACCTGCGGGTTCCTCGACAGCGCCAAGGCAGAATCGCTTGCGGCCATCGGCAACGCGCTCAAGGAGAACGGCAAGGTCATCGTCACCGGGTGCATGGGGGCGGAACCGGAAAGCATTTCGACCGCCTACCCCGACGTTCTCGCGATCACCGGTCCGCAGCAGTACGAAACGGTCGTCAACGCCGTTCACGAGGCATTGCCGCCGAAGCACGATCCATTTCTCGATCTGGTGCCGCCGGAGGGGATCAAACTCACGCCGCGGCACTATGCCTATCTGAAGATTTCCGAAGGCTGCAACAATCGCTGCACGTTCTGCATTATTCCGCGCCTGCGCGGCGATCTCGTCTCGCGTCCCGCGGCCGACGTCCTGCGCGAAGCGGAAAAACTGGTGAAAGCCGGCGTGAAGGAACTGCTGGTCATTTCGCAGGATACATCAGCGTACGGGCTCGACATCAAATACGCGGCGAGCAAGTGGGGTGACAAAGAAGTACGCGCCAAATTCATCGACCTTGCGGCCGCACTCGGCGAGTTCGGCGTATGGGTGCGGCTGCACTACGTCTATCCTTATCCGCATGTCGACGATGTCATCTCGCTGATGGCCGAGCGGAAGGTGCTCCCCTATCTCGATATCCCCTTTCAGCACGCCTCGCCCGAGGTACTGAAGCGGATGAAGCGTCCTGCGGCGCAGGAAAAAACACTGGAGCGCATCGCGCGCTGGCGCCGCGACTGCCCGGATCTCACGCTGCGATCGACCTTCATCGTTGGGTTCCCCGGCGAGACCGATGCCGACTTCGACATGCTGCTGGAGTGGCTGGAGCAAGCCTCGCTCGATCGCGTCGGCTGCTTCAAATATGAGCCGGTACGCGGCGCGGCCGCGAATGATCTCGCCGCGCCGGTGCCTGACGAGGTGAAAGAGCAGCGATGGCATCGCTTCATGCAGGCGCAGCAGAAGATTTCTTCGCGCCGGCTCAAACGCAAGGTCGGCACGCGGCAGAAGGTGATCATCGACGAGATCGGACCCACCGTCGCCAAGGGGCGCTCAATGGCCGATGCCCCCGAGATCGATGGCGCAGTCTATGTTGCGAGCCGCCGGCCGCTCCGGGTCGGCGAGATCGCCACCGTCAAGATCGAACGTGCCGACGAATACGACCTGCACGGCGCGGCCGTCGGGTTCTAGCCAGGTCAGATGCGATAGAATTTCACCGCGTTGTCGTGCAGAACGGCGCTCTGATCGGCCTCGGTATATTCCGAGAGCGCCGCGCGATAGATACCGAAAAAGTCGGCATAGCTTGCGTGCAGCTTCTCGAGCGGAAAATTGCTGCCGTAAATTGTCCGTTCAGCCCCGAAAATCTGAATGACATCGCGGATCACCTGGCGCGCCTGCGGCAAGGTGATGCCGTTGCTGTACATGCCAAGCCCGGAAATCTTCACGTGGAGGTTGGGAAAAGCTGCGATCGTCATGAGCGCCGCGCGCCACTGGTCGATGGCCGCTTGCGTGCGCGCCGCCAGCATGCCGGCGTGTACCAGGATCATTTTCACGCCGGGGAAGGCCTTGACGAGTTCGACAGCATGACCAACTTGACCGGCGTAGACCTGAAGCTCGAAATGCAGGCTGTGCTTTTCCAGAAGCGCGAAGCCGCGCCGGAATTCAGACGAATTGCAGAAATCGGCGCGTGGCGCGCCTTGCCGCACCGGGTCGGTGTCCCAATAAAGCATTTGCCGGACCCCGCGCACATTCGGAAACTGCCTCTGCGCCTTGAGCGCGGCCTCAGCCTCCGGATCGGCGAGATCGATATTCGAAACGATGCCGTGCGGAAATCCATGCTTGTCCGCCACCGATTGCAGCCAGCGTGTCTCTTCGAGCGCCTTGCCGGGCCCCCACATCGCGGTCACGTGCACTGATTTCGTGACTCCCTGAGGTTTGACGTCGTTGATGAATTCCTCGACCGGATAATCGCGACGGATCCCGAAATAGTCGCCGAACATCCGCGGTATCGGCGGGTCCGCGAGCCAGCCCACATTCTTCCGCAGCCAGATGTGGTGGTGCGTGTCGATGACTGGCCCACTGTACGTCATGCTTTTCCCTTCAATGTTTGTGCTCGCGGACGACTTTAATCACCGCATTCATAAGAGTTTCGAGTTCGTCCGCCGATATCGTGAATGCCGGCGTCAGATAGATGACATTGCCGATCGGCCGTATGAACACACCCAATTCAATAAATCGGCTGCGGATCGTACCGAGATCGGCGATTTGATCCAATTCCACGACCCCGATGCCGCCGAGCACGCGAACGTCCTTGACGCCTTTCAAGGCGCGACACGGCTCGAGCCCTCTGGTGAGCATGGCGGCAATATCTGCGACCTGCCGCAAGCGCGGCTCCCGCTCGAACAAATCAAGCGAAGCATTCGCGGCGGCGCAGCCGAGCGCATTCGCCATATAGGTCGGTCCATGCATCAATGCCTTTTCGGGATCGTCCGCCCAGAATGCATCGAAGATTTTCGCGCTCGCAACGGTTGCGGCAAGCGGCAGCGTGCCTCCGGTCAGCGCTTTCGAGAGTGCGATGATGTCCGGCGCGATATTCGCCTGCTCGGAAGCAAACATGGTCCCGGTGCGGCCAAAACCGGTGAATACCTCGTCAAAAATCAGCAATGCGTCGTGTTGGTCGGCAAGTGCGCGCAACCGCCGCAACACGCCAGCGTCATGGAATTTCATCCCGCCGGCACCCTGCACTATCGGCTCGACTACAATGCCGGCAATCGTGCCGCTTCGATCCTCCAACAATTTTTCGAGCGCAGAAGTTGCGGCAGGATTGTCCGGCAAGTCGACAATGTGATGCGCGGGCAGAACGTCGGCAAAACCGGCATGCATGCCGGCGTCGAGGTCGCTGACCGACATCGCGCCGAGCGTGTCGCCGTGATAGGCGCCGTGAAAAGCGACAAACTGCTTTTTGGCGCGCGCGCCGCGATTGATCCAGTATTGGATCGCCATCTTCAAGGCGATTTCGACCGCCACCGATCCGGAGTCGGAAAAAAACACGCGCTCCAGATCGCCCGGGAGCAGCCGGGCAAGACGCCCGGCAAGACGCAGCGCCTGCTCGTGTACCAGCCCGCCGAACATCACATGCGGCATCGATGCGAGCTGCGTCTCGACTGCCTGCCGGATGTGCGGGTGATTGTAGCCGTGACAGGCCGTCCACCAGCTCGCAATGCCGTCGATCAGTTCGCGTCCGTCGGCAAGAATGATCCGGGCGCCTTGCGTTCGTACGACCGGAAGCGGCGGCGACACGGTTTTCATCTGGGCGTAAGGCAGCCATACGTGCGGCAGCGCCGGGTCATACCACCCGGGTGTCACGCCGGTTTTGCCGCTCGGCCCCGCCATTTGACGTTTCCCTGCCCCATTCGTGCTAAGCATCTGACCCACGACCTGGCAAGGTTACTGATGCACTCGCTCGACGCCTACGCGCAAGATAAGCTCGCCTCGCTCAGACAGCGGCATCTTTATCGCGCGCTGAATGAGACACTGCGTGAGGATGGCATCTGGGTCGAGCGACATGACCGCCGGCTGTTGTCGTTTTCCTGTAACGACTATCTCAACCTCACCCAGCATCCTGCAATCAAGAAGGCCGCTATTGCCGCAATCGAGGAATACGGGGCGGGCTCGGGAGCATCACGCCTGGTGACTGGCAATCACCCGCTTTACGCAAAGCTCGAAGGGCGTCTGGCCGAATTCAAGCGCACAGAGGCGGCCTGCGTTTTCGGCTCCGGCTATCTCGCCAACACAGGGATCATTCCCGCGCTCATCGGTAGCGACGGTCTTGTGCTGCTGGACGAGTTCTCGCACGCATGCATCTACGCCGGCGCGCAACTTTCGCGCGGACAGGTCAAGACCTTCCGTCACAACGATGTCGGCCATGTCCGTGCGGTGCTTGATTCACACCGCGCCCAGCATGACCGCGCACTCATCGTCACCGACGGCATCTTCTCCATGGACGGCGACATCGCCCCGCTTGAGGAATTACTGGCCGTTGCCGAGCAATACGACGCATGGCTGATGTCTGACGACGCGCACGGCATCGGTGTCGTCGGCGGCGGACGCGGATCAAGCTTTTCGGAAAATTCACATATTGCCGTTCCGCTGCAGATGGGAACCCTGTCGAAGGCAATCGGCTCCTACGGCGGCTATCTCTGCGCATCGGCGCCCGTCATCGATCTCATGCGCAACCGTGCGCGCACATTGATCTATTCAACCGGCTTGCCCCCGGCCAGTGTCGCAGCCGCGATCGCGGCACTCGACCTGATCGAGCGGGAGCCGGCCTACGCGGCCCTGCCGGTCGCGAAGGCGAAGGCGTTCACCCGCCGCGCAGGTCTTCCTGACGCGCAAAGCCCCATCGTCCCGATCCTCATCGGCGACGAGGAGGCCGCACTGTCCGCATCAGCCACTCTGGAAGAGCAAGGTTTTCTTGTCGTTGCGATCCGTCCGCCGACCGTGCCCGCGGGCACCGCGCGGCTGCGCCTGACATTCACGGCGCAGCATCCGGACGATGAGATCGCGCGGCTCGCCGATGTTGTCCGCGAAAGAATATTGGCTTAGCCGTGGCCGCCTATTTCGTCACCTCGACCGGCACCGATATCGGCAAGACCTTCGTGACCGCCGCGCTCATTCGATACTTGCGGGAGTCCAATCAGCGTGTGGAGGCCCTCAAGCCCGTGGTCAGCGGGTATGACTCTTCGGTGGCTGATACCAGCGACCCGGCGGTTCTGCTGGGCGCACTTGGACGGCCGGTGACTGCCGACGAGGTGGGGCGGATCGCGCCCTGGCGCTTCCGTGCGCCATTGTCGCCTGACCTTGCCGCCGCGCGAGAAGGACGCCGTATCGATTTCGACGAGCTGGTTAAATTCAGCCGCGCGGCGATCGGTGCCGCGACTGGTCCGCTTTTCATCGAAGGCGTGGGAGGGATCATGGTTCCCCTCGATGGCGAGCGCACGGTGCTCGATTGGATGTCGGCGTTGAATATTCCGCTGCTGCTTGTTGTCGGCGGTTATCTCGGAACCATCAGCCACACGTTGACCGCTCTCGACGTCATCGCTCAACGCAAATTGGTGATCGCGGCAATCGTGGTGTCTGAAAGCGAGCGCGACACTGTCGAGCTTGCCGACACGGTCACCAGCATTACGCGCTTTGCCGGATCGGCCGGCGTTGTGGGCTTGCCGCGTCTGCCGGCGGGCATCAACCACCATCCGGCCATTGCGAAAATCGCGTCGCTCCTTTAACCGGCCGCTCAGCTGTTGAGACTCAAAAACGTCTCCAGCATGCCCTCCATGTTGACCAGCGCATGCAGCATCATGGTCAGGAGAGTTGAGCCCGTTGCCCACCGTGCCCAGCCGAACAGCACGCCGAACGCAAAGACCTGCCCGATCAGAAACCAGTCGTATTGGACGTGAATGATCGCGAACAGGGACGCAGTGACGAGGATGACGGGCCAGGCCGAGCGAGGCGAGCGCAGCCATCCGCGCATCAGGAAACCGCGGAACAGCGTTTCCTCGCCGATCGGAATGAGAACCACAACGGCGGCCAGCAGCAAGGGCAACTGACCGACGCTGTTGGCCGCGTGATAGATGTCGGTCTGAAACCGATCGACGATGCTCCGGCCCGCCAGCCAGCTCATTGTATTGCCGACTGCGATCATCGCCGCCAGGATTGCCACGCACAGCACGACTTCGCCGCGGCGTGGCAATTTGTAGCCAAGATACCCGGCAATATTGCCTTTGTAGCCCGCCGCCAACGCAAGGATCGCGACCTGCACGGGCGCCGATACAAAAATGAATAAAATGATGGCGCCGCCATGCTGGCTCAGCGTCGGGACATTCCGCAGATCGAAACCATACCAGCCAACGAGTGCGGCCATGCCTGCGAGTTGACCGGCGAGAAGCGCGATCGCCCCGAGCACAAAGGTGGCGAAAATGCCCCAGGACCTGGTGTCGCCGCTCACTGCTGATTCTTGAGCCATTGAGCGAGCGTAGCACGTTCCTCGTCGGTCATTCCGGTCTGATTGCCGAGTGGCATCGCCTTGGTTTGTATCGTCTGCGCAAAAATTGTTGTGGCGTGCTTCTTGATATCGGCGATGGTTTCCAGAGCGATGTTTTTTGGCGCTTCCTGGACGCTTTCATGCGTGGGCTTGTTCGCGTGGCACGTCGCGCAGTGCTTCCGCACAAGCGCCAGCGCTTCGGCGTCATCAACAGCAAGGGCATGTGAAAAGGGCGCGGCGACGATGAGAGTTGTCATCGCCGCCGCACCCAAACGCATCTGGCAAGCCTACGGCATCAAAATGGTTGAACCGGTCGTGTCGCGGCCTTCCATTTCCTTGTGCGCTCGGGCCGCTTCCTTGAGCGGATATTTCTGGTTGATCGGGATTTTCACCGCGCCCGAGCCGACGACCTTGAACAGGTCCGCAGCGGTCGCGATCAGGTCGTCACGCTTGGCGACATAGTTGTTGAGCGTCGGCCGGGTGGCGAACAGCGAGCCCTTGGTCTGCAGAATGTTGATGTTGAACGCATCGATCTGGCCTGACGCACTGCCGAAGCTCACGAAGTAGCCAAGCGGGCGCAGGCAATCGAGCGAGGCCGGGAACGTCGTCTTGCCGATACCGTCATAAACCACATCGCAGAGTTTGCTGCTGGTGATCTCCTTGACCTTCGCCACAAAATCCTCGTCGCGATAAAGGATGGTGTGGTGGCAGCCATTCTTCTTGGCAAGCTCAGCCTTCTCTTTCGAGCCGACGGTGCCGATGACGGTCGCGCCAAGATGATTGGCCCATTGGCAGGCAATCAGGCCGACGCCGCCGGCTGCCGCGTGGATGAGGCAGACCGTGCCCTTCTCGACCTTGTAGGTGCGATTGAGCAGGTACTGCACGGTCATGCCCTTGAGCATCATGCCGGCCGCCTGCTCGTACGAAATATTGTCCGGTAATTTGACCGCGCGATCGGCCGGCACCAGCCGTTCGCCCGCGTAGCCGCCCAGCGGTCCGACGAAGGCAACGCGGTCGCCAACCTTGACGTCAGTGACGCCTGGTCCGACCGCCATGACTTCGCCGGCGCTCTCGTTGCCCGCAATGAACGGCATCCCGACTGGCGATGGATACATGCCCATCCGGAAATAGGCGTCGATGAAATTGACGCCGCAAGCGTGCTGCTTGATCTTGATCTGTCCCTGGCCGGGTGCGGCGATCTCAACGTCCTCGTAAGTCAACGCCTCGGGACCGCCGGCTTTGTGAACGCGTACTGCCGCGACCATTTTTTCACTCCTTGGAATACGATTGCTTGTTGTCGGATGGAATTTCGGGCGCGATCATAGGCAGCCAGTCGCCGAGCGCAAGGCGGATCAGCGTGCGCCCGACACGCGCAAGTTCGCGCCATTGACATACGAGGCCCCGTCCGAAAGCAGGAACAGTACCGCCTCCGCGACTTCATCGGCCTGCCCCGCTCTGCCCATCGGAAGCATAGGCGTTACCCGCTCAACCCGCCCGGGCGGCTGGATGTCGGTATCAATGACGCCCGGCGTTATTGCGTTGACGCGCATGCCCTCCTTGGCGACCTCCCGGGAAACGCCGATCACCATGGAATCGACCCCCGCTTTGGCAGCCGCATACCACACGCACTCATTGGCGCCGCCAAGCGGGGCCGCCATTGACGACAGCATTACGACCGACCCGCCTTTGCCGCCGTGCTTGGTCGACATGCGCTTGACGCAGGTACGCAAGCACAGCAGCGCGCCGAATGTATCGAGATCGAGCACCTCGCGGATGGTAGCCGAACTAGCCTCGTCCAGCCGTGAATTGTCGCCTATGATTCCCGAGCTGTGCACGAAGTGCGTGACCGGCCCGAGCGCGTCCGTGGCGGCATCGAACACCCGTTCGATATCCTTTTCGAGCGCCATGTCGCCCTGGACAGCGGTGGCCTTTCCGCCGGCCTTCTTCACCGCCTCGACGATGCCCGCCGCCGCATTCGAGTTGCTTTTGTAGTTGACCGCGACGTCGTAGCCGCGCGCACCTGCCAATTTCGCCGTCGCGGCGCCGATACCGCGGCTGCCGCCGGCAACAAGCAGAACAGGTCGAGACATGGTTTGCTCCGTAATTTGCGGCGGCGATCGAACACGATCATGCGGGCGGGCGCAACAATCCGATCAGGAAAAAATAGGCGGCGATGAGACACAGCGGCAGCGTCACATAAAGCCCCGGAGCGAGATCCCGAACGACCGCGATGAACGCCAGAACGGCCCACGCCGCCAGCAGCGCGATGTTGATCACGCGCCAGCGCTGCACGCGCAGGGGATGGAGAAACTGGATCGGCGCAAAGCTTAAAGCCGCGAGCACAACGATCGAGACCGCCGCGGCCCATTCCGGCGGCTCGAGCAAATAGAGGTAGAAGGCGGCCAAATTCCACACGGCGGGAAAACCGCGGAAGTAATTATCCGTGGTCTTCATGTCGCGGTCTGCGAAATACAGCGCGCCGGTGATCACTACGACAATAGCGGCCGGAATGGCGAGACCCTGCGGCAGCAGTCCGCTTGCTGCGATCGCAAAGGCCGGGACGAACACGTAGGTGGTGAAGTCAACGACAAGATCGAGGGTGTCGCCCGACCAGCGCGGCAGCAGCTTTTCCACCTCGAACGTGCGCGCCATCGGTCCATCAAGGCCGTCCACCACCAATGCCAGGCCGAGGCAAAGGAACATTCCCGCCCAATGACCGCCAGTCGCCAGGATCAGCGCCAGCAGGGCGAGCGCTGCGCCCGTTGCGGTAAAGACGTGAACCGTAAAGGCGCGGATGCGCGCGAAGTCCGTCACTTATTCGTTGCCCCAGTTCAACTTCACGATCTCAGCCGATTTTCCGGTCAAATTCCAGTTGCGGCCATATCCGCGAAACCGGGATTTGTCAGCGCGCGCGACAATGACGTCCGGCCCGATCCAATAGTCGCTGTTCCGGATGACGACGTTCTGCCCAGGCTCCTTGCCGCGCACCGGCGTAATGGCGCCGTCGACATAGTCCTTGATACGCACGATCCGCGTCTCCCCCTGCGTCTCGTAGCTGATCGGAAGCTGGCGCACGCCGAGAAATTGGCCCACCAGGATCGAGAGCAAATGCGTCGTTCCTCCCACGCGCCCCGTGAAAATCCGCGTCAATCCTTTAACCGCAAAGGCGGAGGCGGCGTCATCGACAAACAGCGCGGCCGTCCAGTTGCCGCGCGACATGATGCCGGGCAGATCCATCATCAGGCCGACCTTGATCCCCGAAAGGTCTTCAGTGTCGAAATGCCCCTCGTCGATGCGGATGCCTGCCCATGTCTGGCAACGGCTTTCGGTTGGCGGATGATCGCCACGTGACAACACGCAGGGGCAAAACACCGTACAGCTGCACGACAACGCCAGTTCGCCTTTCAGGCTCCAACTCTCACGCAACGTTCCACTCCGTTTCTTGTTTTCTAATGCCAATACGCGGCAATCGCCGCAATCGCCATACCCGTCCCGCTTCCAATGAGCACGAGCCCGACAGCGTGAGCAAAGCGTCGGCCATTCTGCAACTTCTCAATTGCCATGACCGCCGCCAGAGCAGCCATCCACACAATGTTCATCACGCCGACCGCAAACATCACCAGCATCATCGCCCAACAGCAGCCCAGACAATAAAGTCCCTGCCTTACGCCAAGACGGAATACGCCCCCGGGAGTTGTTGCCCAGTTCGCGAAAAAGAACGGGAACGGATGCTGACAGCGCGCGAGGCATGCGTGCTTGAGCGTTGAGAACTGATAGAGGCCGGCGCCGATGAGAATCGCGGCGCCGAGAAACCCGCTGGTCGATGCAAAATTCCCGTCGAGCAATGCGGCGCGCGCAAGAACAATCTGCATTACAGATGCCGCAAACGAAAACAGAAGCCACACAGCTGCGTATCCTGCCGCAATCACAAGCGGCGATACGATTGTCTCGCCCTTGCGCGCGGCGGTCTCGGCGATCTCGGCATATGTGAGGATCATCGGTGCCGTGCTCGGCAGCATCATTGCGAGCGCCATTGCGCCCCACATCGATGCAGTGATGGCGGCGGCGGGGACACTCCAGGCTTCCTCCGGAAGCGTGCGGCACAGCGTCTGCACCACCGCGAGCCACGGAGTGCCATACCCTTCGCCCGGCGCAACCGTCAGCAACCCGAGATAGAACCAGCCGAGACCCGCAATAACGACGACGCAGGCGGCGGCGATTGCCTTCGGCCGCGCAAACGTCCGGCCGAGACCCGCTTCCACGGGCGCCAAATGCGCAAAATCGTAGCCGGTCGTTTCCGTCATCCGCCCTGGCATAGCGTATTGCGCGATAAGGCGGTATCGCAACAAAGCAGCGTGGTTTCCGGGCCCGCCCCGGCCGTGCTAGTGCGGTTAATGTCGAACCCGACAAGGTTCCCGGATGCCGGACAAGCGTGCCAATAGCCCTGCCGCCATCGTGGTCGGTCGCGGACCCGCCGGCCTCACCGCCGCGATTTCGCTGGCGGAGGGTGGCGTCGATACCGCGCTTGTTGGACTGCGGTCCGTAAAATCCGACAACCGCACCACCGCCCTGCTGGCCGGTTCCGTCGCCGCACTCGATACGCTCGGGGTCTGGTCGTCATGCGCCGAGAAGGCCGCCCCGCTGCGCACCATGCGCATCGTCGACGACACCGGCCGGCTCTGGCGCGCGCCGGAGGTCAAGTTTTCCGCCGACGAAATCGGGCTCGAGGCCTTTGGCCACAACATCGAAAACCGACACCTGATCGATGCGCTGGAAAAGCGCGCGCACAGCCTGCCCGCTTTGTCGATCATCGAGGATGAAGTCGTCGCCGTGACGCCGCAGGCGAACACGGTCACGGTTACCTTGAAGAACGGCCGCGCCCTGCATGCGCGGCTCGTGATCGGGGCTGACGGACGTCAATCGCTCTGCCGTGCGGCGGCCGGCATTGCAGTCGATGAGCGCCGTTACCCGCAAACTGCGATGACGCTGTGTCTGTCTCATTCACGTCCGCATCGCGACACGTCGACCGAATTCCATACGCCGAGCGGACCATTCACTCTCGTGCCTCTCCCCGGCAACCGTTCCAGTCTCGTTTGGGTGCTCGAACCTGAAACGGCCGGCGAGCTCGCCGCGTTCGACAATTTCGCTCTCGCCGACGCGATTGAGCGAGCCTCGCATTCAATTCTTGGAAAGCTGCAGGTTGATCCTGGACGCGGCATATTTCCGCTCACCGTTTCGACCGCGCGCCACTGTGCCGGCGACCGGGTCGCGCTTGTCGGTGAAGCGGCGCATGTGCTGCCGCCGATCGGCGCGCAAGGGCTCAATCTCGGTTTGCGTGATGCCGCGACGATCGCCGAGCTTGTCGTTACCGCTCAACGAGATGGCCGCGACATTGGGGGAGCCGATGTGACGTCCCGCTACGACCGTATGAGACGCACCGATATCGGCAGCCGCACGATCGCGATCGATCTGCTCAACCGCTCGCTGTTGAGCGACTTCCTGCCCATGCAGGGCGCCCGCGGCCTGGGTCTTTATCTTCTTGACCGGATCGGGCCTCTGCGCCGCGCTGTCATGCGTGAAGGGATTGCGCCGGCAGCCGGACAGCCGCGCCTTATGCGCGGCGAAGCACTCTAGTCTAGCTTCGGTGCGTTTTTCGTTCCCGGCGCGGCACGAAAGTCCGGCGCGATCGGCAGCGGCAGTGCCGGCAATGTCGTCCCCGAGTCCGTGCCGACCTGGTGTGCGAACAACCCGCGCTCGACGAAGTGCGGATCGCGCATCGCCTGCTCAAGCGGAACGATCACCGTCGCGCAGCAATCCGCCACCGCAAAAATCGGCCGCCATTCGTCTGACGTTTTCATCAAAATCAATTTGGCAACGGCATCGCGTGTCGCCATTGGATTGCGCGCATCGTCGACAAATTCCTTCGCGAGTCCGATTGCCTCGGTAAATGCGGCCCAGAATTTCGGCTCCAACGCGCCGCAAGCGATCAGCTTGCCGTCCTTCGTCGGATAAATCTGATAGCGTGGCGACCCGCCGACGAGCCACAGGTCGCCCGGTTTCGGAAACCGTCCGGTCGCCGAACCGGTCGCCAGGGCTGCCCAGGTAAACGTGAACATGGCATCGGTCATCGCAATGTCGATGCGGCACCCTTGTCCGCTCCGGTCACGGGCGCGCAGCGCCAGAAGAATGTTGATGACGGCCGGGAAACTCCCGCCGGCGATATCGGCCGCCAGCATCGGCGGCACGACCGGACGGTCGGCCGGACCCGGCTGCAGGTCGAGCAGGCCGGTATTGCCGATATAGTTGATATCGTGTCCGGCTTCGTGAACGCGTGGCCCGCTCTGGCCATAACCGGAGATCGAGCAGTAGATCAGTTTCGGATTGATGCTTTTCAAATCGTCGTAACCGAGACCGAGCCGGTCCATCACGCCCGGGCGGAACTGCTCGACCACGATGTCGGCGCGCTTGATCAGCGGTACGAGTTTTTCCCTGTCCGCGCTCGCTCTTGAGATCGAGCGTGATGCTCGTCTTGCCGCGATTGAGCATCGCGAAAGCTGCGCTGTCATTGCCAACGAACGGCGGAAAACGCCGCGCATTTTCGCCGCCCGGTTGCTCGATCTTGAGCACTTCCGCGCCGGCTTCGGCGAGCATCAATGTTGCCAATGGTCCGGGAAGCAGGGTGGTGAAATCCAGGACAAAAAGACCGGTCAGCGGTTGCATGACAGTTACACATACCTTGCGAACGCAGGAGTTTGTCATGCCCGATGCGCGGCGTCACGCATTGCCAGAACCAGCCGCCGCGGGCACAGTATTGTTCGCTGGTCGTGGAGCAGAATTGAAATGAGACAGCTGCCGCACATGGGGATCGTGCTCGGCATGCATGCTCATACATTTCCCGACAAGATCGGAGCGCGCGATCTTGAGCGGGCGATGACCTTCCGGACTTGGTACGAGCGCTCCTGCCGCCTCGCCAACGCGTTGATGGGTCTCGGCCTGTCCAAGGGCGACCGAATTTGCGTCCTCGCCTATAACTGCGTCGAATGGCTCGAGATCTACGCTGCAACGGCGCTGGCGGGCCTGGTCGCCGTGCCGATCAATTTCCGGCTGCTTGGCCCCGAGATCCGTTACATCGTCGAGAATTGCGAGGCCGGCGCGATCATTGTGCAGGACCAGTTGATCGATGCGATCGAGCCGCTCCGCGACACGCTGCCCATTGCCGCCGATAAATTCGTCATCTTCGGCGGCGATCGCCGCTACGCAGGTTACCGCGCTTACGAGGACCTGATTTCAGCCGCAAGCGATCGCCCGCCGTCCGTCGCCGTGACGGCCGAGGATCCGTGGACGCTGATGTACACCTCCGGCACGACCGGCAAACCCAAGGGCGCCATTCGTTCGCACGGCGGCGGCGCCATGCTGTCGCTTGTGACCGACCTCGAGCTTGGTTTCAGCTCACGCGACTCCGGCCTGCTGGTCATGCCGATGTGCCACGCAAATTCCCTGTTCTTTTTCGGCGCGTTCACCTATTGCGGCGCAGCCTGCACCGTCTACAACCGAAAGAGCTTCGACCCGGAGCACCTCGTACGCACGCTTGCCGACGGGCACGCGACGTTCACATCGCTGGTGCCGACGCATTACATCATGATGCTTGGTCTCTCGCCCGGCATCCGTGCAAAGCACGACGTCTCGGCTGTCACCAAGTTGATGGTTTCCTCGGCGCCCGCACGGCGGGACACCAAGCTTGCCATTATGGACTATTTCAAAAACTCCGGGCTGTTCGAGCTCTATGGGTCCACGGAAGCCGGGTGGGTCACGATGCTTCATCCGGACGAGCAGTTCACCAAACTCGGCTCCGTCGGCCGCGAATGCATCGGCTCGCGGCCGATCCGCCTGCTCGATGCCGATGGCAACGACGTGGCCGCCGGCGAGCCGGGCGAACTCTACTCGTGTAACTCCTACACGTTCGACGGCTACTGGAAGTTGCCCGACAAGACCCGCGACGCATTCCGCGGCGACTACTGCACCGTCGGCGATCTCGCCCGCCGCGACGAGGACGGCTACATTCATCTCGTCGACCGCAAGAGCAATATGATTATTTCCGGCGGCGAGAACGTTTATCCCTCCGAGGTGGAATTGTTGGTCGGCGGCCATCCCAAGGTGAAGGACGTCGCCGTCATCGGTATCGCCGACGAAAAGTGGGGTGAGCGCGTTCATGCGGTCGTCATTGCACAAGACGGTGAAGCGCCGACGGCCGATGAAATCATCGAATGGTGCAAAGACCGCATCGCCGGCTACAAGCGGCCGCGATCGATATCTTTCATTGCCGAAGATGACATGCCGCGGACAGCGACCGGAAAAGTCCTGCATCGCGTCCTGCGAACGAAATACACGTCAACGGGAGTGAGTTCATGAGTAAGCCCGCACTCCAGTCGCAAGATCTAAACGCGGATCAGCAGTCCTGCGCGGCCTGGATTGCGCGGTTCCTCAGGGCGCGCGGCATCGACCGAATCTTTGGACTTCAAGGTGGCCATATTCAGCCGATCTGGGATCACGTCGCCCGGCAGGGAATCCGGATCATCGACGTGCGCGATGAAGGCGCCGCGGTTCATATGGCGCATGCCCACGCCGAGCTCACCGGACAGTTCGGCGTGGCCATGGTGACCGCGGGGCCGGGCGTGACGAACACGGTCACCGCGATTGCAAATGCATCGCTCGCCCGCATACCGGTCCTGCTGATCGGCGGCTGCACGTCGCGCCCGCAAGCCAACATGGGTCCGCTGCAGGATATTCCGCACGTCGACATTCTTCGTCCCGTGACACGCACCGCGCGAACAGCGCGCGTTCCGGATCAGGTCGTGCGCGAACTTGACGAAGCCGTGGCGCGCGCGATGGGCGACAATGGCGAGCCCGGACCGGTCTACCTGGAGGTGCCAACCGACGTGCTGCGCACCCATGTGCCGCCGCAACTGGTGCTCGATGAGTGGATCAATCCGAAGCCGCCGCGCGCGATCCCTCCTGATCCCGCCGCGGTGAAAGAAGCCGTGGATGTCTTCTGGTCGGCGAAACGCCCCGTGGTCATCACCGGCCGCGGCGCAAGGCAGGCCGGACCCGCCCTCGTGCGGCTGCTCGAGTCAACCGGCGCCCTTTATCTGGACACACAGGAGAGCCGCGGTCTCGTCCCGGCCGATCACCCCTCGACCGCCGCCGCCGTTCGCGCCGCCGCGATGACCGACGCCGACGTCGTCCTGCTGATCGGCCGCAAGCTCGATTACCAGGTTGGTTACGGCTCGCCGGCCGTTTTTCCCAATGCGCGCTTCATCCGGATTTCCGATAGTCCCGGCGAGCTGATCGACAATCGCCGCGGCCAGCCGGAGCTGCTCGCCTCACCTCACCTCGCTTTGGAGGCCATGGTCGCCACCGCCGGCAATCGCGAAGGCGGCCTCGACAGGGCCTGGGCTGACGGGTTGCGCAAGCGCCATCGCGACCGCATTGCCGCTGCAGAATCCACGAGCGACAAGCCGACGACCGGCAGCGACGGGAAAATCCATCCACGCGTCATCTTCGATGCGGTCGCCGCCACTGCGCTGCCGAACTACATCGCGATCGCCGATGGTGGCGATCTGCTGAGTTTCGCCCGCACTGGGCTGGCCGCGAGCACATACATGGATGCCGGCGCATTCGGCTGCCTTGGTGTCGGCGTCCCCTTTGCGATTGCCGCGGCCCTTGCTTTTCCGGACCGGCAGGTCGTCTCGGTCAATGGCGATGGTGCGTTCGGCATCAACGCCATGGAAATCGACACCGCTGTCCGGCACGGCGCGAAAGTGGTCTTCATCGTGTCGAACAATGCCGCCTGGAACATCGAGCGCCTCGATCAGGAAATGAACTATGGCGGACGCGTCGTCGGCACGACCTTGCGCCACTCGGACTATGCAGGCCTCGCCCGCTCCCTCGGCGCACATGGCGAACGCGTCGAAAAGCCGTCAGAACTGGAAGGAGCGCTGCGCCGTGCGCTGAAAAACGCGCCGGCGCTCGTCGACGTAGTGACATCCCAGTCGGTGCTGTCGACAGATGCCCAGAAAGGGCTCGGCTTTGTGCCCGATTTCCAGGCTCTGACTGCGTGGGATGACGCCGAAAAAAAGCGGCGGGAGCCACGTTAACTTAACGATACTTGGCTCAGCCTCTGCATTCCTCTAAACGGCAGGCTTGGTTGTAGGGAAGCCGATGAAACTTCCGCGTCAATTCTTTGCCCCGCTCGCCGTCGGCGCGCCTGCGCCGCTGCGGGAATTGCCGGTGCGGCTGGAGCGGATGATTTATTTCGTGCCGCCGCATATCGAGAAAGTGCGGGCGAAAGTGCCTGAGCTCGTCCCTCAGGTCGACGTCGTTCTCGGCAATCTCGAAGACGCGATTCCAGTCGACTGCAAGAAAGCCGCACGCGACGGCTTTGTCGCGATGGCGCGAGCCACCGATTTCGGTTCGACCGGGTTGTGGACGCGCATCAACGCACTCAATTCGCCCTGGGCGCTCGACGACCTCACAGAGATCGTCGCGGCGGTCGGAAATAAGCTCGATGTCATCATGCTGCCGAAGGTCGATGGGCCGTGGGACATTCACTATCTCGACCAACTGCTCGCGCAGCTCGAAGCGCGACACCAGCTGAAAAGGCCGATCCTGATCCACGCCATCCTGGAGACGGCGCAGGGCGTCAACAATGTCGAGGCGATCGCTTCCGCTTCCCCGCGCATGCACGGCATGAGCCTCGGGCCGGCTGACCTCGCCGCCGCGCGCGCAATGAAGACGACGCGCGTCGGCGGCGGACATCCCGACTACAAGGTGCTCGCAGATGCACAAGGCAATGCGCCGCGCGCATCATCGCAGCAGGATCTGTGGCACTACACGATTGCCAAAATGGTCGATGCCTGCGCCGCCGCCGGCATCAAGCCGTTCTACGGCCCGTTCGGCGACTTCGCCGACCCGGCCGGCTGTGAAGCGCAGTTTCGCAACGCCTTTCTGATGGGTTGCGTCGGCGCCTGGTCACTCCATCCGTCGCAGATCGACATCGCCAAGACCGTGTTCTCTCCCGATCCCGCCGAGGTCGGGTTCGCCAAGAAAATTGTTGCTGCCATGCCCGACGGCGCCGGCGCCGTCATGATCGACGGCAAGATGCAGGACGACGCCACATGGAAGCAGGCCAAAGTTCTTCTGGATCTGGCAAAACTGGTCGCCACCAAGGATCCGCAAGCGGGCAAGCGCTACGGCCTGTGACCTCGTGAGAATCCGGATGGACAAGATGCGAGAAGCCAAGTTCAAGATCGGCCAGGTGGTGAAGCACCGCATCCACCCTTTCCGCGGCGTGATCTTTGATATCGACCCTGTGTTCAACAACACCGAGGAATGGCTGCAGTCGATCCCGGCGGACATGCGTCCGCACAAAGATCAACCGTTCTATCATCTGTTCGCCGAGAACGCGGAGACCGAGTACGTCGCTTACGTGTCCGAACAGAACCTGTTGCCGGATACTTCAGGGAAGCCGATCCGTCATCCCGATGTCGCGGAGATTTTTGTGCGCGACGACAGCGGTGACTACCGGCCGCGTAACGCGCAGATACACTGAACCTGAATGAGGAAAAGAAAAAAGGCGCGGCCCGGGGCCACGCCTTTTCTTTTATAATGACGCTGGGCGCTACTTCTTTTGCGCCGGAGCGGGTGCGGGCGCAGGCGCGCCAGGCGCCTGACTTTGTTGTCCTTCCAGCTTCTTGCGCGCCTCTTCGGCTTTCTTCTGCAGCTCTTCCTGAAGCTTGCGCTGCTGTTCCTCAAACGCTTTCGGGTCCGTGGGCGGCCCGTCATAAGCTTTTGCAAAGTCATTCAACGGCAGGGGCAGGCTGATCGGCGTGCCCTGCATGTTGATTGCCTGCACGACGATGTTCTGTCCCTTTTTCATCTTCGCGATCATGTCGTCGGTGACGGGATAATCCGCCATGCACCCGACCGGGAAGCAGATCTTGTAGGGCTGCTGCGTCGGCGGCTGCTGGTCGATGAGCAGCCGCGTCCCGTGCGCGAGCTGCATGCCAAGCGGAACTGTGACCCGCAGAACCTTCGGCTCGCCTTCCGGCTCGAACAGCTGAACGATGGCGACAGGCATTCCGTTTTCAAGACGGCCGTCTTTGGTGATGACGCAGACTTTCTTGTTGCCCGTGTCCTGTCCCTGGCCGCAGACTTTCATCCAGGGCGAGTACATCAGCTGCGGCTGGTCCGCGGCCTGCTGCTGCGGCTGTGCCGGTTGCAACGGCTGCGCGGGTTGCGTCGCCTTCGGGGCCGCCTTGGGCGCCGCCTTGGGCTGTTGCTGTGCAGAGGCAGGGCCCACGAACAGTACTGCTGCCAAAGTCATGGCCATGGTGGCGGTCAACGCCCGGCCCCACGGCCGGACCGATACGGTCCGATGATTTATTGTAACTGTTCCCTTATTATTTCTGTCCGCGGCGAATGACGCCCCAAATTGCCGCTGGTTGCCCGGCTCTGTCCGGGTCAAATACGGCGGTAGCGTGACGCCTGATAGCCGAATTCCCTCCTGCAATAAAGCCACGAATGCGCTGAAAATGCGGCCCGTCCTCGCCCTGTCGCCTTATGATAAATTCCTGCAAAACCGGACCGAATTGCATTCGCCCGACACTCGCGCCGCCCTCGACTGCCCTTGCGCGGACCTCCTTGCGTCCGTCGCGACGTTTCGTCGTGCTCGGCGCATTGTCTGCCGCGACTACTTTTGGTCTACGGCCGGCGCACGCCCAGCGAGTGGCCCATGCGATCGCAATGCACGGGGAACCGGCATGGGGGCCGGATTTCAGCCATCCGGCCTACGCCAATCCGCAGGCACCGAAAGGCGGACACCTGACGCAGGGCGTACTCGGCACCTTCGATTGTCTCAACCCTTTCATCGTGAAAGGGCTGCCGGCCGCACATATTCGAGGTTATACCGTCGAGAGCCTGCTCGCCCGCGGCTACGATGAGCCGTTTACGCTCTACGGCCTGCTGGCCGATCGCATTACGACCGATGCCGCGCGATCCTACGTCAGTTTCAGAATCAATCCGGCAGCCCGCTTCGCCGACGGCAAGCCGGTGACGCCGGCGGATGTGATTTTTTCCTGGGAGTTGTTGCGCGACAAAGGCCGGCCGAATTTCCGGACTTACTACATCAAGGCCACCAAAGCCGAAGCAATCGATGCGCGCACGGTGCGCTTCGACCTTTCCGGCGCTGACGACCGCGAATTGCCGCTCATCATCGGGCTTATGCCGGTGCTGGCAAAACACGCCGTCAACGCCGATGCATTCGAAGACACCAGCTTCGAGCCGCTGCTTGGTAGCGGACCCTACACCGTCAGCAAGGTGAAGCCGGGCGAAAGCGTTTCCTTCGCGCGCGACAAGAATTACTGGGGTCGCGATTTGGCGATCAATCGCGGTCTCTGGAATTTCGACACGATCCGGTACGACTACTATCGCGACGGCAACACGCATTTCGAGGCCTTCAAGAAAGGTCTCTACGATCTGCGCGTCGAAACCGACCCCGGCCGCTGGCAGACTGCCTACGAATTCCCGGCAATGCGCGACGGCCGCGTCGTGAAGGAAGACCTGCCCTACGGATTGCCCAAGGGCATGCAGGGCCTGGTCTTCAACACGAGGCGCGCGATTTTCTCCGATGTCCGTGTGCGCGAGGCGATCCTGCAGCTGTTCGACTTCGAATGGCTCAACCGCACGTATTTCTTCAGTCTCTATAAAAGAACCGCGAGCTATTTCGACGGTTGCGACCTCTCGGCACACGGAGTGCCGGCCAACGTCCGCGAGCGGGAGTTGCTGGCTCCGTTTCCGGGCGTCGTCCGCGCAGACATCATGGATGGCGCCTGGTCTCCGCCGGTGACCGACGGATCGGGACATGATCGCGCCGTGTTCCGCCACGCCTTCGCGCTATTCAAGACCGCCGGCTACGAGCTCAAGGGCACCCAACTGTTGCATATCGCGACCGGGCGGCCGTTGTCGTTCGAGATGCTCACGACGACACGCGATCAGGAGCGGGTTGCGCTCGCCTTTGTTCGCAATCTCAAGCGCGCCGGTATCGAGGCGCGTGTGCGCACCGTCGATGCCGCCCAGTACGAGCGCCGCCGCATCGCTTTCGATTTCGACATGATCGAATACCGTTGGGAACAGTCTTTATCACCCGGCAACGAGCAGCTGTTCTACTGGGGTTCCGCCGCCGCCGATCAGCAGGGCAGCCGCAACTACATGGGCGTCAAATCGAAGGCGGTCGACGCCATGATCGGCGCGATGCTCGGCGCGACGACCCGCGAGAATTTCGTCGCCGCGACCCGCGCGCTCGACCGGGTCTTGTTGTCGGGCTTCTATGTGGTGCCGCTTTATTTCCCGCCCGTGCAATGGGTGGCGCGCTGGGCGCGAATCGCGCATCCCTCGCGGACGTCGCTGTTCGGCTATTTGCCGGAAACGTGGTGGCAGAAGGATCTCAAGCCTTGAGACACTGGCGATGATCCTCGGCGAGGCCAACCGGGCATCTGGCATCACCACGACCCTCGATGACCTATTTCGCCGCGCCGGCGTGCGCCATCCCGATGCACCCGCGCTTGCCGATCCACCAAACCGGGCGAGCTTCACCGACGGAGCGCCCCGCATTTTGAGTTACGCCCAGGCCGACCACGCGATTTCCGCTGTCGCGGAGCGCTTGCGCGGGCTCGGCCTGCAGACCGACGCGGTGGTCGCGATCCAGCTGCCGAACACGGTCGAGAGCGTGATTGTGGGTCTCGGCGTCCTGCGCGCCGGCATGATCGCTGCGCCGCTACCTCTATTGTGGCGCCGGCGCGACCTGGTTGACGCGCTTGGTCGCGTCAGTGCGAAAGCCATTGTTACTTGCGCGCGCGCCGGAAACGCCGCACCGGCCGAAGTTGCGATGCATACAGCGGCGGCCCTGTTTCCGATCCGCCATATCTGCGCCTTCGGTCAAAATTTGCCCGACGGGATCGTGTCAATCGATGATGTATTCGCACCGGGTGGTTCCGACGGCTCCGCAATGCCGGTTCGCCCGGACGCCGCCGCGCACGTTGCCGCCGTCACATTCGACGTCGATGCACGAGGCATCATCCCGGTTGCGCGCAACCATATCGAGATCATCAGTGGCGGCCTGGCGGTCTTTCTGGAATCGGGGATCGTATCCGACGCTCAACTGCTGTCGACCATTCCGATCAGCAGCTTCGCCGGTATGGCGCTGACGCTCGTACCCTGGCTTTTGTCCGGTGGCACACTCCACCTGCATCACGGGTTCGATCCGACAGCTTTTGCCGCACAACGCGGCGCAACAGAATGCAACATGCTGGCATTGCCTGCGCCGGCGGTGCCGGCGCTTGTCGACGCCGGTGTGCTCGGAAACATGCCACGCACCCTTGCTGCGCTATGGCGCGGTCCCGAACGCGCATCGACGACGAAGTCGCTCGATCGCGCGGCCGCCATCCTCGACGTGTCTAGTTTCGGGAAACAGGTTTTGTCGCCGCACGTCGTAGCGAGCAGGGCAAGCCGGCCCCGATCCCGCACGGGGTGATCAGCGCGCCGCGCGGAGCGATCGGTGCGATGACAGTTGTCGAGACGGCGTGCAGTAATGCGGGCACCCTGATGCTGCGCGGCCCCATGGTTCCGTCCGCTGTTTTCCCGCCGGACGCCGATCGTTTCCGCGCACCCGACCAGACTGGCTATATCGACACGGGGTTTGCCTGCCGGCTCGACAAGCAAACCCAGACTCTTGCGATCACCGTCCCACCTTCGGGCATTGTCGGAATTGGCGGCTATCGTCTTCGGCAAAGCGACATCGACGCCTGCGTTGAGAAAACCGCAGCCGACGCGGCCGTCGTAGCGCTTCCCGATCGCATGCTCGGACAGCGGCTCGCCGGCGCTGCCCAGGACAGAAAAGCGGTCGCCGACGTGCTGGATATGCAAGGCGTCAATGCGCTGATATCAGGCGCATTTCGCCGGCGCGGCGCTGCTGACGCTGCGTAGTTTCAGCTGTTTGTTGACGAGGTATTAACAGCGCTCGACTAGATTCGCGCCACCCACAAACCGCGCGTGCGCCCGGATGTCGCTTCAAGGTCCGCTGATCGTGGTCGCCGAACAACCGGCGGCCGAGCTGGTGGAAGCGCTGAGCACGGCAGGCGCTTTTCCAATCGTCGAATCCAAATGGGCCGATGCACCCGCCGCATTTCTGACGGTTAAGCCATCTGCGATTGTCATCGCAGAACCGGGCGCGCCAGCCAACATCGCTTCGGCCCGCATGCTGTGTCTGCAGGTCGCCACCTTGAACGGCCCAATCGTGCCTGTCATCGCCCGCGTATGCGGCGATGAAGATGCAGCCGTGCCGATCGCCCTGCCCGCCGATGCCACGCTCCCTGTCGACCGCCTGCTGGCCCGCCTGCAATTCGCCATGCGCGTACGCGCCCTGCATGCCACCGTTCTGCGTCGTATCGAGTTGTTCACGTCCCACGACGGCAAGTTGCCTGCGCTGCCGGTCGGCGACGCGCTGGTCGATGCGACTGTTCTTATTGCGGGCCGCGGGCCCCTTTACCCGACGCTGAGCGTCGCCATGGGCGAGCGTGCAAAAGTTACCGGCGCCCTGAGTGTGGAAGCAGCTGCCCGTCACCTCAACGTGCGCGACATCGATGGAATCGTCGTGGGTGACGGCTTTTCTCCACGAATGGTTGAGGCATTCCTGACCGTGCTGGCGCAGGAGCCGCGCTTCCGCGACATCCCGGTCGCTGTCATCGGCGAAACACCGCCCGAATTTGCCGATGCCCTGCCCAACATCGAGCATGTCGCCGCCGACCCGAAGCGGCTTGTCTCGCGGATCATTCCGCTGGTTCGCCTGCGTGCATTCGAAGCGCGGCTCAAGCGTATGCTCAGGTCGCTCGACACCGACGGGATATTCGACCCGCAAAGCGGCCTGCTGACGCGGGATTCATTCTGGCATGACCTGAAGATGGCAATCAGCGAAGCGGCCGATCGCAGCATGCCCCTCTCGGTCGCGCGCTTTTCGTTCGGAAAAGATTTGGACGAGCGCGCCAGTCTTGATGCCGCTCGGCTGACGTCACGTCTGATCCGGAACATTGATTTCGCAACGCGCGACGAGGAAGGCGCAATTCTCGTCGCCTTTACCCAGACCGACCTGCGCAACACTCACGTGACGGTCCGCCGTCTCGCGACCTCGCTGAAGCGAATGATCCTCTCACCTCAGGGCGAGGAACCGCCGGCGGCGAATGTCACGCTGGCGACGCTGAAGGCCGGCGATACGATCGACACCTTGATGATGCGCGTGGTCGGTAGCCGCATGGTTGCGGCCGAATAGGCGGCGGCCTAGGCTCCCGGCAAAGGAGCCGCCAATGCCCAGCCATCAACCGGTTCGTATCGACGTCGTCTCCGACGTGGTCTGCCCGTGGTGCTTCATCGGCAAACGCCGACTTGAGAAGGCGATCGCGCTCAACCCCGATATTCCGGTGGAAGTGCACTACCGGCCGTATTTTCTCAACGACTCGATTCCGCGCGAAGGCATCCCGCGCGAGGAATATCTGACCACCAAGTTTGGTTCGCCCGAGCGCTACAACGGGATCGCACAGCGGGTTCGCGCGGCTGCTTCTGCCGAAGGACTCACTTATGCCATCGACAAGATCAGCCGCCAGCCAAATACCCTCGATGCGCATCGTCTGATCCATTGGGCCGATGCCATCGGCAAGGCGCCCGCCATGAAGCAGAAGCTGATGGATCTTTACTTCACGGCAGGCGCCGACCTCACCAACCGCGATGTGCTCGTCAAGGCGGGCGCAGATGTCGGCCTCGACGCGGAACAGCTTCGCACGGCGCTTGCCAGCGACAAGGATGTCGCCGAGGTCGAACGTGAGGCGCTTTCCGCCAAAGATGCCGGGATTCAGGGCGTCCCCTGCTTCATCCTTGGAGGAAAGTTCGCGATCTCGGGCGCGCAAGCGCCGGAAGATCTCGCCGAGGCCATTGCGCGCCTGTCGGAGTCGGCCGACGCCGCCGAGTAGTCGCTCTCATGAAGATCACCGCTGCCGTGGTGCATGAGCGCTCCGGCCCGTTCAACGTCGAGCAGCTCGATCTCTGCGATCCGCGCAGCGACGAGTTGCTGGTCGAAGTCGTGGCCAGCGGCATGTGCGCGACCGACATGCATGGCCGCGACGCCTACTATCCGACCAAATTTCCCAAGGTGTTCGGCCACGAGGGCGCCGGCATTGTACGCGCGGTCGGCAACGCGGTCACAAGATTCAAGCCGGGCGACCATGTGGTGATGGCCTATCCGTGGTGTGGCGAGTGCCCGAATTGCAAGTCGCAGCGACAGAGCTACTGCCTGCACGCCTTCGATCTGAAAATGAACGGCACCCGCGCCGACGGCTCGACGCTGCACTCGAAGGACGGCAAGCCGGTCTACAGCGCTTTCTTCCAGCAATCCTCGTTCGGAAATTTTACCATCGCCAACGAGCGCTTTGCGGTGAAAGTCCGCAACGATGCGTCCATCGAGCACGTTTGCGCGCTCGCCTGCGGCGGGCAGACCGGCGCCGGGGCAGTGCTCAACGTGATGAAGCCGCGTGCCGGCGACAGTTTTGTCGTATTCGGAGTTGGCGCTGTGGGCCTGTCCGGCTTAATGGCGGCGAAGATTGCCGGCTGCGACCCAATCATTGCGGTCGACGTGCATGAGCATCGGCTCGCTCTTGCCCGCACGCTCGGCGCGACGCACGCCATCGATCATGCCAGCCGCACGGATGTCGTCGATGAAATCCGCAAAATCACCGGGCTTGGCGCACGCTATTCGCTTGAGACGTCGGCACTTCCATCTGTGTTTCGCGAGGCGGTCGACTGCCTGATGCCGGCCGGCACCTGCGTGCTGCTCGGCAGCGCCCGCAAGGGCACCGAGGCATCATTCGAGATGCCGTTCCTGCAGAACGGCCGCACCGTTCGCGGCGTGATTCAGGGTGACAGCGTACCGCAGGAGTTCATCCCGCTGCTCGTCGATCACATTGTCGCCGGCCGCTTCCCCGTCGAGAAAATGATCACGTTCTATACGCTCGCGGACATCAATCGCGCGGCAGAGGAATCAGCCTCAGGCAAGACCATCAAGCCCGTTCTGCGCATGCCACATTAGAGTTAGGCGGCCTTGGCCTGCTCGGCGATGCTTGCAAGCCGCCGCAGCACAGCCGCGGTGCCCCTCAGCCGATCCTCAGGACGCGGCCATTCATCGAAAAACACCAGCTGCTGGCCCTTGGGATTCTTCGGATCGGTGCGCATGCGCACGCCAGAGCCCTGCTCGCGAATGAAGGCAATCAGCCCGTCAGGATTGGCGAAAATATTGTCACGAAACGACAGCACGATGCCTTTCGGTCCTGCCTCCACCTTCTCGACATTGGCGCGGCGGCTAAGGGCTTTGATCGCCACCACCTGCAGCAGATGCTCGACCTCCTGCGGCAACTTACCGAATCGGTCCACAAGTTCGGCAGCAACGACGTCAATGTCGCGTTCGTCATCGACATCGGCGAGCCGCCGGTAAAGCGACAGCCGCACCGACAGGTCGGCGACGTAATCCTCCGGAATGAGCAGAGCCGCCCCGATGGTGATCTGCGGCGACCAGCGGTCGGCGACCGGCGCGGCAATCCCCGCTTTGAGACTTGTAACCGCCTCCTCCAGCATCTGCTGGTAAAGCTCGAAGCCGACTTCCTTGATATGCCCCGACTGCTCCTCGCCAAGCAGGTTGCCGGCGCCGCGAATGTCAAGATCGTGCGAGGCAAGCTGAAAGCCTGCCCCCAGCGTGTCGAGCGACTGCAAGACCTTCAGCCGGCGTTCGGCCTGCGGCGTGATTTTCTTTTGCACCGGCAGCGTCAGCAGCGCGTAGGCGCGCAGCTTGGCGCGCCCCACCCGACCGCGCAGCTGATAGAGCTGGGCAAGGCCGAACCGGTCCGCCCGATGCACGATCAGCGTATTGGCAGTCGGAATATCGAGGCCAGATTCGATGATCGTGGTCGAGAGCAACACGTCATATTTGCCGTCGTAGAAGGCCGACATGATGTCGTCGAGTGCCGTCGGCGGCATCTGGCCGTGCGCGACCGCGACCCGCACTTCCGGCACGGTCTTGTCGAGGAAGTCCTTGCCGCCGGCGAGATCCTCGATGCGCGGGCACACATAGAAGGCCTGGCCACTGCGGTACTTTTCGCGCAGCAGCGCCTCGCGGACCGTAATCGGGTCGAACGGCGAGACGAACGTGCGCACCGCCAGCCGATCGACCGGCGGTGACGCAATGATCGACAGATCCCGCACGCCGGTGAGCGCCAGTTGCAGCGTGCGCGGGATCGGCGTTGCGGTCAGCGTCAGCACGTGCACTTCCGCGCGCAGCGTCTTGAGCTTCTCCTTGTGGGTGACGCCGAAATGCTGCTCCTCGTCGACCACCAGCAGGGCCAGATCCTTGAATGTCACATTCTTGCCAAGCAGCGCATGGGTGCCGATCACGATGTCGATCGTGCCGTCGGTGAGGCCCGCCCTGACCTTTGCAAGGTCGGCAGCCGGAACGAGCCGCGAGGCCTGCGCGACGTTCACGGGAAATCCACGGAACCGTTCGGAAAAAGTCTTGAAGTGCTGGCGCGCCAGCAGCGTCGTCGGCACGATCACCGCCACCTGCTTGCCGCCGATCGCCGCAAGGAAAGCCGCACGCAGCGCGACCTCGGTCTTGCCGAAGCCGACGTCGCCGCAGATCAGCCGATCCATCGGCCGTCCGGAGCCGAGGTCCTTGATGGTTGCGTCGATGGCCGCCAGCTGATCGTCGGTCTCCTCGTAGGGAAAGCCGGCACAGAACTCGTCATAGGCGCCCGGGCCGACCGTCAGGCGTGGCGCATCGCGCAACTGGCGTTCCGCGGCGATCTTGATCAGCTCACCCGCGATCTCGCGGATGCGGCTCTTCATGCGCGCCTTGCGCGCCTGCCAGTTGCCGCTGCCAAGCCGGTCGAGGTCGACGGTTGCCTCCTCCGACCCGTAGCGCGACAGCAGGTCGACGTTTTCAACCGGCAGATAGAGCTTGGCGCCTTCTGCGTAGTGAATTTCGAGGCAGTCATGCGGGGCGCCCGCCGCCTCGATCGGCTGCAGCCCCGCAAAGCGGCCGATGCCGTGGTCGACATGCACCACGAGATCGCCGGGAGCGAGACTGGTCGCCTCGGCGATGAAGTTTTCCGCCCGGCGGGCCGCGCGCCGCGGCCGCACCAGCCGATCGCCGAGAATGTCCTGCTCGCTGATGATCGCCGCATCGTCGGTCTCAAAACCCGATTCGATGCCGAGCACCACGAGCGCGACCGACGTCTTCGACAGAGCCAGCGCCGCGCTCCAGTCGGAAACCTGCGTGAGATTGGGGAGCTTGTGATCGGCGAGCACGTGGCTCATCCGCTCGCGCGCACCGTCGCTCCACAATGCGATCGCCACGCGCTTGCCCGCCGCCTGCAGCGCGCGCACATGGGCGCTCACAGCCTCGAACACGTTTGCGCCCGGCTCGGCACGCTCGGCCGTAAAATTGTGACCGGCCCGCGCACCCACTTCGATTGCGTTCTCCTCCGGCACGGCAAAAGGCGTGATCCGCGCCAGCGCTGAATCATCGAGGCGCGTTTTCCACTCCTGCTCGGCGAGATAGAGCCGCTCTGCCGGCAGCGGCTTGTAGACCGGTGTGACGCCCTGCTTGAGGGCGTCGCGGCGCGCGTCGTGATAGTCGGCTATCTGTGAAAAGCGCTCATGCGCTGCATCCTCCGCAAGGTGCTCGAGCGCGACAGCGGTTCCCGGGAGAAAGTCGAAAAGTGTCTCGAGCCGGTCGTGAAACAACGGCAGCCAGTGCTCTATGCCCGGGTAGCGGCGGCCTTCGCTTACCGATTCATAAAGCAGGTCGTCGGGCGTCGTGGCGCCGAATTCGGCAATGTAGCCCGTGCGAAAACGCCGGATCGTCTCGGTGATGAGCTGAAACTCCGCGACCGGCACAAGATCGAGCCGCCGCAGCTGTTCCTCGCTGCGTTGGGTCTGCGCGTCAAACGCACGTATTGTTTCCAGCGCGTCGCCGAAAAAATCGAGGCGAACCGGCATATCCAGGCCCGGCGGATAAAGGTCCAGAATGCCGCCGCGCACCGCATACTCGCCCGGTTCTCGTACGGTCGAGGCGCGCACAAAGCCATTAAGCTCAAGCCAGTCGACGATCCCCTGCATGCCGATGACATTGCCGGGCGCAACCGACAACGCATGCGTCGACACAAAGTCGCGCGCCGGAACGCGCTGGAGCGCGGCGTTGATCGTCGTAAGCAGGATGGACGGCCGGTCGCGCCCCTTCACGCGCACGAGGCGCGACAGCGCGGTCATGCGCTGCGCAACGACCGCGGCATTCGGTGAGACGCGGTCGTAGGGCAGACAGTCCCAGGCCGGGAATTCGACGATCTCGATATCGGGGCCGAAAAAGGTCAGCGCACGCGACAGCGTTGCCATGCGTTGTCCGTCCCGGCAAATGACGGCGAGCGACACGGCGGGCGCGTCCTTGCCGGCGGCGATCGCGCGCGCAAGATCGGCGAGCACCAGGCCTTCGGCGCCGTCCGCGACCTGTGCCAAAACGAGCGGCTTTCCGGCCTTCAGCAACGCTGCAGGTGATTTACCGCCTATACTCACGCTTTCTCCTTCCGGTGGAAATCGCGCAGGCGGCGAAAGAACGCGGTGTCGAATTCTTGCGGCGTCACTTCCATTCCATTGACCCAGGCGAAAATCTGTTGATCCGGCACCTCGAGCCAGCGCTCGAGCTCGTCGAGCTCCGCCTCGGTCAGCAACGCCAGTTGCGCATCGGCAAACCCGCCGAGCACGAGGTCCATTTCGCGGATCCCGCGATGCCAGCACCGGAACAGAAGACGGCGGCGGCGTGGATCCAGCCCTTCGCTCGACAGGTTCGTTCCTGTGGTCACGCTATCTCCAACGCCAAAAACCCGGACGGGGCCGGGCGGGGTTTTATAGAGGGCTCATGCCGCAATGTCAGCCGGCCCTTTGCACAGGGCTGCATTGCGTCGAAATTCCGCACAAGCCAGCATGCCCTCATGCGGCCGCTCGCGCTTAATCCTCTGTTTGGATCACTCAGGAGCCTGACAGGCGTCGGGCCGAAGCTTGAGAAGCTTTATTCGCGGCTGCTCGACCGCGAGGCGCCGCGCGTCGTCGATCTACTATTCCACATGCCGTCCGGGGTGATCGACCGGCGTGCGCGTCCCAAATTGCGCGACGTGCAGCCGGGCCAGGTCGTCACCGTTTCGGTGACCGTCGACAAGCACCGCCCTTCGCCGCCGCACCGTTCACGTGCTCCCTACCGCATCTACGCACACGACGATACCGGCGACATCATCCTCACCTATTTCAAGGCGCGCCGCGACTATTTGGAAACGCTGCTTCCGGTCGGGGAGACCCGATACGTCTCCGGTACTGCCGAATTCTACGACGGAATGCTGCAGATGGTTCACCCCGACCGCGTCGTCGACGAGGCCGGCTTTGCCGCGCTTCCACTGGTCGAGCCGGTCTATCCCCTCACCGAAGGGCTAGCATTGGGCAATGTCCACCGCGCAATGGATGGCGCGCTGACCCGCCTGCCGGCAGTCCCTGAGTGGCAGGACGAGGCCTGGATCGCACGGGAGAAATTTCCGGATTTCAATTCGGCGTTGCGGCGCCTCCATCGGCCGAACCAGCCCGTGGACATTGCGCCGGAAAATCCTGCGTGGACGCGGCTCGCCTATGACGAATTGCTGGCTGGACAACTCGCGCTTGCGCTTGTGCGCACACACATGCGGCGCCAGCCCGGCCGCGGCAGCGCGAGCGAAGGACGCCTGCGGGCGCGAATATTGAAAGCCTTGCCATATACGCTCACGTATTCCCAGCAAAAGGCGCTCGAAGACATCACCACCGACCTCGCTTTGCCACAACGCATGTTGCGTCTCTTGCAAGGCGACGTCGGCTCCGGAAAAACGGTGGTCGCGTTCGCCGCGGCAGCCGGCGTGATCGAGGCCGGACGCCAGGCCACCATCATGGCACCGACCGAGATTCTGGCGCGTCAGCATCTCGCTACGATCGCACCGCTCGCGGAGGCCGCCGGCATTCGCGTTGCGATCTTGACCGGCCGCGAGCGCGGACCCGCCCGCAAGGAAATCCTCGATCGCCTGGCGCTCGGCGATCTCGACCTCCTTGTTGGAACGCATGCGCTGTTTCAGGAGGACGTCGCCTTCCATGATCTCGCGCTTGCGGTGGTTGATGAGCAGCACCGCTTCGGGGTCCACCAGCGGCTTGCCTTGACGCAGAAAGGCGAAGCCGTCGACGTGCTCGTGCTCACGGCAACGCCGATCCCGCGAACCCTCGTGCTCACCTATTTCGGCGACATGGACATCTCGGAGCTGCGCGAAAAGCCGCCCGGGCGGCAGCCGATCGATACCCGCACCATCCCGCTCTCGCGCCTGGAAGACGTGGAAGATGCCGTCGGCCGCGCGCTCGGAGAAGGCAAGCGCGCTTACTGGGTTTGCCCTCTGGTCGATGAATCGGAAAAGATCGATCTGGCGGCGGCGCAAGCGCGTTTCGAGAAGCTGCGCAAAAAATTCGGCGAACCCGTCGACCTCGTGCACGGCCGCATGAAAGGCTCCGACAAGGATGCCGCGATGGCCCGGTTTGCAGCGGGCGAGAGACAGCTGCTCGTCGCGACGACCGTCATAGAGGTCGGCGTCGACGTGCCGGAGGCAACCATCATGGTGATCGAGCACGCCGAGCGGTTCGGGCTTGCGCAACTCCACCAGTTGCGCGGCCGGATCGGTCGTGGTCCCGGCGCGTCAACCTGCCTGCTGCTTTACAAAGCGCCGCTCGGCGAGACCGCAAAGGCGCGGCTTGCCATTTTACGTGAAACCGAAGACGGCTTTCGGATTGCCGAGGAAGACCTGCGCCTGCGCGGCGAAGGCGATCTTCTAGGCACGCGCCAGAGTGGCTGGCCCGGTTTCCGGGTCGCGCGGCCCGAGTTGCATGGAAAATATCTCGGTGCTGCGCGCGATGACGCCGCACTTATCCTTTCGCGCGATCCTACGCTATCGCAGCCGCGCGGCGAGGCGCTGCGCCATTTACTCTATATTTTCGGAAAGGACGAAGCGGTCAGATTGATCCGGGCCGGCTGAACTATTCAGCTGCCTCGGCCTTGCGCTTGGCGCGCGCAGCCTTCGCCTTGACCGCAAGCGCGGCCAGATTTTTCTGTGCCTCGCCCTCGGGCTGCACCATCCCGGCGGAAATCAAAAGCGTCATCGCATTCTCGACCGAAATATCGAGCTCGATGAGATCCTTGCGCTTCACATAAAAGAAGAAGCCGGTGGTCGGGTTGGGTGTGCACGGCATGAACGCCGACACATGTTCGCCGGATGGCAGCTTTTTGACCAAATCGGCACTTGGCGGCTGCGACAAAAATACCAACGACCACATACCCGGCGCGGGGAATTCCACCAGCGCCACTTTGCGGAAGCTTGAGCCGGTCTTTGAAAACAAGGTTTCGAAAATCTGCTTCATGGTCTTGTAGATCGGCCGCACGATCGGCAGACGATCGAGCACACCCTCGCCCCAGCCGACCAATGTGCGGCCGACGAGATTGGCGGTGAGGAAACCGAGCAGCGTCAGCCCGATCACTGCGATAATGAGCCCCGTCCCCGGAATCGGCCACGGCAGGTAACTCTCCGGCCGGTAGTCCGGTGGAATGATCGGCCGCATGAAGCCGTCGACCCAATTAATGAGCGACCAGATCAACCAGACCGTAATGGCCAGCGGGCCCGCGACCACAAGGCCGGTCAGGAAATAATTACGCAGCCGACCGGCAACACTCGTATGCGGGGTCACGACCTTTGGAATGTCCACGATCAATGGATCGCTGGGATTGCTTACAGGGTCAGACATAACGCCAGTTTATTCCACCGTGACCGATTTCGCGAGGTTCCGCGGCTGGTCCACATCGGTGCCGATGGCCGCGGCCGTGTGATACGCGATCAATTGGACCGGAATCGCATAGACCAGGGGCGTGACCGTCGTGCTCATGGCGGGCAACGTGATGGTTTCGACTGATGCGATTGCCGCTTCTTTCGCGCCTTGCGGATCCGTCACCAGGATGATCTTGCCGCCGCGCGCGGCCACTTCCTGCATGTTCGATACCGTTTTCTCAAACACGCCGTCGTAAGGCGCGATCACGATCACGGGCATGGTTTCGTCGATCAACGCAATCGGGCCATGCTTCAGCTCGCCCGCGGCATAGCCCTCGGCGTGGATGTAGGAAATTTCCTTGAGTTTGAGCGCCCCCTCGAGCGCGATCGGGAAACTGGTGCCGCGGCCGAGGTAAAGCACGTCGCGTGCTTTGGCGAGGTTCTGCGCAAGCCGCTCGATCTGCGGCTCCAACGCCAACGCAGCAGCCATCAGGCGCGGTGTTTCGACGAGCGCGTGCACAAGTTTATGTTCGTCCGCCGCCGACAGCACGCCACGTCCGCGTCCGGCCGCAATGGCCAGACAGGCGAGCGCACTGAGCTGACACGTAAAGGCTTTGGTCGACGCGACGCCGATTTCCGGTCCCGCCAATGTCGGCATCACGACATCGCTCTCACGTGCGATTGTCGAGGTCGGCACGTTCACCACAGATAAAATGTGCTGCTTGTTCTCTTTCGCATAGCGCAGGGTCGCCAGCGTGTCCGCAGTCTCGCCTGATTGCGAAATAAAGATGGCAAGATCGCCGGGCTCGAGCGGCGCGCCGCGATAGCGGAACTCCGACGCGATATCGATCTCGATCGGCAGCTTTGCAAAGCGCTCGAACCAGTATTTCGCGACCAACCCCGCGTAGAACGCCGTGCCGCAGGCGGAGATCGAGACCCGCTTCAGTTTTTTCCAGTCGAACGGCAGCGTGCCAGGCAGCGCAACCTGCTCGTTGATCATGTCGATGTAATGCGCGAGCGTGTGACCGACCACTTCCGGCTGCTCGTGGATCTCCTTCGCCATGAAGTGCTTGTGATTGCCTTTGTCGACCAGTTGCGCCGATGCCGTGGATTTCAGAACCGGGCGCTCGACTTTATGGTCGTGCTCGTCGCGAACCTGCACGCCCTTGCGCGTAAGCACGGCCCAGTCGCCATCCTCGAGATAGCTGATCGTGTCCGTGAACGGTGCCAGCGCGATCGCATCCGAGCCGAGATACATCTCGCCATCACCGTAGCCGACCGCGAGAGGAGAGCCCTTTCGTGCGCCGATCAGGAGATCGTCCTTGCCCGTAAAGAGAAACGCGAGCGCAAAGGCGCCGCGCAACTGCTTGAGCGAGGCCGCAACGGCGTCTTCCGGTGACTTGCCGCTCTTCATTTCCTGCGTGACGAGGTGCGCCACCGCCTCGGTATCGGTGTCGCTGGCAAATTTGCTGCCGCTGTTGGTCAGTTTTTCACGCAGCTCGCGGAAATTCTCGATGATGCCGTTGTGCACGACGGCCACCAGATCGGTCGCGTGCGGGTGAGCATTGTCCTCGGTGGGCCGGCCGTGCGTCGCCCAGCGCGTATGGCCGATACCGATCGTGCCGCCGAGTGGTTCGCGCTCGAGGCGGTCTTCGAGCGCGCGAAGCTTTCCTTCCGCGCGTCGGCGACCGAGCACGCCTTTCTCAAGCGTCGCGACACCGGAGAAGTCGTAGCCGCGATATTCGAGGCGCTTGAGCGCGTCGACCAGCTGGCCCGCAACCGGCTCATTCCCGAGAATTCCGACGATTCCGCACATCCCTTGGGACGGCCCCTTCACCCAACGCTTACGGTTTAGCCGCCATAACCAGACGCACGGAAATCACAACGCATTTCGCCGTGTGACAACCTCAAGACGGCCTTTTTGCTTTCTTTCGAGCCAAGCTTGTGCCCAAGGCCTTCACCTGTCGCAAGCGCTTTGCCCAGCCTTCCTTAACCGTCTGCTTCGCGCGCGCGATCGCCAGCGCGCCAGCAGGCACATCCCTGGTCACAACCGTTCCCGTGCCGATATAGGCCCCGTCGCCGATTTTGACCGGCGCAACGAGCGCCGAATTTGATCCGATGAATGCACCCTTCCCGATATCGGTGCGGTGCTTTGCCACGCCGTCATAGTTGCAGGTGATGGTGCCGGCTCCAACATTCGCACCCTCGCCCACCCGCGCATCGCCGATATAGGTAAGATGATTGGCTTTTGCACCAGCCTCGATCTTGGCTTCCTTTACCTCGACGAAATTGCCGATGTGCACGTCCTTGCCAAGGTCGGCACCTGGTCGCAGGCGCGCAAACGGGCCAACGCGCGCGCCCTTGCCGATGCGCGCACCTTCAACATGTGAAAAAGATCGGATGATTGCACCGTCCTCGACCGTGACACCCGGCCCGAACACGACGTTTGGCTCAACGGTCACGTCCTTGCCAAATTTCGTATCGGCCGACAGAAACACCGTTTCCGGCGCGACCATGGTCACGCCCGCCTCCATCGCGGCGGCGCGCAGCCGCTGCTGCAACACTGCTTCGGTCTGAGCGAGCTGTGTCTTCGTGTTGACTCCGCGCACGTCGTCCTCCGAGGTTTCGATCGCTCTTGCCTTCAAACCCATGTCCCGTGCGATAGCAACGGCGTCGGTGAGATAGTATTCGCCTTTCGCATTCTTATTGCCGATCCGGCTCAGGATGCCGAGCGCATGATTGCCGGCAAGCGCCATCAGGCCGCCATTGCAGAAATCAATCCGCCGCTCTTCTGGCGTCGCGTCGCGCTCCTCGCGGATCGCGGCAAGCTCGCTCCCCTGCAACAACAGCCGGCCATAGCCCTTTGGATCGGCCGGCCTGAATCCGAGCACCGCGACAGCAGCGCCATTGGCCAGCGTTCCACGCAGTTTCGCAAGCATCTCCGGGCGCACCAGGGGCGTGTCACCGAATATGATGAGAATATCGTCGGCGCCGCGGCCGATCGCCTTACGCGCCGAAAGAACGGCATGGGCGGTTCCGCGCCGCTCGCGCTGCTCAAAAATCTGCGCCTCCGGCGCGACCCTTAGGGCCTCCCCGCGCACGCTATCGTGGCCGGGACCCACGACGACGGCAATGTCGCGGGTACCGGCGGTCTTTGCCGCGGCAATCACATGCGCCAGCAAGGTCCTGCCGCCCAATTCGTGCATGACCTTGGGCATGCGCGAGCGCATGCGCGTGCCCTCGCCGGCGGCGAGCACGATGGAAAGGCATGATCGACGAGGCATCCGGATCTGGCTCTCGATTTCGCCGCGAGTGACGCATCCCATAGCCGAGGCGCCCGACAGGCAAAAGCCCGATACCTGGACATCGTGAAAGACGGCAAAAGCGGGATTTGGCGGATTCTGTTAGTGTTTTCAATGATTCGCCCATCGAGGACCCCATGGCGATCGAGCAGGCGCCGGTCGAAATCAATTTGCGCGAGCCACGCAAGCGCGGGCGGGACTTTTCCGCCCTGCTCTGGCTGTGCGGTTGGGGGGTGGCGACGGCCGTTGCGCTAAGCGCGCTTGCCGTTACGAGTCAGACCAAAACCGCGACCGAGCGCCTGCGCTCTATTTTCGCCATCAGCGAGCCGACTGCCGTTGCGCAAATACCACCACGCGTCGCCCAACTCGAATCCGAAACGCAGATGCTGGCCGAACGGGTGCGCGCATTGAGCGCGGATCGTGACCGGCTCGCCGGGCGCATCGGCCTGCTCGAAAGCAGTGTCGACGACATGACGGGCACCATCAAACGGCAGGCAGCCGCCACCGCTGCCGCCCTCGCAGCACGAACGGCGCCCGCGGCATCCCAGCCGCAGCCGGCGGCCGCACCCGCGGTCGGTGCGGCCTCCGCCGCGCTCGCCGCCAGGCCTGCCATCACAGTTGCTGCGCCGGAGGTTAAAGCCGATCCCGTCACCACGTCGTCTGTTCCTTTGCCGCCAGAGCGCGCCTCGGCCGCGCAGGCATCCGCCGAGCCCGCGACCCCGGCAGCAAGTTCGAACGAGTTTGGTCTTGATCTCGGCGGCGCGTCGACGCTGGACGGCGTGCAGCAACGCTGGACGACTGTGAAGGCCAATTTTGGTCCCCTCATGAGCGGGATGCACCCGCTGGCAGCGCCTGACCGTCGCCAGGGCAAAACAGGTTACCGGCTCGTGGTCGGCCCGCTACCCAATAGCCCGGCCGCCGCCGGGCTTTGCGCCCACTTCAGCGCCGCGCACACGGCCTGCCGGGCTGTCAAGTTTGAGGGCGAGCAGATTGTGCAGCGTTGATTGCCGCGGTGTTGCGGCGCCATACTGACCGCATGAAATTATTTCTTCCAAGCGCGCGAGCGACGAACTGGCTGCTGATCGTCGGATTCTGCGCGATCGGTTATGCGCTCTACATGCGCTATCTGGCCGTGGAGCAATCGACGGTCGGACTTGCCTGCCAGGCTGGTTTGAATACCTGGCTGTGTTTCACGCGCCAGATCACAATCGTGCTGTTCACCTATTCCGCTTTCGGATGGGCAGCGCTGGTCGTTGCCGCGTTGAATTTGGTGCGGCCATCGCTTGTTCTGTTCGCGATTGCGCTCGCGGCGGCCTGTTTCGGAGTTGTCCTTTATAATGTCGGACTGTCGTCCCTCGCCGCCGGCCTGCTGGTGCTCAGCTTTGCGCGGCGCGCACCTGAGCCAGGTTGAAAGCGAGGGCCGCCAGAACCCCGCAGACCCACAGCGACTGCCAATTGGCAAACCCCTCGTTGAAGACAATGTAGACCACAGACAGCGTGAGCACGCAGGCTGCCGCCACTTCCGCAACAGCGCGTGCTCCTTTCGCGCGACCGACAAGAAATCCATGGACGACGAAAGGCAGGACCGCCGCGGTGAGCGGCGCAAAGGGAAAATCGCGATAGCGCGGATCGAACACCAGGCCGAGCGCAACAAGGAAACTCAGCATCATCACCGCAAGCAATACGGCCGCGGCGGCGCGCCCGAACGGCTCGCTGGCGCGCTGCTTCTTCGGTCCAAGCAATTGCGCGAAGCTGGGAACGAGACTGTTGCGCATAATCGCCATGCTTGAAACGAGCGGTGCCAAAGACGCGACTGCGGCGAGCGCCAGGGAGCGTGCCCAGCCGGCAATGCCGAGAATTCTCGATTGGAATGTTTTCAATCGTCCATCCGATGAGTACTCCGCCCACGAGCGCGTTCGTGCTCACCCCCAGCCATTGCAAGGTATGAGCATTCTCGTTGCGCACATAGATCGCCGCGCCGAATACAATGACGGCAAACAAGATCCCGGCGAGACCTTGCCATATCCAGAATGGATGATTGGAGACCGGTTGCGACCAGCCGAATTTCGGCGTGCGTGAATAGCCGTCGAGCAGCCCCCAGTGACCGCCGACCGTTCCTTCGAGGGCGCGCTTCCATGGCTGGTCGAAAGCTTCGATGACATTGGCGTGGAAATTTTCGCGCTTGCTGAGCGCGAGTACGTCCTGGATGACCCTTGCCTGGTTCACCGGCGATGGCAGCGCGCCTTCGCGCATGCGGCCGGCGCTCGGCCAGCCCACTTCGCCGATGAGAACTTCCTTGCCCGGAAACGCGTCAACGACCTGCCGGCGAATGGTGCCGACATGCACCCCGGACCGCCCGGCGGAAATTGGAAAGTCCTCCCAATAGGGCAGGATATGGATGGTGACAAAATCGACCGCATTGGCGATGTCAGTGTTGCGTAGCCAGAATTCCCACACATCAGCGTAAGTGACGGGCACATGGACGCGCGCCTTGACCGCGCGGATCGTGCGCGCGAGGTCGGTTGCCGTCATGTCGCCGCGAAGAAGCACCTCGTTGCCGACGACGACGGCACGGATGGTTTCCGGATATTTGTTCGCGAGCGCGATAGCCGTCTCGATCTGATAGTTGTTTTTCGCCGGATGGCTGGACAGCCACAGCCCCTGCATGACCTTCAGGCCATATTTCGCGGCAATCCCGGCAATCTGGTCGAGGCCGAAATCAACCGAGTATGTACGGACGCAGTCTGTAATTTCAGCGAGCCGTGCCAGATCGTCGTCGATCTGGGCCGCCGGGATCATCGTCGCGGGATCAAGCGGCGTCTGCAGGCCACGGAAAGGCGCGTAGGACACGCAGTAGAGCTTCTCCGCCCGTCCCACCTGGGGATACGGCATGAGAACGGGGCTTCCGAGCCAAACCCAGACACCGGCGATCGCCACCGCCACCAAGGCGAGGCAGGTGAGAGCATGGCGCATCGGAAGCCCGAACAATGAGATCAACGGTTGCCGTCCGGCTTATCGCGCGCTGCCGCCCCTGCCAAGATGACCGGCCTTAAGCAAGGATTGTAGTTACGCTGGACAAAGGAACCGGGTTGAGGCCAAGTCTTGAGCGGATTGAAATTCAGGTTAATACGCGCGGCCGGATTGCGGGGCAGATTTACCAGAGAAAACACCGCCGTATTAGCGTCCCAATCAGGTTGCAGACAGGCGTGAGCGACGGCGTAAGGGCAAGTAAAAAAACACATCCGACGGGGACTATGCTGTTTTCTTTCGAGTTGCGTCAGGTTCTTGCCGTGCTTTGCTGCGCGGTGGCCTTGAATATCTTTGCTCCGGCCGCTTTTGCGCAAAGCGGCAACGGCAAGCCGCCCGAGCCCCCAAAATCGGCAGCCGATACGGCCAAGGAAGGCCAGAAGAAGATCGACGAGATCGCCGAGGCTTCCCGCGCCTTGAGCGGACCGGCTGGCAACCCCGAATGCGTCTGGCTCGGCCGCCGGGTGGTGAGCCTGCTGTGGCGGGACGACCTGGATACAGCCTTCCGGCACCTCGACCTTTACGACCGCTTCGGCTGCCCTAGCCCGCATATCCAGGCCACTTTCCGCTGCCTGGTCCGGCAGGGAAACATCGATCCGAAGCAGCAGGAAACGTTAAACGGCCGGGTCCATGCGTGCTGGCTTAACCCTACCCTTGAGCCCGCGCCTGCCACCGCAGCCGCTCCGCCGGCCCCAGCGCCAGCGGCAACTTCGGGCGGAACCACCCAGCGCTAGGCGGCGTTTCTAATAGCGAATTTCATTGGGACGCCACGCAAGTGCCTAGGATTTGCCATGTCGGCTAGTTACTTGAATTGTCACCTTATGCCGCGCTACGTTTTGCTTGCGCAGACGGAGTATCGGTTGGGCCCAGGGGACGGGCTCAGGGGTCTGCCATCCTGCCCCAGTTGGTATTGAGTTCTATGCGCACCGTCGCTGCCGTGGTCGCCCTTGTGGCGTGCGTGCATGCCGGGTTGTGGGCGTTAATGCGGGACGATGTTCGCGCCCCCAACTTCGAAGGCCAGCTCGCGAGCGTTTCCTACGCGCCGTTCAAAGGCTCGGCGCATCCGGATTCCGGCACCACGGCGCAAGCTGCTCAAATCCGTTCCGACCTTAAGCTTCTTGCTCCGTACACCCGTGCAATTCGCACCTACTCGGCGACGAGCGGTGTCGAGCTCGTGCCTGGCATAGCCTCCGAATTCGGACTCCGGGTCACTGCGGGTGCCTGGATCGACAAAAATCAGGATCGCAACGAGCGCGAAATCCGATCGGTGATCGAGCTCTCAAAGCGTCACAGCAACATCAACGGTATCATCGTCGGCAACGAGACGATCTACCGCGATGAGCAAAAAGTCAGCGACCTTATTCAGATGATCCAGCGCGTGAAGCGCTCGACGAACGTTCCGGTCACCACCGGCGAAATCTGGCACGTCTGGATCGAGCACCCCGAACTCGTTTCCGCCGTCGACTATATTGCCGCGCACATTCTTCCTTATTGGGAAGGCTTCTCGGAGACGCAGACGGTCGATCAGACCGTCATCATCTACGACAAGCTGCGCAAGGCCTATCCGGGCAAGCGGATCGTCATCGCCGAGTTCGGCTGGCCGAGCGCTGGCTACAATATGCACAGAGCCAATCCTGGCCGTATCGAGCAGGCGGTCGTGCTGCGCGATTTCGTGACGCGCGCCGAAGCCTACGGCATGGACTACAACATCGTCGAAGCAATCGACCAGCAGTGGAAGACAAACGAAGGCGGCGTCGGACCTTATTGGGGAATTTTCGATGCATCGCGGCACCCCAAATTCAGCTGGACCGGCCCGATCACCGAACCCGATCACTGGAAGCTTGCGGCGATCGCCATCCTCGTGAGCGTGCTCCTGTCGCTGCCGCTACTCGCCATGGGTGCCGTCACGCTATGGCAGGTCACAATGCTCACAGGCGCTGCGAATGTCGTGGGTGCGTGGTTTGCCGCCGTCTTTGCGTACTGGAACGGCCACTACTTCGTTCCGGGTGCCGCCTTCGCACTTGGCCTCGGCATAATTCTGCTTATCCCGCTGATCATCATCGCGCTTGCGCGCATTGAGGAAATCGCAGCCATCGCTTTCGGCCGCAAACCGCTGCGCCTGATCGGCAGCCCATCGCTCGTTCCCGATGCCTATACGCCGAAAGTGTCGATCCACATTCCTGCGTATAACGAGCCGCCCGAGATGCTTAAGCAGACGCTCGATGCTGTGGCTGGGCTCGACTATCCGAATTTCGAATGCATTATCGTCATCAACAACACGCCGGATCCGGCAATGTGGCTGCCGGTCGAAGAACATTGCCGTCTGCTCGGCGACCGTTTCAAATTCGTGCGTGACGACAACCTCGCCGGCTTCAAGGCGGGGGCATTGCGTCTTGCCCTGGCCCACACGGCCGCCGATGCCGAGGTGATCGGCGTCATTGACGCCGATTACGTGGTGCAGCCCGACTGGCTCAAGGATCTCGCCCCGCTGTTCAGCGACCCGGCGGTCGGCCTCGTCCAGGCTCCCCAGGATCACCGCGACGGCGAGCGCAGCCTGATGCACCACGCGATGAACGGAGAATACGCCGGCTTCTTCAACATCGGCATGGTCCAGCGCAACGAGTACAATGCGATCATCGTACACGGCACGATGTGCCTGATCCGGCGCCAGGCGATCGAGGCGGCGGGTGGCTGGTCGAGCGACACCATCTGCGAAGACACGGATCTCGGCCTCACTCTGCTCGAGCTCGGCTGGAAGGCCCACTACACCAATCATCGTTACGGCTATGGACTGCTGCCGGATAGCTTCGAGGCCTACAAGAAGCAGCGCAATCGCTGGGCCTATGGCGGCTTCCAGATCATGAAAAAGCACTGGCGGCGGTTCCTGCCCGGCGCCAGCCGGCTTAACCGCGACCAGAAGCGCGAGTTCGCGCTCGGCTGGCTCAACTGGCTCGGCGCCGAGAGCATCGGTGTCGTGGTGGCCATTCTGAATATCATCTGGGTGCCGGTTGTTGCGTTCCTCGACATCGCCGTGCCTGACCGCATTTTGACGACGCCGATCATCGTAAGCTTCATCGTTTCGGTCGTGCATTTCGCCACGCTCTACCAATTGCGCGTGCGACCGCGCATGGGCCAATTGCTCGGATCTGTCTTCGCGGCGATGTCCGTGCAATGGACGGTTGCCCGCGCCGTCGGCTTCGGCATGGTCAAGGACCGTCTGCCGTTCGTGCGCACGTCTAAAGGCGGAATGCGCCGCACCACGGACTTCCACGCATTCTGGGAAGCCGTGCTGGCAGGGTTGCTGATCGCCGGCGCGATTGTGCTGGTCTTCACGAACTACAAGGAAGTGCGAGAGATCAACATCTTCGCGCTGGTGCTGATCGTCCAAAGCCTGCCATTCATCGCGGCCGCCGGGCTTGCGGTGATCGAGCGCACACAGCTCAATGATTTCGCCTATTGGAGCAACGTCGAGGCGCGCGTCGCGCGCCTGCTTCCGGTCCTGCGCCGCAACGGTACGCTGACGAAAGCCCCGCAGGCCGTTCCGACACAGAACCCCGGTGAACTCGTTCAGTAAGGTCCGCTGCTAGGCGGGCAATGCCGTTTCGACAAGCTTCACCCAGTACGATGTGCCGAACGGAATTGCCTCGTCATTGAAATTATATGACGGGTGATGCAGTCCCGCGCTCGCGCCATTGCCGATCCAGATAAAGGCACCCGGCCGGGCATTGAGCATGAAAGAAAAATCCTCTGCGCCCATCATCGGGGGAAGCCCGGTGTCAACCTTGTCCTGACCGGCAATCTGGCCGGCGACTGACGCGGCAAACTCCGTTTGCTTGTCGTGATTTACAAGCACGGGATAGCCGCGCTTGTAGGTCAGCGTGGCCTTCGCGCCATAGGCAGCGGCCGTGCTTTCCACGACCACGGGCAGACGCTTCTCGAGGAGATCACGGACGTCCGGGGCAAGACTGCGCGCGGTCCCGCGCAATTGCACCGTCTGAGGAATGACATTGTCTGTGTTGCCGGCGCGGAACATGCAGATCGACACGACCGCCGATTTGAGCGGATCGACATTGCGCGACACGACCGATTGAAGTGCGTTGATGATCTGCGCGCCGACGAGCACCGTGTCGACGCCGAGATGCGGGCGCGCCGCATGGCCGCCCACGCCCTCGATATCGATGGTCAGCGCGTCGGCGGCAGCCATCATTGGTCCGGGACGGATGCCGAAAGCGCCAACGGGCATTCCGGGGTAGTTGTGCATCCCGAATACTTCCGTGATGCCGAAACGGTCCATCAGCCCGTCGTCGACCATAGCCTTGCCGCCTCCGCCGCCTTCTTCAGCCGGCTGAAAGATCACAACGGCCGCGCCGGAGAAATTCCGGGTCTCCGCGAGATATCGGGCGGCACCGAGCAGCATTGCGGTATGCCCGTCATGGCCACAGGCGTGCATTTTTCCGTGAACGGTCGACTTGTACGGCAGGTCGTTCGCCTCCTCGATCGGCAGCGCGTCCATGTCGGCGCGCAGGCCGATCGTTTTGCCGGCGCCACCCTTTTTGCCGCGGATGACCCCGACCACACCGGTACGCCCGAGGCCAGTTACGACCTCGTCGCAGCCGAATGCCTTGAGCTTGTCCGCAACGCTGCCTGCCGTGCGATGCACGTCGTACTGCAGCTCCGGGTGCATGTGCAGATCGCGCCGCCACTCGGTAATGTCGGCATGAAGGTCGGCGACGCGGTTCACGATCGGCATGGTCTCGCTCCTTGGCCGACCTATTGTAGCAAATCACCGGGCGTTGGCGCGAGTTCAGGGAAATAGGCGGGTTTGGCCTATTGACCGGGCAGATTGCCGCCCGTACACCGACCCCGATCCTGGCAACGGGCGCGTAGCTCAGTGGTAGAGCAACTGACTTTTAATCAGTAGGTCGATGGTTCGATCCCATCCGCGCTCACCAAGTAAAACAATAATTTATCCCAGTATTTTCGACAGTCGCTGAGCGGCAAGAAGGTCTCGTGCTCTCCGGCGAGCGCGACGGCGACTGGCCTTGCCATCACTCGCGCAAGTTGCCTATCGAGCAATTCAGAGCAGAGGACGGGCTGATCTGCGGCCGGACGACAGCTAGCAGCAGGCTGCGTCGTGTGGCGGCGGATGGATGATGCCGCGGTGACGGAGAAAAAACGGCCCGCACAAGACTGGCCGCAGATACGCGTCGGGAACGGCGACATTTGGGGTCTTGCCTAACTGATGCGACCCCGAGAGCCGTTCCCGGCACGCCGCTCTCAAACTCGCCGCTACGTTAGGCCCGAGCGTTTGGCACTAGCGATCGTCGCGGCCTCGCTGACCCGGTGGCATCATTTGAACCTCCGTGTCCGACTACGAAACTATGGACTGGTCTTGTGGCGACATACCGGCAGAACTTGGACCAATAGCATCACCGATACTTGACGATCTCATCTCGTTCGTTTTGGCACCGCGGACACTCAAACGAGCGCCTGTCATGATCGGGCTTGTCCGGCTCAATACGCGCAAGCCACATCCGCGCGCCGCATTCGCACGCCGGATGGTCAATAGGTTGCGCCTGCGGAACTAATTCCGATGCACGCATAATTCACCCCAATTTGTTTGGGAAGAAACGCCCCCACTCACGGTGGGTACCTTATTCCGCCTCTTGAAGCTTGCCGCTCACGATTTGCAACAATGAAAAGCAAGGCGTGGTCGAAAGATACCGCACCCGCACAAATCATATTGTGTCCAAAAATTGACGATTAGATCGGTTCCTTCCAACGCGCTGTGCACCTCCCCATCCCCAAGGCGCCGTCATCCTAAACACCAAAGTCGGACGTCCCCTGGCGGTCCTGTTTTCCTAGGCGCGACTTAGGATCGGAACACGTGTGTGTATTCACGCGTTACAAAGCTAGCGCCTCACACAGGAAAAAAGTGCCATGACCGATGAACGCAGCAGCCGCGGTTGGGAAGCTAGCGCTTGGGTCGGAGTAACCATCGTGCTCGCATTTATCATCGTGAGCGGGATTTGGGCTGGAAGCAACAAGAGTGACATGATCGCTGGTGTGTCGGTATCGCATACTACTGCCTCGACCATAGCGTCGGAAAATGCGACGACCGGATCAGGGAGTGCGAAACGGTAAGGCGGCCTATTTTTCGACAATCTGAATGTGCGCACAGCGTTCGCACCGAAAATACTGTGTCCTTGGACGCCCGCTTTCTCTCTCAAAAGACTTTCGCTCGGTTTCGACCAATAGCGCTAATCTTCCGCCGCACGCCGGACAGGTTCGAGGTTGGTCTTTGTCCGCCATAGGCGAACAACGGTTATACAGATTTAATAGTTCGCTCGGTGGAACTCCGCGGAGGGCGACGTCAGTGACAATTGCATTGAACGTCAACTGATAGCGTTTTCCAATCGCTTTGACCGCTTTTTGTTCTGTCCAAAAGAAACTAACTTGAGGAACGCGGAACGCGGAGGCAAAATGCCGCCTCGCAGTGAGGACTGAAAATGGCATTGAGCAATCTCTCATTCGCCGCTGTGTTTGGCGCCGCAATCTTCGGCTGTTTGACCGTCATAGCGATCGTGTGGTGGCGGCGACCGAAAGAGGATGGTTGAGGGCCGCCGTCATTCAGTCGCTGAACTAGCCGCGAAGCGACACGTAGACAGAACGACAGTCGTCCGAACGCAATGCACCCGCGCTGCCGCTCCCTCTCGACCACCTGCATGGCCTTTTCATTCGCCGGCATAGGCCCTCACCAGCCTGCGTCCCGCGCTTATCGCTTGGACGGTGACTGACCGGTCACCGCGGTGAGCGGGACAAGAAGGCGCGGGACGATGACGCGCTGGTTCGCCACCAAAGCGGCATTCTCGGGGATCTGATTAATCTGCGTGAGCGACCAGAGAGGCACGCGGTAGTTGGCCGCAAGCGTTTCCAGCGTGTCGCCTGCTCGGACAAATGCCGGCATGCCGCTGTCCCATAATTCGATCGCAGCATCGACGGGAACAACATAGCGGATCGGGACGCTCTCGCCTTCGGCTTTGGCCGGCGTCTCGGGAATCTGCAGGATCTTGGTGACCAATTGCGCGTGGATGACATCCATCTTGTCGATATTGATGTGCAAGACGCCTTTCAGCTTCGACAGATCGAAGCTTGCATAGTGTCCTTGAAAGCCTTTCTCCGGCATGACGTCACCGCCACCCAGAACGTCGCTCGCCAGAAAGATGTTCATGTAACGCTCGACGTTCATCGGCAATTTCGGCATGAGGTGTGCAGGGTCAATCGTGACGATCAGGCTGACCGGAATGTTTTCGGCCTGGAGCTTTTCCGCAAACTGCAGCGCGCAGAAGCCCCCCATTGAATGTCCAATAAGAGTGATTGGTGCGGGATCCTGGCGGTATTCGCGAATGGCGCGCTCCGCGACATAGGAGCAAATCGTAAATTCATTGACGTCCACTGGCACGCCGGCCTGTTCGATACGTTTGGCCAGCTTGTCCATGCCGCGCGAGAAGATCAGACCAAGGGCGCCACGGAACAGATAAACGCGTCCCCGCGTAAGGGTGATTGGGACGGACGGCGGCGCTGCTGGCGCGATGGTTGCCGCCGGCGCTGTCTGCGCGTTGGCCGAACCGCCCGGACCCGCGCAAAGTACGCAGCCGGACACGATCGCGGCAGCCAGAAATGAGGCGATTTGCACCAGAGACACCTGCGCTATGAGCCTGCTTGCGGCACTTAGGAGCGCGAATCAACCTAAATCAAGGCGCAGTCGCGGTCCCGGCTTCAAACAGGCTCGGGTTGGCCTGCAACGAAGTCGATATCAATCGCAGACCATCCAGCAGTGGCCGTACAAATTGCACACGCGATGGGAATTCACGCCGCCACATCCCGTATAGACCGGCTGTCGTCCCTGATGGCGGGTGATGACATATTTCTTACGGCATACCCCACGTGCATCCCGGTAACGGTTAAATCCGCAACCGTCGGCGACCGGAATCGTCACTCTTGTCCGCTCCGTCGCGATCGGCGCGTGCGGCATCGCCTTTGCGTCGACCATCGACAAACAGGGCGCCACCGCGAACAGGATGCAAAACACAATTCTTCTGTTCATGCCGACGATGATAACCGCCTGCCACCCCTTGTCTATCCAGGCGCGACCGCCGGTCGCGCCGTAGCGCGATACTGGCTATGGTCGCACGGACCCATCACGGCCGCACCGACTATGGCAGACCCGTTGACACTCGTTCGTGCCTCGCGAAATCGTGATGGCGAATGGTCGTCGGACGACTACGACGTCTTCGAGGGCAAGCAACTCGTCGGGCGCATCACGCTGGTACCACAGGCGCCGGAAGGCCGGCCGTGGTCCTGGACGATCACGGCGCGCCCGGAAAGCAGTCAAAATCAGGGCTATGCTGTTAGCCGCGAGCAGGCGATGCGTGAGCTCAATGCGCGGTGGCTCAACCCCGCGCGATTCTAAGTCCCGCAGCTCTCGCGCCGGTGCTGACACTTCGCCGGCATTGCGTAAAATCGTCGAAAATTTGGCAAGACCGATGCACCTATCGTTACACGTAACCCGCCAAACACCTTGATTGACCTTCCATTCATGCGAACAACGAACGTGCAAGCAAGCCGTGCCGCCGCAGATCTGGTCACCACAGTTTCATCAAAACGTCTCGTGCTCGCCACGATACGCCGCTACTCAGGGGACTATGGAACGGGGAGACAGCAAGGAGGCCGTGACATGCAGCTTCATGAGTATCGGGCGAAGCTCTCCGCCATCCGCGCCTTTGCGGCCCCAATTCGTTGCCCGCAATGCGATGACGTGATGGTCGCGCCGGTGTCCTCGGAATTCGTCGAGGGTGGCGAGATTCGACACCACTGGGCATGCAACTCCTGCGGCGAACTCTCCAGCACGTCAATTCCGCTTACGTCTCATTGAAGATTTCTTGCCGGAATAGTTCCGGGTATAGAGTGTTCCCTCTATGTGATGCGTTTTCCGCATTCCTAGGGAGGAGCCTTTATGACGACGACATTTGCGCGGTCAGGCTTGGCCGCCCTCGCCTGCACGGCTGCGGTCCTGTTTTCCGCACCCGCTCTCGCCGCCTCGGTCAATTTAAAGGCCGACCTGAAGTCCTCGAATGAAGTCCCGCCGGTCGACAGCAAAGGCAGCGGATCCGTCACCGCCACTTTTGATACTTCAAACAAGCAGTTGTCCTGGAAGGGCAGCGTGACCGGTCTGTCGGGGCCGGCAACGGCCGCGCATTTCCACTCCGCCGAATCCGGAAAGAACGGCGCCGTCGTGGTGCCAATTGCCGGCGCCGACAAGGGCGCGTTCGAAGGCTCGGCAACGCTCACCGACGCCCAGGCCGAGGAATTGATGGCCGGAAAGTGGTACGTGAACATTCATACGGCCGCCAACAAGGCCGGGGAAGTTCGCGGTCAAGTCACGAAATAACCGGCGCGACCTGCCGCCGTCATAACCCGCCTGCATCGCGCAGGCGGGTTTTGTTTTCATGCCCGGCATGCTTTGCGTCGGGCCAAATCAGGTTTTATGGTCGGCCGGTCTCGTGTTGGTGATTGAGGTGACCCCCATGGTGCGGACGATGGCGCGTACGAATGGCTCCGCCCCCTTTCTCATTTCCGGCGGCGGCATCGGCGGCCTGATTGCGGCCTACGCGCTTGCCCACAAGGGATTTCCGGTTCGTCTTTTCGAGCAGTCGCCGGAATTCCGCGAGGTTGGCGCCGGCATCCAGTTGGGACCCAATATCTTCCGCGTTCTCGAAAAGGTCGGTCTCAAGGATGCGATCCTGGCCGACGCGCACTGTCCGCCCGCGCAGGAGATGCGCGACGCGCTCACCGGCAAGCTCATCACCAATATCCCGCTGGGCGATAGCTTCATTAAACGGTTCGGCCAGCCCTACGCCGTGAGTCATCGGGCCGATATTCACAGTGCCTTTCTCAAGGCATGTCAGAACAGCAACCTGATCACGCTGGAGACCAGCCGGCGCGTGGACGCCTACAAGGATCATGGGGACGGCGTCAGCGTCACGCTCAACAACGGCGAGACCGTCGAAGGCCGCGCGCTGATCGGCTGCGACGGAATGTGGTCGAAAATCCGCGACCAGGTGGTCGGCGACGGCGAGCCGCGCGTCTCCGGTCACATCGCCTATCGCGGCGTGCTCAAGCGCGAGGACGTGCCGAAAGATCTCTGGCGGCCCGACGTCGTGCTCTGGGCCGGCCCGCGCACACACTTCGTGCACTACCCGCTGCGACGTGGCGAGCTCTACAACCTCGTCGCAGTCTTCCACTCCGACCATTACGAGGAAGGATGGAACGCCGAGGGCAGCAAGGACGTGATGTGGCAGCACTTCAAGATGCAAGTGCCGCAGGTGCAGCGCATGCTCGAGCGCATCGAAACCTGGCGCATGTGGGTGCTTTGTGACCGCGAGCCGGTGAAGAACTGGTCGCAAGGGCGCGTGACATTGCTCGGCGATGCCGCGCATCCGATGCTGCAATATCTCGCGCAAGGCGCCTGCATGGCGACCGAGGATGCGATTGTTCTCGCCGACAAAGTCGCGGCCTCACCCGACGATCCGGCGGCGGCGTTCAAGGCCTATCAGCAGGAGCGGTACCTGCGCACGGGACGAACGCAGATCATGGCGCGCGTCTACGGCGAAGTTTACCACGCGCGCGGCGTCACCGCCGAGTTGCGCGAGACGGCGCTGTCGCCGCGCTCACCGGAGGAAAGCTACGAGAGTATCGCCTGGCTCTATGGCGGGCCGTAACTGTCATGGCCGGGCATAGCCGTCCGAAGGACGGCGTGCTTTCGCACGCCTATGTCCCGGCCATCCACGTCTTTCCTTGCTGAACTAAGACGTGGATGCCCGGCACAAGAGCTTGTGCTCGGGCCGGCCGAAGGCCGTACCCGAGTGCCGGGCATGACGACCGCTAGGCAATGCCGAACCGTTCAGGCCGCCTTCATCTGCGGATTTGCAGCCGGCTGATCAAGATTGGCATTCCATGCGTCGTAGCCATAAAGCCAGCTGGTGTCGCCATCGCCTTCGCGCATCCAGGTATTGGCGCTCGATATTGCCTGAACCACCGACGTACGCGGCTTGCGATGTGCCTCGTAGCGCTTGAACGCGCCTTCGATATCCTCGCCGTTCACCGCATCGAGACAGCGGGCAAGAATGGCCGCATCCTCGATCGAGGTCGCCGCGCCCTGCGCCATGTAAGGGGTCATCGGATGCGCGGAGTCCCCGAGCAGCACGACGCGCCCATCGCTCCAGCGCCGCAGCGGCTCGCGCTCGAGGATCGCCCACTTATGGCAATCCGGGCACGCATTGAGCACGTTGCGGACATCCTGGTGAAATCCTTCGTAGGCGGCGCGCAGTTCCTTGACGTCGCCTTTCGCAGACCAGGATTCACGCGTGAGCCATTCGGCAGGCTCCGGCACACTGGTGACGAAGTACACCTCACCCTTTGCCTTGTTGGTGTAATAGATGACGATGTGGCGGTCAGTGCCCCACCATTTCGTGCGTGAGGGTCCGATATCGAAGCCGCCCATCAGCTTGGACGGAAACACCGCGCGGTAGGCGATGCGACCTTTGTGGATCGGCGCATCCGGCCCGACCACAATGTCGCGCACGACCGAATGCACGCCATCGGCGCCGACGGCGGCATCGGCGCTGGCGGTGCTGCCGTCCTCAAAGTGCAGCGTCACACGCCCGCTGGCCTGATCGAGCCCGACAAGCTTCTTGTTGAGGTGGATGATTTCCGGCGGCACCACGGACGCGAGTGCGTCGTGCAGATCCGCGCGGTGCATGCAAAGATATGGCGCGTTGTAGAGGCTTTCCGGCATCGGCAACTCGCGCGTCACCTCGCCGGTATCCGCAATACGGTTGAGATGCGAAAAGGGCGCAAACGACGTCGCGCGCAGCCGATCTTCTACACCGATGCCGCGCAAGACCTTCATCGAATTCGGCATCATCTGGATACCGGCCCCGATGCGCGCGAAGCGTGCCGCCTGCTCGTAGACCTGGACGTCGATGCCGACACGCCGCAGCGTCGCCGCGACCGCCAGTCCGCCCATCCCGGCGCCGACGATCGCGACTGAGCGTTTCTTCTTCTGCATTCCGACCTTGTACGTGTTTACTTTCGCGGGATACCGGCTTTGTCGATCACGTCGTTCCATTTCTTGATGTCGCCGGTAAGCCTGCCCATCATTTCGGCGGCCGAGCTCGCATGCGCGACCACGCCAACCTTGGCGAACTGCTCCTTGACGTCCGGCATGTCGAGCACTTCGTGCATCGCCTTGCTCATCGTGGCGATGACCTCTTTGGGCGTGCCCTTGGGCGCGCCGACGGCGTTCCAGGAAATCACCTCGAAGCCTTTCACGCCGGCCTGATCGACCGTCGGCACGCCCTTGAGCAGGGGCGACGGCTTCGGGCTCGATGTCGCCAGCACGCGCATCTTGCCGTCATTGACCTGACCCTGCACCGCCGGCGGGAAGTCGACCTGCATCTGCACGTCGTTGCGCAGCAGCGCCACCACGATGTCAGGCGAATTCTTGTACGGGACGATCTGCACATTGAGATCGGCCATCGACTTGAACAGCTCAGCGCCGAGATTTTGCGTGCCGCCGACCGCGATCGTGCCGATGTTCAGTTTGCCGGGTTGCGCCTTCGCCGCCTTGATGAAGTCGCCGAGCGTCTTGTACTCGGACTCGCTGTTGACGACAAAAACGAGATCAAACGTCCCGACCATCGACACCGGTTCGAAGTCTTTCACCGGATCGAACGGCAGGCTTTTAAAAGCGGCCACGCTGATCGCCGTGCCGTTGGTCACCAGCGCCATCGTGTAGCCATCCGGTGGCGCGGTGATCACGGCCCGTGCCGCGTTGATACCGCCGGGACCGGGCATGTTCTCGATGACCACGCGCTGGCCGAGCTTCTGGCTGAGTTTGTCGGCCATGATGCGCGAGGTGACGTCGGCGACACCACCGGCACCGAACGGCAGGACGATCTTGATCGGCTTTTCCGGCCAGGCCGCTTTTGCCCCGCTCAAAGGCGCAAGCATCAGTGCCGCTACGGTCAGCACCGCGCAACGGCGGTTCGCCCGGAATATCCCCTTGTTCATGTGCATCTCCTCCACAGTCTTTGTTCTTATGATCCAAAACCATAAAGCCGTGCCGGATTGTCTACCAGCAGGCGCTTTTGAGCCAGCGCATCGGGCGCGAATTGCGGCACGAGGTCAACCAGATCGGCCTCGTCGGCCTCATGGGTCGCATTCGGATGCGGAAAATCGGTACCCCACAGCACACGATCGGGCGCGGCTTCGACCAGCGCGTGAGCGATAGGCACAGCCGCGGCATAGGGCGGCATGGAGATCCGCTCCGAGCCGCAGACCTTGATCCAGCAGTTTTCGAGGCGCGAAAGCTCGATCAGCGCACGCAACGGCGGCTGATCGACACCGGCAGCTGAGGGCACTCGCCCCATGTGATCGACGATGAACGGCAGTGGCAGTTTTCGCATCATCTCCGAGAGCGGAACAATGTCGGGTGCGTCGACATGCAGCACCCCGTGCCAGCCGCGACCCTTGATGCGGTCGATGACGCGGTTGAACACAGCCATGTCGGGGGCGCCGCCGAGATGCTTCACGAAATTAAAGCGAACCCCGCGAACGCCACCGGCATCGAGTTTGTCGAAATGCGCGTCGGTGAAACTGTCGTCGACGATCGCAACACCACGATAGCGCTTGGGATCCGACGCAATGCAATCGAGCATCGCGGCATTGTCGATGCCGTGGCAACTTGCCTGCACGATGACCGCGCGCTCGATGCCGAGATGTGCATGCAGCGCGGCGAGCATTTCCTTCGGTGCATCCTCCGGCGTGTAGCGCCGGTTCGGCGCATAAGGAAATTTCGCCGCCGGCCCGAAGACGTGGCAATGCGCGTCGCACGTGCCCGGCGGCAGCTTGAATCGCGGCTTGCGACGATGTGAGAGAAACGACGGCTGGACGTTCATGGGTTGCGTTTAGCGAAGCAGCACCCGCGAGACAACCCTCAGAGCGGTGGCAAATCGCCTTGCGCCCAGCCGGCCTCTGTGGCGGCCTGAAATTCGGCAAAGCGCCCGCCTGCGATCGCCTCGCGCATGCCCGCCATCAACGTCTGATAGTAGGCAAGATTGATGGTCGAGAGCAGGACCGCGCCCAGGATCTCGTTGGCCTTGGTCAAATGGTTCAGATAGGCGCGCGAATAGATACGCGCAGCTGGGTGCGCGCTCTGCTCGTCAATCGGGCGGGGGTCGTGTGCATGCCGCGCATTGGCAAGATTGATCGGACCGAAGCGCGTGAAGGCCATGCCGTGGCGGCCGTTGCGCGTCGGCAGCACGCAGTCGAACATATCGATGCCGCGCCTGACGGCTTCGATGAGATCGTGCGGCGTTCCGACTCCCATCAGATAGCGGGGGCACTCGGCCGGCAGCGCCGGCGCCGTCTCGGCGACGATCTTGAGCATCACCTCCTGCGGCTCTCCGACCGCGAGTCCGCCGATCGCATAGCCCTGGAAGGCCATCCCGGTCAGCGCGCGGGCGCTCTCGGCGCGCAACACGAGATCGTCACCGCCCTGCACGATCCCGAACAGGGCGTAACCCTCTTTCGCCCGTCCGTCGAAGGCACGTTTCGAGCGCTCGGCCCAGCGCAACGACAATTGCATTGCACGTGCGATTTCCTCTGACGAGGCGGGTAGCTTCAGGCACTCGTCGAGCTGCATCGAAATATCGGCACCGAGCAGTCCCTGAATCTCGATCGCGCGCTCGGGCGAAAGCGCCACCATGGCGCCGTCGAGATGCGAGCGGAACGTCACCCCGCGTTCGTCGATCTGGCGCAGCTCCGACAGCGACATCACCTGGAAACCGCCGGAATCGGTGAGGATCGGCAGCGGCCAGTTCATGAACTTATGGAGGCCGCCAAGCGCCGCGATGCGCTCGGCGCCGGGGCGCAGCATCAGATGATAGGTGTTGCCGAGGACGATCTCGGCGCCGGTCGCACGGACGTCGTCCGGCATCAGGCCTTTCACGGTCGCCTGCGTCCCGACCGGCATGAAGGCCGGCGTCTGCACCTTTCCATGCGACGTGATGAGTTCGCCGCGGCGCGCGTCGCCGTCGGTATTGAGCAACTGGAAGGAGAAAGGTTTGCTCATCGGCCGGCAGGATAAAGCAGACACGCGTCGCCGTACGAATAGAACCGATAGCCGCCCGCGATCGCATGCGCATAGGCGCGTTTCATTGTGTCGAGCCCGCTGAAGGCCGCCACCAGCATGAACAAAGTCGAGCGCGGCAGATGGAAGTTGGTGAGCATCAGGTCGACGGCGCGGAATGTGTAGCCCGGCGTGATGAAAACCGCCGTCTCTCCCGAGAAGGCCTGCAGGCGCCCGTCCCCACCGGCCGCGCTTTCCAGGAGCCGCAAGGCGGTCGAGCCGACGGCCACGATCCGCCCGCCTTTGGCGCGCACGGCGTTGAGCGTGTCCGCCACCTCCGCGGACACCGTGCCAAACTCGGCGTGCATCGTGTGACCGGCGGTGTCGTCCGCCTTCACCGGCAGGAAAGTGCCCGCACCGACGTGTAGCGTAACCTTCTGGAGCGCAATGCCGCGCGCCTTGAGGCCTTTCAGCAGCGTTTCGGTGAAGTGCAGGCCGGCGGTGGGCGCCGCCACCGAACCTTCCTCCTGGGCGAAGAGGGTCTGGTAGTCTGCGCGGTCCTTCTCGTCCGGGGCGCGGCGGGACGCAATATAGGGCGGCAAGGGCATCTCGCCACGCTCGGCAATCGCCTGGTCAAGAACCGGCCCGTGAAAGGAAAACGACAGGGTTATCTCCCCTCCCTCATCTTTCTGTGAAACTTGAGCATCAAGCTCGCCGAGGAAACAGACCTTCCCCTCAGTCCCGAACCGCAGGACGTCGCCGACGTCGAGCTTCTTGGCCGGCTTTACGAAAGCCCGCCAGTGAGAGCCGTCGATGCGCTTGTGCAGGGTCGCCTCGACCGCAGGTTCGGCGCTGCCGCGCCCGATGCGCCGGCCATTGAGACGCGCCGCGATCACCTTGCTGTCGTTGACCACAAGGCAGTCGCCCGCGCGCAGCAGGCCCGGCAGATCACGGATAAGACGGTCTTCGAAAACCTCTCCGCTCGTCCCCGCGAAAGCGGGGACCCAGGAGCCACCTTGACCGGCTTTTTCGTCGCCGCTCCGGACCCCCGCTTCCGCGGGGGTGAGCGGAGTATGCGGCTTCACCAAGAGCAGCCGGGCGGAGTCGCGCGGGCTCGCCGGCCGCAAAGCAATCCGGTCGACCGGTAGCTCGAAATCGAAGAGGTCCGTTTTCATGACTTTAGGTCGTCATGCCCGGCCGTAGCCGTTCGAAGAACGGCGTGCTTTCGCACGCCTATGTGCCGGGCATCCACGCCTTTCGCTCAGAACATTTTCAAGGCGTGGATGGCCGGGACAAGCCCGGCCATGACGCAGTCGGGATGTCTCACGCCCCCATCGTCGCCTTGACGATCTTGTCGGGGTTCACGACCGGCTCGCCGCGTTTGATCTGGTCGACGTTCTCCATGCCCTCGATCACCTTGCCCCAGACCGTGTACTGATTGTCGAGGAACTTGGCATCGTCAAAGCATATGAAAAACTGGCTGTCGCCCGAGTTAGGACTGCTCGCGCGCGCCATCGACACGATGCCGCGCACGTGCGGCTCCTTGTTGAATTCGGCCTTGAGCTTCTTGCCGGAGCCGCCGGTGCCGGTGCCGTGCGGACAGCCGGTCTGCGCCATGAAGCCGTCGATCACGCGGTGAAAGACGATTCCGTCGTAAAAGCCGTCCTTCACCAGTTCCTTGATGCGCGCGACGTGCCCCGGCGCAAGGTCGGGGCGCATCTCGATCACAATTTTACCTTTGGTGGTCTCCAGCGTCAGAGTATCTTCTGGCTTCGCCATAACGCTCCCTCTCACAATACATACCCAACAGACAGACGCGATCAGCGCTCGATGGTTGCCTTCTTGATGTAGTCCATGCGCGAAAACTCTTTCGACAGATAGGCATTGCCCTCGTTCTGGATGCGGCTCTGGTTGGGGCCGCGGCCGTTCGGCGCGCCCTCGCCGTATTCGGCGTTAAGCGCCTCGACGACGTTCATTCCGGACACCACCCGCCCAAACGGCGCAAAGCCTGACTGGTCAAGCCGCGAATTGTCGCCGAAGTTGATGAAGACCTGGCTGGTGCGTGTGTTCGGTCCGGCCATCGCAAAGGTGATCATGCCTTTGGTATTGCTTTGGGCGACGGGATCGTCGGAAATTTGCGCGGCGCGCCAGCGCGCCATGATCCCCGGATCGCCGTTGATGCCGAACTGCACCATGAAGCCGGAGATCACACGAAAGAAACGCGCGTTGTCGTAGAAGCCGTTCTTCACGAGATTGTAGAAACGGTCGGCGCCCTTCGGCGCCCAGGCGCGCGTCACCTCGATCACGAACACGCCTTTGCTCGTGTCGAAGCGCGCCTTGTAGGTCGCCGGTGCCTGCTCGCGCAGGCCTGCGGGATTTTCCAGCGCCGATTGTGCGAAAGCGGGCGCTGCAAACAGCGCCAGCGTGAAAGCGAGAGATATCCATTTGAACCGGCGGGTGATCATTGTGTTCCTCGTTGCGGCGGCGCGCTCAAATCAGCGCGGAAATTTCTTTTTCAGGCGCGCGACAACCGGTGCCGGCACGAAGGCCGAAACGTCGCCGCCCATGCCGGCGATCTGCCGGACCAATGTGGCGGTGATCGGGCGCACCGCCGGCGAAGCCGGCAGGAAAACCGTGACGACCTCGGGCGCCATCGCGCCGTTCATGCCCGCCATCTGCATTTCATAGTCGAGATCGGTGCCGTCGCGCACGCCACGGATGAGCATGGTCGCGTTGGCCTTGCGCGCCGCATCCACCACCAGATCCGAGAACGTGACGCAGGACAATTCGCACTTGGCCTCGCGCGCAAACGGTGCGCAGTTCTCGTGCAGCATGGCCGTACGTTCCTCCACTGAAAACAGCGGGGTCTTGCCCGGATGCACGCCGATGGCGATCACCAGCCGGTCCGCAAGGCGGACGGCGTGCCGCACCACGTCGAGATGGCCGTTGGTGACCGGGTCGAATGACCCGGCGTAGAGGGCGATTCTCGCCATAAAGCGGGGTCTAACCCGCCGTCTTTGGCCTCGCAAGGCCGCGGCCTTTGCGGCTTGAACCTTTTCCCCGCAGGCCGCCACCAATCTTCAGAACGCAGCCGGAAATCCACTGTTTTGTGACTGGCGTCACTGAACCAAAAGACCACCTTTCGTATTTCATCCTTGCCGAGAGCGAATGCTCCGGCGAGGCCTGAACAGGGGACCGTCATGTTGAAATCTCTCGCCGCAGTTGTGGTTGCCGCGACCATCGCCGCTGCGATCACCTTATTGTCCGCGCCGACCACCGACGTGGTCGCAGGCCCCCTGCCCAAGCCGGCTGCCGAAGCAATGCGGGCGTGCAATCAGCAACCCTGGCCGTATTCCAACTGCGTCGGCACCGAATTCGGCAAGCCGAACGTGCGGCTGATCGCCATCGATCGCGCAGGGTAACAAGGCGCCTTACGTCACCGCCGACGCGGCGCTAGGCTTGCTTCCGGGCAAACCGCCTTGAGGAGAGCACCGATGCGTCGCGCCGCTCTTGGTACAGCTCTTGGTACACCTCTTGCCGCCGCTTTGCTGCTGTGGGCGGCGCCTGCTTTCGCACAGGATTACCCGACCCGCCCGATCCGCATCATCGTGCCGACGCCCGCCGGCGGACCGGTCGACGTGATGGCGCGCGTGCTCGCGAATGCATTGCCGCCGGTACTCGGGCAGACCGTCTTCATCGAGAACAAGCCGGGCGCCGGCAACACCATCGGCTCGCGCGCGGCGGCGTCCGCCGATCCCGACGGCTATACCCTGATGGTGTCGGCCGCGAGCGGGCTCATCATGAGCCCGATGATCCACAAGAACGCTGGCTACGATGCCGCAAGCTTTGCCGCGATCGCGTTGGTCGCCGAGACGCCGCAGGTACTGGTGGTCAACGCGCAGACGCCGTTCAGATCAGTTGCCGACCTCATCGCCTACGCCAAGGCCAATCCCGGCAAGCTCAATTATTCAACTGGCGGCATCGGCACGCTGCCGCATCTCAATGCCGAACTGTTCAAGTCGGTGAGCGGCACCAATATTCTGCACGTGCCGTACAAAGGCGGCGGCCCTGCGCTGACGGCGGTCGTCGCCGGCGAGGTGCAGATGACGTTCGACACGGTGAGCACGTCGCTGCAGCTCGTTCAGGACGGAAAATTGCGTGCGCTCGCCATCGTCGGCCCCAAGCGCGCGCCGGAGTTGCCCGACGTGCCGGCGATGCCGGAGATCGGATTTCCCTCGGTGACGAGCGGCGCCTGGACCGCCTTCATGGCCCCGCGCGATACGCCGCCCGCCATCATCGCAAAGCTCAATGCCGCGACGAACGCCGCACTTCGGGGCGATGCGATGAAGACCGCGCTGTCGAAGCTCGGCGCACAGCCGCGCGGCGGCTCGCCGCAGGAGCTCACCAACCACATCCAGCGCGAAACCATGAAATGGAAGCCGATTGTGGCGACGCTTAATTTGAAAGTGGATTGACAGAAAGTGGATTGACAGAATGACCCCTGCGCGACTGATTTTATGCCTGTCGCTCGTTCTTTCCTCTGCGGCTCCGGCCGTCCGCGCAAACGCCGCCAAACACCGCCGAGCTGCAGGCCTATCGCGGCCTGCACGCGGCCGCGGCCAAAGGCGACGTCGCCGAAATCGAGAGACTGGTGAAGTCCGGCGCAGCCGTCGATGTACGCGATAGCCGCGCCCGCACACCGCTGCATGTCGCGGCATTCATGCGCAAGCCGGACGCGGCGCGCGCTTTGATGCGGCTCGGCGCCGACGCCAACGCGCTCGAAGCGCAGACATACGACATTGTCACCATCGCCGCGGTCGCCGACGACGTGCCGATGCTGAAAGTCGCGCTCGACGGCGGCTGCAAGGCAGGCAACATCACCAGTCTCTATCAGGGCACCGCGCTGATCGCAGCCGCACATCTCGGTCACGACGAGATCGTCCGCATGCTGATTGCGGCCAAGGCGCCGCTCGACCACGTCAACAATCTCGGCTGGACCGCGGTCATTGAGTTCGATCGTGCTCGGCGACGGCGGCAAGCGTCACGTTGCGACGCTGAAAGCGCTGGTCGATGCCGGCGCCAACGTCAATCTCGCCGACCGCTCGGGCGAGACGCCGCTCACGCTCGCGAAAAAACGTGGCTTCAAGGAGATGGTGGCGATCCTGGAGAAGGCCGGCGGGCGCTAAGGGCCAAGTTCCCAAACGGCTGCCACCGCCATTTAATGTTCCACCTTAAACTGACATTTCAGTAATTCTGGAACGAACTCAAAGCCTTTGCGTTTGGCCTCCGGTGGGGTGCAAACGAGCAAGGGGGCCATGAATGGCCGTGGGGGATCATTACCGGGCGAAAGCTCTCGAACTTCTCGCCCATGCCGACACCGAACGAGACCAAGCAGCCCGCGCCGAACTCGAAAGCTTGGCTGCCGCATATTTGCGCCTCGCGGAGCAGGCTGAGCGAAATAGCGGGCTCATTATTGAGCTCGATCTGCCACCCGAAAAAGAGAGTCCGAAGCGAAAGCGCTAGGCGATCGGCATTCGTGTCGACGCTTAACCCGCCCGCCGCGCCAGCGAGAGCCACAGGCCGCCGCCGATCAGCGCAGCGCCCGAGAGCCGGCCGAGCAGCGCATTGTGCCGCGGCTTCATGAACCAGGCGCGGCCAAAACCCGCCGCGACGGCCCAGGCCGCATCGGTCAGCCCGGCCAGCACAACCGACACCGTGCACATCACGAAGAGCTGCCACCCTGTGCCGGCAGCGCCGGATCGATAAATTGCGGCAGGAAGGCCGTGAAGAACGCGATCGTCTTCGGATTGGTGATGGCGACGAGGAAGCCGCGCGTGATGTGCACGCGATGCCCCGGTGCCGGCGCTTCCGCCGCGCGGCCGGCCGTCCGCCAGCTCTGGATGCCCAGCCAGATCAGGTAGGCCGCGCCGGTCCAGCGCAGGACTTCAAACACTTCGGCGGAAGTCTTCAGGATCCAGTTCAGGCCGAACGCAATGCAGGCGAGCAGCGCGGCGTTGCCGAGCGTGGTGCCAATCACCGTGATCAGCGCGGCACGGGTGCCGCGCGTGGCGCCGGTTGCGATGACAAGCGTGACGATCGGCCCCGGCACGATCACCAGGACGAACGTGATGAGCAGGAACGCCGAGAAGAGGTGGTAATTCATGGTACTCGCTTTGCCGTCATGGCCGGGCATAACCGTTCGAAGAACGGCGTGCTTTCGCACGCCTGTGTCCCGGCCATCCACGTCTTACCATGCTCCTAGACGTGGATGCCCGCGACAAGCGCGGGCATGACGTCAAAACGATCTTCCTTAAGTCCGGCGGTCGGCAAGACTTCAAGCGATCTTGATTTAGGATCGGAATGGTCCTGCGTTATCGGGAGATATGAGCAATCGACCCCTGAACCGGCGCGAATTCACTGGGCTCTGTGCAGCATCGCTCGCCTCCGTTCCCGTGGCGCTTGCGATGCCGCTCGGGGCATCGGCTCAAACCGCGCCAACCGCAACGCGGACCGTCAAGTTTCGCGACGGCAAGACCGTGCCGGCGCTGGGCCAGGGTTCCGCGCGCCTGGCAAAGGGACGACGTCCGCAGGCGGAAGAACAAGAGGCGGTGCGCGCGGGCATCTCGCTCGGGATGACGGTCATCGACACGGCGGAAATTTACGGCTCCGAGGAATTCATCGGCCGCGCGATTGCCGGTCAGCGCGACAAGGTCTTCCTGGTCTCGAAGGTGTGGCCCAACAACGTGGCGGGCGACGGCATTGCACGTGCCTGCGAGGCGAGCCTGAATCGCCTCGGCACGGACCATCTCGATCTTTACCTTTTGCACTGGCCGCAAAAGGGCGTTGGCATTTCCCACGTGGTCGCCGGGTTTGAAGACCTGGTCGCGAAGAAAAAGATCCGCTCGTGGGGCGTGTCCAATTTCGGGATCCGCGAAATGGAAGAGCTCTTTCGCGTGCCGCGCGGCGACCGCTGCGCGGCCAATCAGATCCCCTACAGTCTCGACGAGCGGGCCATCGAGCGTGGCGTGCTGCCGTGGTGCAGGAAACGCGGAATGCCGATCATGGCCTACTCGCCGCTCGGCGGCGAAGGCGCCAAGCTGCTGCGCAATCCGGTGCTGGCGCGGATTGGCGCCGCGCACAATTGCTCCGCGGCGACCGTTGCGCTGGCCTGGGCCATTCGCGGCGGCGATGTCATTGCGATCCCCCAGTCCGGCTCGGTCGCCCACGTCAAGGAGAATGCGGTCGCGCTCTCGCTCACGCTGACGCCGCAAGACCTGCAAGCTCTCGACGCTGCATTCCCGCCGGGCGGCCGCTAGCGCAGGATCGAGTCAAATTGAATCGTCATGCCCGCGCTCGTCGCGGGCATCCACGTTTTAATGATCGTGAAAATTCAAAGACGTGGATGGCCGGGACAAGCCCGGCCATGACGACGTTGAGTGTCAACCTCAATGGATCATGCTCTAGCGCAGATTGCGAACGATTTATTCTTCGCTGTCCTCGCCGCCATCTTCGCTCAGGCGCTCGACCGACACGACCTTCTCGTCTTCCGCCGTGTTGAGCACGATCACGCCTTGCGTCGAACGGCCGGCAATGCGGATGCCGGAAACCGGCGTGCGGATGAGCTTGCCGGCGTCGGTGACCAGCATCACCTGGTCGGCCTCTTCCACCGGGAAGGAGCCGACGATCTTGCCGGTCTTCTTGGTGAGTGTCATGGCCACGATGCCTTTGCCGCCGCGGCCGGTCGTGCGGTACTCGTAGGACGATGAGCGCTTGCCGAAGCCGCGCTCGGACACCGTCAGAACGAACTGCTCGGCGGCCGACAATTCGACGTAGCGCTTCTCGCCGAGCTCGATGTTCCTGACGCCCTCCTCCGCCTCGGCGGGCTCCGGCTCGTCGCCGACCCCGCGGCGGATCGCGCTGGCCCGCTTGTGGTAGGCGGCGCGTTCTTCGGCCGACACGTCGACGTGGCGAAGGATCGACATTGAAATGACGTGATCCTTCTCGGCGAGCGTGATGCCGCGCACGCCGCGCGAGGTGCGGCCCTGGAACACGCGCACCTCCGGCACCGCGAAGCGGATGCACTGGCCGCCATTGGCGGTGAGCAGTACGTCGTCCTTCTCGGTGCAGATCTGCACGTCGACGATCGCCTCGCCGTCTTCCAGCTTCATTGCAATGATGCCGGAGGGCCGCACGTCGGCGAAGTCGCTGAGCTTGTTGCGGCGGACGGTGCCGCTGGTGGTTGCAAACATCACGTCGAGCGCGGCCCAGTCGGCCTCGTCCTCCGGCAGCGGCATGATGGTGGTGATGGTCTCGGTCTGCTGCAGCGGCAGGATGTTGATCAGCGCCTTGCCGCGCGCCTGCGGCGCCGCGATCGGCAGCCGCCAGACCTTCTCTTTGTAGACCTTGCCGCGCGAGGAGAAATACAGCACCGGCGCGTGCGTCGAGGCGACGAACAGCCGCGAGACGAAATCCTCCTCGCGCACCTGCATGCCGCCGCGCCCCTTGCCGCCGCGGCGCTGCGCGCGATAGGTCGAGAGCGGCACGCGCTTGATGTAGCCCTGGTGCGAGACGGTGACGACCATCTCCTCGCGCGTGATCAGGTCTTCCTCTTCCACGTGGCCGGTCGCTTCGGCGATCACGGTGCGGCGCGGCGTGGCGAAGTCCTTCTTCACCGCCGCGAGCTCGTCCTTGATGATCTTCTGGATGCGCGCGCGCGAGCGCAGGATCTCGAGATAGTCGGCGATTTCGGCGGCGAGCTTGTCGAGCTCTTGCCTTGATCTCGTCGCGGCCGAGCGCGGTCAGGCGCTGCAGGCGCAGGTCGAGGATGGCTTTGGCCTGCTCGGCCGACAGCTTGGTCGTGTTCTTGGCGGAGACCTTGTGGCGCGGATCGTCGATCAAAGTCACCATCGCCGCCACGTCCTTGGCCGCCCAGTCGCGCTTCATCAGGGCTTCGCGCGCCTCCTCGGGGTTCTTGGCGGCGCGGATCAGCTTGATCACCTCGTCGATATTGGCGACCGCGATGGCGAGGCCGACCAGCACGTGGGCGCGGTCGCGCGCCTTGCCGAGCAGGAACTTGGTGCGGCGGGAGACGACCTCTTCGCGGAATGCGATGAAGGCCGAGAGCAGGTCCTTCAGCGTCATCACCAGCGGGCGGCCGCCGTCGAGCGCCACGATGTTCGCGCTGAACGAGGATTGCAGCGGCGTGAAGCGGTAGAGCTGGTTGAGCACGACGTCGGGCACCGCCTCGCGCTTGAGCTCGACCACCACGCGATAGCCCTGGCGGTCGCTCTCGTCGCGCAGGTCGGCGACGCCGTCGATCTTCTTCTCGCGCACCAGTTCGGCGATGCGCTCGACCATCGTCGCCTTGTTCACCTGGTACGGGATTTCGGTGATGATGAAGGCTTCGCGTTCCTTGCGGACGGTCTCGATCTCGACCTTGCCGCGCATCACGATCGAGCCGCGGCCTTCCTTGTAGGCCGAGTGGATGCCGTCGCGGCCGAGGATGATGCCGCCGGTCGGGAAATCCGGACCGGGCACGATCTTGATCAGCTCGTCGATGGTGATTGCCGGATTGTCGATGAGCGCGACCGCAGCGTCGATGACCTCGCCGAGATTGTGCGGCGGAATATTCGTCGCCATGCCGACGGCGATGCCGCCTGCGCCGTTGACCAGCAAATTCGGAAAGCGCGCCGGCAGCACCTTCGGCTCCGTCTCGCTGCCGTCATAGTTTTCCTGGAAGTCGACGGTGTCCTTGTCGATGTCGTCGAGCAGCGACATCGCCGGCCGCGCCAGGCGGCACTCGGTGTAGCGCATCGCCGCCGGCGGATCGCCGTCGACCGAGCCGAAATTGCCCTGCCCGTCGATCAGCATCAGGCGCATGGAGAAGTCCTGCGCCATGCGCACCAGCGCGTCGTAGATCGCCTGATCGCCGTGCGGGTGATATTTGCCCATCACATCGCCGACCACGCGCGCGGACTTCACGTATTTCTTGTCGGGCGTATGGCCCTGCTCGTTCATCGAGTGGAGAATGCGCCGGTGCACCGGCTTGAGGCCGTCGCGCGCATCGGGCAGCGCCCGCGACACGATCACGCTCATCGCGTAATCGAGATAGCTGCGCTTCATTTCCTCGGTGATGGAAATCGGGCGCACGTCGGAAGGGGGTAAGTCCCCCGATTTGGGAGCTTCGGTGTCGGCCAAGACGGCGTCCTGCGTGGAATTTTTGTTGTGATTTTTCTATCTGATTCAGGGGGGCGGCGCCACCCGAAACGCGCGCCTATACCGGCGAATATCTCTATTTATTTCAATGTGTTACAGCCCGTCGGCGAGTTCCGAAAACGAGCCGTTTCCGTGCGCCAAATGAAGCTGAAAAGTAGACCAAAATTTCGCTGGCCGACCTTTTTTCAAAGACTGGATTCCCGCTTCCGCGGGAATGAGCGGTTGACCTGCGAAAGCGTTCCCCATATTCCGCTCACCCCCGCGAAAGCGGGGGTCCAGGCCGGCGAGCATGGTAGTTTGTGTTCCGCTATGCCGCTCGAATTTCTCATCTCGGCATTCGTGACGCTGCTGGTCGTGGTCGACCCGATCGGCCTCGTGCCGTCTTATCTGGCGGTCACGCATGGCTTGCCGAAGCGCGCAAGGCGCAGCGTGGCGCTGCGCGCTGCCGTGATTGCCGCGGCCATCCTCGCCGGCAGCGCGCTCATCGGCGACTGGCTGCTGCGCACGCTCTCGATCGGGCTCCCCGCGTTTCGCATTGCCGGCGGCCTGCTGCTGTTCTCGATCGCCTCCGAAATGGTGTTCGGCGTGCGCATCGAGCGGCAATCGCGCCAGGCCGAGGACGCCATCGAGGAGCACGTGCGCAACGTCGCGGCCTTTCCGCTCGCCATTCCGCTGATGGCGGGCCCCGGCGCGATCACCGCCACCGTGCTCCTCGCCGGCCGCAGCGAAGGTGACCCGATGCGGCTCGGCATTCTGCTCGCCGTCATCGCCTTCGTGGCCGCGCTCTGCGCCGCGGTCTTTTTACTCTGCACGCGTATCGAACGGCTGCTCGGCGTGACCGGTAACATCGTGCTCTCGCGCCTGCTTGGCGTGCTGCTGGCGGCGCTCGCCGTACAATTTGTCGTCGATGGCGTGCGCGCCGCGCTGGCGTGAGCGCGCCGATGGGAACTTTCCGGGCTATGGTACATTTGGAGTTGAGGGGCCGCGTCCAGTCTGGAACCGTGACCGGGTGAGAACCCTCAAATTTCTTGCCATCGTGCTGACCGCGCTGGCGCTCGTCCCGCTCGGCGCGCATCTGTTTGCGCTGCCGAACAAGATTTCCCTCACCGACGCCAATTATTTCGTGGTGCAGAACATCTACCGCGGCTGGGCCTTGTTCGGCGTCGTGCTGTTCGGCGCGGTCTTCGCCAATGTCGCGCTCGCCTGGGCGATGCGTGGGCAGCGCGCTTTCGTGTTTGTCCTGGTCAACCTCGTCTGCCTGGTCGCGACGTTGCTGATTTTTTTCGCCTTCACCTTTCCCGCCAACCAGGCCACCAACAACTGGACCGAAGTCCCGGCCGACTGGCAGCAGCTGCGCTGGCAATGGGAAGTGTCGCATGCGGTGAATGCAATGATCGCCTTCGCCGGCTTCTGCTCACTGGCAATGTCGTTGCTGGTGGACGAGAAGTCGTAGGGTGGGCTAAGGCGCGCGCGTTTATGCGCGTCTTCGATGCGCTATGGCGCGGAGCCCACCGAGACAAACGAGAGTCTGCCGGTGGGCTCGCTTCGCTTAGCCCACCCTACAAGCGCTAACTGGGGCAAGCGGCACATGAAAAGGGCGACGACAACCATGAGGAAGAAAAAGAGCGGGTCGAAAAAATCAAAAGGAGGAAGCTCTCCCTCCCGACTGATCGATGCGAGAATCAAAAAGCTCGGTGATTGGCGGGGCGAGGCGCTCGCCCGCGTCCGCCGCCTCATCAAAGAGGCCGACCCGGACGTAGTCGAGGAGGTGAAATGGCGAAAGCCATCGAATTCGATGCTCGGGGTCCCGGTGTGGGAGCACGCCGGCATCATCTGCACCGGCGAGACCTACAAAGCTGTCGTGAAGATGACCTTCGCCAAGGGCGCCTCGTTGGAGGACCCTTCAGGCCTCTTCAACGCCAGCCTCGAAGGTAACACCAGGCGCGCCATCGACATCCGCGAAGGCGACAAGATCGAGGAAAAGGCGTTGAAGGCACTCATTCGCGCCGCCGTGGAATTGAACACGCGTCCGAAGCGCTGATGCTGCCGCGGACAATGAAGAATTTTTCACCGTCTGCTGGCGTGGTCTTTGGTGGAGGAGAAACCGTAGGGTGGGCTAAGGCGCGCATAAGCGCGTTTTACGCGCGTCTTCGACGCGCGATGCGCGCCCACCGAAACACATGCCAGTCCGCGGTGGGCTCGCGTCGCTTAGCCCACCCTACGGCCCTGAGATCATGTCTCGTCAGAACGGAATCTCGTCGTCCATGTCGTCGCGCTTGCCGCCGGCGCCGGCCATCGCCGGTTTGCGCTCGCGTGGCGCGGCAGTCGGCCCGGCCGAGCCGAAGTCGCCATTGTCGGCCCCTGCTCCGCCCCCGCCGCCGGCGCGATCGAGCATCGTCAGCGCCGAATTGAAGCCCTGCAGCACGACCTCGGTCGAGTAGCGGTCCTGACCGTCTTTGTCCTGCCATTTGCGCGTCTGCAGCGCGCCTTCGAGGTAAACCTTCGAGCCTTTCTTGAGATATTGCTCGGCGATCTTGGCGAGACCCTCGCTGAAGATCACGACGCGATGCCATTCGGTCTTCTCGCGCCGCTCGCCGGTCGCCTTGTCGCGCCAGCTCTCCGAGGTCGCGACCCGCAGATTGACGATCGGGCGGCCGTCCTGGGTGCGGCGGACTTCGGGGTCGGCGCCCAGATTGCCGACGAGAATGACCTTGTTGACGCTGCCTGCCATGGTGCTCTCCGCGTGGCGGATCGCGCGCCGCTTCACCTGAAGCCGGACGTCGCCCGCCGTTTGAGGGCCGCGTGCCGCGCGTAGCCCCACATGAAACAAACTCACCCTAGACTTCGCCCCATGCGGTCCATAGAGGGCGGCATGCGCGTTTGCCCCTAATCCACAGGGGCTTTTCGCGCCGATGAGAAGCGTGGAAACGGCTCCTTGTAGTTCCGTTCCTGATATGTTCTAATCCCTTTTGCACCGGTTTTCAACCGTGATTCCGGGCCTGGTCTGGTCACCGGGCTGGCAAAGGGTCAGCCTTCTGACTAAGTCCGCTGAAGCAGGCCCGAACGGCCCCGCATTTTGCCGGGCCGGCGGCGTGTCATTGCCTGAGTGGCCAAAAAGCCAGGTTCAGTACGCCAATACGAAGTTCCGGAATCCAATGCCCGACCGTAACAGCAAGCTTGCCCGCGACGCCCGCCAGATCACCATCCGCGGTGCGCGCGAGCACAATCTCAAGAACGTCGACGTCGCCATTCCGCGCGACAGTCTCGTCGTGTTCACCGGCCTGTCGGGCTCGGGCAAATCCTCGCTCGCCTTCGACACGATCTATGCCGAGGGCCAGCGCCGCTACGTCGAGTCGCTCTCGGCCTATGCGCGGCAATTCCTCGAGATGATGCAGAAGCCGGACGTCGACCAGATCGACGGCCTGTCGCCTGCAATTTCGATCGAGCAGAAGACGACGTCGAAGAACCCGCGCTCGACCGTCGGCACCGTCACCGAGATCTACGACTACATGCGGCTGCTCTGGGCGCGCGTCGGCGTGCCCTATTCGCCGGCGACCGGCCTGCCGATCGAGAGCCAGACCGTCTCGCAGATGGTCGATCGCGTGCTGGCGCTGCCGGAAGGCACGCGCATCTACGTGCTGGCGCCGGTCGTGCGCGGCCGCAAGGGCGAATACAAGAAGGAGCTCGCCGAATTCCTGCGCAAGGGCTACCAGCGCGTGAAGATCGACGGCGCCTATTACGAGATCGGCGACGTCAAGCCGCTCGACAAGAAGTTCACGCATGACATTGATGTTGTTGTCGATCGCCTGGTCGTGCGCGGCGACATCGGCACCCGGCTCGCGGACTCGCTCGAGCAGTGCCTCAAGCTCGCCGACGGCCTCGCGGTGGTCGAATTGGCGGACTCGAAGGCGAGCGGCGCCGCCGCCAATCGCGGCCGCAACGCCAATGCCGAGCGCCTCATTTTCTCCGAGAAATTCGCCTGTCCTGTTTCGGGCTTCACCATTTCGGAAATCGAGCCGCGGCTGTTTTCGTTCAACAACCCGTTCGGCGCCTGCCCGGAATGCGGCGGCCTCGGACTCGAGCAGCATATCGATGCGGACCTCGTGATCCCCGACCGCGACGCGACTTTGCGCAAGGGCGCCATCGCGCCCTGGGCAAAATCGTCATCGCCTTATTACATCCAGACGCTCGACGCGCTCGCGAAACATTTCCGTTTCACGCTCGACACCAAGTGGAAGGACCTGCCGAAGAAGACGCAGGACGCGATCCTCTACGGCTCCGGCGAGGACGACATCAAGTTCGTCTACGACGACGGCCTGCGCGGCTACACAACCAAGAAGCCGTTCGAGGGCGTGATCACCAATCTCGAGCGCCGTTTCAAGGAAACCGAGAGCGAATGGGCGCGCGAGGATCTGCAGAAATATTTCACGGACGTACCCTGCAAGGCCTGCCAGGGCGCGCGGCTCAAGCCTGAGGCGCTCTGCGTCAAGATCGCCGACATGAACATCGCGCAGGTCGCCGACATGAGCGTCAAGCGCGCCGGCGAATGGTTCACGACGCTGCCCGAACAGCTCAACGCCAAGCAGAACGAGATCGGCGTGCGCGTGCTCAAGGAGATCCGCGAGCGGCTCAAGTTCCTGGTCGACGTCGGGCTCGATTATCTCACTCTGTCGCGCTCGTCCGGCACGCTGTCCGGTGGCGAGAGCCAGCGCATCCGGCTTGCGTCGCAGATCGGCTCCGGCCTCACCGGCGTACTTTATGTGCTCGACGAGCCGTCGATCGGCCTGCACCAGCGCGACAATGCGCGCCTGCTCGAAACGCTCAAGCGTCTGCGTGACCTTGGCAACACCGTGATCGTGGTCGAGCATGACGAGGATGCGATCCGCAGCGCCGACCACGTGCTCGACATCGGCCCCGGTGCCGGCATCCACGGCGGCGAGATCGTCGCCGAGGGCCAGGTCGACGACCTGATCGACGCGCCGAAATCATGGACCGGCAAATATCTCTCCGGCGAGCTGTCGGTGCCGATCCCCGAGCGGCGCCCGCCCTCGCGCCGCACGCTGAAAGTCATCAACGCACGCGGCAACAACCTCAAGAACATCACCGCCGAGATCCCGCTCGGCCTCTTCACCTGCGTGACCGGCGTCTCCGGCGGCGGCAAGTCGACGCTTCTGGTCGACACGCTCTACAGCGCGGTGGCGCGCAAGTTGAACGGTGCCTCGCTCGCGCCCGCCCCGCACGACCGCATCGAGGGGCTCGAGCACATCGACAAGATCATCGACATCGACCAGTCGCCGATCGGCCGCACGCCGCGCTCGAATCCGGCGACCTATACCGGCGCCTTCACGCCGATCCGCGAGTGGTTCGCCGGCCTGCCCGAGAGCAAGGCGCGCGGTTACGAGCCGGGGCGCTTCTCCTTCAACGTCAAAGGCGGCCGCTGCGAGGCCTGCCAGGGCGATGGCGTCATCAAGATCGAGATGCACTTCTTGCCCGACGTCTACGTCACCTGCGACGTCTGCAAGGGCAAGCGCTACAACCGTGAGACACTGGAAGTCCTGTTCAAGGGCAAGTCGATCGCCGACGTCCTTGATATGACGGTTGAAGAGGCGCTCGACTTCTTCAAGGCCGTGCCGCGCGTGCGCGACGTGCTGGCGCTGCTGCACCGCGTCGGCCTCGATTACATCCACGTCGGGCAGCAGGCCACCACTCTGTCGGGTGGCGAAGCGCAGCGGGTCAAGCTCGCAAAGGAGCTGTCAAAGCGGGCGACTGGCCGAACTCTTTACATCCTGGATGAGCCGACCACCGGGCTGCATTTCCACGACGTTGCCAAACTGCTTGAAGTCCTTCACGAGCTGGTTGAAGGCGGCAACACCGTTGTGGTGATCGAGCACAATCTCGAGGTGATCAAGACCGCCGACTGGGTGATCGATTTAGGCCCTGAAGGCGGCGACGGCGGCGGCGAGATCGTCGCGGCCGGCACGCCGGAAGACGTCGTGGCGGCGAAGAAGAGTTACACCGCGCAGTTCCTGGCGCCGGTTCTGCGGCGCGCCGCGCCGAAGCGGAAGAAGCGGGTCGAGGCGGCGGAGTAGTCCGCAACCTCGTTCACTAGTCTCCCAATACTTCATTCACATACCCGTCGGGATCGCGCCAGAAATCGCGCATTGCGCGGTAGTGCTCGGTGTCTTGTACTCTCACGCACGCTAATCCGTCTTTCGATAGCTGCATCAGACGCGCACCGGGATATGCCATCAACAGCGGCGAGTGGGTCGCCATGATCACCTGACAGATCTGCGAACGGTCCATCGCACGCAGCAGCTTCAAGAATTCGACCTGACGTGATGGCGACAGCGCCAACTCTGGTTCGTCGAAGATGAAGATGCCTTGGCGCTGGCACCGTTCCTCAAAAAATCGCAGAAATCCTTCGCCGTGCGAATGCGACAGGAAGTCCGGAGGAGGCGGCCCAAACGGATCGTCAATCGCCGCCGCATCAAGATAGCGCGCGACCGAAAAGAAACTTTCGGCACGAAAAAACCAGCCATTGGTTATTTTCGGCAGCCAACTCGCGCGCAGCGCTTTCGAGAGTTCCCCACCCATTTTTTCGCGCGCAAGCGAATGGTCGACGGGCCGATAGCCTTTGCCCCCACCGGCTTCGTCATAGCCCGCGAGCGCGGCGATGCCTTCGAGCAATGTCGATTTTCCTGTGCCGTTCTCGCCGACAATAATGGTGATCGCGTGATCGAAATTGATGTCGAGACCGTCGTGGAAAAAAGGCAGGCAAAATGGATATACGGCACGGTCGGCAACGCGATCCGTCTCAAGCCAAACGCGCTTGAGATAAGGCGCCGGAAGATTGATCGGGCGATTTTTTCTGGCCATTGAGCAAATCCGCTTTGCTCACAAAAGTAGCAGTATCACTGCTGGGTTGCGACCCGACAAAGCCGGCTCAGTTAATCGCGCCTAAAGACTAGGAATAAATAGCGACACCGCAGTTAGTCGTTTGAAGCACGGCTACTTCTTCAAAATATTCTTCTCAAAAAACTCCGGCCTGAAGTTTTGCGGCGGCGTCAGCCGGTCCGGCCGCCCCTCCGGCGTGAAGTCCATCAGATTCCAGTACGGCCACACCGTATCGACGCCCGCTTCGGCGCTATAGAAATGAAAAATCTTGCCGTCGCGCTTCCTGAACGCATGCATCGCCGCCTGCTGATCGTCGTCGGTCTCGCCCTGGCAGCCATAGTCCTTCTGAAACGTCGCGCCGTAGCCTGACAGCAGCGGGATCTGCGACCAACCGCGCTCCTTGGCCCAGGCGTTGATCTTCTCGGCCGGCGCCTTGGCGATCGCGGCGAAGGCAGCGTCCTGGCTGACCTGGTACCAGCTCCGGTCAAACCCATCCATCAGCGACGTGCAGGACGGACACGGCTTGTCCCAACTCGGACCGAACATGAATGAATAGAGCAGCAACGAATTCTTGCCGCCGAACAGCTCGGAGAACGTCACGCGCTGACCGACTTTGCCGCCGCTGGCCCACTGGAAGACGTAATCCTCTTTCAGTTGCCCGCCGTCGGGGAGCTGACGGCGCTTCGCCGCCACGGCTTTCGTCTTGTCGAGCAGCTCCTTCTCGTCCTTCAGCAACGCGTCGCGCGCGTCGCGATAGGCCTTGCTTTCGTTCGGAAACCGAAGCTCGCTCATGTGTCGCCTCCACTGCTTACTTCGACACGCAGTAAGGCTGCTCGCCGCCTGGATGGCAAAGGCCCGGCCGGCAGGCGGTGACGCATTGACTTTTCGAATGACCACGGGAGGCGCAGCCGCTCATGACAGGTCTCGCGGTCAGTCGTGGTCGCGAGCGCAGCCGCGGCCTTCTGGTCACCTTTCGCCGCGGCGGCCTGCGCGCTCGACAGGCTCATGGATCCGCCGCCCTTCGCGGCCAGAGCAGTAGCCGGCAGCAGCGCCGCGATAACAATGCACAAGACAAAACGCATGATGATCTCCGGTTTCGGGTTTCACGTTAACGCGCGAGGGCTGTTTCGGATGCAGCGGCAGCGCGAATAGTTCCAGCACGCTCAGGTAAGGGTCGTGCGTGCCGATATTATGTCTTCGCTGAGGCAGGCTACGAACGCACCCAACGCGCGAGTTTCGGATGCACACAAGCGCGAATATTTCCGGCCTGCAGGAATTAGGCCGCGTCCGCCGGCCTTACACGCCGCGCAATTTCCCGGCCCTTCTCGCGCTCTACCATCGCAATGTCGTACTGACTCTGCAAGTCGAGCCAGAACTGTGCGCTGTTGCCGAAATAGCGGCCGAGGCGGACCGCGGTGTCTGCAGTAATCGAGCGCCGCCCGTTGAGAATGTCCGTGATGCGGCCGGACGGCACGCCCACGTCGAGCGAGAGCCGATTGGCAGAGAGTTTTCGCGCCGTCAGTTCACGCTTGAGAAGGCGGCCGGGATGGGAAACGGGAGCCATGGTCATCCTTTATGATAGTCGACGATTTCAACCTCGTAGGCATCGCCCTTGCGAAATTCAAAGCAAATACGCCAGCGCCCGTTGACGATCATTGCCCATTGACCCTTGCGGTCGCCTTTAAGCTTGTGCAGGCCGACGCTTTTCAGCGGGCTCAGCTCGTTGAGCGATTTCGCCACGTTGAGCGCCAGCAGCAGATCGACAGCATGATCGAAATCGAGCCCACGCAACTGGTTCGGCCGTTCGCCCTCCCAGACCTTTCGGGTCACGGAATTGCGCCACGACCGGATCATGGCATAAATGTACTACGTGAAACGGTGGACTGCAAGGCCTGACGGCTATCAATTCCTCAACCGTTCGCAGGATTGCTTAAATAGACCCGACGTATTGTGACGACTTACTGAGCCCATCGCCTTATAAACTCCCCCGCCTGCTCCAGCGCCTGCCGCCCTTCCGCAAGCTTTGCGTTCCACATCGGCCAGGCATGGATCATGTGCGGCCAGACCTGCAGCGTGACGTTGACGTCGGCGAGGCCCGCCGCGCGCGCAAAGCGCACGGAATCGTCCATCAATGTCTCCGCCGACCCGACCTGAACGAGCACCGGCGGAAAGCCGCGCAGATCGGAAAACAACGGCGAGATCAGCGGATCCTTGCGGTCGATCGGCTTGGCTGCATCTTTGGGCGCATAACAGTCCGCCAGCTCCTCGAGATAGATCTTGTGGATGAGCGGATCGACGGTGGCCTTCGTTTCGAGCGAGGCGCCCGACATCGTCAGGTCGGTCCAGGGCGAGGCGAGCCAGGCGCAGGCCGGCTGCTCCTCGCCCGCCGCGCGCAGCCGGTTGATCAGCGTGATGGTGAGATTGCCGCCGGCGCTGTCGCCGCCCACCGCGATGTCGCGCGCGGCGATGCCCTGCCCGCGCAGGAAACGCCACGCCGTCATCGCGTCCTCATGCGCCGCCGGATAGGGATGCTCGGGCGCAAGCCGGTATCGCACCGCCAGCGTGCGCATGCGCGCCGCGCGGCCCGCCTCGGTCACCATCCGGCGATGGCTGACGATCGAGCCCGAGCAATAGCCGCCGCCGTGGAAGAACAGCAGCACGCGCGAGGCATCGCTGCCGGGCACGATCGACCATTCGCCCGGCACGCCGTCGAGCTCGGCTTCCTCGAGCTGCACGTCGCGGCGACCGGCCAGGTCGAGCCGATCTCGTCGATGCGCGCGCGCCGCTCGCTCCAGCCGACCGGGCGTGGCTTCGACGTCAGCAAGCGCACGAATGGCGTCGATTTCACTCATGGCTGACGCCTTCGGGCCATCAGCTCGCGCTGATCACAAGCGCGCGGATGCGGCCGTCGACGGCGCCGGTGCCGAACTTGCGCGCCATGGCATCGGCCGCCTTGTTCGTCGCCTCCTCCAGGCCCGGCGCGCCACGCGCCTCGATTTCACTTCGCAACGGAGTCCCCTGGCAATAGGCAATGGCTGGATCGCGCGGAGACGGAGCCTTGCTTCGCGCATCCACGGCATCGAATGAAACATTCATGAATCCCGCCACCTTCAGCTCCTCACGAATCTGCCTCTCGTCGTGGTAGCCGTGCGGCGTGCGCGCGAGAAACCGCGGCGGATCGTTCGGAAAGAGCGCCGCGAGCTCTTGCGTGATGACATCGGCAAAATCGTTTGCCTCGATTGCGTCCCACACGCTGAAGAAAAAATGACCGCCCGGTTTCAGGACGCGGCGCGCTTCCTTGTAGCCCTGCACCTTGTCGGGAAAAAACATCGCGCCGAACTGGCAGGCGACGGCGTCGAAGCTGCGATCCTCGAACGGCAGCGCCAGCGCGTCCGCCTGCCGCCACGTGATCCGGCTGTCGGCAGGCTGCCGGTTTTTTGCATGGTCAAGCATTGGCTGGTTCAGATCGGTCACCGTCATGCGCGCCTGCGCGGGAAGTGCCGACGCAATCGCGCGCGTCAGCACTCCGGTGCCCGCCGCAGTCTCCAGAACGGCGCGTGGGTTTGTCTTCGCCAGACGTCCGGCGAGATCGAGCGCATAGGATTCAAAAATGAGCGGGACCAGAAAACGCTCGTAGAGTTCGGGAATCGATCCCGCAAATACCTTATCGACCGTCGCTACCATCGGACTGCTCCAGCTTTCATTACCATCATAGATTGCGGTGTGTCCGCGGCAAGATTTGGCCCGCCGCGGAGACCCCTGACACGCCCTTTGTCGCGACAGCGCACCTCCGTGCTATGGTCGGCGGCAGGATTTGGAGATCGTGACCATGATGCGCGCAATTGTCGTCTTTTCCGCCGCGCTGATCCTGACAGCCGGCAGTTCCTTTGCCCAAACTCCGCAGCCCTACGCCGGACTGCAGACGCGGCCGCTCAAGGCTCTTTCAGGTGAAGAGCTCGCCGACCTGAGAGAGGGCCGCGGCATGGGCCTGGCCCTCGCAGGCGAGCTGAACGGCTATCCGGGACCAAAACACGTGCTGGAGCTCGCCAGGGAATTGAACCTTACCAACGCGCAGCGCGCACGCACGCAAGAGCTATTCGATGCGATGACGGCGGAAGCCGTGCCGCTGGGCCACCGGCTCATCGCGGCGGAAACCGATCTCGACCGCCAATTCTCCGGCCGCACCATCACGCGCGCGAGCCTCACCGCTGCGACCGCGACGATCGGCGCGACGCAGGGAGAGCTACGTGCCGCACATCTGAAATATCATCTTGCGATGATGGACGTGCTGACACCGGAGCAGATCGCTCGCTACGGCGAATTGCGCGGCTATGGAGCGACGCCGGGCGGCCATTCACCCGGCATGCACAATCACAAGAAGTAATTGGATCGCTGCCCGGACACGAATTTGCCCGAACCATGAAAGACGACCTGAAACAGGGCGGGATGGATGCCGCGGCGCTTCGCGACATCGCCGCGGAGGCGGCCGGCGCCTTCAACAGCGGCAGCCATCGCGTGCCGCCCTTCACCTCGCGTCATCCGACCCTCACGATGGACGACGCCTATCGCGCCACCGCGTTCGCCCACGAAACGCGCCGCGCGCAGGGCTACAAGCCTGTCGGCCGCAAGATCGGCTTCACCAACCGGCGCCTGTGGGACGAATACGGCGTGCGTGCACCGATCTGGGGTTATATCTACGACCGCACCTTGCACGACCTCGCGACGCCGCTGCCGCTTGCGCCCTACAGCGCGCCGAAGATCGAGCCCGAAATCATGTTCGGCCTCGCCAAGGCGCCCTCGCCCGGCATGGATGATGCCGCGCTGCTCAAATGCGTTAACTGGGTCGCGCACGGCTACGAGATGGTGCAGTCGATCTACCCCGACTGGGTATTCACCGCGCCCGACACCGTCATTGCCGACGCGATGCACGCCGCGCTCCTGATCGGCCCACGCCACGAGATCGGCGCGAAGGCGGACGAATGGCTGCGCACGCTCGCGAGCTTCGAGGTCGAACTTTATTGTGACGGCAAATTAATGGACAAAGGTCATGCACTGAACGTGCTTGAAGGCCCGCTCTCGACGATCCGCTACCAGATGGACCTGCTCGCGCGCGACCCCCACAACCAGCCGCTTGCGGCCGGCGAGATCGTCTCCACCGGAACGCTGACACGCGCACTGCCGGTGAAGCCGGGCGAGACCTGGACGACGGCGCTCAAGGGCATCGCGCTCGAAGGCGCCAGCCTGCGGTTTGCATAGCAGTGCGTTGCAGCGCTTACTCGCCGGCAATCGCCTGCATCAATGCTGCTATCTTTATTGTCGCGAAATTCGAGAACGTGTCGGAAACGGCATAAGGCAGGATGATCTGATCGCGATGACGCATCGCGCCGCAGGTGTAAACGACATTGGGCACGTAACCCTCGCGCTCCGTAGGTTCGGGTTGAACCAGCGGCTCGCGCGAGCGTGCGAGAACCCTGGATGGATCTTTTTTGTCCAGCAAAACAGCGCCGATCGAATAATGCCTGACCGGACCAACACCATGTATCAGCAACAGCCAGCAGTCATCCAGTTCGATGGGTGAGCCGCAATTGCCGATCTGGACGAATTCCCAGGGATACTGGGGCTTAAGGATGGGCTGGCCACCGTCCCATGAGTAAAGGTCGTCGGAGTAGTTCAGATAAAGATTTTCATTGTCCTGCCGGGCAATCATCGCATAGCGGCCATCGATCTTGCGTGGAAACAGAGCCATGCCCTTGTTGCGTGAGGCCGATCCGCCGAGCGGAGTCATTCTGAAGGACTGGAAGTCCGTGGTTGCTAGCAATTCAGAGCGAATGGCTCTGCCGCTATAGGCGGTATACGTGGCATAGAATGTTCTTTGTCCATTGTCGTTGAATTCAACGAAACGTGCGTCTTCGATACCGTTCGATTGCGCAGTGGTAATTGGAAAGATGACCCGCTCGCTCAGTTCTCCGTCGGGCCGGAAGATCACTTCGACATCATCCCCGTTTGCGCCGGGCGTCAGGTTACGAACACTTGGGACCGACGCGAGACGGGCGGTGGGATCGACGGACACGCTGCCATCTGCAGCGATAGTGCCCGACCGGAACGTAAGCGAGGAAACATGCCCTTCGCCAACGGCGCGAAGGCTCAAGATGAACCGGCAGCCGTTTTCCGGCGCGCCCGTCTGGTCGGGATGCCGAACAATGCTTGGATTGAACAAGGCGGAGGCTTCGAACGAATATTCGTTGAGAAAATAGGCCCCGACCAGTCCACGCTGCGTCTTGCTCAATGGAGCATGAGGGTCGAGCGCGTCCTCCATCTCGGCGGCGCGCGCCTCGAAAATTTCGAGCAGATTCCTGTGCCGGCTCTCGAAGTTCTCGAGCACTTTGCGCAATTGCTGAGCGGACGCTTCGGCATCGAGCCCAAGCACCCGGGCGACAATATGATTGGCGCGGACCTTGTCGGTGGGGTTGAGGTCTCTGGGCTCAGTCGCTGGCTTGAAGGGCCTTACGACGACCCTCGACGGGTCCGGGCGCAGGTAGAGGCTCTGGCGGTTCACGAATTTGGAGGGGGACAATAATGCTCCCTGGTGGGGATCGGGCTGGTTCTGCGCCGACGCCGTTGGAGGATAGTGTTTTTGACGCACGTTTCGCGCGGCTTCCCACTGTCATGGCCGTCGCAGCGAACTGCCGCATCTCCACGAGACCAAGTAGATACGATAGCACCAATTCTGCACCCTTGTTCTCATTGGGCCGGTCCGGATGGAGGCCATCGGAACAGCTCCCGGTCACCGGATCGACCAGCGGCGTCCGCAGGTCATTTTTGCCCAGAAACCAGTCGAATGCGCGGCTCGCCGCCAATGACCACTCCTCACCACCACTCGCACGATACGCGGCAAGGCACGCAGAAATGGTTGCCCACGCTTCGACCGGCTGCTGATCGAACGCATTGGGCATTTGGCAAATCTTGCCGAAACTCTTGGAGCCCACGGGCCTGAAGCGGCCGGATGACGTGGTCTGAATCGACACGAGCCAACGCAGCGAGCGTAGGCCGGTCTCGACATATGCCGGCGCATGGGTCGCGAGGCCAGTCTAAATCAAGGCCTGCGGAAGGCGTGCGTTGTCATAAGCGAGAACGTCTTCAAACCAGACCCAGTCTTCGCGCTGGCTTGCACTAAACAGCGCCATCAAACGGTCGGCCAAAAGCTTGCGAGTGCCGCCGGCAAAGACATCTCCGGTTTCCACCGTGCAATAGGCATCCAGACCCAGAAGCGCGAAGCCCCAGGCGCGCGGAGACGAGAAGGTCTCCACAACGGGGAGAGCGGTCTTGAAGAGCGCCGCGGCCCAGCTGCGGCGAGACGGATCGGTGTCAATGCTTGCGCACTCCCCCAAGGCCCAAAGCGTCCTGCCATGGCTGTCTTCCGAGCCCGACTCTTCCAGCCATTGCCGGTTGTAGCCCATGAAATTGCGGAACCGATGCGTGTCCGGATTCCACGCGTGCTGAATGAATGCTGCAAACGCCGTCGTACCTATTTCGGACAGAAGCTGCACGTCGCCTGAATTTGCAAGCGCGCTCGAGAGCAACAGCGCGCGAGCATTATCGTCGACGCAATAGCCATGCGCGCGGTCCGGCACTGAATGGACCGCGTGCTGCAGAATGCCCGTATCATCACAAAGCGAAAGGAGATGTCCGATTTGTAGTTCGGGAATTGCCTTGCTCCCGCTTTCTGAAGAAACTGCGGCCGGGCGGAGGCTTTCCGTGAGCTGCTCTCGTGCACGCTCGAAGACAGTGAGATAGCGCTCGGCCGTCTCCCGCCACGTCATCGATCGGCTTGATGCATATGCGCGCTTGCGCATGGCGTGGCGGCGGACGTCGTTTGTGAGCAAGGCCGCAATCTCGTTGCTGATGGCTTTGGCATCCCCAAAGGGAACCAGAATGCCGCGCCCGTCACCGAGCAATTCCTTGGCGTGCCAGTAAGGGGTCGATACGACCGCCTTCCCCAATCCAAAGCTGTAGGCGAGCGTGCCCGACGTCATCTGGGCTTCATTGAGATAGGGCGTCACATAGACGTCGCACATCGAAATAAAATCCAGCAGCGTGGATTGCTCGACGAACTGGTTGAAGAAGACGACATGATCCTGGATGCCGAGATCCCGCACGCGCGTCATCAAGCCATGCCGATAGGCCTCGCCCTGTTGACGCACAAGATTCGGATGGGTTGCACCGAGGATGACATACACCACGTCCGGACACGATCTGATGATTCCCGGCATGGCATCGAGCATGGTTTCGATGCCCTTGTTCGGCGACAGAAGCCCGAACGTAAGAATGACGGTTTGTCCCGTAAAACCGAGTTTCGCCTTTGCACTGTGCGTCTCACGAAACGGCAGATCGGGAATTCCGTGCGGGATGACCTCGACGTTCGAGTTCTGCACGTCATGCGCCGACCGGAGCAGTTGCCGGCCTTTTTCCGACATGACGACGACCTTTGCCGAGATATCGATGATGCGCTGCATCACATCGTGCTGGGCCGGCGTTGGCTTGGCGAGCACCGTATGAAGGGTCGTGACGACCGGCATCTCGAGCCGCGACAGGAGCTCGGTGATATTGCCGCCCGCCTGCCCGCCAAAAATTCCGTATTCATGCTGAAGGGAAACAACATCGAAGCCGGCATTGTTCAGGAACGCAGCCCCCGCAACATACTCGCCGATGTTCTCGTCCTGGATCGCCAGGCGTACGGCCTGTGGATAATCGTAGACGCCACCGGGATCCGTCATCGCTACGACGCCGGTCTCCAGATCGGAACGGGCCATCGAAACAGCCCGATGAAGATCGTTGGTGAAGGTTGCAATGCCGCAGCGGCGCGGAAGGTGATTGCCGATGAATGCTATTCGTTGAAACGAACTCATTGAATTGTTTCCATGTCGACGCACGTCAACAGCCGCGGAACTTGAGGGCCCGTATACGCCACGAGGCCCACCAGACCATTCCTGCCGGGACGAATGGTGATCTGATCCGCCTGCGCGAAAATGGTGTCGCCTGTAGCCACGTCGAGCGAGACGGCACGAGCGCTGCCACTGACAACGAGCAGCCAGGTCTCATGTTCCGCTTCCAGACGCCAGGTTGAGTTTGGCGCCAGATCGATCCGCTCGAACGTGAAGTACGAATTTGAAACCAGCAGCGTCCGGGTGTCGGTTAGCCGCGTCGGGGTGACCAGAAAATCAGCGGGACCGGTACTCGCCACCGCAAGTGCGCTTTCTATGTGAAGTTCGCGCCCGCGGCCATGATCGAAAAGGCGAAATGTCGTGTCGCTGCGTTGCTGGATTTCTGCGATCACCAGGCCTGCGCCGATCGCGTGGATCGTTCCGGCGGGCACTAAAATAGTGTCGCCCGGATGCGCTACGTGCCACACTACGAGATCCGCAATCGAGCCGTCATCGATGGCGTTGCGTAATTGCTCCGGGCTGACACGCCGTTTCAGGCCCAAGGCGACCTTGGCTTCCGGCGCGGCGCTCAGAATGTGCCAGGCTTCCGTTTTGCCTGTCGGCAGTCCGGTTGATTGCGCGTAGGCATCATCTGGATGAACCTGAATGGAGAGAGGCTCGCTCGTAAAGAGAAGCTTCAGCAGAAGCGACGGAGGGATAGACGTCGAGTTGGAGCGCTCGTACCAGATTTCGCCGATCGTATTGGCGCCGTCGCCAGCGTTACTCCAGGGACTTGGATCTAAAACACCCCAAGGCTTTGGTAAGGAATGCGCATGGGCATGTTCAATCGTCATAACCCTGCTTTATGTGTGGCCGAGAAAGCATATTTTCGGATGCCCAATACACTCAGGAGAAAACGCTTGCCGAAAGCGTAAGCCTGCTTTCGGGAACCACCCGCTCGTATTTTTCGGCGGTGTTCTTGATGCGATAGCACGGGTCGGCGGGATCTCGATCTGAAGGAGGCATGAGATGACGAATTTCATAGCCACCCGGTGCCAATAACTGGAGCACGTTCGGCTCAAGCTCGACGTGCTGACCGATTTTGAATTTATGCACGATCCGGCTTTCCTTCCGTCATGTTGGACCCGGAAGAGCAATCGGTGGAGTTCTTTTCATCCTTGTGATCATGCAGAAAGCGGGCAATCTGCCCCCTTAGCTCGGACGTTTTCAGCACGTCTCCCAGCGAGCCAGCCGTATCGAAAAGCTCACGCTGGAGCTTCGTCGGGATCGTGTTCCACTGCATGATGACGGCCGCTCCGAGGCAGCGAAGAATATGCTCCTCGACCTCTGCGACACTATTCCGGTCGAGGGGTTTTCCCGCGACTCCGTCCTGGGCATCGAGGCCTCGCGAACGGATCATTTTGTCGAAACTATCTGCCAGCCATGTCTCGTTTTGCGCGAGCTCGGTGAAGCTTTGGGCCGAACGCTGTAATTGATCGATCTCGCTCGGAACATCGGTGTGTTTGAGTGCTTCGGCACTTTTCGCCGCTTTTTCTCGAAATGGTTTGGCCGCGAACATGAGACGCTCCTCTGTGACACCGAAGGCGGTTTGCCGCTCAACGGTGCCGTGACGCCTGCTTTATTGCGTGCTGTTCACTGTATGTGGGGACGATCAAGACGAATTGCGACGTCTATTTGCGCGATTTTCCGCGATTGGCTCGTCTTTACCTCAAATGATTTCCTCGGAAAGAGGATGGCGCAGGCACCTTATTCCGAGAAACCGCCCCTAACCCCCCTGTGGCGACCGCGATTCATCCCCACATAGCGGTCAGTCGCGCTCTGAAAAGGTTGCCCAAACCGGATGAGCACTCGAACGACCCGCAAAATCGTCGAATTCAGCAATCCCTTCTCGATCGAAGGGATTGGCCGGGTTTTGCCCGCCGGCAGCTATGAAATCGTCACAGACGAGGAGCTGATCGAGGGACTCTCGTTTCCCGTTTACCGCCGTGTGGCGACGATGATGCTTGCTAATACAAAATCTTCGGGAACGCCCTCGACAGAAATGCTGACTATCGACCCGCGCGATCTCGCGGCGGCCATGGAACGCGATAAACACGCCCGGAAAGTTTCCGCAGTATCGGCAAAGCAACCATAACGCGACGTCGCTTTCGGGGTGGGCACTCTCTGGCTGAAAGCCGCGCAGGCCAAGTGCCTGGCAGCTAGCCTGCGCCGCCGCCCTAGCCTCGCGCCCATCCCGCCGTTAATCTCCCGCCACTTTTGGGGTTTACCGGGGAAATTGTCACAATGCCGTCCGTGCTCGCTTTTTTGGTTACTGTCCTTTCGCTGTCTGTTTTTTCCGCCGGCGCGGTGCGCGCGCAGACCGCCCCCGCCAAGCCTTCGAGCACCCGCGAGCTGCTCCGGCAGGACAGCGACGAATGCGCCAAGCAGGTCGACCGCCGGCGTGTCGATCTGTTCGCCGATTGTATGAACAAGAAAGAAACCGCTCGCAAAGAAGCCGCCAAGCAGAAAAAAGCGGAGGAAACCGCCAAGCGCAGACAACAACGCACCGAACGGTTCGAGGCCGCCGTCGCGGCGAACCGCGACGCCAACCTGCAGAGGGTCGCGGAGGAAAATGCCGCGCGCGCCAGGCGCGACGGCTGCAAGAAGCAGGCGAAGGAGCAGAAGCTGCATCTCATGAAGCGGCTGAACTTCATCAAGATCTGCATGGAGAAGTGACCAGCCGCGCGTAAGCGGCTGGTCATGGCCGGGCGGCGTGCTTTCGCATCTACGCCTTTACGTCAGCAAGACGTGGATGCCCGCGACAAGCGCGGGCATGACGACCTTGAAGTGGCGGGAAACCAGCTAGTTGAATTTGTAATTCAGCCCAACTCGCACGATGCCGCCGTTGAAGCGCGTGCTCGCGCGCATGGTCTCGGTTCCACCGACGCCGAAATTGGCCGTGCTAATGATCGGATATTCGAGCCTGCCAAGATCGAAATAAAGGCCCTCGATTTTGGCAGTCCAGTTGCGAGCAAAGAGTGTTTCCACGCCCGCACCGGCGGTCCAGCCGAACAGGACCTTCGAATCGGACCCGACAGCGCAGAACCCATTCGTAAGCGGACACGTACCGGCCGCGCCGGCAATAACGTTGGTGGAACCCTCAGCGTCCCCGTAGGCAAGCCCACCGGTTCCAAAAACCATGACCGATGGCGTCACTAGCCAGCCGACGCGCGGACGCACGGTCCCGAGCCATCGCAGACGGCTGCTTTAAGTCGTCGTCAGAGGCGGATTGAACCCGATGACTCCAACAGCATAAATGGAGTCCGCGTGCAGGTTTATGTAGGCGATGTCGGCCTCGATACCGAAGACGAATTGACTCGCTTGCCAATTGTAACCGATCTGCCCGCCGCCAATGAAGCTGTTGACGTCTGGGTCGAACGCTGTCGGCAATGAGCCGATATTTTGCGCTGGGATGACATTGGATGAATCAATTCCGATCACGTCCGTTTTCGCGTTCCCCCAGGCGTAGCCGGCATTGAGGCCAACATAGAATCCAGACCAGGTTGGAGCCACGACGGGCGGCGCAATCGGCGCCTTTCTGGGCAAATCTGCCGCCGATGCGATTTGCGTGAAGCCGGCGAGGGAAACGACGGCGAGCGCAACTGGCCAACAGCGCATGCGAGCACCCCTTTTCTTGGTGTGAGCAACATAGGCCGCGGCGACTGGGGTGCAAGCGGGCGTGCTTACATACACAAGAAATTTTGCGGTTGTGGCACTTTCATCACTATTGAAATTCAAGCAATTTCAAACGCTTGTACGAATCACCCCGGCTCTTTCGTCGCGCCAGCGTGGATCTCGATCAGCCTGCGCACGAGATCGGGCTTGCGCGCGCGGGCAAAGCCGCATTCCGTCGCAATCCCGAATTCCGGCACATATTTGCGCGCAAGCGCGATGCGTTTCCGCGCGCCTTCGACCCCGTCCGCGGCGTGGATGATGCCGAGATAGATTTCCACCTCCTTGGGAAGCTCTTTCATCGGCGCGAAGAATTCGTCGGTCGCGCGCGGCGCCGGCACCGGCAGATGGATAAAGGCGACCTTGTGCCGGACTTTCTGCACGATCGCATTCGAGATATCGACGAGATGGCGTGCCGTGACCGGATCGAAGAAATGCTTGCCGCCGAAATCGCCGTAGCAGAGATGAAAGCCAAGCTCGACATCCGGCGGTACCGGCTCGCAGATGCGCACAAATCGTTTGGTGATGTCCTCCTTCGAGGCATTCACCAGCGGGAACTGGTCCTGCGGCTGCCCGTCCCAGACGATCATGTCGTGGCAGACATCCCACTGGATGCAGAGGTCGCGGTGCGGGATGTGGCGGCAGATCAGCTCGACCTCGCGCGCCATCGTCTTTTCATAGGCGGGCTCGATTGCCGCGACGTCGCGCGCCGTGCAAAAAGCGTAGATGACGCTCATCGGCGTCGGCAGGCAGACCTGGAAGCGCGTGTCTTTTGCAATGTCGCCGCGCTCGCGCGCGGCAACAAAATCGAGATAGGAGCCGCGCGCTTCGCGGGCATAGCCGAGCTCGCCGAATTCCACCTCGTGTGCCGCAACACCCTCTGCGAGGCACAGCAGCGGAAAGCCTGACGTCTTGCGCAGTGCTCCGCTCGGGTCCGGGCGCAGGAAAGGGCTCGAGCGCAGCAGCGGATACTGAAAGCTCACCCACAGGCGCCGCGGACCCGGCTCGCCGTCGGGAATGCGCTTTAACCGCCGCCCCAAAGCGCGCCCAACGGTGCCGAAGACCTCGTCGACGCCGCCGAGGCCGATGCTGCCGACGAGATGGACGTGGGTGGGGGTGTAGGAGGTCGCCAAGCTATCTCCTCTGGCAACCGTAGGGTGGGCTAAGGCGCGCATAAGCGCGTTTTACGCGCGTCTTCGACGCGCTATGCGCCGAGCCCACCGAACGAGTTGTAAGTCCGATGGTGGGCACGCTTCGCTTAGCCCACCCTACAAAGGCATTCACATACCCCGCCCAGCTACCGCGGCGGAATCTGGATCAGATCGTCGAGCTGGGTTTTGGTCAATTCGTTGGCCGTAAATTTCAGCACGACCGCGTCTTTCACGATGGTGTCGAGACCGGTGATCTTGTCAGGCTCGATCGACGAGCGCGGAAAGAAGTCGTCGCGCGTGCGCTTGGCCTTCGCCTCGCTGATGTTGAGCCATTCCGAATAGATCTTCAGCGCCTTCGGATCAGTGTACATGAAATTGACCGTCTCGCGGTACGCCTTCATGTAGCGGTCGACCACGGCCTTGTGGTCTTTCAGGAAACTGGCATTGGCGATGTTGAGCCGCACCGTCTGGCCCTTGAACGCGGATGCGTCATTGCCGGTCGCGACGATGCGGATCTCCTTCTTGTCGAGCTGATCGAGGCCGAAGGGCGGCGCCGCCCAGCCGACATCGATCTGCCCCGACATCACCGCCGTCAAATTCGCAGCAGGGCCGCCGACTGCGGTCGGCTTTGCCTTCAGGTCGTATTGCTTCATGAAGGCCGTGACGATGCCGTGCGTCGAGGAGCCGTTGGTCGAATAGGCCAGCGTCTTGTCTGCGGTGTCCTTCAGCGACTTGATCGGCGAATCCGCCTTCACATACCAGTAGAGATCGTTCGCACCGGTCGTCTCAGCGCTGATGATGCGGACCGGCGCGCCTTTCGAATAGGCACTGAGCACGCCCATGACGCCGGCGGCGATACCAAGATCGACGCTGCCGGAAATCACCGCCTGCTGCGTTTCGCCCGCACCCTGTGTGTAGACGATGTCGAGCTCGAGCCCGTGCTTCTTGAAGATGCCGGCGCGCTGGCCGATTTCCGAGACGGATGTATCCCAGTTGCCGCGCTGGCCGATCGCCAGTCTGACCTTGTCCTGCGCCGATGCGCCCACGGTGGCGCCGAGCAGCGTGACGGCTGCCAGCGCAAGTGCGGTTGTAGAAGTCCTCATGTGTATCCTCCCTGATCTTTTATGGTCTTATTTTGCCGGTTCTATCTGCCTGGCGGCCCGCTGCTGCGGCGCCTCGCTGCCACCGCCAAGACTGCGCCAGTTGGTTGTCTTGGGCACTACGCCTTCGTACGAGCTGATCGTGGCATGCGCAATGCGAGGCTCCGTCGTCCCGATCGCCAGACCGCCAGCACGCATGGCGCGCGCGGCCTCGACCATCAGGCGACGGAACGCCACCACCGCGACGTCACTGGCGCCGACCTTTTCCTTCGAGCGGTCGCCGATCGGCCCCATCGACTCCCACATCACGATATCCTGGTTGGGGATACCGCTGATGCCGGTAAAACTGCCGGCCTTCATCGCCGCACGATCCTGCTGATAGAGATTGCCCCGCGTGCGGACGCTGTCGAAGTTGCGGTCCACGTCGACGCCCCATTGCAGCACGTTGAACTTGCGCCAGGTGTCCGCGTCGATCCCCGGCTTGTCGGGCCCGTTCCAGGCAATGAAATAGAAGATGGTGTTGGTGTCGTCCTCCGGCGTCAGCAGCGTCGCCACATTGTGCACGTTGTTGGGCGGGATCAGCGCCGTGTAGGGCGCGATATAGACCGTCATGCGGATGTAGTCGTGCGTATCCTCATCCTTGATCGGCCGCCGGATCGCCGCGTAACGGAAGCCGTAGCTGGTGCGCTCGATCTGGAAGCGCGGCGCCTTGTCGGTCGAGGGCCGCAGCCAATTGGCTTCGGTCGCTTTCGCGCCATCGACCTGCGCCGGCACCATGTCGGAGGAATGTAAATGGGAGGAATGCGCGGAGTCGATCTGGCCTTCGAGGATCTGCGCCCAGTTGCAATGCACCCGCACTTTCGTTGCGCTCACGCGCGCATCCGGCGTCGGCGCAAAAGCCGGTGGCTCGAATTCGCGAATGTCCTCCGGCGGGCCCATATAGGCCCAGACGAAGCCGCCTGCCTCGCGTGTTGGATATGACTTGTGCTTCACGCGGTCGAAAATGAGGCTGGTCTCCGGCTCCGACGCCATCTCGACGATGTTGCCGTCCACGTCGAACTTCCAGCCGTGATAGAGGCAGCGCAGGCCGCAGTCCTCGTTGCGGGCAAACAGCAGCGACGCCCGCCGATGCGAGCAGTACTCGTCGAGCACGCCGACGCGGCCCTTGCTGTCGCGAAACACAACAAGGTCCTCGCCCAGGAGGCGCACCTTGACCGGCGCGCCGTCGGGCTCGGCAACTTCCTCCGAGAGGCAGGCCGCGATCCAGTGGCGGCGCATGATCCGGCCCATCGGCGCATCGCCTTCGACGCGGCACAGCAGGTCGTTTTCCTCGGAAGTCAACATGACAGCGCTTCCCTGGTGCGCGGCAGAAATTCCTGTCGCGTCTTCTTACTTAGATATCTAAGATAAGACTAATGAAAGCGCCGGACCTTGTCGATGGCTGACCCGACCACCACTGTGCTGCGGCTTGGCGTCGCCGGGCTCGGCCGCGCGTTTTCGGTGATGCTGCCGACATTTACCCGGCACCCGTCGGTGCGGCTCGTTGCCGCCGCCGACACCCGCACCGAAGCCCGCGCGCGGTTCGCCGGGGAGTTTTCCGCAAAGGCGTACGAAACGGTCGCGGAACTATGCGCCGACCCGGCTGTCAATGCGGTCTATGTGGCAACGCCGCATCAATTCCATCGCGAGCATGCAACGCTGGCGGCGAAGGCCGGCAAGCATCTGCTGATCGAAAAGCCGATGGCGCTCACTGCGGAGGATTGCGCCGCCATCATCGAGGCCGCACGCAGCGTGGGCGTGCATGTTGTCGTGGGACACAGCCACTCCTTCGATGCCCCCGTGCGCCATCTGCGCAAGCTCATCGAGAGCGGCGTCTTCGGCAAGGCGCGCATGATCAATGCGCTGAACTACACAGATTATCTTTACCGCCCGCGCCGCCCCGAAGAGCTCGACACATCGAAGGGCGGCGGCGCAGTCTTCAACCAGGCGGCCCACCAGGTGGACATCGTGCGCCTGGTCGCGGGCGCGCCGGTCACCGGCGTGCACGCGCTGACGGGATCGTGGGATGCGACGCGGCCGACCGAAGGCGCCTATGCGACACTTCTTACATTCGCGAACGGCGCATTCGCCTCGCTGGTCTACAGCGGCTACGGCCACTTCGATTCAGATGAGTTCGAAGGCTGGGTCGGCGAGATGGGCCAGCCCAAGGCAGCCTACCCTGCGCAAGCGCGCCCGCGTTTCAAAACGCCGGTCGATGAAACGGCGTTCAAGAATGCGCGCAACTATGGCGGCGCCGACTTCCATCCACCAACCGAAACAGGCACGCACCAACATTTCGGCACGTTGATCGTGAGCTGCGAGGGCGCCGATCTCCGTCCGGTGCCGAACGGAGTCATGATCTATCAAAGCGGATCCGCACGCCTCGAGTCCCTGCCGCCACCGAAAGTGCCGCGCGGCGGAGTCATCGACGAGCTTTATCAGGCCGTCGTCCACGGCAAATCGCCTCTGCATGATGCAGCATGGGGAATGGCAACGGTCGAAGTCCTGCTGGCGATGCTGCAGTCGGCGCGTGACGGCGCCGACGTCCGCCTCAAGGCTGGCGCGCCATGAGCAAGTCCCCGCGAAGCACACAGGTCATCCTCCGGCACTGGCGCGAGGCCGTGCCGGATGATCGCCTCGCGCACCTCGTCAAGGATGCAACGCGGGCGCTGGTGCGGGCCCTGCAAATGCGGCTTGCAGAACACGGCGTGTCATTCGGGCACTGGACATTCCTGCGCATCCTTTGGGAATCCGATGGCCTGACCCAAAGTGAACTGAGCGAGCAGGCCGGCGTGATGGAGCCGACCACCTTTTCGGCCGTCAAGGCAATGGAGCGTCTCGGTTACGTCGTCCGCCGCAGGCGTCCCGGCGATCGCAAGAAGATCTATGTCTTTCTGACCGCGAAAGGCCGCGGCCTGCGTAAAAAGCTTGTGCCGCTCGCCGAAGAGGTGAACCGCATCGCTGTCCGCCATGTCCGTTCGGCTGACATCGCTCGTACACGCACACTATTGCTGTCCATTATAGAAAACCTGGCGCGTGACGAACAAAGCGCCGATATGCGGATGCCCTCGACCCGCGAACTGGGACGGCTCAACGGGGCGGGTCGAAAACGCCGAAGGGCTTGAGCAAGGCCCGTAGCCCGCATGAGCGCAGCGAATGCGGGGACACTCTCCCGGATTTCGCTTCGCTCCATCCGGGCTATCGTCCGCACCGTTCCCGCCAGCAAAGACTACATCAGGTTCAAGGGCCGTCTCTGGAAAGTGCCGCAGGCTTTCCGCTGCGAGCGCGTTGCCATCCGCCCGCTCACCGCCGATGGCTGCTACGGCATCTTCTTCGGCGCCCACCAAATCGCTTCAATCGACTTGACCAAGCCCGAATGTGTCGGTGATGTCTCCGAACAGGTGTCGGCCATGTCCTCGGACTAAACACTTGTCCCGGCCATCCACGTCTTAAGCCTTGCAACGCACAAAGACGTGGATGCCCGCGAAGAGCGGGCATGACGACGTAGGGTGTGCAACAGGATGAAGCGCCGAAGGGCTTGAGCGTGCCTCTCATAGGGCTATAGTTCTGCCCGTTGTCGCTCAGAACAAATAAAAGCGAAACGGGAGGATCTTACAGATGACGCGCATCTCACAGCGCCTAATCAAGACATTTGTGTCTGCAATCACGCTACTCGGAGCGACCGCCACGACGTTTGCGGCCGACTATCCCGACCGCGCCATAAAACTGATTGTTCCATGGGCCGCAGGTGGCGATACCGACCTGATCTTCCGGCCGCTGGCGCCGCTGCTGCAGAAATATCTCGGCCAGCCAATCGTCATCGCCAATGTCGGCGGCGCATCTGGCACCGTCGGAGAGCGCGAAGCCTCCGGCGGCGCTCCGGACGGCTACACTGTGTTCGGCGCGCACGATTTCATCCACTCGGTCTATTTCGCCGCGATGACGGATATCAAATATGACGCGGCGTTCGAGCCGGTCTGCATGGTCTCCTCCACCCCGTCGGTCATCACCGTCGGCGCGAAAACACCATGGAAAACATTCAAAGAGCTGGTCGAGGACGCCAAGAAGCGGCCGGACCAGATCACGGTCGGCGCGTCGCTCGGGTCGACCAGCCAGTATTCGATCGCGCTTGCCGCCAAGGCAGCAGGCGTCACCTTCAAATACGTGCCTTACGACGGCACCGCCAAGCGCATGAATGCCCTGCTCGGCGGTCACATCGACGTGGCCGACAGCAATCTCACGCAGAAGGGCAAGGTTGATGCCGGCCTGCTGCGCTTCCTTGCCAACATGTCGGAAAAGCGCACCACCGGTCTCGAAGATGTGCCGACCATGAAGGAACTCGGCTTCAACGTCACTTACGCGGTCAACCGCGGCATCATGGTGCCGAAGGGAACCCCGGCGGCGGTCATCGCCAAGCTCAATGACGCCTGCGCGAAGGCGACGAAAGAGCCGGAGTTCGCCAAGGCGATGCTGCTCCAGGGCACCGAAGTCTACTATCTCGATCCGAAAGGATATGCGGACTACCTCAAGAAGACCGACGTACAGACCAAGGACATCGCCAAGAGCCTTGGACTGCTCAAGCGTGAATGATGCTGAGCCGTGACGGGGTTTCGGGGCTCGTCTGCCTCGCCATCAGCGTCATCCTGCTGACGCAGACGTTTGGATTGCCGCCGGCCACGATCGTTCCGATCGGGCCGGCGTTCTACCCGCGCGTGGTGCTGTCAATCCTGATGCTCCTCAGCGTCATCCTGATCGCGCTCGATCTTCGCGCGATGCGGACTGCGGCCGCTCCCGCGGCAGCGCCGGCGGCGGGCCCGCCGCCGAACTACCGGCTGGTGCTCGCGACCTTCATTGAGTTCGGGCTCTACATTCTGCTGTTGCCGCCGCTCGGCTTTCGGATCGCGACTTTCCTGTTCGTGCTCTCCTTGCAGATCACGCTGGAATGGCCGCGCAGCAGCAAGCACTGGATGCTCGCGATCGCGGTCGCCGCCGCGACCAGTCTCATCTGTTACGTCGTCTTCCAGGATTATCTGTCACTGCTGCTGCCGCGCGGCACGTGGAGCAACATGTGAACCACTACGAACTGCTCCTCACGCATATGGGGACGGTGCTGCAGCTGCAGTACCTCGTCCCGTTGCTGGTCGGCACCATCGCCGGCGTGATCGGCGGCGCGCTTCCGGGCGTGACCATCACAATGACGGTGATCGTGGTGCTGCCTTTCACTTTCGGCCTCGACCCGCTGCAAGGCTTGGCTGCGATGATCGGAGTCTATGTCGGCGGGTCGGCCGGCGGGTCGATCACTGCGAGCCTGATCGGGATTCCAGGGACTCCGTCGGCTGTGGCGACCACCTTCGACGGATTTCCCAATGACGAAAAAAGGCGAAGCCGGCCGCTCGGTCTGGGTCGGCGTCTGGTCGGCCTTCATCGGCGGCGCGCTCGGCGGGCTTTGCCTGATCGAGCTCACCGGCCCCTTCGCCTCGCTCGCGCTCGCGTTCGGGCCGTGGGAATTCTTCTCGCTGTTCGTGTTCGCGCTGTCGATGGTCGCAGGCCTTGTTGGACGCTCGGTAACAAAGGGTCTTTTGTCCGGCGCCATTGGCCTTGCGGTGACGATCGTTGGCCCCGATCCGATCCTGGGAGTGCAGCGCTTCACAATGGGCATTCACCCGCTCGAAGGGGGATTCGATTTTCTGCCCGTGCTGATCGGCATCTTCGCCTTCGCGCAGCTGATGCCCGATGTCGAGCAGCTCCGTGCCGGCGAGCAGGCGCTCGTGGGCGCGAATACAAAGGTGAGCCTCAAGGTTTCCCACCTCTCGGTGTTTTGGGACATTCTGTGCCGGCCGTTCATTCTGCTCTGGTGCACTTTCATCGGCATCGTGATCGGTGTCCTGCCGGCCATCGGCGGCAGCGCCGCCAACATCATGGCCTATGACCAGGCCAAGAAATTCTCCAAGCGGCCGGAGAAATTCGGCACCGGCATCCCCGAAGGCATCATGGCGTCGGAAGCCTCCAACAGCGCCAATGTCGCCGGCTCGCTGATGATGATCATGGCTTTCGGCATCCCGGGCGATGCCGTGACCGCCGTGATGATGGGCGCACTGACGATCCACGGCATCCAGCCCGGTCCTCTCTTTATCTCGCAGCATCCCAAGATCGCTTACGGCATTTACGCCGCCTACCTGGTGGCACTGCCGCTGATGGTCGCAGTGATCTGGGCCGGTTCGCGCGCCTGGATGCGCATCATCATGATGCCGAAGTCGATGCTGATCCCGATCGTGCTGGTGCTCTGCGTCATCGGCGCCTACGCGCTCGGCAACAGCATGAAGGACGTCTATGTGCTCGCAATCTTCTGCGTCATCGGCTACGCGATGGTGAAGGCGCGCATTCCGCTGGCCCCACTCATCCTCGGCGTCGTGCTCGGCGACCAGATCGAGGCCAATCTGATCCAGGCGGTGTCGACCGACGCCAATCCGTGGCTGTTCGTCACGCGGCCGATTTCCGGGGCCATGCTTGCCGCGTCGATACTGTCCATCGGACTTGCGGTCTGGCAGCACCGGCGCGAGACAAAACGCCGGGTCGCAGCCGCCGCCGAGGAAGAAGACACGGATTTTTAGGTCCGTTTGCGGGGATGTCCGTGCGACAAACTCAGAATCATGCGCGGGCATAGCCGTCCGAAGGACGGCGTGCTTTCGCACGCCTATGACCCGCGCATACATGATGACTAGCAGCTCGGAAACAATTGCAAAGTCATTCTATGTTGAATTTCATCATGGATTGCCGGGTCAAGCCCGGCAATGACAATCGAGAGAACAGAGCGTGCATATTTTTGACGATCCGAAGATCGACTGCCATGTGCACGTGATCGATCCGGTCAATTTTCCCTACGGCAAAAATGTCGTCTACAGGCCGTCCGGGCAGGAGATCGGCACCGCGGCGCAATTCCGCAAGGTGATGAAAGCTTATGCCGTGAAGCATGCACTCCTGGTGCAGCCGAACTCGGGATATGAAGGCGACAATGCCTGCATGCTTGATGCGATCGCCAAAGGTGAAGGCCGCTTCAAAGGTATTGCGATCGTCGGCCTCAATTCCGAAGTCGCAACGCTGAAGGCATTGCACGCGCAAGGCGTCGTCGGTGCGGCGATCAATCCCACCGTCCACGGCAACGATTACTACAAGCACGCCGACGGCCTGATGAAGCGGCTCGCCGAGCTGGACATGTTTTTTAATCTCCAGGTCGAGAACGATCAATTCCTGATCTACGCGCCGTGGATAGAACGGATTCCCGTAAAGGTTCTGATCGACCATGCCGGGCGGCCCGATCCGGCTGCGGGCCTGAGCCAGCCGGCCTTTGCGGCCCTATTACGCCTGGCGAAGACCGGACGCGTGAGCGTCAAGATGTCCGGCTATCTGAAATTCGCCCGAACACCCTACCCCTTCGAAGACTGCCGGCCGTTCGTGCACGCATTGGCCGACGCGTTCACGCTCGATCACTGCCTGTGGGCATCGGACTGGCCCTTTTTGCGCGCGACCGAACGCCAGGACTATGGCCCGCTGGTGCAATTGGCCGGGCAGTTCTTTCCGGATGCTGCTGATCGCCGCAAATTGTTCTGGGACACTCCCAGCCGCTTGTTCGGGTTTCCGCGATGAGTGACACGGCGAGGCGCGACGGCTTTTGAGGGGCTGCAGCCGCCGAAGGAGAGAACTCGGTTTATCATGGATGGCCTCCCTGCAGCCGATTCCATGTCATGATGACGTGTCGGTCATGTCCCCGAACACCTGTCGGGGATGTCTCCGGGCTATACAACAAGGCTGGCCATGACGCCAAACGGCGTGCGCAGCGCCTACCGCCCCGCGGCGTAGCCTTGCATGCCGCGCGGATTGGCGGCGGCGCGACGGCGCTTGCCGACGCGCGAAGCAGCCGTCAGGCGGCCTTCCGACCAGGCCGGGCCCACTTCGACCTCATGGCCGCGCTTGCGCAATTCCTTCACCGTGGCCTCCGGCACGCGGGATTCGACGACCAGCACGCCCGGGCGCGAGGTGCGTGGCCAGAACGAAATCGGGAAATGCTCCGAGTGCCAGGCCGGCGCATCGATCGCCTCCTGCAGGTTCATTTTCGCGTGGACGTGGCGCAGAAAGAATTGCGCGGTCCACTGGTCCTGCTGGTCGCCGCCGGGCGAGCCCCAGGCGAGGTAGGATTTACCGTCACGCAACGCCAGCGTCGGCGACAACGTGGTGCGCGGCCGCTTTCCCGGCGCGAGCGCGGCGGGATGCTTCTCGTCGAGCCAGAACATCTGCGCGCGCGTGCCGAGGCAGAAGCCGAGCTCAGGAATGACCGGCGACGACTGCAGCCATCCGCCCGATGGCGTCGATGAGACCATGTTGCCGGCCTGATCGACGATATCGAAATGCACGGTATCGCCAATCACCTCACCGACGCGGCCGACGGTTGGCTCGCCGGCACCGAGCGAGCCGACGGCCGCGCGCGGGCCGTCCTCGCGCCGGATCTGGATCGCGCCGCCGAAACCCGCGAGCGATCCCGGGCGCAGATCCATCGACGCCCTGTTGGAGATCAGCTTGCGGCGATCGGCATTGTATTTTTCCGACAGCAGCGTCTCGATCGGCACCTTCACGAAATCAGGGTCGCCGTAGAACGCTTCGCGATCGGCATAAGCAAGCTTGGCGCATTCGACCTGAAGGTGGATGAATTGCGGCCCGGTTGGGTCCATGCCGTCGAGGTCGTAGCCACGCAGCAGCGCAAGCTGTTGCAGCATCACCGGCGCCTGGCTCCAGACGCCGGCCTTGCAGACGGTGTAGCGGCCGTAGTCATAGGTGAGCGGGGCTTCGACATGCGCCTGCCAGCGCGCCATGTCCGCGCCCGTGAGCAGGCCGCCATGCGGCATGCCGGTGACGTCCATGACTTTCTGCGTGCGGCAGAATTTGTCGATCGCCTCGGCGACAAAGCCTTGCGACCACACCTGCCGCGCCCGCTCGATCTGCTTCACACGATCGCCGCCGGCATCCGCCGCCTCGCGCAAGATCCGTTCATAGGTATCGGCCAAAGTCCGGTTGGCGAACATCGAGCCCGGCGGCGGCACATTCCCGTCCGGCAGATAGACGGCCGCGGACGTCGGCCAATGATCACGGAAGAGGTCCTCGACAATTGCGATTGTCGCGCTGGCGCGCTCCACGATGGGATGACCGTTGCGGGCATAGGAAATTGCCGGCGTCAGCACATCGGATAAATGCATTGTTCCGTAGTCGCGCAGCAGCAGCATCCAGGTGTCGAACATTCCCGGCACGCAGGCCGCGAGCAGCCCGGTGCCCGGCACGATGTCCAGGCCGAGCTCGGTGAAGCGCGCGATGGTCGCCGCGGCGGGTGCCGGCCCCTGCCCGCAAATCACCTCCGGCTTGCCGCGCTTCACGTCGTGGAGAATAACCGGGACGTCGCCACCCGGCCCGTTGAGATGTGGCTCGACCACCTGCAGCACAAATGCGGTTGCGACAGCCGCATCGAAGGCGTTGCCGCCTTTCTCGAGCGTGGCCATGCCGACCGCTGTCGCGATCCAGTGCGTGGTGGTCACGACGCCGAAGGTGCCTTCGATCTCCGGACGCGTCGTAAACGGATTGGGATTGATCTTGGAAACACCGGCCCGCATGCGACCTAGAACCCCGTGGCAAAGCGCGCCATGACGACGATGATGGCGACCTGCATGGTCCCCTGCACCGCCACGACCCGCACGTAAGTTTTCATCCAGCGCCCGATCTTCTCGCCGTCGGGCTGCGGCTTCTGAATCTCGAAATAAAGACGCAAGTTGGCCGGCAGCAGATAGCCGATCCCCTGCACGGTGAGCACGGTGACGATCGCAAGCGCGGCGATCACCCACCAGAATTCGGGATAGCCGAGATCCATAAAGTCCATGCGCACAGCCAGGAACCAGCCGGCTGTCGAGGTCACGATCGACAGCGTCGGCATCAGGATCAGCGTGCGCGGAATAAGGCCGGAGATGATGGCGCGGCGGGTTTCAAATGATACTCCGCGCAAAATGGGCCCGATGACAAAGCCCATGAACAGATCGATGCCGGTCCACAGTGCACCGGTCATCACGTGCACGAAATTGAGGAACCAGAGGCTCGGGCTGAGGATTGCGGCGATCATCACCGCAAAGGCCGCGGCGGCCGCGACGAGGTACCAGGGTTTCAGTGGAGCGGCGACACGGACAGGCTGCGCCGCCAGTGCGGTATTGGACAAACGAAATTCCCCTCAAGAGCGGAGACGACCGTAACTGCGGATTCCGGCGATGCCAAGCAGCGCCGTTTGGGCGCCGTAACTGCCCCGATTTCACCCCTTCCGGACTGCGTGAGCCTGCCTCTACAATGCCAATTCCAGGGGTGTTGGCCATGAAGCGACGCGAGTTCATCGCACTGTTCGCCGGTGCCGTCGTTTGGCCCCTTGAGGTGCGCGCGCAGCAAAAGCGGTCCTATCATATCGGCGTCCTTTCCCAGGACCTGCAGCCGGGCCTGCTCGAAACATTCCGCGACGAGCTTCAGAAGCGGGGCTACGTCGAAGGGAGCGACATCAGCATCGAATTGCGCAATGCGGCGGGACACAATGAGCGCCTGCCCGCGCTTGCAGACGAGCTTCTGAAGCTCAAGGTCGACGTGATCGTCGCCGTCAACACACCGGCCGCACAGGCCGCCAAAAAAGCCACCAAAACGGTTCCCGTCGTGATGATGCGCGTGGCCGATCCCGTAAGGTCGGGGCTGGTGGCGAGCCTCTCTCGCCCCGGCGGGAATATCACGGGACTAAGCTTCATGCCGGAGGCCCTCGGGCCAAAGGGGGTCGAGCTGCTTCACGAGATGCTTCCCAAAATCACGCGCATGGCAGCGCTCTACCAAGGCAATAACCCGGGCGCCGTGATTATCATCGACGACGTCCAGCGCAAAGGCGAGCAGATGGGACTTAGTTTCGTGCGGCTCCCGGTGAAAGGCGAGCAGGACCTTGCAGGCGCTTTTGAGACGGCGGCGAAAGCCAAGGCCGAGGCACTCTTTGTCATGGATGATGGCGCAATGACCGAACAGCGACAAAGAATTCTTGAGCTTGCGGCAAAGCAACAGATCCCGGTAGTGTCGATCTACCGAGACTTTGCAAAATCTGGCGGTCTCATCGCATATGGGCCGAACCTAGACGATGTCTATCGGCGCGCCGCAGTTTACGTCGACAAACTCATAAAGGGCGCATCGGCGCCGTCTCTTCCGGTCGAACAGCCGGTCAATTTCTATCTCGCGGTCAACCTAAAAACCGCGAAGGCGCTTGGCGTAACGGTCCCGCAATCGATATTGGTGCGGGCCGACGAGATCATCGAATAAATTCATCCTCTTGGCATTTATAATCCGTAGGATGGGTTTCGCTGCGCTCAACCCTTCCTACGGGATGTTGGCCGTGATCTGCATGACGATCCGGATGACGGCGTTCGTCACGGTCGTGATAGCTTGAGACACAAATCCAAGGTCGACGCCGAGTTGCGTCCCAAGGATTGGCAGCACGATGATCAATCCGATCAAAATCATCATGCCGTAAGGCTCGAGCCGCGCAAGCCAGCGCCCGAGCGCAACGGGAAGCAATCCCACCGCGATGCGACCGCCATCCAGCGGCGGTAGCGGAAACAGATTGAACACGGCGAGGACCGCGTTGATGACCACGGCGTTCTTCAAATTAAGCGCCGTCCATTGGGCAGCGGTCGGAGGCAGATAGACGACGAGGTGAAAGCTCAAGGCGGCGGCAATGGCCAAGACAATGTTCATGGCCGGCCCGGCTGCCGCGACCAGGATCATTCCCAAGCGAGGGTGCCGCAAGGCGCGAAAATTGACCGGCACCGGCTTTGCGTATCCGAATAGAAACGGCGAGCGCGCCACCAGGAGCAGCCCTGGTAGAAGTACCGTGCCGAACGGATCGATGTGCCGGAACGGATTCAGGCTGACGCGTCCCAGCTGCGACGCCGTGGGATCGCCGAGAAAACGCGCAACATAGGCGTGCGCCGCCTCATGGAAGGTGATGGCAAACAACAGCGGCAGGAGCCAAATCGATATGCTGTAAATCAGGTCCATTGCTCAGGCTATCGGGCAGAATCCACGTTATCGACTCAGCCGGCGGCGATCATTCGGGACTATATCAGGCGCAGCTCACCAGCGGCCGGCTGCCAAGCCGGTGCCTGTGGGACCATTCAAGCTCGTCTCTCTCCCGGTCGAAATGTCCGCGCAGTCAAGCGATACAGCGACAAATCCGCGCGATGTCTGCGTTGTCCCCAATAACGGACGCTAAATGGATATGCTGACACGTTCGCATCAGGACAATTGTGGGGGGCCCATTGCTGTTTCCGACTGATCTCACCTCGTTCCTCGATCTCATTCGCCAACACGGCGATGCAGCCTACAGCATCATGTTCGCTTACGCGGCCTCGCACAGCCTGCTGTTCGCCCTGTTTGCGGGCTACGCTGCGCATTCCGGCGCGCTGCAGTTAGGCACACTCATCCTGGTCTGCTGGTTCGGCAGCTTCGCCGGCGATGCGATCCGCTTCTGGATCGGGCGGCGTTTTGGCACTCGCTTGCTCGGGTCCTTTCCACGACTTGACCGCGCCGTCCAGACCGCAGCCCGGCTTGCGGATCGTCACTACGTCTTGATGATCCTGTTTCACCGTTACCCGCACGGAGTTCGCGGCATCGCGGGCTTTGCATACGGAATGTCGCGCCTGCCCTGGTCCACCTTCCTGGCGCTCAATTTCGTCGCCGCAGGTCTTTGGTCCTGCACCGTCATCTTGGCCGGCTATGCCTTCGGCCAGGTCTCGGAGAAGCTCATGAGCGACGCGTCTTCGGGCATTGGCCTGGTGATGCTGGTCGTGTTCCTCGGCCTCTCCTGGATTTTGAGCAAAAAGCTGGAGCGCGTCGTCGAGCGCAGCTGACGTGATGGCCGAATGCGCTATCGAACGCCGATGGCCCCGATCAGCAAGAATGATGTCGTCCGTTGTCAGTCTCGCAGAACGGCCGGGAGCCAGAGGGCGAGCTGCGGGAAAAGCAAAATTAGGCCAAGCCCTATCAACTGCAGGACCATGAACTGCATCATACCGGCATAGATATCGCTGAGCTTCCATTCCGGGACGACGCCTTTGAGAAAATACGCCGACAAGGCCACCGGCGGCGAGAGCCAGGCGGTTTGCAGGCAGACCGCAACCAGCGTGCAGAACCAGATCAGGTCGATGCCGAGCTTCTGCACCAGCGGCAGCAGGATCGGCACGACGATCAGCACGATCGGCACCCACTCGAGCGGCCAGCCAAGCAGGAAGATCACCGCAAGGATGATGATGAGCATGATCATGGGCGGCAGCGGGAGGTTGAGCAACGCCTCCGCGATCATATTGGCGGAGCCGAGCCGGGAAAATACCGCGCCGAAGTAATTGGAAGCGGCCACCAGAAGCAAAATCATGCACGACACTTCAAGCGTCGCGTAAACCGAGTTCTTGAGTTTCTGCCAGCTTATCGTCCGCGAAACGATCGTCATCACCAGAACGACAAAGGCGCCGCACGCGCCCGCATCGGTCGGCGTGGCGATGCCCGCAAGAATGACGCCAAGCGTCGCAAGGATAACGATGACGACCGGCACCACGCCGAGAATGAGCTCCTTAAGCACCGCAGCCTTGGACCCCAGCCGCTCGTCCTCTCTCAGTGGTGGGCCGATGGAGGGGTCGATGTAACTGCGCGCCAGGCAATAGACGATGTAAAGGCCGGACAGGACGAGTCCCGGGATCACCGCAGCAGCAAAAAGATCCGTCGCCGGCACGCCGACGACCGGACCCATCACGATCAACATCACGGACGGCGGAATGAGAATACCCAGCGTGCCGCCGGCCGTGATCGCCCCCGCCGACAACCGCACGTCGTACTTGCTGCGCGTCATGCTGGGTGCGGCCATGACGCCGAGCAGAGTCACCGAGGAGCCCACGATGCCGGTAGCCGCGGCAAATATCGTCGCGGTGATCAGGACGGCGAGATAGAGCGACCCTCTCACGCTGGCGAGCATCTGCTGGATGCCGCGGAACAGCCGTTCCATCAATCCGGACTGTTCCAGCAAAAATCCCATGAAGAGGAAAAAAGGCACCGACGCCAGCGACGTCTCCTTCATGACCGCAAAGAACTGAATGGTCATGAGGTGCAGCGCGATCGGCCCCAAGGCGAAGTAACCAACGCCGAGCGCAACCGCGATGAGGGTGAAAGCGATCGGAAAGCCGATGAAGATCGCCCCGAACAGGATCACCAGCGAAAGAATGCCGAGCCACTCTTCAGACATCGGCCACAACCCGTTCCGGCATCAGGCTCGGGCGCGGCAACCACAGGCCGGTCCTTGCGGCATGAACTGCCCGCAGGAACTCAGCGACTCCTTGAAGGAGAAGCAGAACGCAGGTTACCGGCATCGTGAATTTCAGAGGATAAATGATCGGCATCCAGGGGCTTGAAACGACGCGCTCCCCCCGCATGAACGACAGCCAGAAATAGTCCCAGGTCACATAGAGCAAAGCGAGCAACGGCGGAAAGAACAGGACGACGTAGCAGATGGCATCGATCAGTCCCTGGCGGCGCGGCGACCATTGGCCGTAGAAATTGTCGGTGCGGATATGCTTGCCACGCAACAATGTGTAGGCCGACCCGAGCATGAAAAACGAGCCGTACAATATGTAGGTCATGTCGTAGGCCCAGACGGTCGGCGCATTGAAGAAGTAGCGCGCAATCACTTCCCATACGAGGCTCGCGACCATCGGGAGAATGAGCCAGGCGACGATACGACCCGACCACAAACTGATCCCGTCGAAAAAGTTAACAGCGCGCACGAGACCAGGCGACGCCTGCATCGTCATGATCGTCCCCCTGCTCTGTGCGGTTGGCGCAAAGATTGTTGAGAGAAAAGCGGAAGCCCGCGGGCGCGGGCTTCCGAAGGCAAGACTACTTCTTGAGTGCCGAGTTTCCGAGCTCGGAGTAGAGATCGAGGATCTTCGTCCAATACGGCACGACCGTCTTGGCAAAGTCGCGCTGGCTGTCGAGCACCTCCTTGAAGAACGGATCCTTCGCCGCGTAGCGATCGAGCACGACGTTGGTCGCCCTGACGAACTCCGGATAGAACTCCTTGGGCGTATCCAGAATCTGCACGCCATGCTTTTCGCGCAATTCGACGATCGCCTGGGCATTCCGGTAGACGTTGAAAGAATACGTCTCAATCATCGACGCGAGCGCCGCGCCTCTGAGGATCTCCTGCACGTCTGCCGGCTGCTTGTTCCACCAGGTCTTGTTGAAGATCACCTCGCCTATATCGGTCGATTGATGCAGCCCCTGGAGGTAGTAATTCTTCCAGATGGTATGCAGGCCGAGATTGCGATCATCGGCCGGGCCGATCCACTCCGCCGCATCGATGGTACCGCGCTGCGCCGCCGGCACGATTTCGCCGCCCGGCAATGCAACGGCAGAGACGCCCATCTCCTTGAAGATCTCGCCGGTGATGCCCGGGGGGGAGCGGTACTTCATGGTCTTGAAGTCGGCGACGTCCTTGATCGGCCGCTTGAACCAGCCGAGCGGATCCGGCCCCATCGGCTGAACCATCAGCGGCACGACATTGACCTTGAGAATGTCCGTGTAGAAGCGCTCATACAGTTTGTTGCCGCCGCCTTCCAGCAGCCAGGCAACATGGGACATCTGATCAAGGCCCGCGCCCGCTCCGGCCATCGGGTTGGAGAAGATTCCGGCGGCCGGATGCTTGCCAGACCAGTAATGCGTCCAGGCGTAGCCCGCCTCGACGATGCCTTTGTCCACGGCGTCCAGAATTTCGAATGCCGGCACGATCGCGCCGTCGGGAAGGACCTCAATCTTGACGCGCCCGTTCGACATCTTGTCGACGCGGTCGGAGTAGCGTTTGAGCAGTTCGAAATAGATGCTGGCCGATGGCACAGCGGTCTGCATCCGGACCTTCTGCTGTGCAAATGCAGAACTTGCGCAACCGACGAACGCCAGCGCAACGAGCGCCGCCAACGCTTTTCGCAACACCATGAGATCGCCCTCCTTACCGAGCGATAAAGCCTCCTACTTTTGCCTGAGACACGCAAGCGAACCTTCGGTTGTCTCACGCGGCGGGAAATGGCCGGTACACTTCTGCTGCCACATTGCGGATCGGCAAAAGGAACCGAGCGCCCGTCATGCAGTACCGAGTAAAAACATTTTTACGCGCCCTGGTTCCGGAAGCGTGTAGCCGGGATCAAAGCAACATCCGGCCGCACACATTTCAACTCATGCGAGCTGCCGGGCCTCTCACCAATGATGGATCAAATCGATGACGGCCGCGATCGTTCCGATGAGCGCGGCGACATGCGACACGAACGCCAGTGCGTTCTGCAAAACCTCTCGAAACACTTTCTGCTGTTTTCTTTGCTTCCGGCGCATCGTCCTTGGACTCTCGCGCCATCATTCTTCACATTCCGGTTCTTGACAATATTCCTATAGGATAATATACCTATGATTGTCCGCTCCCATGAGGGACGCGAACCGGTTGCGCCGGCTCGTGTGGAGGGGACCGGCGCCTGCGGGCGCGGCCAGCAAGCCGCGCACCCGGGCGGCGTCGGGGCTCCGCCCGGCGGCCAATACGGGCCGCCTGCCAGGAGCTGGCTGACGGAGCGGCCGTTGAGGCGCGCCCGCGGCTTTTCCGGAGAGGCCGTCAGAAATGACGGCAAACCCGGGCAAGCCAAGAGGCGGCCTCGCGAAGACGGCCACCCGCAAAGCGCGGCCCGACGCCGAAGGAGAACGCCGGACGGCGCGCCGGAGGGCGCCACGCCTTCGCAAGGAGGCGTGCAAAACAAGGACCGTCGCGTCACCCGGCGCGCCGTCCCCTCTCTTCCTTCGGAAGGGGGGCCATTTTTCAAAAACTCGGGCGCATTCGCGCCGCGAGAACAACGGAGCTTGCCTAAATGATAAACGACCTCGAACCCGTGACCGAAGACACCATTGAGCGGGAGATCGCAAACCTCACCTCCGAAGATCTGGAGCGGATTCGCAAAGCGCTCCAGCTCTGGCGTGCCCGTATGCTGTGCCTCTGGAAACTGTGCTCGAAGACGGCGTGCCGGCGCGCCCGCACGTGTTCGGACGACCCGGATTTCTGTGTGGAGCGTTTCAAGGGTCTTGCGAGCGAAGACGTTCACATCGCCGTGGAAGTGCTCCATGACGCAAAGCTCTTTGGATATTCCTATGACGAGGCCTGCGCCATGACGCCCCACGGCAGTATCGAAGCGTACGACGTATGGCTCGCAAACCTGTTTGGCCCACAAGCAAGCCCTCACGTGGCAAGCTTGTGAGGCCGAAGGTGTATCGTCAATTCCGCCGCAGAAGCGTAGAAACAATAACGCATTGACTAAAAAGGGGTACGGCAATGCCGGGGACGACGATCGAGATCCATCGCACCACAGGCAGTTTCGACTGTTATCTCACAATGCCGCAGGCTGGTCGTGATCCGGTGCCGGCGGTGGTGCTGGCCTGCGCCGTGCACGGCGTCGACAAGGACCTGCGCGATCTTGCCGAGGAATTTGCCTCGCACGGCTATATCGCGGCGGCGCCCGACTTGTTTTGGCGCACGATCCCCGGCCCCCTCACCCGCGCCGACGGCGACCTGACGACGAAGCGCTCGCAGCCGCGCGCGGAAAAAATCAAGACCGGCGAAGCCGACCTCGTGGACACGCTGGCCGAGTTGCGCAAGCTGCCGGAGTTCAACGGACGCGCCGCGGTGCTGGGCTTCTGCTACAGCGGCCCTTACGCGATCATCGGGCCGAACCGCCTGGGGTATGCGGCCGGGATGACTTGTCACGGTTCGCGCATGCAGGACTACATCGGCGAGTTCGACGGCGTGACCGCCCCCGTCTGCATCATCTGGGGCGACGACGACAACCAGGCGCCACCCGAGGTGCTCGATGCCTATCGCGCGGTGGCGAACCGCATGAGCAATGTCGAACTGCACATTTTTCCCCGCATCAAGCACGCCTACATGATGCCGGATGCGGGCGCCGCTTACGATGCAAAGACACGCGAGTTTTCGATGGCGCGCGCGCTCGCAATCCTCGGCGACCTGCGCGGCGGCGGCGAAAGGCTGCGGAAGGCGTCGTAAGGTTGTACAAAACTTTTCGCCTGTCCCCGCACGACGACATCTGCATGGCGACGGCAAGCGCTTGGGCGGCTAGACTATGCCGCCATGGATTCGCCGGCGCGATTCAAGCTCACGAACCTGTTCTGGATCGGCCTCACGCTCCTCGGTCTGGGCACGGGGCCGCTGCTGCTGATCGTCGTGGCCGCCGAACTCGGCCTCACCAGCGATCCCAACCCCAATCCGATCGGTCCCGGCCTGCTCGCCTTTTTCACCTTCTGGCCAGCCGTGATCCTGATCGTGTGGGGATTGGTCGCCTCGATCCTGCGCTACCGGAAAGTCTCTTGACCGTCATGCCCGGCCTTGTGCCGGGCATCCACGTCTTTAAAAACGCGAGTCAGCAAGACGTGGATGGCCGGGACATAGGCGTGCGAGAGCACGCCGTCCTTCCGACGGCTATGACCGGCCATGACAAAAAGTTTCTAAGCCGCCTGCGCCGACAGTTCCTTGTCCTTCTCCTGCGCGCGCTGCGCGGCTGGCCGTTGTGCTATGCGCGCGACATAATCCTGAAACTCCTTCCGCTCAGGAATGAGCTTGAACATCATCCCGTAACGCAGCCCGGAGCCGATCACGACGTCGGCGGCGGTGAACTGCTCGCCCATCAGATGCGGGCCTTTCGCCAGCCCCTTGCTCACGATGTCGAGCACGGTATCGAAATCGCGCCAACCGAGCGCGGCCGCGCGCGGATTTTCCTTGCGCGGGAAGGCCCGGTCGGTCATTGCCGGCTCGATCACGCTCGGGCCGAAGAACAGCCACTTGAGATATTCGCCGCGCCGCGTGTTGCCGACCGGGACGTTCAATTTCTTGTCGGGAAATTCGTCGGCGAGATACGTGCAGATCGCCGCGCTTTCGGTGATCACCGTATCGCCATGCCGCAGCGACGGAACCTTGCCCATCGGGTTAACCGCGAGGTAATCGGGCTTGAGATTGTCGCCGGCGCTCAGCCGGATGAGCTTGATGTCATAAGGCTGCCCGCCTTCCTCCAGCATCCACAGCACGATGGAGGAGCGCGACGGCGAGGCATGGTAGAGCGTGATATTCGGCACTGTAACATTAGCCATGGAACACCTTGCAAATTTGGCGGGAACAATCGACCTACAGCTAGATCATCAATGTGCAGAAACAATGTGCAGAGACCGTGACCAGAGACAATAATCATGTCCAATAACGTTCGCGACAACAGCAAGCTTCACCGCTTCGAGCTCGACACCGACGGCCACATCGCCTTTTCGGAATACAAGCGCGCCGACGGCGTACTCACCATCATGCATACCGAGGTGCCGAAGGAGCTGGGGGGCCGCGGCATCGGCTCGGCGCTGATCCGCGGCGTGCTCGACACTGCGCGTGCCGAAGGCCTGAAAGTGAAGCCGCTTTGCCCCTTCGCCAAGTCCTATGTCGAGCGTCACCCCGACTATGCGGATCTGCTGCAGTCGTAGATGCGCAAGCGCACGGTTTCCGTCTTACTCGGCCGCGACTTCGCGTGCCCGTGGGCCCCGGCTTGGCAGGCGCGCCATCGCCGCATCGATCGCAACGACGGCGAGACCGGCCGCCAGCACCTGCCATCCCGGCCGCACGCCGACGTCGAAATCAAACACGGTGCCGAAGCACAAGCAGCGGCGAAACGTGAAATGCGATGCCGATTCCAATCGCCTCGCCTGCAAAGGTGAGAAGCGAAACGACAATCGTGAGACCGAGCAGGCTCACGGTCGAAAGCTCGCTCGTGTCCTGCCACCAGGCAAGCACGCGGTAGCCGATCAACCACAGGAACAGGCTGGCGGCGAAAGTCGGCACCGTCACATCGGCCTTGGTCTGCTGAAAATAGTGAATGAGACCGAGCAGCGCGATCGCGTAGATCGCCTGATGCAGACGCCGCCAGCGCACGCTGCCGAGCCGGCGCACCATGCCGTCGGTCGAGGTCGCGGCGAGCGTGGCAAGCCCGAGCCACGCGGTCGCGCCGATAATCAGATAGACGCGGCTCGTGATCTCGTCGAAAACCTTGGTAAAGCTGTAGCTCTGGTCGGCGAAGAACAGCGTGAGGTGCGCGGCGATGTAGCAGAACGTGCCGACGCCGAGCATGCGGCGCACGTCGATCAGGTTGCCGTACCGAAAGACGCGGCGGAACGGCGTCACCGCCAGCGTCACGCCGAGAAATACCAGCGCCGCGAATCCCGCGCGATGGATCAGCTCGTTGAGCGGCCGCGCGCCGTGCGCGATCTCGTCAGCCTCCAATACCGCCTTGGCAAATGGCAGCAACAGGAGCGCGAGCACGGCGATGCGCAGATACGAGAGCCGGCCACGCCGGTCGCGCCACAATTGCCAAGACCTGCCCATCGCCTTTGTCATCGGATCGGTCATCGCGCGCGCATAAGACATGGGTCGGCAAAACGACGCAAATCCATCGAATACCGGCGCCAATTCATGGTTTCCTCGAATTATGCGGCCCTTTGCTGCACAGTGCCGCCGCGCGCCATTAACCTTTCGAATCGTGGGGCCGTGTTAGCATTTCCGAGTCAGCTTGATTCGTCGCATGCGATCACAAGCTTGCGTGCAGCCGTCTCGCCGCAACGGAAAAAAATCACGCGGCCAATTATTACGGAAAACGGTGGAGGAGCAGTAACAGACCACAGTGAAGCTGCGCCGGGGGATTTTGATGGAGGCCACCGATGTCGCGAGCTTTGTTACGCTCACTGCTTGTTCTCGTGCCTGTACTTCTCGTCGCCGATAGGGCGTTCGCACACGACAGCTGGATCAATCGCGGCGGCTTCAAGAACGGCGCCGGCGAATGGTGCTGCGGCGACTACGACTGCAAGAGCTACACGCGGACGTCGTCCACCGCATCGGGCTGGATGGTCGAAGGCGAGCATGTGCCGTTCGACGAGGCCATGCCGATTGCTCCGCCCGACGGCCAGCTCACGATCTGCCGCAGACCCGACGGATCGCGCCGCTGCGTTTTCGGTCTTAAGCCCGGTCTGTAGGATCAACGTTGCGGGATGGGGTGTGCCTGCTTCGGGCGCACGGCCTGCATCAATTTCCGCCAGTCGGCTCGTCGCCCTCCGCGCCGAAGCGAACGACCACGGCAATGATGGCAGCCGCGCCCATAAGGATGCCGGACGCGCCGATATTGTCGTCGATCATGAAATAGGCGATGCCGGCAAGGACGATCGCGCAGAAGCCGAGGGACAGCGCCCAGAGTCCGAGCCAGTCGATCGAGTCGCTCGCAGCCTGCCTGCGCGCGGCCACTGCTTTGGCGCGGACTTTCGGGGGCAAATGGACAGGCATGCGAACGTCTCCACTCTTGCTGTCACCCTCCCCCGTCGCTCTTCCCCATTGCTCTTTCCGAGCAATTCCCGTGCCGACGTTGATGTAACGCAGGTTTTCTTTGCAGGTTCCTTGCAAAGCTTGCCGCAAACTGAACCGACTATTGAATTAAATGCGCGGCAGCGGCCGTCCCGTCGCGTGTTTCGACGGAACTTTGACCCAGGCCTCGCCGTCGAGCACGATCTCGCCATCCACCGAACATTTGCAGGTAAGCCGCGCGCGCGACTTTTCAGGAATGAGTTCGGCCACCTCGACGCTGACATCGACGGTGTCGCCGATTTTCACGGGCGCGCGGAAATTCAGGGTTTGCGAAATGTAAACCGCGCCGGGCCCAGGCAACCGCGTGCCGAGCACGGCCGAAATCAGGCTTGCCGTATAGAGTCCGTGGGCAATGCGTGTGCCGAACGGCGTTTTGGCCGCGAAATGCTCCGACAAATGGATCGGATTGCGGTCGCCGGTGACTTCGGCAAAGCCCACAACATCCGAGGAATCGATGGTCTTTTTGAGCGCCTCGGTCATTCCGAGCGAGAGGTCCTCAAAATAAAGCATCTGCAGTGGCAACATTTTACGGCTCTGCGAGTTATTGGAGCGGCGGTTGGGCTTGGGCAGCGTCCTGCAGTTTTTGCTCCACGCACATCGCCTCGTTCAACGGGTTTCTGGGCTTTTTGCAATCATTCTTTCGGATGCAATACCTGCCATGCTGCTCATTCGTTTTGCCATCAGTATCTTTGCGCTCATGCTGCTCGGTCTCGCCGTCTCGCTGAGCACCGCGCAGAGCGAGCAGGAGATTCACGCGGCCAAGGATGCAACGTTGGCGGCAACTTTCATCCATCAGTAGATGGTTTGCGGCAGAGCCACCAGAGTGCGCTGATCAGCGCGACATTGATCAGCGCAAGCAGCGTCAATACGCCGATGGTGGCGTTGACGCCGCGTGCCTCGATCAGCAAAGCCCCCGCAGACGGCGCCAGAGCCTGGATGATCAGGCTTGGAAACGCCAGTCTGCCCATCAGCCGCGGAAACCGTACCGGGCCGAAGAGCGCGAGCGGCAGCGTGCCGCGCCCGATCCATGAGATTCCGTATCCGGCGCCATACAGCAAAATGACCACCAGCAGAGCAGGCACGGCGCCGTACAGCATCGAGAGGCCGGCAGCCATCAGCGTGCACGACGCGATCATGGTCCAGACCGGATGATAGTGGCTGCCGAACAGGCGCTCGACAATGCGCGCCCCGACCTGTGCCGGACCGAACAAAGTGCCGAGGCTCACGGCCACCGCAAAATCGAGCCCCCTCGCCTGCAGGAAAATCAGCAAGTGCACGACCACGATCGACCCGACGCCTGCCGCGATCGACAGGACGGCTGCGAGCAGCGCAAAAATCAGCATTTCATTGCGGATCGGCGAGGCCTCGTTGCCGTCGCGCTTTTCGCTTGCCGTGGACGATCCCGTGCCGAGGGTCGCCGGTCGCACGACCGCCATCTGCAGCGGCAACACCAGAAACAGATGCAATCCGGCGTAGACAAAGCAGGCGGCGCGCCAGCCGACATGCTCGATCATGAAAGCGCTGAGCGGCCAGCAGACCGTGCTGGCAAAGCCGCCGAACAGGGTCAGATTGGTGATCGGCGTGCGCGCCTCGCTGCCATACATGCGGCCCAGCGCGGCGAAGACCGCGTCGTAAAGGCCGGTGCCCATGCCGATGCCGAGCAGCACCCAGGCGGCCAGATAGACCGGCAGCGCGGGCGCAGCACCGATGCCGGCAAGCCCTGCCGCATAGCAAAGCGAACTCGCCAGCAGCACCGGCCGTCCCCCGCGCCTGTCGATGATGCGGCCAACCTGCGGGGAAATCAGGCCGGCAACCAGCAGGCCGAGGGAGGTGCCGGCCACCACGTAGCCGAGCGACCAGCCCGTTTCGGCGACGATCGGTTCGGCAAACACCGCGGGAAAGTAGAACGAGGTGCCCCAGGCCAGAATCTGGCCAATGCCCAGCGCCGTTATGACGACGCGGCGATCGATGGGCCGCTGCAATGCTGACGGCAAGATTCGCGGTTCCTCAGAGCCAGACGAACGGAGTCATGACCGTCTCCACGAATCCATGCGTCGGCAATCTACACAAATGCCCGCCACGGCCACCTTTGTTGCGATGCAGCACGTTTTTGGATGCTTTTGTCAGGCTTGCGGTGGTAAAAGATGAATTATTCCTTTAAACACCATAGCTTAAGCTATGCAATTTCCGCGTAGCTGCGGCGCAACAATATTACTTTTCATGCGCACGAACATCCTTATGTTCCCTTCGAACAATCGACCGGCACAGCGCCGGATCCAAGGAAAGAAGGACTGCCATGATTGCCGCACTCGTCCGCTTCATCCAGGAGTGGAAGCGTTACAACCGAAGCCTGAACGAACTGTCGCGCCTGGGCGACCGCGAGCTCGCCGATATCGGTATCAGCCGCTCGGACATTCCGCGCGTTGCCTGGAACGCTGCTCATCGCAGCTAACTGAGCACGCCGCTCATTTAATAACGAAACGCCCGCGGATGTCCGCGGGCGTTTCGTTATTGGGGCGCAGGCCGAGACTAATCGAGGTCTTTCCAGCGTTCCAAAGGCATGACCTCGAGCGCCTGCCCATAACCGACGGTCCAGGAGTCGATCGACCACTTCTTCCCGGTTGCCCGCTCGACAAGCACCGCGGTTGCGTGCGGCGGCCGTCCGTCGACCATATAGCCGCGCGCTTCCGGTTCATCGACATCGTGATGGCGAAGCAAATTGAGCTGATCGAGCACGATCAGCAGGCTCGTCGTGTTGCGGCTGGTGTCGATGCAATCGAACTGGCGAGTGTCGAACATATATTTCATGCCGGCGCGCGCCACGTGGTTCTCCGTGCCGGCCAGAGGACCAACCCGCTTGTCGAACCATGCGCCTGCGGCTGCCACAGCCTTGCGCTCGGCCGCGGCCGAAGCGCGTCCTGCGGCCAGAAACTGTGTCAGCTTGGCGCGGTCCGCCGGTGTCAGGTCCACTTCGACGCGATATTTGCACCCGAACCCGTGGCAGACGACAACCATGTTGGGCGTCGGCGGAGAGACCGAGTACTCGGCAAAAGTCGCGGCTACGACACGAGGCCGCGTTGCGCCGGATGCGATCGAAACGCTGCCCGCAACCGCAACACAGCTCACAGCGACATAAAGCGATACTTTCAGCCGCATCCGGAACCCCTTACCGCCATTGCAGCTAGCCTTCCATGAGCCTATGCATCAACGAATGACCGGGCGTCAAATAAAAGCGGTTCACGTTGTCGGCAGTGGTCTCGCCGGCTCGGAAGCAGCCTGGCAACTGGCGCAGGCGGGCGTTGCCGTTGTGCTGCACGAAATGCGGCCGGAGCGGACCACGCCGGTTCACAAGACCGACCGCTGCGCCGAGCTCGTCTGCTCGAATTCGTTTCGTTCCGACGACGCGGAACACAACGCGGTCGGCCTGCTGCATGAGGAAATGCGCCGGCTCGGCTCGCTCATTATGCGCGCTGCCGATTCAAATCAGGTGCCGGCCGGGGGCGCGCTGGCGGTTGACCGTGACGGATTTTCAGAGGCGGTATCGGCGGCTATTTCCGCTCATCCATTGATTGAACTCCAGCGCGGAGAAATCACCTTACCGCCTGACGACTGGGACAGCGTCATCATCGCAACCGGACCGCTGACCTCGCCCGGCCTTGCAGGGGCGATCGCGCAACTGACCGGCGAACAGCAGCTCGCGTTTTTTGACGCAATCGCACCGATCGTCCATCGCGACAGCATCGACCTGGACCAGGCATGGTTCCAGTCCCGCTACGACAAAGCCGGCCCAGGCGGAACGGGTGCCGACTACATCAATTGCCCGCTCACCCGCGACCAGTACGAGGCATTTGTCGCGGCCCTGCTCACCGCCGACAAGACAAGCTTCCATGAATGGGAGGCTTCCACGCCCTATTTCGATGGGTGCCTGCCGATCGAAGTGATGGCCGAGCGCGGCCCCGAGACGCTGCGGCATGGACCGATGAAACCGTTCGGCCTCACCAATCCCCACCGGGCGGAAAGGCCCTACGCGATCGTTCAGTTGCGCCAGGACAACAAGCTCGGCACCCTGTTCAACATGGTTGGCTTCCAGACCAAGCTCAAACACGGCGAGCAGGTGTGCGTCTTCCGCACGATTCCGGGCCTGCAGAACGCTGAATTCGCGCGTCTCGGCGGATTGCATCGGAATACATTTCTCAATTCGCCGAAACTGCTTGATGAGACTTTGCAGCTAAAGGCCAAGAGACGCTGGCGTTTCGCCGGGCAGATGACCGGCTGCGAGGGCTACGTGGAGTCCGCTGCGATCGGGCTGCTCGCCGGCCGCTTCGCCGCCGCCGAGCGGCGCGGCGAAGCGATCGCCGTCCCGCCAGCGACAACCGCGCACGGCGCGCTGCTCACACATATTACCGGGGGTCACATTGAGACGATCGATGCTGGTCCCTCCTCGTTTCAGCCGATGAATGTAAACTTCGGCCTGTTTCCGCCTTTGGCGGAAGCCCCCGCCTTCGACCGCAAGAGCAAGCTCGGCCGTTCGACAGCGAAGGCCATGGCCCGAAAAAGCGCTCTCGCGGCTCGCGCGCTTGCCGATCTCGATCGTTGGATCGGCGGTGGTACGGCGATTGCAGCCGAATAACTAACTGCCGATGCGTTCGAGCGATTTCGCGGCCCGCCAGATGCGCCACTGCCGGAGCCAGGCCGGCAGCTCGGGAGGCTGAAACGGTTGATATGCGGTGCGCTCCATTGCGTTCAACCACGGTCTTAGCGGCGCCAAGGGCAGAACGGCCGGCCATATTTTCTCCGGGATATCGGCACTCATCTCTGCAAGACGCGTGAGATGGCGGCGGGCGCGGAGGCGGAGTTCGGCGAGAACTGCACGCAATTCAGGGCTCGCATGCATCGCAAAGACATCGTCCGGGCCGCAGCCGTATTGCCGGAGCATGTCCAGAGGCAAAAAAATCTGCCGACGCGCGGCGTGACGCGGCAGCAAGGCGATGACATTTGCAATTGTTTGCACATTTCCGGCTTCGATAGCATTTTCCTCCAAAGCCTGACCAAGAATCCTTGCTGCGCAATCGAAGATCGCGCCAGCGGTATTTGACGCATAGGATTGAAGGGCCACCAATGTCGGCATCGGCTCGTCGTAGATGTCGAAACGCCGTGCTTCTACCAGACCAATGAGCTTCGGCACCGCCAGGCGATGCTGCGCCAGTGTCGCAAGCAGAGACGCCGCGACCGGATTTGCGGCCGCTTCGCCCGCGCGCTCGCCTTCCAGCACCTCGCGCCACCATTGCAGCCTGATCTCACCGGGCATCGGTTCACGCGCGAGATCCCGGATGCGCGAAATCTCGATGTCGAAGGCATAAAGCGAAAACAGGGCGCCGCGCCGATCGGCCGGGGCAAACAATGTCGCCAGGTACCGCTCCCGATCGGCTTCGTGCACCAGCGCCGCGCAATATTTGCCGTTCGCGTCCATCCGGAAGAGCCTAGCGCGTGCGTTACGCGACGGCGATCAGCCCCGCACCGACACGGCGGTTTTCAGCCAAAAGGATATTGTAGGTGCGCACGGCCGCGCCGGTCGGCATCGTATCGACCGATAGCGACAGGTCGCGGAATTGCTTGCGCAGGTCATCGGGCAGCGGCCATGGATCGCGGCCGGCCCCGATAAGGAAGAAATCGAGCGCCTGTGCCCGATCAAACACCGCGGCAAGCGTACGTTCGTTCAACTGACTTGGATCGCGGACCGGCCAAGCCCAGATGCCATCGGAAAAGCAAAGGAGCGAGCCTCGATGCGACATTCCGCCAAAGCGGAACCCGCCGTCGCCATAGGCATCGATGGGCGCTGGCTGCGGCAAATGCGGCGCATCGGCGCTGCCGCCAGGCGTCATTACTTGTCCCGGTCAGGGGCGCTGAGGGAATCCCGGCCGGTGCCGACGCCGAGATAGATCAGGATCGGCGAGGCGATAAACACCGATGTGTAGGTGCCGACCAGCACCACGCCGAACATCATAGTGGCGGTGAAGCTGTGGATTGCCTGCCCGCCGAACAGGAGCAGCGCAAGCAGCGCCAGCGACACCGTGACGTGCGTGATGACCGATCGCGACAGGGTCTGATTGACGGACGCATTGAGCAGGTCCGGCATCGGCATCTTTCGGTACCGGCGCAGCATTTCGCGGATACGGTCATAGATAACGACGGTATCGTTGAGTGAGTAGCCGAGAATCGTGAGCAGTGCGGCGATGCTGGTGAGGTCAAAATCGATCTGGGTGACCGACATGAAGCCGATCGTGAGCACGATGTCGTGCACGTTGGCGATCATTGCGCCGAGCGCAAACTGCCATTCGAACCGAAACCACAGATAGATCAGGATTGCGAAGATCGCGAGCATCAGGCCGACCACGCCATAGGACAGGAGCTCGCCGGAGACGCGCGGCCCGACGACCTCGACACGGCGGTATTCGACCGCGTCACCAAGCGCGCCGCGCACCTTGCGGACCGCTTCCTGCTGGGCCGTTTCGCCGCCAGGCTGTTCTGCAATCCTGATGAGCACGTCGTTCGGCGCACCGAACTGCTGAAGCTGCACCTCGCCCAGACCCAGCGCTCCAAGCGCGGCGCGCATCTTCGCCAGATCAGCATCGCCGACCTTCGACTGCACTTCGATCAGTGTGCCGCCCTTGAAGTCGATACCGAAATTCAGCCCGTGGAAAAAATAAAGCGAAATCGCAATGATCGACAGTAACGCCGACAGGGGAAAGCTGATGCGCCTGAAGCGCATGAAGTCAAATTTAGTATCGTCGGGAACGATGCGAAGCAGGCGCACGGCGCAGGGTCCTTAGATGGGTACGCGTTGCGGGCGCCGCCAGCGCACCCAATAGGCAACGATCAACCGCGTCAGAGTGAACGCCGTAAAGACCGTTGTGATAATGCCGATCCCGAAAGTCACCGCAAAGCCGCGCACCGGGCCGGTGCCGATATAGAATAGCACCGCGGCGGCGATGAACGTCGTGATGTTCGAGTCGAGAATGGTTGCGAGCGCGCGCGTAAATCCTGCGTCTATTGCGTTGATCGGCGTCCGTCCGCCTCGCACTTCCTCGCGTATGCGCTCATAGATCAGAACGTTGGAATCGACGGCGATACCGACCGTGAGCACAATGCCCGCGATGCCCGGCAGCGTCAGCGTCGCGTTGAGCAACGACAGGATTCCGAAGATCATGGCAACGTTGATCGCCACCGCGATATTCGCAAACAGCCCGAAAAGCCCATAGGTCACAAGCATGAAAATAATCACCATGGCTGCGCCGACATAAGAAGAAAGCTTGCCTTTGGCGATCGAGTCCTGCCCAAGGCCGGGGCCAACGGTGCGTTCTTCGATGATTGTGAGAGGCGCTGGCAAAGCGCCGGCCCGGAGCAGAATGGAAAGGTCGTTGGCGCTTTCAACGGTGAAGCTGCCAGAGATCTGACCGGCCCCCCCAAGAATGGGTTCGCGAATGACGGGCGCGGAGATCACCTGGTTGTCAAGAATGATCGCAAACGGCTTGCCGACATTCTCCTGCGTCACTTGCGCGAATTTACGGGCGCCGGATGTATTGAAGCGGAAATTAACGACCGGCTCGCTTGTGCGCTGATCAAAGCCGGGTTGGGCATCAGTCAGATCGCCGCCAGATACAAGGATCCGCTTTTCAACCAAATAAGGTGTCCGTGGCTGCGTGGAGCTGTAGAGAATTTCGGAGTCGGGCGGCACCCGCCCTTGCAGTGCCTGCTCGGCCGGAATGGATACGTCGACCATGCGGAAATCGAGCTTGGCCGTTTTTCCGAGCAGTTCCTTCAGCCTTGTCGGGTCCTGCAGGCCCGGAACCTGTACGAGAATCCGATCAGCCCCTTGCCGCTGGATGAGCGGCTCGACGGTTCCGAGCTCGTTTACGCGCCGTTCGATGATTTGAATTGATTGCTCGACTGACTGCCGAATCCGTTCGACAAGCGCAGGCTCGGTGACCGTCAGCCGCACCAAGTTACCCGGCTCGGTTTTTACATCGAGGCTCCGCTGACCGGTGGTGTTAAGAATTCCGCCGAGAGGTTGAGACAGTTCGCGGAGCTTTTCGACAGCCTGGTCGAAATTACTGCCCTCACGAATACGTACCTCAACGCTGGTGCCACGAACGACAAGTCCCGTATAGCCGACGCGCGCATCGCGCAGTACGCGGCGGACGTCATCGCGAACGGCCTCAAGCTTTTCCTTCCGGACCGCGGCACTGTCGACTTCGAGCAGGATATGCGAACCGCCCTGGAGGTCCAGGCCAAGGACCACGTGGCGCTGCGCCCATTTGGGCCAACCCTGCACCATCTTCTCTGGCAGGAAATTGGGAACGGCAAACAGACAGACGATGAGCGCCGTCAGGACAATCGCCGTCGCCTTCCACCGCGTGAAATAGAGCATGACGTCCCGAGTTGCGGCTTAAAGGCCATGCCCGCCGGCTTCAGCTGGCGGTGGCCTCTTCCTTGACAGGTTCACCCTTGGCGCGGACGTCGCTGACCATCTGCCGCATCTGACGGATGCGCACGTCGTCCGCAATTTCAATTTCAATCTGATCGTCGTCGATCACTTTGGTGACCTTGCCGATCAGGCCGCCATTGGTGACGACAGTGTCCCCCCGCCGCACATTCTTGACCATCTCCTGATGCTGCTTGACCCGCTTCTGCTGCGGGCGAAGGATCAGGAAATACATGATGACGAAAATCAGCGCGAACGGGAGCAGCGATACCAGCATGCCTCCCTCGCCACCTGCTCCGCCGAACAGCGAGCCTTGCGCAAACGCAGGCGTTATGAACATTGAAGCGTGTTCCTTGCGTGGTTTCCCGGCGCCCGGCGGCGCTCGATTTTCGCGGGACTATAGCGACCGCCCGTCCAATTGCAACGATGGTTAGTCCACGAATATCGGCCATTTGCGGCCATTTTGTCCCAGGGCCGCTTGCTTGGCCAACGCAGCCCCGCTAAGAGCAGCCGGAATTTCCGGAAGCAAGGCAATGGCTAAATCGAAGTCCAAGAAGTCCAAGTCGCCGCGCCGCGCCGCGTCAAAATCGAGAGGCACTGCGAACAAGGCCGTCACGGATGATGTCCTCGAACGCATTGCTGCCGCGCTTGAACGGTTGGCGCCGCGACACGCGGCTGCCGCCGAATTCAACGCCGCCGACGCCTTCATCTGGCACCCGGACGGGCGCCTTGTCCCGGTTGCCCATGTCAACCGCGTCGAGATGTCACTTCTCAAGGGTATCGACCGCGTTCGCGACGTATTGATCGAAAATACCGAGCGGTTTGCCAAAGGTCTTCCGGCCAACAATGCCCTGCTATGGGGCGCCCGCGGCATGGGGAAGTCCTCGCTCGTGAAAGCCACCCACGCCGGCGCCAATGCAGCCTTGGGCCACGGAAACAAATCCAGGCCACTCAAGCTGATCGAGATCCACCGCGAAGACATCGACAGTCTTCCGGCCCTGATGGCCCTCACCCGAGGCGCGCAATATCGGTTCATCGTTTTTTGCGACGATCTTTCGTTCGATGCTGAAGACACAACCTACAAGTCCCTTAAAGCAGTACTTGAAGGCGGGATCGAAGGACGCCCGGACAACGTGATTTTCTATGCCACCTCGAACAGGCGGCATCTCATGTCGCGTGACATGATGGAGAACGAGCGCTCGACCGCCATCAATCCCGGCGAAACAGTGGAAGAAAAGGTTTCCCTGTCGGACCGTTTTGGCCTATGGCTCGGCTTCCATCGCTGTAGCCAGGACGAATATCTCGCGATGGTCGACGGCTATGTCGCTCATTACAAGATCCCCTCTCGGGGCGAGACCTTGCACCGTGATGCGTTGGAATGGTCGACGACGCGCGGCTCGCGCTCAGGTCGCGTTGCGTGGCAATTCGTGCAGGATCTTGCCGGACGCCTCGGCGTCGCGCTGAAAAGTTAGGCGCCGCCGAGGAATTGCGTCGGATCGACCGGGGTCGAACCTTTTCTTATCTCAAAGTGCAGTTGCGGCGACGTCACGTTGCCGGTCTGTCCGGCGTGCGCGATCACCTGCCCCCGCCTGATCGTGTCGCCGCGCTTGACGAGCAACTCGCTCGCGTGCGCATAGGCGGACACATATCCGTTCGAGTGACGGATCAAAACGAGGTTTCCATATCCCTTGAGCTCGTTGCCAGCGTAGGCAACAACACCATCGTCGGCCGCCTTGATGGGCGTCCCTTGGGGAACTGCGAGATTGATGCCATCATTCTGCGCGCCGTTCGGTTTGCTGCCGAAACCGGCTATGACGCGGCCGCGAACGGGCCAGCGGAACGACGGCATCGCTCCGCTCGGCTCCGCAGCTTTGACGACGGTCTCGGTCGTGCGCGGGTCTTCTTTGGCAACGTGCGCGGTCTGCGCGGGCGCCGCGCTCGCAACCTTGATCTTTTCAGCAGGAGCGGTACGCGGCTCCGCGACCTTGGGAGCCGCAGGCGGTTGGGCGGCTGCGACCTGATGACCACCCTGCGGAATGGTCAGCCGATCACCGACACTCAGCTTCTTGGAAGAATCAATGTGGTTGGTTTTGGCAAGCGCGGCCACCGATACCCCGGTGCCGCGGGAGATGCTCATAAGCGTCTCACCGGACTTCACCACGTGAACGTTTCCGCCCGCCTTGGGCTGCGCGGCGTATGTCGGCGCGCTTTTCGGCGAAGTCGATACGTAGCGCGGTATGACCAGCCGCTGACCCGGCCTGATCTGACCCTGTTCACGAATTCCATTGGTCTGCATAAGGGCGGCGACCGGCACGCCGTGCTTGCGTGCGATACTCTCGATCGTATCACCGTAACCCACCGTCACGGGTGAACCGCCGTTCCAGGTCCAATGGCCGGGCGCAGGCGCAGACGATCCGGTGACATCGGAATATCGAGCTTTGGAATCATAGCCCCCGGAGCTCGGCGTATATGCTGCCGGCGTATATCTCGGCGCGGGCGCCGCTGCGACGGTCGCCGGCTGACTTGGCGCCGGCAAAGGTTGAGCCTCGACACGGCCGGCCGCTGAGTACGTCGGTGTTGCGGCGGCCACATTCTGTGGCGGACGATCAGCCGTGTAAGAACTGGAGTCGAAGCGCGCGGAGTCCGAACAACCGGCGGCGACCAGACCGACCAGCGCGAGAATTGCAACGCGCGGCCATGCAAGCAGGCGAGACTCCACCTTGGGGCACGGCATTTGGTTACTCACTCGTACACAGAAAATGTAGAGTTCGAATAAACCAGCCGCGAGTAAACAAGCGTTTAAGAATTAACGAGCCGCTACCGATGAAATGTGCGCAGACAAAAATGTCACGGGCTGACCAGCCGCTAGGCCGCCGGCGAACTACAATTCCTGCGCCTGGCCCGGCAGCATCGGGACAAAACGGACCGGAATGAGGCTTTCCCGCTGAGTTCCCATTTGCGACTTGGTAAGCTTGATAATGTGTTGCGATCCCTCGTGCGAGCCGAGCGGCAGGATCATGATGCCGTCGTCGGCAAGCTGGGCCATAAGCACATCGGGTATCGTCTCGGCCGCGGCGGTGACAATGATGCGATCAAAAGGCGCCCGCTCCGGCATTCCAGCAAACCCGTCACCGGCGACAACCTCAACATTGTCATAACCAAGCGCCTTGATCCGTTCGCGCGCCTGGTCGGCGAGCGTGCGATAGCGCTCGACCGTCACAACGTCGCGCGCCAGACGCGACAGTATGGCCGCCTGATAACCTGAGCCCGTGCCTATCTCCAGGACACGGTGGGTCGAGCTCACATTGAGCCGCTCGGTCATGTAGGCCACGACATAAGGCTGGCTGATGGTCTGGCCGCACGCGATTGGCAGAGCCTGGTCAGCGTAAGCGCTGCCCGCAAAGGCGGTCTCGACGAAATATTCGCGCGGCACTTCGTCCATTGCGCGCAGCACAGCCTGGTCGGCGATTCCTCGCCGGCGCAGGGTCAGCAGGAATTCCATATGATCGTCACCCTGCTGACTGCGCGGTCTTTTTGTCACGTTTGGGCCCCTTTACCGGCACTATTACCATGTTTGCTGGAAGTTGAGCTAAGCTCGCTGCTCGTGTTGCAGGAGCCGATGGAACCCGGCGGCCCGCGATGAGTTGCAAGGCGGGAGATCAGCAATGACCAATTCCTCGGCAATGCCACGTCTTCTCGTGGTTGAGGACGAATATTTGATTCGCATGCTGCTCGAGGACATGCTGGATGACCTCGGCTACGGGATAGCCGCGGCTGTCGGCACACTCTCCGAAGCACAGCAGATCGCCGCCGACGGCGACTTCAGTGCCGCCATCCTCGACGTCAATCTCGACGGCCAGGAGATTTATCCGGTCGCGGATATCCTTGCCAAGCGCGGCCTGCCATTCGTCTTCGTCACCGGCTACGGCGAGCGCAGCCTGCCGGAGCCCTATCGTGGTCGCCCTGCCCTGCAGAAACCTTTTCAGGCAGAACAACTGAAAACGACACTCGCCGGATTGCTGGCCTAATCGAAGACCTGTGCCAGCCTTGTCATAAAGGGCTCATCGGTGAGATCGAGCCGTAACGGCGTGAGGGTGATTTTGTTTTCACTCAGCGCGGCGAGATCGCTGCCTGGCGCCGCGCCGGGAACACCACCACGGGCGAAGGCGACCCAGTAGTAAGGATTGCCACGCCCGTCATGGCGCGCATCGATACGCAATAGCTCCTGGTCGCGCTTGCCTTGCATCGTTACGGCAACGCCAGCAACCTGGTCAGGCTGGCAATCCGGAAAGTTGACATTGACGAGGACGTCTTTCGGCATCCCGGTTTTCAACACGCGTTTGACCAGATCAGGCGCGAATTTGATTGCCGTATCCCAATGTGGATTCTGCTTCGTCGCAAACGCGTAGGCTTGTGAAAGCGCAAAAGACGGTATGCCCAGCACCGTGCCTTCCATTGCGCCCGCGACAGTGCCGGAATAGGTGACATCCTCAGCGCAATTGCGGCCGCGATTGACGCCCGACAGGACGAGGTCGGGCTTTTCTTTCATGAGGTGCCGCACGCCCATGATCACGCAATCGGTAGGCGTGCCTTTCACCGCGAAATGACGCTCGCCGACCTCCCGCATGCGCAGCGGATCATTCAATGAGAGAGAATGCGACACGCCGGACTGATCGATTTCCGGTGCGACGATCCACACTTCGTCGGAAAGAGTGCGGGCTATTTCCAGGCAGGCCGCGAGGCCCGGCGAATGAATGCCGTCATCGTTGGTGACGAGAATACGCATTACGTCCGCTCGATCGTTTTCAAGCCGCCCATATATGGCGCCAACGCCGATGGCACCGTGATCGAGCCGTTCTCCTGCTGATAGGTTTCCATCACAGCAATCAACGCGCGCCCGACGGCGACGCCGGAGCCATTGAGCGTATGCACGTGTTTCACGCCATCCTTCGCGCGATAGCGCGCATTCATGCGGCGGGCCTGAAACTCGCCGCAGTTGGAGCAGGAGGAAATCTCGCGATAGGCGTTCTGGCCCGGCAGCCAGACCTCTATGTCGTAAGTCTTCTGCGCGGCAAAACCCATGTCACCGGTGCAGAGCGTGACCACGCGATAGTGCAGGTCGAGATTCTTGAGCACCTCTTCGGCACAGGCGAGCATGCGTTCGTGTTCGTCCTTCGATTTGTCCGGCGTCGTGATGGAAACGAGTTCAACCTTGGTGAACTGATGCTGACGGATCATCCCGCGCGTATCTTTGCCCGCAGCACCCGCCTCCGCGCGGAAGCACGGCGTACAGGCGGTGTAGCGCTGCGGCAGCTGTGCTTCTTCAATGATCGACTTGCGCACAAGATTAGTGAGCGGCACTTCGGCTGTGGGAATAAGCCACAAACGATCCTTCCGGATCGGAAAATCCAAAGGTGTTAGCTTGTCTTCAAGGGTAAACGAACCTGGCTTAACTTTTTCCGCTTTATATTCTGCCTCAAGCTGTTCGAGCTGCTGCTTTTCGTCCGCTAGACGAACTACCGCGAATTGATCCTCGACGAATTTCGGCAGCTGGGCCGTCCCGAACATGACATCGTCACGAACCAGGATCGGCGGATTTATTTCCGTGTACCCATGCTCTTTGGCTGTATGCACATCGAGCATGAACTGACCAAGCGCACGTTCGAGCCGCGCCAAACCCTTCTGCAAGACGACAAAGCGCGCGCCCGACAGTTTCGCAGCGAGCTCAAAATCCATTTGTCCGAGCGCTTCACCCAGTTCGAAATGCTGTTTCGGCTTGAAGGCGTAATCGCGTTTCTTGCCGACTACATGATGCTCGACATTACCGCTCGCGTCGGCGCCATCCGGCACGTCATCGAGCGGCAAGTTCGGGATTTGCGCGAGCTCTTTGTCGAGTGCGGCACCCAGCGCTTTTTGCCCTTCGTCCATCGCCGGTAGCGATGTTTTGAGCTCAGCAACCTCGGACATCAGCTTGTTCGCTTTGGCCTCGTCCTTCGCCTTTTTCGCGTCGCCGACTTCCTTCGATGCGGCGTTACGACGGGCCTGCGCCTGCTCAAATTTCGTAATAGCCGCCCGCCGTCTTTCATCAAGCGCCACGAGCTTTTTCGACAACGGCTCCAGGCCGCGCCGTTTCAGGCCGCGGTCAAAGGCGTCAGGATGTTCGCGAATCCACTTGATGTCATACATGGCGGGCAGCTTTTACCTTGTCATGGCCGGGCTTGTCCCGGCCATCCACGCCCTTCTAATGAACGAAGACGTGGATGCCCGGCATAAAGCCGGGCATGACGGAGTCAATACCGAACCAGCACACTACTCCGCGGGCTTTGCGCTCGCTGAGGCCGCCTCGGATGCCGCTTTCGCCGCAGCCTCGGCCTGCGCCTTTTTTTCGACTATGCGCACCGACCAGATCGAGCCCTCGTAAAGGACGAGCAGCGGAATAGCGAGCGACATCTGGCTCAGAACGTCGGGCGGGGTGAGCACGGCGGCCAGCACAAACGCCGCGACAATGAAATAACGCCGCTTGGCCTTGAGCTGCTCGGCTGTGATCATCCCGATGCGTCCGAGCAGCGTGAGGACGACCGGCAACTGAAAGGCAACGCCGAAGGCGAGAACCAGCGCCATCATCAGCGAGAGATATTCGCCGACTTTCGGCATCAGCGCGATCGAAGCATCGGTGGGCGACCCCGGCTGCTGCATGTGGAGCGAGAAACGCACCAGCATCGGCAGCACAAGGAAGTAAACAAGCATCGCGCCAAGCGCGAAGAAAATCGGCGTCGCGATCAGGTATGGCAGAAACGCCTTGCGCTCGTGACGATAAAGTCCCGGCGCCACGAACATATAGATCTGTGCTGCGACCACAGGAAATGACAGGAAGGCTGCGCCGAACATCGCGAGCTTCAACTGTGTAATGAAATATTCCAGCAGTGCAGTGTAGATAAACTTGGAATTTTCGGGCCCGGCGACCCACACGAACGGCCACACCAGGACATTGTAGATGTCCTTCGCGAATACGAAGCAAATCCCGAACATCACGCCAAATGCGAGCAAAGCCTTGATCAGCCGCGAGCGCAGCTCGATCAGGTGATCCATCAACGGCGCCTTGGTGGCCTCGATGTCCTCGTGGCTCATGCTTTGCCCCCGGCCTGCTTGGGCGGCGGCGTTTCGACAGTCGCAAAATCTTTCTCGCTGACCGCAGCGGCTGGCTCAGGCAATGCGACGTCGATAGATGGAGGTGGAGCGGCTTCAGTCGTCTCCACGGCACTCGGCGCGTCAGGCTTTGGTAGTTCGGGTTTGGCTGCGTCGTCGAACGCGCTCTCGATCTGCTTCTGGGTGTCGGCAAGCGGGTCAAGGCTGCCGAGATCGCTGACCGAGCTGCCGAGGTCGCTGACCGAACTTTTCAGGTCTTCAGCCTGCTTCTTCAGTTCGACCAACTCCGCTTCGCGCATCGCCTCCTGGAACTGGCCCTGGAATTCGGACGCCATGCGTCGGACCTTGCCCATATACTGGCCAAGCGTCCGTAAAACGGTCGGCAGCTCTTTCGGCCCGATCGCGATCAGCGCGACGATGCCGATGACGACGAGCTCGCCCCAACCAATGTCGAACATGGATTAGTCAACTCCGAGGCGCCGAACGCAGCGGCGCCGCTGCAACAGTCGAGCCGGCGGCCTCCGCCTTGCGCACAGGCGCAGCGATCAGGAGCGCACGCTCTCGGCGCGACGCTCAGCTTCGGTCTTGGATGCGCTACCACCGGCTTCGATCGTCTTGACCGGTTCGCTTTTCGCATCCGCAGTCTTCTCGTCTTCGGACATGCCCTTTTTGAAGGCCTTGATGCCCTGGGCGAAGTCGCCCATGAGCGATGAAATCTTTCCACGGCCTCCGAACAGGACCATCACGACCAGAAGCACGATGATCCAGTGCCATATACTTAGGGAACCCATCGGCAAATCCTCCGCAGCGACGGGCTTTTCGGCTCGTCCCGCCATGTTTTCAAAGTGAAACTAGGCCCCGCTGGCGGCAAAAACAAGGACTTCGCGTGCGGTCAAAGCGCCGCGCAATCCCTTGCAATCGCGTCGTTTACCTTAACTTGCGTGCCGCTCACTTTTCGGAACGAGACGCCGGCGGCGCCAGGCCCAGATCGAGATCGCCCGGGTCGAGCGGATCCTCATCATCGCGCAGCATCGAGTCGTCAGAGGGAAGCGGCACGCCGAAACCGGGAGGTAAATTGCCCTCCAGCAGGCCTGCGCCCTTAAGTTCGTCGAGTCCCGGCAGGTCTCCGACTTCCTCCAGCCCAAAGTGCGAAAGGAATGCTTCTGTGGTCCCGTATGTGATCGGTCGCCCGGGCGCCTTGCGCCGGCCGCGCGGACGAATCCACCCGGTTTTGAGAAGGACATCGAGCGTGCCCGCCGCCGCCACCACGCCACGAATTTCCTCGATCTCGGCGCGCGTGACTGGCTGATGATAGGCAACGATCGCAAGCGTTTCGATCGCTGCGCGTGAAAGCTTGCGGGTCTCTACAATCTGCTTCGTCAGCAACCACGACAGGTCGATGGCCGTGCGGAATGTCCACTTCTTGCCGATGCGCACCAGATTGACGCCGCGCGTGGCGTACTCATCCTTGAGCTGCGCGAGCGCCGATTTTACGTTCACGCCGTTTGGAAGCCGGCGCGCGAGCATTGCTTCATCCAGCGGTTGGCCGGCGGCAAACAGCAAGGCTTCCAGCAGCCGTAATTCCTCCGGCCGCGTCGACTCGATCGGCGCAACTTCCGGTGCCGGCTCATTGCTTTGCACCACCACGAGCTTTTTGGCCACGCTCGGCATGGACTCTTTCCCCTTATGAGTTTTCTTGCGCGTCATGCGTCGTAGCTATTCCCATCGCGCCGACGCGCTTGCGCATATAGATCGGCGCGAATGACTCCTTCTGGTGAATTTCGGCAAGACCCTCCCGTACAAGCTCGAGCGCGCACGCGAACGAAGAGGCAAACACCGAGGCCGCAAGCGCTGGCTCTACCACATAGCTGATCAGGAATTGATCGATGCGCGACCAATCCGTCGACTGTCCGATCAGGCGCTCGAGGGCGGTGCGCGCCTCAGAGAGCGACCACACGGTGCGCTGCTTGAAACGGACGCGGGACAATGCGCTGCGCGAGCGTTGCGTGGCATAGGCCGAAAGCAGGTCGTAAAGCGTTGCCGACCATTCCGGTTGCTTGATTTCCTCGATCGGCTCCGGAAGACCGCGCTGAAAGACATCACGATTGAGTTGCGGCCGCTCCATCATGCGGGTCGCGACATTGCGGATTGCCTCCAGCCTGCGCAGCCTGTTGGCCAATGCCAGCGCCATTTCTTCCGCGCTGGGCCCTTCCCCCGGTTCGGCTTCCGGCAGAAGCAGGCGCGATTTGAGGTAAGCGAGCCAGGCCGCCATAACCAGATAGTCGGCGGCGAGTTCGAGGCGCAACTGACGCGCAGCTTCGATGAACGACAGATACTGATCCGCCAGCGCGAGGATCGAAATTTTTGAAAGATCCACTTTCTGCTGGCGCGCGAGCATCAATAGCAGATCGAGCGGGCCCTCGAAGCCTTCCACGTCGACGATCATGGCCGGCTCGGTGGTGCCGCGGTCGGCCTCGAGGGTCGTATCGAAGTCCTCGTTGCTCATGACCCGGTCTTCCGTTGAAATGCCGCCCGCTCGTCGCCGATCATCTGCGTAAACAACTTGCGCGCGGCTTCGGTATCGAATTCATCGGGCACCTTCCGCGCCGCGAGAGCCGCGTCAGCCCGTCGCGCAGCTTCGCCCCCAAGGTCGGACGCTTCGTTTGCGACGGCAACCATTTCATCCAGATCGCCACTGCAATGAAGCACGACATCGCATCCGGCCGCTAGCGCAGCGCGGCTGCGCTCCCCAATACTGCCGGCGAGCGCGTTCATCGAGATGTCGTCGCTCATCAAAAGTCCCTGGAATCCGATAAACCCGCGAATCACTTGCCTGACTATTGTGACCGAAGTGGTGGCCGGTGCGACCGGATCGATTGCGCTAAACACAACATGTGCTGTCATTCCAAGCGGCAGGCCCGTCAGCGCCCTGAATGCGGAAAAATCGGTAGCCTCAAGGGTCGCGCGGTCGACATCTACAACGGGCAGCCTGTGATGGCTGTCGGCCGTGGCCCGGCCATGGCCGGGTAGGTGCTTCAGCACTGGCAACACGCCGCCCGCTTCCAGACCTTCAGCGATTGCTTTGGCAATTTTTGCGACCTTGCTTGGCTCGCTGCCATAGGCGCGATCCCCGATAACGGGGTCGCCGCCGGCAACCGGAACATCCGCGAGCGGAAGACAATCGACGTCGATACCCAGCGGTCTTAAGTCCGCGGCGATCAAATGGCCCGCAAGGCGCGCCGCGGCGATGCCTACCGCCGGCTCCTGGTCATAGAGCTCGCCATAACGCGCCCCGGGCGGGTAAGCGGGCCAATGCGGCGGCCGCAACCGCTGCACCCGTCCGCCTTCCTGGTCGACGAGTACGGGCGCTTCGCTGCCCACGGTGTCACGAAATGACTTAATGAGCTCCGTCACTTGATCCGGAGTACTCACGTTCCTCTTAAAGATGATGAGGCCCCATGGCCGCGCCTCGCGCAAAAAGGCTCGCTCATTGGGGGACAAGGTAAGTCCCTCCAACCCCGTGATAAATGCGCGAGCCGCCATCGGCGCGGATTAGCCCGCGCACGTCGCAGGGGTCAAGTTTCGGCCTGTTAATTCCTCTGGACGAGGCACTGCCCGCCGGCTGCCTTGAGGCTCGAGCACAGCTGGCTTGCCTCGCCGGCATTGGCAAAGGGCCCAACCATGGCGCGGTAATAGGTGCCCTTGGCGCCAAGGTCGGCCTTATGGATAGAGGGCTGCCGACCGCCAAGCTGATCTGGGAACTTGGCCTGAAGGCTGCGGAACGCCGCCTGAGCCTCACTCTCGCTGCGCTGCGAGGAGACCTGAACGTAATTGCCCGCCCCGCCCGTTGATGCCGCCGCGGGCGTTTGCGGTGGCACCGAGGCTGTCCGCGCCGGTGCTGGGGCCGGGGCAGCCCGTGAAGGTGCGCCATTTGGATTAAGTGACAAAGGCGCATTGCCTGATCCAGGCGCGACCTGACGTGATGGCTGAGCGGACCGTGCTGGCGCAGCCGGCACGCGCTCTTCGGCGTCTGCGCTGGTGTCCGGAGCGGGACGCGCGGGAGCAGCGGCAACGCGTGGCGCGGGAGCCGCCCGCGCAGGCGCAGCCGCCGCGGACATCGAGGATGGCGCCGCGTCGGCCATAGCCGGTTGATCCGGATGGATTGCGATGGTTCGGACCTTTTTCGGTTCACTGCCGACCACGCCGCTACCGAGGGTCATCTGCGGCGCGGACTGCGACAGCGCGGCCGCCGTCGGCCGGTCGAGCGGCTGCTCTTCGCGCGACACCAACTTTTCGCTCTGCCCGCGTTCGTTGACGCGATCAGTGATCAGCTTGTTGGATTGGGCATCTTTACCTGCCGTTGCCGGAACGATCTTGCTCGGTGCCGTATCGGCCTTGATCACCGGTGGCGGTTTTGTCGACCCGGAGGAACCAACGAGCGCGCGATACCCAAATGCACCCGCAGTGCCAATGACGGCCAGAGCGACGACACCGGCAATTGCCATAACGGCTATCCTGCGGCGCGAGGGCCGGGCGTCCTCGTAGTACTCGTCCTCAACCGGGGCTTCGTCGTAGAAATCCTGCTGATGGTCGGATTGGCCAAGAGGATACCGGTGAGACCCTTGCTCGGCTTCATCGTGGTCTGTTCCGCCGGCAAGCGGTTGAGCCTCGTAGGGCTGGTGCGCGTAATTCTGGCTGCCGTAGTGTTCCGGGAGGAGCGGGCTCGCTGGAGCGGACGGGGACGCAAAGTCGTCGCCCGCGTATCGCGACGGCGGCTCGGGTGCGCGTGCATCACCGCTATATTGCGCGGTGTATGATGTTCCAAGCGGCTGGTTCCAATCGGCGCGTGCAACCGATTGCGATGGAGGCGAACGGCGCGCAGCTTCGCGGCCGAACTCTCCAAACGGGTCGGTCTGCCCAATCAGGCGCGCCAGCTCAGCGAGCGGATCGCTGCCTGACGTCTTTCCTGAACCGCGTGCGGGCGGCGGTTCACTCGCACGATACGGTCGTTGGCTTTGGTCGTCCGCCATTCGTTCCCCGATTACCCATCCCGTCTTTGCACTGGTCTTTTACAATCCACGCGGGCGCGGACCAATGGACGAGATCTATCGCATCTCATCCGGCGCGCTAACCCCGAGCAATGCGAGACCCGAGGCTAAAATTGTGATGATCCCCTCCACCAGCGCGAGCCGGGCTGCTGTCGTTTGTCGATCATTCTGAATAATGAAGCGTAAATTAGGCAAGTCATTTCCTTTCGTCCAATGTGCATGAAATTCACTTGCTAATTCATACAGATAGAACGCAATTCGATGCGGTTCATGAGCGGCCGCGGCAGACTCGACAAGACGCGGAAAAAGCGCGATCCGGCGCAGGAGTGAAACTTCGCCGGTATCGGTCAACTTCTCGAGCGGCGCTTTACGGAGATACACGGCCCGCGCTGACGGATCCGTCGGCAGATCGGGCACTTCTCCCCGCGCATTGCGGAACACAGATTGCCCGCGCGCGTGCCCATACTGAACATAGAAGACCGGATTGTCGCGCGAATGCTCGATGACCTTTGCAAGGTCGAAATCGAGCACGGCATCGTTTTTCCGGTAGAGCATGTCGAACCGAACGGCATCGCGGCCAACCTCATCGACCACCTCGCGCAGCGTGATGAATTCGCCGGCGCGCTTGGACATCTTCACCGGCTCACCCGCGCGCAGAAGGCGCACCAGCTGCACAAGCTTGACGTCGAGATCGGCCTTCCCGCCGCTCAGGGCCTTGACCGCTGCCTGCATACGCTTGACGTAGCCGCCGTGATCGGCACCCCACACGTCGATCAGGTCATTGAATCCACGATCCAGCTTCGATTTGTGATAGGCGATGTCGGTCGCAAAATAAGTGTAGCTGCCGTCCGACTTCTTCAGCGGCCGGTCCACATCGTCGCCAAAGGCCGTGGAGCGAAAAAGAGTTTGTTCGCGGTCTTCCCAGTCCTCGACGACGCCGCTTTTCGGCGGCGGCAGACGCCCTTCGTAGACGTGGCCTTTTCGCCTCAGCCAATCGATGGTTTCGGCGACGCGGTCTGTCTTCGCCTCGATGAGTGACCGTTCCGAAAAAAATTCATCCTGAACGATGCCGAGTCCCTGCAGGTCATTGCGAATTTCGGCCATCATCATGTCGATCGCGCGCTTGCGCACGATCGGAAGCCACTCGACCTCCGATTTGTCCTTCAACGAGGGGCCATGCGCCTGCACGAGATCCTTTCCCACGGACTTGAGATATTCGCCGGGATAAAGGCCTTCCGGAATGGTGATGTTTTCCCCGAGCGCCTCGCGGTAGCGCAAATATGCCGAGCGCGCGAGCACGTCGACCTGCGCCCCCGCATCATTGATGTAGTATTCGCGCGTGACTTTGTGGCCGCCAAAGGCAAGCAGGTTTGCCAGTGCGTCTCCGAAGACTGCGCCACGGCCGTGACCGACGTGCATCGGCCCCGTGGGGTTGGCCGACACGTATTCGACATTCACCTTTTCGCCTTTGCCGGGGTCGCCGCGGCCATAATCCCGTCCGGCTTCGAGAACGAGGCACAGTTCATCGCTCCAGACATTGGGCTTGAGCGTGAGATTGATGAAGCCGGGACCTGCGATGTCGACAGAGGCTACCTTCGCGTCGCTACGCAGTTTGGCGGCGATGCTTTCCGCAAGTTCGCGCGGCTTCTTGCCGGCATCTTTTGCCAGCACCATCGCGGCATTGGTGGCCATATCGCCATGTGTCGGGTCGCGCGGCGGCTCGACGACAATCCGGGAAACGTCCACGCCGGAGCCGAGCACGGCAACCGTCGCCGCCTGCACGGAGGCGAGCATCGTTGCAAATAAATGCTGCGGTTTGGCGTCGCTCGACATAAGGGCTGCGGCTAACGCAATTCCGGAGGCAAGTCAAAATCGCCACCAGGGCCCCGAACGCCTATCTGACGGTCGCCCCACTATCGACTGAGATGACCTGACCGGTCGTGATCGCCGACTCGTCGGAAGCAAGATAAACGGCCATATCGGCCATATGGACCGGTAGTCCCAAGCCGAGCAGGTGTGTGGCAGCCAGCTTCTCGATGTCTTTCGATCTTTCGAGCAACTTCTTGACGCGCTCGGTGAGCACCACGCCGGGCGCGATCGCATTCACCCTGATCTTGTCGGGGGCATATTCAACCGCCATTGACCGCGTCATCGCCGCAACGGCACCTTTGGCAGCCGTATAACAATCGCGGCCCGGAAGCGCTCGCAGCGCGACAATCGACGACATATTGATGATCGATCCGCCGCCCGATTTGATCATATGCGGGATGCCGAGCCGCGAGCACAGGAACGTGCCGTAAACGTCGAGCTTGATGACCCGCCAGAATTCATCCTCGGATACGTCCGTCACGCGACCATCCTCGGGAGATGAGCCGCCGGCGTTATTGTGGAGGATATGAAGACCGCCGAACCGTTTGACCGTCTCGGCGAAGGCCGCTTCGACATTCGCCCGCTCGCGGATATCGCAGTGGATAAAATAGGCATCGCCACCCGAATTCGACGCGCGCGATCGTGCTGATTGTGCCGCCGCTTCCCCACGGCCAACATCGATCTCGGCGATGATGACCTTGGCGCCCTCCTCGACAAAACGTTCGGCGGTCGCCCGGCCAATGCCGCCACCACCGCCTGTGATGAATGCAACCTTTCCTGCCAACCGCGCCATAATCCCTCCCGAGAAACGAATGATGATATTGAGCGGGCACCGTTCCGCGCAAGCAGCCTTAGTGCGGCGCGCCTTTGGCGTGCATCGCTGCACGGTAGGCGAACACAATTGCGGGACCGAGCGTCGTTCCGGGCCCTGGATAGCTTCCTGCCATCACTGACGCCATGTCGTTCCCGCACGCGTAGAGTCCGGGAATGGCTTTGCCGTCGCTGCCCAGCACGCGCGCATCGGCATCGGTAGCAAGTCCGGTGCTGACCGCGATGTCGGCCGGCCAGACCGCAAGGGCATAGAAAGGCGGCTTTGACAACGGGCCAATACAAGGATTGGGCGCGTGATCGGGATCGCCGTTGAAGCGATTGAGCTCGGTTTCGCCTTTGCCGAAATCGACGTCGACGCCGGTCTCGGCAAATTTGTTGTGACGCTCGACCGTATTGTGCAGTTGCACGGGATCGACACCAATCTTGCCAGCGAGATCGTCCAGCGTCGGCGCACTCGCGATGTAGCCGCTGTCGACGAATTTTCCGGGATTGCGGTGCCCTGGATAGATGACGCCAAGACCATATTTTCCGAGAAAAGCGGCATCGCAAATCAGCCACGCCGGAATCGATCGCGTGGTTTTTTCGCTTTCGAACATCGCCAGTGCGAAATCATGATAGGACGCCGCTTCGTTGACGAACCGCCGTCCTGCGGAATTCACCGCGATCAATCCCGGCTTGGCGCGGTCGAGCACGAGATGCGGGAACAGTCCCTTGCTGCCGTCGGGCCGATGAACGATCGACACCGGCGTCCACAAACCGCTGGTGCTTTGTGCGGGAGCAGTTGCAGCCCCAAGACGCTGGCCGATCGCAATGCCGTCTCCGAGGTTGCTCTCACAGCTCATTGAGTGAACGGGAACGGGCCGAGGCATGAAGGCCTCACGCAAGCGCTTGTTGTGTGCGTAGCCGCCGGTCGCAAGCACGACGCCCTTGCGCGCTTTGACGACGATTTCCTTGGCGCCAACGCTCACACGCGCGCCCGTGATGCCGCGCGCATCGCCCATGAGATCGGTAATCCGCGCGTCAAACAGGAAGGCCACCTTGCGCTTGCGCAGGCTATAGAACAGCCGGCCGATCAGCGCATTGCCCATCATGATGCGAGTGCCGCGCGTGTATGTCAGGCGATCAACGAGATAGCGCGCGAACAGTTTTGCCGAGTAGATGAAGTTCGAAAGCGAGCGAAAGCGGCCGATCAGCCGGGGAATATCGGCTTTGCCGACCATCATGCCGCCGAACACCATAAACTCAGGTACCGGCGGGCGAATGCGGGCGAAGTCCGCGCCGAGCAAGCGTCCATCGAACGGCACAGGGACAATAGCGCGGCCAGAAATCGCCGCGCCCGGCATGTTGCTGCGATAGTCCGGATGCTTGCCGCACGCAAGAAACTGCACGTCGGTGCGGGCACTCAGATAATCGATCACCTTTGGCCCGCTCTCAAGAAACGCCGTCCGAAGCTCGCGGTTAGTCGCCTCCCCGATCAGCGCATCCAGATAACGGTCCGCCTGCGCGGGGCTATCGTCAAATCCGGCGGCACGGCTCTGGCTGTTTCCGGGTATCCAAAGCGTGCCGGCCGAGGTCGATCCCGTGCCGCCGACCTGGTTGGACTTCTCGCACAGGAGCACGTCGAGGCCTTCAAGGGAGGCGACCAGCGCCACCGTCATTCCGGCCGGACCCGCGCCCGCAATCAACAGATCGACCTCCGAATGGGCATCGATGTCCGCGTTCATCGCTTCACCGTAGCTCGGGCGTTTCCTTGAAATATCGCGCGTGTTCGATCAGCGCGTATCTGTCGGTCATTCCGCCAATGTAGTCCGCAATGCGACGGGTGCTGTCGGCGTCGTTCGTTCCGATTCCCTCGCGCCATTCTTCCGGCAAATCCGCAGGCGTTGCCCTGTAGTGTCCGAACAGATCGCGCACGACATTCTCGGCATCAGCCATTACGCGCATTACGCGGTCGTGGCGATACATGCGCGGATAGAGAAATCCTTTGATGTCGCGGTCGACCTTGTCCGTGGCGGGCGAAAATCCCACGATCGGCCGAGGTGCTTCGCGCACATCCGCTGCCGAGCGTGGCTTGAGCATCGCTACGCGCCGACCGCTCTCGGCAATCACATCCTCGATCATGCGCGTAATGATGCGGCGAACGAGCTCATGCACGCGCCGCGCCATCTCAAGGCCGGGATACTCGCGATCAATGTCGGCGAGAATGCCCCCAACGAAGGGGACGGTCGAAATATCTTCAAGCGTGAACAGGTCCGCCCGCAAGCCGTCGTCGATGTCGTGGGCGTCGTAGGCAATATCGTCCGATAGCGCGGCAACCTGCGCTTCCGCGCTGGCGTAACTCCACAGTTCGAGATCCTGAATCGTCGAATAGGCAACAATAGCCGCAGGCAGGCCATGCCGTGCGTAGCGGCCGACCGACGCGCCCTCGCGATTGATCAGCGGACCGTTGTGCTTCACAAGGCCTTCGAGCGTTTCCCAACTCAGGTTGAGGCCATCGAATGCTGCATAGCGGCGCTCGAGATCTGTCACGATGCGAAGCGCCTGCGCATTGTGGTCGAAGCCGCCGCAGGCGGAGAGGCACTCGTCCAGGGCGCGCTCGCCCGCATGGCCGAAGGGCGGATGGCCCAGGTCATGAGCAAGCGCCAGCGCCTCCGCAAGGTCCTCGTCGAGACCGAGCGCGCGCGCAAGCGAGCGTGCAATCTGGACGACTTCCAGAGTGTGGGTCAGCCGGGTGCGGTAATGATCGCCTTCGTGATAGACGAAGACCTGCGTCTTATGGGCGAGCCGCCGGAACGCCGCGGAATGAATGACCCGGTCGCAGTCCCGCCGGAAGGCATTGCGCGTTGGGCTCGTCGTCTCGGCGTAACGCCGGCCCCGGCTTTGCGCCGGATCGGCCGCATAAACTGCCCTTTCCCGCCCGGTTTCGACCGCCATCGCAATTCTTATCTTTGGCGCATGATCTTGCGCTGGATTGACCTCACTGGCCGGCGCACTTAACTATCCGTTGGGTCATCTGCCAATAGGATGGGCCCCAAAAGGCATGATGATGAGCACAGGCATTACGGTCAGCGAACGGGCGGCCAGGCGGATCGGCGAAATCCTCAACGGTGAGCCGGCCGGAACCATGCTGCGCGTCAGCGTCGAAGGCGGCGGCTGCTCGGGCTTTCAGTACAAGTTCGACATGGAGCGCGCGAAAGCCGCCGACGATCTCGTCATCAGCCGCGACAAGGCCGTGGTGCTGATCGACCCGGTGTCGGTGAACTACATGGCCGGCTCGGAGATCGACTTTGTCGACGACCTGATCGGCGCCTCATTCAAGGTGAAGAACCCGCAGGCGAAGGCCTCCTGCGGGTGCGGCACCAGCTTCACGCTGTAACGCCTATTCCGCCGCAACCGCGGGCGGAGCTTCCTCGACTTCTGCCAGTTGCGGTTCGAGCCGGCGCTTGAGCATCCGGTCGAAGCGGTCGAGGTACAGATAGATCACCGGCGTGATGTAGAGCGTCAGCAGCTGCGACAGCAGCAGGCCGCCGACGACCGCAACACCAAGCGGCTGCCGCAATTCCGCCCCGGCGCCCGTACCGATCGCGATCGGCAGAGTGCCGAAGATTGCGGCGAACGTAGTCATCATGATCGGACGGAATCTCAGAAAGGCGGCTTCGCGGATCGCGGCTTCCGCGGAGAGGCCCACACGACGGCGTTCTATCGCAAAGTCGATCATCATGATCGCGTTCTTCTTCACGATGCCGACCAGCATGACCATGCCGATCATCGCGATCACCGAAAGGTCCATGCGGAACAGCATCAGCGTCAGGATCGCACCGATGCCTGCCGACGGCAGACCGGAAATGATCGTGATCGGATGAATGAAGCTTTCGTACAGAATACCGAGCACCACATAGGCCGCGAAAATTGCGGCGAGGATCAGGATTCCCTGCCCGCGCAGTGAATCCTGAAACACCTGCGCAGTGCCCTGAAATCCGGTGGTGATCGTCGCCGGCAGATGATCCTCGCGTTCCAGCTGCTGGATCGCATCGACCGCCTGACCGAGCGAAAAGCCGGGCGCGAGATTGAACGAAATAGTCACTGCAGGCTGCTGGCCCTGATGGTTGATCTGCAACGGACCGACCGACGGCGCGAAATGCGTGACCGCCGAAAGCGGCACCGTCGTCCCATTCGTCGTCTTCAGATGCACACGACCGAGATCGCTCGGGCGCGCCCGATATTCCGGCATGCTCTCGAGAATGACCTGGTAGTCGTTAGCCGGCGTGTAGATCGTAGCAACCTGCCGCGTGCCGAACGCGTTGTAGAGCTCCTGCCGCACCTGATCGACGCTCACGCCGTACACCGCGGCCTTTTCACGATCGACGTCAATCATGATCTGCGGATTCTTGACGTAGAGATCCGTGGTGACATCAAGCAATCCAGGAATCTTAGCGATCTTGTCGCGCAACTCGGGTGCGACGCGGTAGAGCGCCTCGGTGTCGTTGGACTGGAGCGTGTATTGATACTGGCTCTTGTTCAATCGTCCGCCGAGATTGATGCTCTGGATTGGCTGGAAAAAAATCTGAATGCCAGGGACGACATTGACGTTCTTGCGCAGCCGCGCGCTGATTTCCTGCAGACTGTCGCGCTCGTCGCGCGGCTTGAGCGCCACCAGCATGCGGCCGCTGTTGCCGACCGAATTCGGACCGCCGCCGCCGACCGTGGAATTCACATAAGCAACTGCGGGATCAGCGCGCACCAGATCGGCGATCTTGCGCTGGTGCTCAGCCATCGACGCAAAAGCGATGTCGGTTCTGCCTTCGGTGATGCCGAGCACATAGCCGGTATCCTCGGTCGGAAAGAAACCTTTCGGCACCACGACGTAGAGCACGATAGTTCCGGCAATCGTGGCCAGCGTCACTCCAAGCATGATCGATTTGTAGGCGAGCACGCGATCGAGCGACCAGCCATAAAACCGCAACCAGGCCTCGAACGCCCTTTCAAAGCCGCGCAGCACGAAATTCTGCTTTTCATTCGGATCATGATGCTTGAGCACACGCGCGCACAACATCGGCGTCAGCGTCAGCGACACAAAGCCCGACACGATGATCGCGACCGAGACCGAGACCGCAAATTCGCGGAAAACGCGTCCGACCATGCCACCCATCAGCAGAACGGGGATGAACACCGCGATCAGCGAGAAGGTAATGGATATGATGGTGAAGCCGATCTCGCGCGAGCCTTTCAGCGCCGCTTCGAATGGACGCATACCGCCTTCGATGTGCCGCACAATGTTTTCGAGCATCACGATCGCGTCGTCGACCACGAAGCCGACCGACAGAGTGAGCGCCAGCAGCGTCATATTGTTGATGGAGAAGCCGAACACGTACATCGCGGCGCAGGTGCCGATCAGCGACACCGGCACCGCAAGCGCCGGAATGATGGTGGCCGAAACTTTCCGCAGGAACAGGAAGATCACCATGATCACAAGGCAAATCGCGATCGCCAAGGTTTCCTGCACGTTGAGAACGGCCGCACGGATAGAGAGCGAGCGGTCGAACAGCGGCGTCATCTGAATCGCTGGCGGCACCTGCGCGCGCAATGACGGCAATTTCGCGCGCACCATGTCGACCACTTCAACGGTATTGGCATCCGGCTGACGCTGGATCGCGAGCACGATAGCGCGTGAATCGTTGTACCAGCTCGCCACCTTGTCGTTCTCGACGCTGTCGATCACGCGCGCCACTTCGTTGAGCTTGATCGGCGCGCCGTTGCGATAGGCCACGACCACATCGCGATAGGCGGCAGCCTTCTCCATGGCACCGGTAGCGACCAGCGTCACCGCCTGCTTGTCATCCTGAAGCGTGCCGACCGGCGTGCTGGAGTTGGCTTTGGCGACGACGCTGCGAATGTCGTCGAGCGAAATGTTGCGCGCCGCTGCGGCCGCCGGATCAACCTGTACCCGCACGGCAAATTTCTGGGCGCCATAGACCAGCACTTGGGCAACGCCAGGCAACTGCGAAATCGTCGGTGCCAGTACGGTCTCCGCATAATCGTCGATTTTCGACAGCGGCATTGTGTCGGAACGCATGCTGACGTAGAGCACCGGGAAGTCGCCCGGATTGACCTTGCGGAAAAACGGCGGCGTCGTCATCTCCACCGGCAAGCGGCGCTGCGCGACTGCAAGCGCGGTCTGCACGTCAAGCGAAGCGCCGTCGATGTTGCGGCCGAGATCGAACTGAACGGTGATCTGCGTCGATCCGAGCGACGATGACGATGTCATCGACGAAATGCCCGAAATCGTCGACAGCTGCCGCTCGATCGGAGATGCGACCGAAGCGGCCATCGTCTCAGGACTTGCGCCCGGAAATGTCGCCGTGATCTGAATGGTCGGAAAATCGACGGCCGGCAGCGCCGCCACCGGCAGCAGCCTGTAGGCGAAGGCGCCAAAAACGATCAGCGACGCCGTCATCAGCGTCGTCAGCACCGGGCGGCGAATGCAGGTTTCGGAAATATTCATGGACTCAACTACCGGCGACCTTTGCCGGTCGCGCATCGACACGCGCGCCGTCCGACAACAGCAATTGCCCGTCCGTCACCACAGTCTCACCGCCGTTGAGGCCAGAGGTGATCACGCTTTCCGCACCGACCTGACGTTCCACCGTTACGTGCTGGACCTTGGCGACATTGTCCTTGATCACAAAAACAAAGGTTCCGGTCTGGCTCGCCTGGATCGCGCTGGAAGGCACTGCCACGGCCTCCTCAGAACGCATCGTCATCTCCGCGGTGATCAGGGTACCAGGCCACAGCAACTCATCCTTGTTCGGCATCGTCGCGCGGATCGTGGCCATCCCGGTCGTCGAATCGATTGTGTTCTCGATCATGGTAACTTGACCATTGGCGCGTTTCTGCTCGCCCGGAATGATTGCCTCAACAGTCGCCGTCTCAGCCGCGATCGCCCTGCGGATATCGGGAAGATTTTTCTGTGGCACCGTGAAGCTGACATAGACCGGCGCGATCTGGATGATCGTCGCCATCGCCGCGGTGTCGGCCTGGCGCACAAAATTGCCGATCTTCACGTTGGCCATGCTGATGCGGCCGGAGATCGGCGCACGGATCGTGCAGAAGCCAAGCTGAACTTTCAAATTTTCGAGCTGCGCGCGGTTCGATTCTGCCGTTGCTTTCGAGATGTTGACCTGCGTCTGCGCATTGTTGAGCGTGACGATCGGCGTCGCGTTTCTCGCCGCAAGGTCGGCGTAGCGCTCGACATCCCTTTGCGCCTGCTCAAACGTGGCTTGCGCGCCATTGATAATCGCTTCGACGCGTTTCATGTCGGCCTCGATCTGCCGGCAATCGAGCGTGAACAGCGGGTCGCCCTTTTCGACGCGCGCGCCATCACGGAAAAGAACCGCGGTGATCGTGGTATCGACCTGCGTCTTGATCGCAACCCCGGCAATCGGCGTCACTGTCCCGAGGAACTCAAGCCGTACTGGCAACGTCTTGCGCTCAGCGGTGGCGGTTTCCACCGGCACCGGCCGCGCCTGCTGGGTGCGTGCCGCAACGCCGTCGGTCGTCCACAGACCGCGGACAAGCACGGCGATGCCGATCAGGGCCAGCGCCGCCCCTCCAATGAGCCACTTTCGCTGAAGCATCTGCAATTTTCGGTCCGGACTCACGGGCCCCGCCCGGACGCTCCCTCTTCCGCGGATCTTCTACCAATCAGGAGGCCGCGTTTGCGGCTTTCCTAGCATATAAACGTTAATCCGTGCATATCCCTGCGCTGCCTGATAAACACGGTGAATACTGCATTATTCGCCCTCCCCGAACGCCCAAAATCGATGCGAATCGCCACCTGGAACGTCAATTCCATCCGTCAGCGCATGGACAATGTGCAAGCCTGGCTCAAGGAGCGGGCGCCCGACATCGTCTGCCTGCAGGAGATCAAATGCACCGACGACGCCTTCCCGCGCGAGCCTTTCGAGGCGCTCGGGTACAACGTGGCCGTGCACGGGCAGAAGACCTTCAACGGCGTCGCACTTTTGTCGAAGCTGCCGTTCGACGAAGTCGCGCCCGGGCTGATCGGCGATGACGCGGACGTGCAGGCGCGCTTCCTGGAAGCGATCGTTTCCACCAAGACCGGCGTACTGCGCGTCGTCAGCCTCTATCTGCCCAATGGCAACCCGCCGGCGACCGACAAATACACCTACAAGCTCGGCTGGATGAGCCGTCTTATTAATTTCTCACATGAACGACTTAAACTGGAAGAGCCGATGCTGCTCGCCGGCGATTACAACGTCATCCCGACCGCTGCCGATGCGCGCCGCCCCGAAGCATGGACGAATGACGCGCTATTCCTGCCGCAGACGCGCGAGAAGTACCGCGCGCTCATCAATCTTGGCCTCACCGATGCGCTGCGCGCGGTCAGCGACGCATCCGATCTCTACAGCTTCTGGGATTATCAGGCCGGCGCGTGGGAAAGGGACAACGGCATCCGCATCGACCATGTCCTGCTGTCGCCGCAGGCCGCCGACAAACTGACCGGGGCGGGCATCGACCGGCACGTGCGCGGGTGGGACAAGCCATCCGACCACGTCCCGGTCTACGTCGATCTGGATATCGAGGCGCGGTAGCCTTATTCGTCATGCCCGCGCTTGTCGCGGGCATCCACGTCTTGAGCCTTGGCCGCGATCAAAGACGTGGATGGCCGGGACAAGCCCGGCCATGACAACTTCAATTTCCAATCACAACTGCCTACGGGGATTACTCCCTGCGCGTCTCGAGCCAACGCCGCAGATAGGTCGCCGCGAGCGCGCGTTCGTCCTCGCTCGCCTGCTTCATGGCGCTGTCATAGAGCTTGGTAATCCAGGCCTGATCGGGACGCGCGCTGTCTTTCGCAAGCGCGAGCCACATCAGGCCGCGCGCCGCCTGCCGCGGCACGTGGTCGCCCTCGAACAGCATCGCCCCGAGCATGGCCTGCGCCTCGCACTGGCCCTTGGCCGCGGAGAGACCGAACCAGCGGGCGGCCGTGCGCGGGTCGTGTGGCGCGCCGGTGCCGTTGAGATAGAGCCGCGCCAGATAATATTGCGCGTCGGGATCACGGAAATACGACGCCGCATAGGCGAACATCTCGCGCGCGCGCTGCGGATCGCGCTTGATTTCGGTCTTCGGAATTCCTTCGAGATAGTAGTGGCCCATCGCGACGAACGCGTTCGCGACAAAGCGCGACTGCGGCGTGTCGGGATTGTCGTCGGCGTGACTGTTCGCGATGCTGCGGAAATATTCGAAAGCCTTGAGATCGTTCTGCGCAACGCCATCGCCTTCCGCATACATGCGGCCGAGCTTCCACTGCGCGAGCGCGTGACCTTTCTCGGCGGCGTACTCAAGCGAATTGACGGCTTTGACCGTGTCACCCGCCTTGAGCCAATGCGCACCCGAACGGAACGCCTCGACCGGCGTCATCGGCGGCGGGCCGATGCTGCCGTCGGTCTTGCTGCCGTCGAGCGCAAAGGCCGGCGCCGCGGCCATCAGGCCGGCGCTGACAAGCGCAACGCGCAGGAGGCAATCAAATGTCCGCATAGCACTCTTTCTCAGCCGCACCGCCCGGATGCGTGACCGCGCCGTTGACGGCGGGCCCCACCTGCTGCGCGTATTTCCACAAGTAACCGGAACCGTATTCGTTCTCGCGCGCCTTCCACTGGCTCTTGCGCTTGGCAAATTCGTCGGCGGAAAGCTTCACGTCGAGCGTTCCCTTGACCGCATCGATCTCGATGATGTCGCCGTCGCGGATGAGCCCGATCGGACCACCGATCGCCGCTTCCGGCCCGACATGGCCGACGCAGAAGCCGCGCGTCGCGCCGGAGAAGCGTCCGTCGGTGATGAGCGCGACTTTTTCTCCCGCACCCTGACCGTAGAGCGCAGCCGTCGTCGACAGCATCTCACGCATGCCGGGGCCGCCGCGCGGTCCTTCATAGCGGATGACGAGAACGTCGCCCTCTTTGTACTTGCGGTGCTTCACCGCATCGAAGCAGGCCTCCTCGCCGTCGAAGCAGCGCGCCGGCCCGCTGAACTTCAGCGTCTTCATGCCGGCGATCTTCACGATCGCGCCTTCGGGTGCGAGGTTACCTTTGAGGCCGACGACGCCGCCCGTCGGCAGCAGAGGCTTGTCGGCGGGACGCACGACGTCCTGATCCGGATTCCATTTCACGTTCTTCAGATTTTCGGCGATCGATCGCCCGGTGACCGTGAGGCAATCGCCATGCAGGTATCCGTGATCGAGAAGTGTCTTCATCAAAAGCGGCACACCGCCAGCTTCGAACATATCCTTGGCAACATAACGGCCACCCGGTTTCAAATCTGCGACATAAGGAGTCTTTTTGAAGATTTCCGCCACATCGAAAAGGTCGAACGAAATACCGCATTCGTTCGCGATCGCCGGTAAATGCAACGCCGCATTCGTCGAGCCGCCGGTCGCCGCAACGACAGCCGCTGCGTTCTCGAGCGCCTTGCGCGTGACGATGTCGCGCGGGCGAATGTTTTTCTGGATCAAATCCATGATCATTTCGCCGGCGAGCATGCAGAACTTGTCGCGGATCTCGTAAGGCGCCGGCGCGCCGGCCGAGTACGGCAACGCAAGACCGATGGCCTCCGATACCGTCGCCATTGTGTTGGCGGTAAATTGCGCACCGCATGCGCCGGCCGAAGGGCAGGCATTCTGTTCGAGAATGTCGAGATCTTCGTCCGACATCTGCCCGACGGAATGTTTGCCGACAGCTTCGTAGACGTCCTGGATGGTGACCGGCTTGCCCTTGAAGGTGCCGGGCAAAATCGACCCGCCATAGATGTAGATCGCCGGCACGTTGAGACGGCACATCGCCATCATCATGCCCGGCTGCGACTTGTCGCAGCCTGCAATGCCGATCAGCGCGTCGTAGGCGTGGCCGCGCACGGTGAGTTCGACGCTGTCGGCGATCACCTCGCGCGAAGGCAGCGACGCCTTCATGCCGGCGTGGCCCATCGCGATGCCGTCGGTGACGGTGATGGTGCAGAACTCGCGCGGCGTCGCGCCGCCGGCGGCAACGCCCTTCTTCACGACCTGCGCCTGGCGCATCAACGCGATGTTGCAGGGCGCCGCCTCGTTCCAGCAGGTCGCCACTCCTACGAACGGCTGATGGATCTGCTTCGGAGTCAGGCCCATCGCGTAGTAGAAGGAGCGATGCGGCGCCCGGTCCGGCCCCTCGGTGGCGTGCCGGCTTGGCAGCCTCGATTTCAGATTGGTCTTCGCGTCCATAGCCTTTGTACCGCACTCGTCCGAAAACAGCGCCGGACGGCCCCCCGCCCGCTGCATCGTAAGGCTTACCCGCGCCTTATCGAGCCCCGATGTCGTTGAATGGTATGGCCGAATCGCGGCGCCATTGGTGTCATCGGAGGGTATGGCTTAAATGTTCTAAAACTGTTGCAAGGGGGTCACAGGTGTTGCCGGTACGCGCCTGCCGCCCGCTTCAAGACGGCTGACAAGACAATCCGCCAAACCCAAGCGCCATCGCCCGTATTCTTTATCGAGGCCCCGGGCAGGCCCGTCTTCCCTTCGTCTCTCTCCCCTCCGGATGCGAGGGGATGGCGCGCCAGGGGGCGCTGCCGTCGTCGGTTCAATATCCGCATCTCCTTGCGAAGATGCGGAAGCGCCTCCCGGCGCGCCACCCGAACAGTCTTATGTCCGGGCTCATTTGCGGTCGTCTTCTTCCGCTTCGCCCAATGTCGGAAGCGGAACTGCTGCGCCGGGCCGCGCTTTGCGTTTTCGCGCCTTTGGCTTGCCGCTCCTTCCCCACGTTCGCCGGCCCCTTGTGAGTAGCCATTGAGCGTCAGGCGCTTGCGGCAGGCCGCCGGCGGTACTCTGCGTCAGCCAGCTCCTGGCAGGCGGCTCGTATTGGCCACCGGGCGGAGCCCCGGCGCCGCCCGAGTGCTTGGGAGGAGCGTTCGTCTCCCGCCCGCGGGCGCCGCATCCGGCTCCATCATCAGACGCCTCATAGATGACGCCCCTCGATTGAGCCGGACCTAATGTGAATACTATCCTATAGGAATAAAGTCAAGAACGACGTTCCGCGGTCCGTGGAAAAGTTTTGCGGCGGCCGATCACCACGACCGCTCACCCCCGCGAAAGCGGGGGTCCAGCGCGGCCTCACCAAGAGGAGGGAGCAAGGCTTGTGGCAAGAACTGGATTCCCGCTTACGCGGGAATGAGCGGAGTGTGTGGCGACGCGCCGTGCCCATTTCGCGGGAATGAGCGGACTGTGTAATTTGCATCATGCCCTCGCCCCCTCGCCTGCGCCGCTCGTTCTTCGACCGCTCCGTGCACGAGGTCGCGCCCGAGCTCATCGGCGCGACGCTGCTGTTCAACGGTGCGGGTGGCACCATCGTCGAAGTCGAGGCCTATCACCACACCGACCCGGCCGCGCATTCCTATACAGGGTATACGGAACGCAACGCGGTGATGTTCGGCCCGCCGGGCTACGCCTATGTCTACCGCTCCTACGGCATCCACTGGTGCCTCAATTTCGTCTGCGAGGAAGACGGCAGCGCCAGCGCCGTGCTGATCCGCGCGCTCGCACCGACGCAAGGCCTCGCGGCGATGCGGCGCCGGCGCGGCCTGCGCGACGAGCGGGTCTTGTGCTCCGGGCCCGGGAAATTGTGTGAGGCGCTGGGCATCACGCGAAAGCAGAACGGCCTGGCGCTCGACCGCGCACCGTTCGAATTGCGCGCGCGGACTGGCTCACCGGACATCGCGACCGGCGTGCGGATCGGGATCACCAAGGCCGCGGAAAAACCGTGGCGCTATGGTCTGAAGGGCTCGCCGTTTTTGAGTAGGCCGTTTGGGCCGTAATTAGTCACCGAACCACCTCTCAGTCGTCATTGCCGGGCTTGACCCGGCAATCCATGATGATTGTCAACCGAGTAAAGCCGTAAGTTGATGCATTGCTGGACCTTGTCATGGATGCGCGGGTCAAGCCCGCGCATGACGCCGAGATTTTGGCACTGACGGTGGAGGGTCAAATCCTGAACCCCGCATCGAAACCGAAGTCGCGCTTGGCCTTCTCGCTCAAGATCGCGCCGTCATCTTCCGCGATATTGTAGATGCCGTGCTTACCCTTGCTTGCGGCAAGCAGTGCGGCCCGCGCCGCCGCGTCGACATGCAATGCGGGTTTCGCCCGTTTCTCGTTCGGATACCAGGTGCCCGGACCGTAAAGGTAGCCGTAGCGCAGCACGATGCCCTCCGGCAATTCGAGCGTTGCCTGCTCGAGCGCGACCACGCCGTCGACCGTGCGCTTGCGTGCGCCGGTTGCGGACATATCGAGCGGATCGGCCTCGGCGCGCGCGCCGTCGGCCGGCGCGTAGACGAAGGCGATGCTCTGCGTGATCATGCGCCGCACGCCGGCCGCCTTGGCGGCATCCACCAGATTGCGCGTGCCTTCGATGCGCAGGCGCGCATTTCGCTCAAGCGCTTCATCGTAGCGCGGCGTTCCGGGCGCAAAGGGCAGATCGGTCAGCTGGTGCATCAATAGCTGCGGTGCGGCTGCCTTGATCACGCGCGCGAGCGCATCGGCGTCGAACACATCGACCACCACCGGCTCCGCGCCGAGCGCCGCGATCGCCGCTGCCTTGTCTTTCGACCGCGTGGTGCCGGCGACCGTATGCCCGGCTGCCCGCAGCAAGGGCGTCAATCGGCGGCCGATGGCGCCGCCCGCTCCGGCCAGAAATATTTTCATGGGACCATTCGCACATTCCGCAACTCGGACCGTAGCCCGCATGGAGTGAAGCGTAATGCGGGGCGCTTTCCCCGGATTTCGCGGAGCTTGTCATCGGGCCGGCCACGGGCCGGACCCGTTGGCTCATCCGGGCTACAGTTGCTAACGAGGTCGTTCTTGGCCCCATATGGGGGTCTCAGCCCGCGTCCTTCAACCGGTCCAGTGCCTCGGCGATCTTGGCCTTGCGCGCGAGCGCTTCCTCGCGCTTTTCCTGCTCCTCTTCGACGACCTCTTCCGGCGCGCGCGCCATGAAATTCGGATTGTTGAGCTTGGCATCAACGCGCGCGATGTCAGCCTCCGCCTTCTGCATGTCCTTGGCGAGCCGCGCCCGCTCGGCGGCAAGATCGATGACACCCTTGAGCGGCAGCGCCGCCACCTCCCCGCGCACCACGAGCTGCACCGAACCCTTCGGCGCGGTGGGCGCAGACGAAATGCCGGACACGCGCGCCAACCGCTTGATGAACTCGGCCCAGCGCTCGGCGCGCGCCTTGCTCTCGGCGGAGGCGCCGGCGAGCACCAGCGGGATCGCCGCCGTGATGTTCATCTCGGCGCGAACCGAACGGATCGCGGTGACGAGATCGATCACCCAGCCGATTTCGGCTTCGGCCTTGTCGTCAGCGAGCCCCTGCAGGCTTGGCCATTTGTCGAGCGCCAGGAGCGCATCGTGCTTGCCCGTCACCGCCCACAATTCTTCGGTGACGAAGGGCATGAACGGGTGCAGCAGCTTGAGGATTTCGTCGCGCGCCCAGGCCACCATGGCCTGTGTCTCGGCCTTGCCCGGGCCGTCCGGTCCTGTCAGCAGCGGCTTCGCAAGCTCCAGGTACCAGTCGCAATAGATGTTCCAGACGAAGCGGTAGATCGCGGCAGCCGCATCGTTGAACCGGTAGGCTTCGATCGCCTCGGTCACTTCGGCTGCAGCTTTCGCGGTCTCGTGCGCGATCCAGCGGTTGAGCGTTTCCTTCGCCGACTTCGGATCAAATTTTGCGACCGTGGCGCAGCCATTCATCTCGGCAAAGCGAGCGGCGTTCCACAGCTTGGTCGCGAAATTCCGATAGCCTTCGACGCGCTGCGTCGAGAGCTTGATGTCGCGTCCCATGCGCCGCCATGGCGGCCAGCGTGAAGCGCAAGGCATCGGCGCCGTAGTCGTCGATCAGCGCCAGCGGGTCGATGACGTTGCCCTTCGACTTCGACATCTTGGCGCCGGAGGCGTCGCGCACCAGCGCGTGGATGTAGACGTCGTGGAACGGCATCTCCTTCATGAAGTGGAGACCCATCATCATCATGCGCGCGACCCAGAAGAAGATGATGTCGAAGCCGGTGACGAGCGTCGATGTCGGGTAGTAGCGCTTGAGCTGCGGCCGTCTTGTCCGGCCAGCCGAGCGTCGAGAACGGCCACAGCGCCGACGAGAACCAGGTGTCGAGCACGTCCTCGTCGCGCGTAGCGTACCGTCTTCTTGCCGTAGTGCTTGTCGGCGTCCGCCTGCGCTTCCGCCTCGGTCAGCGCGACGAAGACCTTGCCTCCGGCCCGTACCACGCCGGAATCCGGTGGCCCCACCACAGCTGGCGCGAGATGCACCAGGGCTGGATGTTCTCCATCCAGTCGAAGTAGGTCTTCTCCCAGTTCTTCGGAATGAACGTGGTCTTGCCGCTCGCGCACGGCCGCGATCGCCGGCTTCGCCATCTCCTTGGCATTGACGTACCACTGGTCGGTGAGGAACGGCTCGATCACGACGTTCGAGCGGTCGCCGTGCGGTACGGCGTGCGCCTGCGGCTCGGTCTTCTCGACCAGGCCTTTTTCCTCCAACCGCGCCAGGATTGCCTTGCGCGCGGCAAAGCGGTCGGTTCCGTGCATCGCCAGCGTCGTGTCGAGATCCGCTGACTTCGGCACGCCCGCGACGAAGTCCGCATTATCCTTCAGCTGAAGCTTAGCCTCGACACTGAAGATGTTGATCTGCGGCAGGTTATGCCGCTTGCCGACCTCGAAGTCGTTGAAGTCGTGCGCCGGCGTGATCTTCACCGCGCCCGACCCCTTCTCCGGATCGGAATAGTCGTCGGCGATGATCGGGATCTTCCGCCCGACCAGCGGCAGGATCACATTCTTGCCGACCAGGGCCTTGTAGCGCTCGTCATCCGGATGCACCGCGACCGCGGTGTCGCCGAGCATCGTCTCCGGACGCGTCGTCGCGACCACGATGAAGGTCGAGCGATCCTCCGGATTGAAGGTCTTGCCCTCGATCGGATAGCGCAGGTGCCAGAGGTGCCCTTTGGTCTCGACCTGCAGCACTTCGAGATCGGAGATCGCGGTCAGCAGCTTCGGGTCCCAGTTGACCAGCCGCTTGTCCTTGTAGATGAGCCCGTCGCGGTGAAGCTCTACAAACACTTTAAGAACGGCGCGCGACAGGCCCTCGTCCATTGTGAAGCGCTCGCGCGACCAGTCGCACGATGCGCCGAGCCGCTTGAGCTGGTTGACGATGGTGCCGCCGGACTCCGCCTTCCACTCCCAGACGCGCTCGAGGAACTTCTCTCGTCCCATCTCGCGGCGTCCGGGCTGCTGGCGCTCCATCAGCTGACGCTCGACCACCATCTGGGTCGCGATGCCGGCATGGTCGGTGCCCGGCTGCCAGAGCACGTCCTTGCCGCGCATGCGCTCGAACCGGCACAGGATGTCCTGCAGCGTGTTGTTGAGCGCATGGCCCATATGCAGCGAGCCGGTGACGTTCGGCGGCGGGATCACGATAGAGTAAGGCTCAGCAGCCGGCGCGCTCGGGCCGGCCGGCGCGGAAGGCGCCCGCCTCTTCCCAAGTCCGGTAGATGCGCCCCTCGACCTCGGAGGGCTGGTAGGTTTTATCAATTGGCATCGTTGTGGTCAGAACCTTGCCGCGAACTTCGCTTCACCTCTCCCGTAGGAGACCCTTGCGTACTTAGCTCAAAGTCTAAATCGACACGTAGCGCGTAGGGTGGGCTAAGGCGCGAAGCGCCGAGCCCACCGAGATAAGCTGAAATTCTGCTGGTGGGCTCGCGTCCGCCTTCGCGCTCGCGCGCTTCGGCGGTCGCTTAGCCCACCCTACGATCTATCGTGGAATAGGAGCCTGCTGTGCTTGTGGCAGCTACCTCATTGCAATAACAGCGCGGTAGAAAGCCCGCCGGACCCGCCGGAGTCAACTTTGACCACCTCTTCGACCGCTTCAGGCGGCAGTGCCACCTCCGCCATCACGCTTCTGGCGGTCGCTTCTTTCGCCAGCCAGTCGATGGTGCGGGTCTCCAATTCGCTGCTGCCGCAGATCTCGACCGACATGGGCGTGAGCGTCGGTGCGGCCTCGATCGTGGTCACCGCCTACGCCCTCGCGCACGGCTCGGTGCAACTTGTCATCGGCCCGGTCGGTGACCGGTTCGGCAAATATGCCTGCATCATCGCGGCCTGCGCCGCTGCCACCGTGCTGGTTCTGCTCTGCGGGCTCGCGACCTCGCTGCCGATGCTGGTCGCGGCGCGGCTCGCCTGCGGGCTTGCGGCCGGCTGGATCATCCCGCTCGCTTTCGCGTTTCTCGGCGACGTCATTCCCTATGAGCGGCGGCAGCAGGTGCTCGGCACCTTCCTGTCGGGCCAGATCCTCGGACAGCTGTTCGGCCAGGCCGCAGGCGGCGTGCTCGGCGATTTCTTCGGCTGGCGGCGCGTGTTCTTTTTTCTCGCCGCGCTTTTTGCGCTCTCCACAATTGCGCTCGTGATCGAATTCCTGCGCAATCCGATCACGCGGGCCGGCCATGCCAGCGCCACCCGTTCGCGCGGCTTCGTTGTCGATAATCTCACCGTGCTGCGTTCGCCCTGGGCGCGCGCCATCATCGTCATGGCCTTCATCGAAAGCTTCTTCATGTTTGGCGGCTTTGCCTATGTCGGTGCCGACCTGCATCTGCGCTTCGGCGTGAATTTTGCGGTTGTCGGCCTCTTCGTCGGCGCCTTCGCGATCGGCGGGCTCATTTACAGCCTGTCAGTGCGGCGGCTGGTGAACTGGCTCGGGCAGATTGGGCTTGTCACCGGAGGCGGCATAATGCTTGCACTCGCCTACGCCACGATCGCTTTCGCGCCGCACGCCTACTTCGCCCCGTTCGCCATCACCGGCATCGGACTCGGCTACTACATGCTGCACAATACGCTGCAGACCAACGCAACACAGATGACGCCGGAAGCCCGTGCCACTGCCGTCGGAATTTTTTCGGCAGCACTCTATTTCGGGCAGACGCTCGGCGTCGCGATCAACGCGCCGATCTTCGACCGCTTCAGCGCGGTGCCGGTGTTCTTGGTTTCAGGCGCTGGCCTGCTCGCGCTCGGCCTGTGGCTGGCGCATGTGCTGAGACAGCGGCGGGCGGCGGGGCTGTGAATTCTGGGACCACCTCTCGGTGGTCATTGCCGGGCTTGACCCGGCAATCCATGAGACCGCGCAGCAAGGGAAACCGTAGGGCTGTGCCGCGTGGCGCTTCATGAGGATGCGCGGGTCATAGGCGTGCGAAAGCCCGCCGTCCTTCGGACGGCTATGCCCGCGCATGACAAACTGAGAGGCTAGGTAAAATCTAAGGCCTTCCGCGCGAGACACGCTCGATCTCGGCGCGCACGATGCGCTCGACCATGCCCGGCAGATTGTCGTCGAGCCACGACTTGAGCATCGGACGCAGCATCTCGCGCACCAGATCCTCGAGCGTGCGCGCGTTCTGTCCGATCACCGTATGGGCGAGCGTGTTGAACGCACTGTCAACGGCCTTGACCGTCTCACTCGAGATCAATCCACGATCGGGCATCGGCGGCGGCGGCTCAGGCTTGTTCGCAAACACGACGTCAGGATTTGCATCGATGGTGCGGAAGCTCGGTGCCGGACCGGGCTCCGGCGTCGCAGGCGTCGTCATGGACTCGGTCAGATCGAGCACATCAGGTCCGGCGGGCTGCGACGCGGCAGGTTTCGGCGTCGTCTTCGGCGGCCCATCGAGTTCCGCGAGCATGGCGTCGATCTCGTCCTGGCTGTTGGCGGCCGCGGCCGGCGTTGCGGGCTTGGGCATGGGAGGAGCGGCAGGTTTAAGCGGCGCAGGCGGCGGTGTTGCCGGCGCGGCCGCTGCCGGCTGTTTGGCCGTCGGCGCAGGTTCAGGCGCCTTGGCTGGCTTACCCGCGTCGTCGTCGGCAATGATCCGTCGGATGGAGGCAAGGATTTCCTCCATCGAGGGTTCTTGAGCCTTCGCCGTCTGCGTCATCGCCTAGAAATCCTGACACACTCCCGTTCCGCGCGACGAAAGCACAGCCGTCAGCCGCGCGAATCGTTGCCGCATACCATTTATACGCCAGAGTGATGCTGATTTGGCAGGTCGAACACCCTGCCTATGCAATGAACTGTGGACACGAAATGCCCGGCCGGTGCGGCCAAAGTCAGCCTAGTCGCCTCAGCGTCCGTCGGGCGTGCGCACGCCGGCCCAGCTGTCGCGCACCTGATGATAGTGCACGGCGGCATCATAGGTCGGCACCCGCAGTCCCAGGATCTGCGGCGACAGGCGCCCGACCGACGCGAGCAGAGTGTATGAGGCAACCACCCGGTCACGCTGGGCGCTGACCAACGCCACGCGTGCGTTGACCAGTTCCTGTTGCGCGTTGAGGACGTCGAGGGTGGTGCGCTGGCCGACGCGCGCTTCCTCGCGCACGCCGTTGAGCGCGATTTCCGACGCCTGCACCTGCGCCTGCGTCGCCTCGATATTGGCTTTCGCCGCCTCGAGCTGGCCCCAGGACTGCACGATGTTCTGACGCACGGAGTCGCGGGAGGTGTCGAGATTAAGTCGTTGCTGCCCGAGCGTTTCCTTGTTCTGCCGGATCAGCGAATATTCCGAACCGCCCTGGTAGATCGGCACGGTCAATTGGCCGAGGACGAGCGCGTTGAAGCTCTTGAGCCCCTGCAGGCTGCTCTCGTTGCTCTGCTGCGCGCTGCCCTGCAAGGACAGGGTCGGATAAAGCGCGCCTTCCGCGACCTTCACCGCCTGCAGGGCGACGTCGACATTATACTGCGCCGTCTGCACCTGTGGGTGCGTTGCCGTGCCGAGGCCGACCGAACCGTCCAAGGTGTTGGGTGAAAAGCGGTCGACGGGCGAACCAGGCGCGAGCTTTCCAGGCTGGACGCCGATCACCTGGCGGTAGGTTGCGACCGACGCCGTGTAGGTCGCTTCCGCGCTCAGCACCTGCGAGCGCCCGGACGCGAGACGCAATTCCGATTGCGCGACGTCCGTGCGCGTCACTTCGCCGACATTGAAGCGGTCGCGCGTCTGCCGCAGCTGTTCCTGCAGCACTTCAACGTTGCGACGCTGCAAGTCGAGGATGGCCGTGTCCCGCAACAAATTCATGTAGGCCGTCACCGCACTGAGCAGCACCGTCTGCTCGCTGATGCGCAGGCTTTCGCGCGCCGACTGCACCTGGCTCTCGGCCTGGCGCGTGCGGTTGGCAGTCTGGAATCCGTTGAACAAAGTCTCAACTCACCGTGACGCCGCCGCCATACGGCGACATTTGGCCCGACAGGTGAGTGTAAGGCGATGTGTTCGTGGTCGAGGGCACGAATGGCAACTGTCGCGTCGTCGTGTCCCAATATTGCTGGCCGACCGAGCCATTCGCCGTGACGCGCGGCCGATAGCCGGCCAGCGCCTGCGGCACGCCCTCGTCGGTCGCGCGCACGGCAGCGCGCTGCGCGTTCAACGACGGATTGTTCTGATAGGCCAGCACGAGGGCGCCTTCGAGCGTGTCGGCCCGCGCCGGCGCCAAAAAGAGCGCACACGCGGTGCATGCGGCTGCTCCGGCCGCCAACCCGCGCCCCCAGCCTTTGGCTCCCCACCCCGCCATCAAACCCCGTCCAAACCCAGTCCTTTGACGCGTCTGGTACCCTGCCAGATTCGCACCGCAGCATCGAACGCGGAACAATATGCGCCCTGACGCAACCTTAAAACCCCCCAAGCCGCCATGCTCACAAAAAGGGGAGAACTGGCGTATTTACGCAACGATCGGAACAAACCCGCAATCAGAAGGCGAAAACAGGCGTCTTTGCAAAGCCCGGCAGTAGTGCGGCGGTGGCGTCGAAGATCGGCCGCCCCCCCAGTTCGTCGCCGCTCCGGCAATAAAGCATGGCTTTGGAGCCAGGGCCGCTGCCAAGGACGCAGACGAGCCGCCCGCCCTCCTTGAGCTGGCTGAGAAATGTCGACGGCGGTGTCTCGGTCGCACCTTCAAGCACAATCGCGTCATAGGGCGAGCTTTGCGGCCAGCCGGCGGTAAGTGCGCCGCTGACAACATTCACATTCGGCTGACCCGAGAGCGCCGTGCGCGCGGCCTGCGCCAGGTCGGCATCCTGCTCAAGCGCGACCACCTGGCCGGCGACACGCGCGAGCACCGCAGCGCCGTAACCGGTCGCACAGCCGACATCGAGAACGCGGTTGCCCGGCGCAATGTCTGCAGCATGGATCAGCTTGCCGAGCACCATCGGCTTGAGCAGCCGGCGCGAGCCACTCTTGCCGGCCGGCAGATCGCGATCGAGGTAGGCGATATCCGCCGAAGCCGGCGGGACGAAGCGCTCCCGCGGAATCTCGAGCATGGCGTCGAGGATGCGTAGATCGGTCACATCGGCGGTGCGAACCTGCCCGTCCACCATATGCCGGCGAGCGGTTGCAAAATCGGTCATCGCGGGTCTCGATCTGAAGAAGGGTCTCGGGAAGAGCGGTTCTTGTGCGGCAATAAGTCAAAAAACGCAAGTTTCGCCATCCGATTGTCATGTGATTGTCGGGGGGCTTTTGCTCCTATATAGGCATGGCCGACCCGACGCCCTGATCTGACAAGTTTGGCCACGTGGCGGAGTGGTGACGCAGCGGACTGCAAATCCGCGTACCCCGGTTCAATTCCGGGCGTGGCCTCCACCCGCCTTCGCTGACGCTTCGGCGCGGCAAGGCCTTCGCGGGCGGGTGTCGCAGTAGCTTCAGCGAAGGCGGATAACCTGCGCAGCCGTTCACGCTTTCCAAAGCAGGCTGGCTTTGTTATAGCGCCGCTACCGTTCCCTGGTAGCTCAGTGGTAGAGCAACCGGCTGTTAACCGGTTGGTCGCTGGTTCGAATCCGGCCCAGGGAGCCAACTTTCCAAAGTTCTCACGCCAAGAACGGACTTCCTGCGCTACGTCTGCACTACACCCCCCTCCTCCGAGTTGTGTGAGCGCGCGCGGCACCAGCGCGAATTGCGGAAGGAAGACTGCTCTCCGTTTGCTCGGAAGAAGCGCGAGCTACCTCGGCATCCCTCGGCGCAGCGGGTGCAGGCGAAAAATTCTCTCGGGCGGGACGCTAGTCTCTCGATGCCGGCGATCCTGACACATTCTCCACCCGAAATCGGTCACTGTTTCGAAGTCGACCAATAGCTGCGGGTGGACATTCTCCGGCCGCTACCGCCTTATCGCGCGGTTCAACTGCCCGCGAAATTTATGAATGCTCGCTGTCTCATCGGCTTGCGGCAGGACTGACCGGGGCCACACGTCGGCGCATTGCCCGAGCGCACTTTCGATCTGCTCGGCGGTTATCTCACCCTTCGTTGCGCAAAGCTCGACGTAGCAAAGGGCCTTGATCAGCGGCCCCGGCCCAATCTGGTTGGCCAAGCGCGCAAGCGCCTCGGTCGCTTCGGCGCAGAGCTTATCGTCGACGAAGGTCGTCATTTTCAAACTCCCCGCCACATGCCGATGATGGCGCGTAACCGAGGGTTGTCAATCAGGTTGTGACAGCTTGTGGGAGAGTGCAAGAACTGACCCCAGACGGCGGGGAAGCCGCTGGGGTCAATCTCTACCGGACGCTGGGGTTGGGGGACGGAGGCGTCCGGCTTCCGCACTGAAATATGTCGGGTCCGGCCCGCTTCAAGTGCGGACAAGAGGCGCGTCGCTTTGTCCGCTCCGCTCCGGAAAGCGGACGTTTGCGATGCAACTACGGAGAGCTGTCAGTTAGCCAACTTGAAGTAGTTGAGGATGCTTGGCCGGTCGTGCGGCGGCGATTTGCTGCCCCTCGACTGGGGTTTGGTCCCTTTCACCGAATTGACTGAATTGTTCTTGTCCAACGGCATCATAAATTTTTGCCCAAACGTCGGCTTGTCGAGCATCGTGCCGCCCTGAACTTGTCGCGGCTGCACGTAGCCTTTCGGCGGACTGGATCTACTGAGCATGGGCCGACTGGAAAGTGTCCCGCCTTTGTAGGCTTGCGCGGAACTGCTCGCGAGGGCGGCGACAAGTGCAATTGCGATAAGAGCGGTAAGCGAACGGAGCTTGCGTGGCATGGCAATTCTCCTTCTCAGCATTGTAGCGCATCGCCGGCCAAGGCACCCATTAGTCGGACGATACGGCGGCGTGGTTCAATGTGTCGTGAGTTTTCCAATGTTTGGCGAGCCACGATTGCCGCAGAAGGTCATGTCCGCTTTGCCCCCGAAAGCAGGACGTTTGCGATGCAAAAGCAGATGTCCGCCAGGGGCCCAGAAGCGGACATGGCCGCCGGACCTAGAATCGTCGAAAGGTGGGAACGCTTACCCGCGTCATTTGCGCTGGATGACGCTTCGCTCAGCCTAGGCTGTCAGCCGTTGTGGGTCGCATAATCGAGCGGTTGGCGCACCCTCGTTGTTAATCTCGATCTGGAAGGTTTCGGACAGGCCCGCCTTTCCGGACGACGTTAGTTTGAGTGCACGGCTGCCTGACACACATTTAAGCCAGCCGAGCTCCAATAAACGATCCAGAATCCGAGCTCCGACGAGTCCCTTGAGGTGATAACGACGCTCGCTCCAGTCGAGACAAGGCTGGCAGAAAATCCGCCGCGTCCGCAACCTCAGATCAACGCCGAACGCGGAAAGGAAACGCTCGCCCGAAGCCGTGACCTCACCGCCTTCATCGGTGAGTACAATGTGCCCCATGGCAACAAGTGCATCGGTAACGGCGACTCCTAGCTGGCCAGCCAGGTGATCGTAGCAACTTCGGGCAAAACGGAGTGCATCGTCGCTTGGTGACCGCGGCTGACGGCGGGGTGGCACCTCTATGGCGGCGACAACCTTGATGCTCTCCAGCATTGTCGCGACCAGCGGGGACGCGATCCGATAATAGCTGAAACGGCGATAGCGCGTGACGGTCAAAAGCCGTGCGGCAACCAGCTTGCTCAGGTGGTCGCTCGCCGTCGAGCGAGAAACATTGGCGCAGTAAGCAAGCTCAGTGGCCGTCAGCGACTGGCCGCCCATAAGAGCGTTAAGCATCGTGGCTCGCGCAGTGTCCCCCACGAGAGCGGCCACTTCCACCAAATTTGCCGCCGCGACCATCCTTAACCCTATCTCTGATACCGGAAGCATATCAATCGAAACCAGTTCGGTATGGACCGAACTGTTCGCGCGAGACAATTGCGAACCTCGCAGCAAGAATGCGCGTTAGCCCTAGCAGAGACGCTCACGGTTGGCATGGAGGATGAGATGGTCGCCTATTGGGTCGCGCGCTCGAAGGTCAACGACCCCGAGCAATACAAGAAGTACGCCGATCTGGCGCCGGCCATCATCGGGAAATTCGGCGGCACGTTCCTGGCGCGTGGCGGCAAGTTCAAGATCCTTGAGGGCCCGGAGAAATTCCACCGCTTCGTCGTCATCGAGTTCCCGAGCTTCGAGAAGGCGGTCTCCTGCCACGAATCGCCCGAGTACCTTGAGGTCGCCGCGCACCGCAAGAAGGACGGCGCGAGCGAATTAGAGGTCGTCATCGTCGAAAGTATCTGAGACCCACTGCCCTGCAGCCCATGAAAAGGCTTGCAACGATGTTTAACAACAAGAGGAACGCCCAGGGAGCCACCTCCACGAATTCTAACGTCGCCACCGAAACGGCACGCGATCCTGTGCCCTCTCTGAATTGCGCGATAGCACCAAAGCGCGCGAATTACGGAACATTAATTTCGAAGAAAGATCGCCGTAACGCGAAGCCGACTACACGCGGCTGCCAAATTCGACAGGGGCAGCCCGTGACGCTCGGCCAGTTGTCTAGGGAGGAGCCAAGCGTGAGGCTGCGCCGGCCGAGCGGACAGCCGACAGGCGCCGCTCGGCTCAACTCTGGCGGACCTCGTTCGCTCTTTGCGTGCAAAGATTTGGACCATAGTTGGCGGATGAGCGGGTTGATTTCTCCCCGGTGGTGATATCCCATCGCGAAGCAGCGCCGTTGTTGCCCGGAGGGATTTATGAAGCTTGGTCTTTTTATTGCGGTTTCCGTTGCTTTTGTTGCTGCCGCCGGCGCTGCGCAGGCCCAAAGCAGGGCCGATCAGTGCTCAGCCTTTGCTCGCGACAGGGCACGTTCGTCGATTGGCACGACCGGGCCATTGCGTGGCGCGGCGCGCGGTGCCGCCGGCGGCGCCATCGGCGGCGCCATCGCCGGTAATGCCGGTCGCGGTGCAGGCATTGGCGCGGCCGTCGGCGCAGGCATCGGCACCGTGCGACGTGCGGGTCAACGCAACCAGGTGTATCAATGGTATTTCAATGACTGCATGCGTTGGCCGTGAGCGCGTCAGTAAGATCACGCCCAAAGAATCAGAAGCGCGCGTCGACAATTCTGAAAATGAAAAATTGAACTAGCGCTACGTGGCCAAAATGAAGGGGTGCCCGTATCCGTGCCTCGCCTATTCGATCACTTCGTCCGCGCGACCGATCAGCGTGTTGGGGACATTGAGGCCGAGTGCCTTGGCAGTCTTGAGATTGATGGTCAGCTCAATTTTGGTTGCCCGCTGGACCGGCAGGTCAGCCGGCTTCTCACCCTTCAGGATGCGCCCTGTATAAATACCTGCCTGTCTGTGAGTCTCCCTGATATTCCCGCCATAGCTCATCAATCCGCCGGATGCAGCGAACTCACGCACTGTATGCACTGCCGGCACCGCATGCTTGACCGCTAACGCTGCAAAGTGCTGCGCACGGCTGTTGAAAAAAATGTCGGCGGAAATGATCAGCCCGCCAATCCGCAACTCGGCCAACTTCGCAAAGGCTGCGTCGGCTTCCGGCTCGGTGCTGGCGTTGAGGATATGAAGCTGCAGTCCAAACGTGCGCGACGGCCCCTCCAGGCCTTTCATCACGATGTCCAGGTTGACCCGGTTGGCGGGATTCACGAGTACGGCAAAACTTTTTGACTGCGGGATCAGCTCACGCAGCAATTCCAGTCCCTTCGGAGTTACATCTACGTTCAACGACGTTATGCCTGTGACGTTGCCTTCCGGCCGGCTCAAGCTCCTGACGAGACCCGCTGTCACCGGGTCCAAACCTGTTTCGAAAACGATCGGAATCGTCGTGGTCGCTCCCTTCGCTGCCAATGCCGCTACGCCACTGCCTGGCGCGGCAATCACGGTCACCTGTCGGCGGACGAGCTCATCTGCCAGCGCCGGCAACCGGTTGTTTTGACCATTTGCCCAGCGAAATTCGATTTTGACGTTGCGGCCCTCGTCGTAGCCCATTTCGCTGAGGCCTTGGCGAAAGGCAGGCAGGCGAATTCCAAATCGCTCCGGGGTCTCGGCACCCAGATATCCAATAACCGGCATCGCCGGTTGCTGCGCCCGCGCGGCGAGCGGCCAAGGCGCCAAGGAGCCAGCCACGGCTCCGATAAAATCGCGTCTGCGCATCCCGGCCCCCAGCCAAGGTGATGCCTGTCTCAAATCCTATCAGGTAGACAATCGACGAAAAGGGGTAGGCCAGTGACTAGCGCTACTGACAGGCTCCGACATATTCGCCCTCAAGCGTCACCTGTGTGTCCACCATCTGCTGATTTCCCATCCAGCCCTTTGTCGCAATGACAGCCGCGTAGCGTATCGGACTGTAAAAAGTGAATACGGCGACCGAGTCCATGTTGAACTGCCCCCTGCACTCCAGCCGCCAGGTCAGTTTCCGGTCAGTCTTCGTGTATTCAGTGCGCTGGCACGTCGTGTTCACGCCGCCGAACCGCGGCGAAAAGGTATCCGCCAGATCGCCCGCCTGCTCGGCTGTCAGGCAACGCGGCTTGGTCTGAGCCGGCACGCGCATTCCATTGTTCACCAACGAGGTTGTAATCTTCCACAGACCGGGCTGGATCCCGTCAGCCGCCATGGCCGTCGTGAGACCCGCACACACCGCTGCCATTGCAAATGCAGCTTTCATGAAATTCGCAAAGCGAAGGATACTTTCTATCGGCACGCCGCTTGGTTTGATCCTATAATGATTTTGCAGGCGCCATAAGACGGGGGCTCAGGTGCGACGCGTGGGTCATTTTGTCGAAGCGATCATCTTCAACAGCCGATGGCTGATAGCGCCGTTTCTCCTGGGCCTGGTGGTCGGGCTTGCAGCGCTTGTACTGAAATTTCTCATCAAGCTGTACGAATTCGTCGTCCAAATTCCCCAGGCGCCACCCCCGGACGTCATCGTCGGCATCCTGACCCTCGTCGACCTCACGCTCGTCGCCAGCCTGATCGTGCTCGTTATCTGCTCGATCTATGACAATTTCATCAGCGATATCGATCCTTCGGAGCATCCCGACTGGCCCGAGGGATTGGTCAAAATCGGTTTTTCGGGTCTCAAGCAGAAACTGTTCGGCGCGATTGCGGTCATCGCGGCGGTCAACGTGCTGGAATGGTTCATGGACATCGAGCGCCAGGCCGACAACACCAAGCTGGCCTGGGTCGTCGGGATCCTGCTCGCCTTTGCGGTTTCCATGCTCATTCTTGCGATCGCAGACCGGCTGGGCGAGCCGAGGGAACAACGACTGCGGCAAAAAGCCGGCCGCCGTTAGTCCTGCCCGGCCTGCCATTGACGACGCCGCGGGACGGCGTAACCTTCGCGCTTCCGCGCCGGCAGGAGATCGTCCCCCGGCAGGTGCCCGGCAAAGGATGGGCACTCATGCTGAAAATGCTTCCCTGGGATATCTGGGCCGCTGCCGCGCTGGCAGCCGGCATTGTGCTCGCCGCAATTTTCGATCCGGCGCCGGCGATTTTCATCATCGCCTGTCTGGCGCTTTGCGCCTACATCGTCTTTGAGACCTTTAGCAGAAGCAAACCGGGGTAGACGTTACACGCTTTCTGCAATCCGATAGCCAATCCCCGGCTCGGTGAGGATGATCACCGAATCTTCGAGATCCCCTTCCCCGCTAGATCGACTTGCCAATCGATCGACCGATCGCACGGACAAGACCGTATGCGGCGAGAGCGACCAACCCGATGCCGATCAATGCGATAGAGATGTTACGTCCGAGAATTGGAATATCGCCGAGAGTCAAATCCCATAACTTCAGACCGATGGCATCCTTCGTCATTAACCAAGTCGTCGGTCACCTTGCATGAGTCCGGAACCCGCCTATTCGATCACTTCGTCGGCGCGACCGATCAGCGTGTTGGGGACAGTGATGCCGAACGCGACCACGACAATTCCGGTCGTTTTCGAAACGGGCGTGGATCCGCGCCCAGATATCCGACGACCGGCATCGCCGGCTGCTGCGCACGCGCGACCAACGGCCAAGGCGCCAAGGAGCCGGTTACGGCTTTGATGAAATCGCGTCTGCGCACCCTTACCCCCAAGTCAAGGTGATATCGGTTTCAAAACTTATCAGATGGACAATCGGCGGAAAGGGGCAAACAAGAAGGCGAACAAGAGTGATATGACAAGCGCGATCGCCAGCACAAAACAATAAGGGCCCCGGATGGCTCCGGGGCCCTTTGCCAGAAATTCAGACGGTCAGAACCGGTAGTTCACGCCCAGACGAGCGACCCATGCCTCGTCTTCGTGGCTAAACGAGTAGGCGCGACCGGGCACGCCGAAGTTGATGCCGTTGGCGGTGACGCCAACAAAAGTGTCATCGTCGAACTCAAAGCGCATGTAAAGGAACTCGCCCTTCAGGCTCCAATTGTTGGCCCACTGCCATTCCGCGCCCGCACCGACGGTCCAGCCCCAGCGTACATTGTCGGAATTGAAACTGACCGAGGTCGCCGGTGCATCCTCATTCACTGTCAGGGTGCGATCGAACTTGGCGTAGGCTAAACCGCCGGTCAGATACAAAAGCAGGTTGTCAACGACGAGACCGCCGCGAACCCGCGCAGTGCCGAACCAGCGCATCCGGCTCTCGAGGTTAAAGGAGTCCTGGGTGCCGCCATCACCGTCGAAGAAATCACCACTTGCTTTGAAGTTGGTCCAGCTCCAGTCCGCTTCAACGCCGAAGACGGTGCAATTTCTTTGCCAGTTGTAACCGCCCTGGACGCCGCCGAGAAAATTGCTGTCCGTCACCTTGGCGCTCGTGGGAAGATCATCGTCGATTGTCTGAACGAGATTCCCGCGGTCCGCATAATTGAAATTGTAAGAGCCTCCGCCCACGTGGCCGCCCAGGTAGAAGCCGCCAAACTGTGCGCACGCCGGGCGCACGACGACCGGTGCGGGACCCTTCCTCGGCAAGTCGGCCGCGATCGCCGCGCCGCCCGTGAAAGTTGCGATTGCAGCGAAACCCGTGAGAAAGAGCTTTTTCATTGACGCCCCCATATCGATTTTCTGACGTAGTCGGAAAAACTTAGGCCATGAATTTCATACGAAGGTACTATAGCTCCCTCAAGCCGATGAGGCTGTTGCAGGAAAGACACGTTTCCCGGACATTTCGAAGTCCTGAAGGGATTGCACGCTCGCGTTTGGCCGGGTTCCAGGCCGTCCCCCAGAAAAATTCGCAGTCTCTATGGGTTACCCCGCAGGACGCGTTGCCGTCATTTTGGTCACCGGAAGCCCCCAGTTGCGACCGTTGGTCGCAGGGTGCCAGCGCTCTTGTCCGTATTTCGCCTATTCGATCACTTCGTCCGCGCGACCGATCAGCGTGTTGGGGACATTGAGGCCGAGTGCCTTGGCCGTCTTGAGGTTGATGGACGGCTGCACCGTGAGAGGCGGGCGCCGCTCTCCGCTAGATCGACTTGCCAATCAAACGACCGATCGCACGGACAAGGCCGTATGCGGCGAGAGCGACCAATCCGATGCCGATCAGAGCGATAGAGATGTTGCGTCCGAGAATTGGAATATCGCCGAGAGTCAAATCCCATAACCTCAGACCGATGGCATCCTTCGCCATTAATATAAGACCCGCTGCAAGGATGATTGCTGCGACCGCAAGCCCAAGGCGGTGAGCCCCTTTGCTTATCTGGTCCAGATTGTACTTCTGCCGAGGATCATCATCGTGGCTCATGGGCGTGGCCTTGAGTGGCGCGTACCGGTTTTTCCTATCCTAGCAAATCGACGTTACGGCGTCGCGCCCCTGCCAGCGTACGCGCTACCCCTGCCCCGTCTGCTTCATATAGGTCTCGAATTTATCTCGCAGCGGCCTGGGCAATTCCACCGACTGGTGGGTCTGCAACGACATCATCGCGGTCACCAGGCGTGCGCGCAGTCTCTCGACGCCGCCGACATGTCCGACAATGACGACGCCGAGCGAGGAGCGCCCCACCCGCGTCAGTAATAGTGTGAGATCGAGCCGCTCGCCCATCCGGCTCGGTAGCTTGAAATCAGTTTCGATATGAACGTAGGGAAACCCATGCTGATCTCCGAGAATCAAGTTCGCGTAGCTGACGCCGAGCTGCTCGGTGTACCAGTCCTCGACCAGCCCGTTGAACATGTCGAAATAGTGCGGAAAGTAGACGATGCCCGCCGGGTCGCAGTGGGAAAAGCGGATCGGCACCGTGCGCGTGAAGGCGCCGGGCGGCGGAACGAAGCGATCTTCTTTCATTGACCTATGGAGCCACTCGCGCCCCCGACTTGCAACTTTGGATTCGGGGGTGGAACGTCGATGTTATTCGATCACCTCATCGGCGAGGAACAAGAATGTCTGGCGCACCGGTAGGCCGAGAGCCTTGGCCGCCTTGAGGTTGATGGCGAGCTCGAATTTGTCGGGTGATTGTGCGGGCAAATTGCCAACCAGCTCGCCCCTGAGAATGCGATCAACATACGCGCTCGAGCGCCGGAAGATATCGGCGGTATCCGGCCCATAGGACATCAGGCTGCCTTCGGTGACGAATTGCCTGTAGGGCGAAATCATCGGCACCCCGTGCTGACGGGCGGCGCCGAGAATGGCACCGCGCGTTGTGAGGATATAAGGATCGCCAGGAGTGATCAGCCCGCCGCCGCGGTCGCGGGCCAACTCAGCAATCGCCCGTTCGACGTCGGCGACGCTCTGGACGTGCACTCCGTCGACCTCGACGGAAGACGGTCCCCGCGACGCTTTGTACGATTGGATGAAGCGGTCATAATACGGCGCGGTATCGGGATTGAATATCAAGGCCACCCGTGTGAGACCGGGCTTGATATCGCCGAGCAGATTGATCCACTTGCCGATGATCTCAGGTTCGATGAACGAATAGCCGGTGATGTTGCCGCCAGGATGCTTGAGATTTGAAATGAAGCCTTGACCGACCGGATCATTTACAACCACAAACACGATCGGAATGGCGCTTGTTGCGGGCTTTAACGCCCGCATAACCGGCGTCGAATTTGCGAGGATGACCTCGGGCGACGATTTGACCAGTTCCGCCACATGTTTTTTGATCAAGTCCAGATTGCTTCCGGCGAACCGGTAGTCGATCTCGATATTGCGGCCCTCGATCCACTCCAGATCGCGCAGCCCCAGCCGGAAGGCCTTAAGGCGCGCATTCGCTTCCGGATCCTTTTCGGCGAGCCCAAGAAGCACGCTGACCCGCCGGATCTTTGCCGGCTGCGCGCGCGCCGAAAGCGGCCAGGCGGCTGCTGAGGTCGCGATAGCTTTGATGAAGTCACGGCGTCTCATCGTCGCCTCCGACGCTCGACAGGACTATCTTACCGGTGTCGGCTTGCAGCGGAAGGGGCGTTGGCGGCCTGCGCTCGTTTGACCATCGCCTGCGCAAACAGAGGCCGCTCGCCAGCCCGACGACATTTCCATTGTCGTAAATCGGCACGCCATGTGTCCAATTTAGACAGAACATTGCCACCTGCCCGCCTTTGTCCCGTCACAGCCTAGTGTCCTGCTTTGACACGTCCAGCCCGGTCGGCTGCCTCTCAAATGGTCGAAGGCGGATGCCATGGATACCTCCCTAAGCGCCCTGTCGAACAAGCCAACCTTTGGTACAAGTGACTTCGCCGTTTCACCGGCGAACTCGCGCGAGTACATCGACGCCACGGCCGAGGAAACTTGCCCCGCTGAATCTGCACCGATGTCCGAACCGCGCGCGGATGAAACTGTGGAAGCGCCACCCGCGGCAGGTCTCGAGGTGATGGATCAGCTGAGAGCCCTTGCGCAAAACGTGACGCTGGCCACCCGCAGCTTCATTCGATCAGAGCGACACTTCATCTCTTCAAAGCAACGAGACGGAAGACGTGAGCGCCAGCGATCCCGGCGAGCCGCAGGCAGCAGAGCCAACCATCAGCGTATTTCCGCGGCCAACCGGTTTCGAAAACAATCCGGTCGTCAATGACAGACCAAAATCCGGCAACCGCGTTCTCATCTTGGCGGGATTTGCCGTGGCAGCCCTGATCGGCGCCGGAGGCACGTTCTCCTGGCAAACTCAACTCAAGTCCAACGACGCCGCAACGACAGCTGCGCCAGGCCCGGTCGCACCCGCGCCAGTTGTTGCACCTTATGTGGGCAGGCAGCTGGAAGAGTTGGCGGAAGACATCAGCTCCTTGCATCATCGCATGGAGGAACTTGCCGCCAAGCAAAAGCAGCTCACCGCCGCGCAACAACAGCTCGATCAGCTCGCGGCCAAGCAACAACAACTTTCAGCCAAGCAAGAACAGACTGGCCAAAGCATCGCAAAACTCCAGGCGCTGGAGCAGTCCCGGCAAAGGCCGCCGGCCTCCGTCCAAACTCGAGCACTGCCCGTTCCGCCGCACTCTTATGTTCCGCCACCGCCGGTCGAACCGGCGATGCAGCCACCACCCCCGCCGCGAACCGCGGAACATCCCATACCGCCGCTGCCCGTGCCCATGACACGGTAGGCACGTTCATCTGGTCACTTGATAATAGGTCTGCGCAAATATTGACCCTTTGCGGGGCCGACGACATTCCCGTTGTCGTAAATCAGCGCGCCGCGCAAAAACGTGGTCTTCACACGGCCGCTGAGTTCGACGCCTTCGAACGGCGTATAGCCCTGCACGAACTCGGATTCCGACGCGTGCACCACGAAGCTTTCGTGCGGGTCGACCAGCACGATGTCGGCGTCGTAACCGGGAGCGATGTCGCCCTTGCTCTTCAGGCCAAAGCGCTGCGCCGGCTTCCAGCTCAGAAGCTCAGCCATGTGGTTGTACGACATGCCGCGCTTGCTGCCCTCGCTGACGACGCCCGACAAAAGATATTCGGTGCCGCCGAACCCTGACTTGGCCAGCCAGATGTTGTCGGGGTCGTCCTTCGACCATTTCTGCTCGGCCGAGCAGCAGGCGTGGTCACTGACGATCCAGTCGATCTTGCGGTCGAGTACGGCCTGCCAGAGCGCCTCGACGTCCTCGCGTGGGCGGATCGGCGGATTGACCTTGGCGTGCACCGCGCATTCGCAGTCAGTGTCGAGCAAAAGATGGCCGACGGTGACCTCGCGCCGGAAGGCGATATGCGGAAAGACCTGCTGCATGGTCCAGGCCGCGTCGATCGCCTTGCGCGAGCTCAGATGCAGCAGGTTGATGTTCAGGCAATTGGTCTCGTTCGCCAGATACGACGCGATCCAGATGGCGAGCCCTTCCGAGTGCGGCGGGCGCGCCGCGCTATAGGCGTGAAGGCCCTTCAGCTTGCCTTCGCGCTCCACGATCTTGGTATAGGCGGTGAGGATTTCCGCCAGCTCGCAATGCAGACTGACGCTGATGTACGGAGCAAGCTCCGGAAATTTCTCCATCAGGCGCTGCGCCCCGCGCATGATGAACTCGAAATGCGCGATGTCGTAGCGCTCGTCCGGCCCGATCATCAGGAACTCGTTCTGCTGCGACGAGGCGCCGTGCAGCCCATAGCCGCCGTAGAACATGAAGATCTTGAACGACGTCACGCCGTGATCGGTGACCAGGTGCTCCATCTCGTCAATGTGCGCGGATTCGATCGGCGCGATATGGAATCCGTAGTCGACCCAGAACTTGTCCTTGGCCTGCTTGTGCACCTCCGCCATGAAGGCGCGGTAGGGCCCACCGCGGTTGAGATAATAGTGTCCCGTGCGGATGTAATTGAGGCTTGAGGTGACGCCGCCCATCGCGGCCGCCTTGCTCTCCGAGATCGCGTCCTGGGCCAGTGGCGCGTAGATCCCGATATGCATATGCGCGTCGACGCAACCGGGGAACGCCAGACGATTTTTGGCGTCGAAGACCTGCTTCGCCTCCCCGGCCTGAATATCGGGCGCAAGCCGCGCGATCTTTTCGTCCTTGATCGCGATATCGAGGCAGTCGACCGAGGTCTTGTTCGGCCGGACGACGCGGGCGTTCTTGATGACGGTGTCGAAAACCTTGTCCATGCGAGACATTCCTTGACCTGACGTATTGCTAATTAGGCTTCGCGCCCGATGCCTTCACGATCGGCGCCCAGCGCGCGATATCCTCACGCACAAAAGCCGTGAATTCCTTCGGCGAGTTGCCGACGCTTGTCGCGCCCTCGGTCTTGAGCTGCTCGCGCAGTCTCGGCTCAGACAGTGCGGCGACGATCGTTGCGTACAGCTTTTCGGTGATTGCGCCTGGAAGGTGAGCCGGCGCGAAGACGCCAAACCAGGCGGTCGAACTCAAATCCGGGCACCGCCTCCCCGATCGCCGGCAGGTCCGGAAACATCGCCTGCCGCTTGTCGCTGGTCACGCCGTAAGCGCGCAGCTTGCCGGCACGCACCTGCTCGGAACCTGTCACTACGCTGATGAACATCAGGTCGATCTGCCCGCCGAGCAGATCGGTCAGGGCCGGCGCGGTGCCCTTGTAGGGCACGTTGAGCAGGTCGACGCCGGTCATCAGCTTGAACTTCTCGCCTGCGAGATGGAGCGACGAACCGATGCCGCCGATGCCTATGGTGAGCTTGTGCGGTTGCGCGCGGGCCAGCGCGATCAGCTCCTTGAGGTCTTTTGCCGGCAGGTCGGCGCGCCCGACCAGCAGGCTCGGCACCCGCGCGATCATGGTGATCGGCGTGAAATCGGCGACCGGATCGTAAGGCAGTGACGGATAAAGCGTCGCATTGATCGTGTGGCTGCTGAAGCTCACCAGCAGCGTGTACCCGTCAGGAGGAGATTTCGCGACAGCGGCCGCGGCCAGGTTGCCGCCGGCGCCGGAGCGGTTCTCGACCAGGACCGGCTGTTTCAGCGCCGCTGCCATCGGATCGGCGATCGCGCGCGCCATCGTATCGGTAGTGCCGCCTGCCGGCGCACCGACCAGGATCTTGATCGGGCGCGCCGGAAAGTCCTCGCCGTGCGCGGTTTGCAACAGCGCCAGCAAAGCGATGGCAGCACAAAACTTGCGCGCAATCATCGGCCGCCGCCTTTCTTGCCGCTTTCATATTGCTTGCCGAGTTCGATCATCGCCGGCGTCCCGATCACCTCGTTGAGGCCATCGAAGTCGTGCATGCGGCCGCGAAACGGCTCCGACGTGCCGTTGGCGGCAAGGGACGCGTAAAACTCGCCGGCCAAGTGCGCCACCGCGCGCACGATGCCGCCCGGGAAAATCACCAGCGAAAATCCCAGTGCCTCGAGATCGGCCGCCTTGAGCGGCGGCGTCTTGCCACCTTCGACCATATTGGCCATCAGCGGCACGCCCTTCAACGCAGGCGAAATACGCTTGAGCTCGTCACGCGTCTTGGGCGCCTCGACAAAAAGCACATCGGCGCCGGCGTCGCGATAGGACATCGCGCGTGCGATCGTCGGCTCGAATCCTTCGACGTCGATCGCATCGGTGCGCGCGATCACCAAAGTCTCACGCGAATGCCGCGCATCGAGCGCGGCCTTGATCTTGCCGACCATTTCCTGCGCCGGAATCAAAGTCTTGTTGTCGAGATGGCCGCAGCGCTTGGGAAGTGCCTGGTCCTCGATCTGGATCGCATTCGCTCCGGCGCGCTCGAACAGGCGGACCGTGCGCGCCACGTTGAGGGCGTTACCGTAGCCGGTATCCGCATCGACGATGAGATGGCTGCCGACGCGATCGCGGATCAGGGCAACCGTGTCCGCCACCTCGCTCATCGCAACCAGGCCGATGTCGGGCCGCCCGAGCCGGGTGTAGGCGATGCCGGCTCCCGAGACATAGACCGCGGAGAAGCCTGCCCGCTCCGCGAGATGGGCGGTCAGGGCATCGTAGACGCCGGGTGCAACGAGGATCGGCGGGGCGGCAAGACGGGAACGCAAGGTCGTATCGGTCATGTGTCACATTCCAAGGTAGGCGCGCTTGAGTTCGGGGTTCGCGCCGACGTCCTTTGCAGGGCCGGACATGATGATCTTTCCTTCAGCCAGAATGTAGGCACGGTTTGCGAGCTCAAGGCTCTGGATGACGTTCTGCTCCACCAGCAGGACCGAAACACCGTCCGCGTTGATGCGTCTGATCAGTGCGAACAGCTCCTCGACCAGAAGCGGCGACAGACCGAGCGACGGCTCGTCCATGATCATCAGCTTCGGCTCCGCCATCAGTCCGCGCCCGATCGCGAGCATCTGCTGCTCGCCGCCTGACAATGTGCCGGCGCGTTGCGTGCTACGCTCGCGCAGGCGCGGGAAGATCGCAAAGACGCGGTCGCGGTTCTGCGCGCGGCGTGGCGCACCGCGCCGGTAGCTGCCGAGATCGAGGTTCTCGCGTACCGACAGGTTGGGAAAGACACGCCGTCCTTCCGGCACATGAATCAAGCCGCGCGCCACGATGGCCTGCGGTTTTTCATGCGCAACGTCGTGGCCCTCGAAATCGATCGCACCGGCACGGGCGCGCACGATGCCGGACAGCGCGCGGTTGAGGGTCGATTTGCCGACGCCGTTCGAGCCGAGCACCGCCACGATCTCGCCGGGCGCGATCGTCAGGTCGATGCCGCGCAGCACCTCGGTCTCGCCGTAACCGGCGCGGAGATCGCGCACCTCGAGCAGGGCTTCACTGTGCATGCGACGCCCCCCATTTTGCCGCGGCGCCATGGCCGAGATAGGCCTCCACCACCTGCGGATCCTGCGCGATCTGCGCCGGTGCGCCCTGCGCGATCACGCGCCCTTCCGCCAGGACGAAGACGTGCTCGGCGAGCGACATCACCGCCTGCATGACATGCTCGATCATCAGAATTGTGATGCCGCGCCGGCAGAGGTCGCGAATGACCGGGACGATGTCGCGGATCTCGGTCGGGTTCAGTCCGGCCAACACCTCGTCGAGCAGCAGCAGCTTCGGCTCGGTGGCGAGCGCGCGCGCGAGCTCGAGACGCTTGCGCGCGGCGACCGTGAGAGTGTCGGCGGGACGGTCGAGCAAATCGGTCAGGCCGAGATCGTGGCCGACTTGGTCGGCGACAGCGAGCGCGGCATTGCGTGCCCGGTGATGAAGATGCGCGCCCACCAGAATATTTTCGCGTACCGACAAACCGACAAAAGGCTGCACGATCTGGAAGGTGCGCGCGATGCCGAGGCGCGCCAACTCATGCGGCGGCCTGCCCGTGATCTCCTGCCCCGCATAGCGGATCGCACCTTCACGGGCGCGGACGAAACCCGAGATAATTGAAAACAGCGTCGTTTTACCGGCGCCATTCGGGCCGATCAGCGCGGTGATGCGGTCCGGCGCCGCCGTCAGCGATGCGCCGTCGACGGCCTTCAGGCCGCCAAACCAGCAGCTCACGCGATCGACTGCGAGCAGCGACTCAGCCGAGAATCAACCATGACGCACCTGCCCGGCCGGCGTGGCCGCCGGCTTGCGCCGGCCGAAGATCTTCCGCGCATCGGCAATTCCGCCGATCAGCCCGCGCGGCATCATCCAGATCACCAGCACCAGCACGGCGCCGTAGATGATGAGATCGAGGCCGGGCGCATCGCCGATCAATAGCCGCGTCGCCTCCCCGAGGGACTTGACGACCAGGGCACCGGCCAAAGGCCCGAAGACCGTGCCGACACCGCCGATGATGGCGGTCAGCAGGGCCTCGACCGAGATCCAGGTCCCGTAAGCGATCCCGGAGTCGATGAAGAGAAAATATTGCGCGTAGAAACACCCGGCCGCAGCGGTGATCGCGCCGGAGATCGCCATGGCCGCCGTCTTGACCTTGCGCGCGTCGACGCCGAGCGCCGAGGCGGCATCCTCGTTTTCGCGCACCGCAACCAGCCAGGTGCCGAAACGTGAGCGCGCGATCAGCTCCGCGATCACAAGCGAGACCGCGACCAGCGCGAGGATCGCCCAATAGAACACGGCGCGGCTCTGGAACTGAAAGGTGCGCGCGCCAAGCTCAAGCTTGATCAGCGTGCCGACGCCCGCCCCGGTGATGGGCGCAACGCTTGCCACGATGCGCAGCACCTCCGCGAAGGCCAACGTGACCAGCGCGAAATAAGAGCCGCGCAGTCCCGACCGAAACGTGAGAGCGCCGATCACCGCGCCCAGCGCGGCGCCTGCGGCGATGCCGATCGCAAATCCCGGCCAGGCATTGACGCCGTAGCGCATTTGCAGGACCGCCGTGACATAGGCGCCGGTTCCAAAAAAGGCGGCGTGCCCGAAGGAATACTGGCCGCCATAGCCGCCCAGGATGTTCCAGCCCTGCCCCGCGAGCGCGATCATCAGCGTCACCACGAGGAAATTGAGCGTGGCGTTGGACTGCACGACGAGCGGCACGGCAGCCAGCACGGCGATGACTATGGCGATCGGTACGAACGATTTCATGCGCGCACTCCGAACAGGCCGGTCGGGCGCAGCAGCAGCACGACAATGAAGATGAGGAATATGCCGATCTGCCCGAGCGACTCTCCGAGGAAAAGCCCGCACAGGCTTTCCACCACGCCGATGACGAACGCGCCGATGACCGCTCCCGGTACCGAGCCCATGCCGCCAAGCACGACGATGGTGAAGGCAACCAGCACAAAGGCGTTACCCACGCCCGGATTGACGTAATAAGTGGGGATCAGCAGGCAGGCCGCGATCGCGACGCAGGCGGTGCCGAGCCCGAACGTCATTGCGTAAACGTGACCGACATCGATTCCCACCAGTTGGGCGCCGAGCTTCTCCTTGGCGACGGCGCGAATGGCCCGGCCGACATCCGTGAAGGTCATCAGCAGCCACAGCGCCAGTGCCACCACGAAGACCGCGAAAAAGCCGACGACGCGCGGCACCGCCAGGTAGGTCACCCCGAGATTGAAAGTCTGGAACGCGTAAGGCACGTCGATCGTCCGGGTATCGCCGCGGAAGCTGTAGAGCAAAGCGTTCTCGATGATGACGGCGATGCCGAGTGTCACCAGCAACATGTTGCGGTCGTCGCCGTGCGAGGCCGGACCGATGACGAAGCGCTGCAACCCGTAGCCGAGCACGAAAAAGAGCGGCGCCAGCAGAAACAGCGCCAGGTAAGGGTCGAGGCCGAGCAGCCGGAAGGCGAAGAATGCGGCGAACAGCGCCGCGCTCAGCAAAGCGCCATGCGCAAAATTAATGATGTGCAGCACGCCATAGATCAGCGTCAGCCCGAGCGCGACAAGCGCATAGACCGCGCCCATCAACAGGCCGTTGAGCACGGCAGGAATAAGGATGGTAGCCGAAAACATAAAACGGTCCTGCCAGACGGCCCGCGGACGGCGCTCGGCGCCGCCCGTGACCGTTAGTGTCAGGCGGGCATCGGGAACACCGGTTTCGCGTTGGCGAATGTCGCCGGCAATATCACCTTGATGTCGTTGTCGAGCACCTGGGTGTTCACCGGCGCGGCGCCCTCGTTCTGCCCGTTGACGAACTTGGTCGGCCCGTAAGGCATCAGGTGACCAGCGAAGGTCGAGCTCGCCAGCGCGGCGGTGAGCTTGGCGCGGTCGGCGGAGGCCGCGCGCTGCAGCGCGTCGGCAACGAGCAGGATGCAGCTGTAGTTCATATAGACTTCATAGGTATAGAACTGCCCCTTGGCCTCGACCGTCTTCTTCAGCGCGACCGCCTTCGGATTGCGTGGGTCGAACCAGTGATTGCAGTCCATGATGTATTTGGCGGCCTCCGGGAATTCCTTGACGAACTTGTAGGAGGACGCCGCACCGCCGAGCACCGAATAGATGCCCTTCGGCCTCACCTGCTGCTGCTGCATGGTGCGCGCGAGCAGGACGTATTCGTTGTAGTAGTTGGCGGGAATCACGAGGTCCGGGTTCTGCGCCTTGATCTTGAGCACGACGTTGTTGAAGTCGCGCGTCGGTGTCGGGTGCGGGATCGTCTCGAGGATCTGGAAGCCCTGTGGTGGAAGCTGCGCGTTGAGCAGCTTGGCCAGACCCGAGCCGAACAGCGAAGTCCTCGTGCACGATCATCACGGTCTTGGCCGGCTTGCCCGCCGCGTCGTTGATCGCGGCAAGATTGGCCAGCGCCGTCTTCGCGATGACACCGAAGCCGGGGCCGAAGCGGAACGTGTTCTTCAGGCCGCGCGTCACGATGCCGTCGGCAACGCCGACGTCGACCACGTAAGGCAGCTCGTAGCGTGCGGCGGCTTGCGTCGCCGCAAGACAGATACTGCTGGCATAGCCCCCGACGATAGCGGCGACGCCGGCCGAATTCATCTTCTCGACCTCGGCGGTGCCGCCTTCGGGCGTCGATTGCGCATCGCCCAGCACCGGATCGATCTTGCCAAGGCCCTTGATGCCGCCGGCGGCGTTAATCTCCTCGATCGCCAACGTGGCGCCGAGCCGGCCCTGCTGTCCCGAATATGACAGCGCGCCGGTGACCGGATGCAGCACGCCCAGTTTCACGGGCGCGCCTTGCGCGCGCAGAATCCCCGGCATTGAAAGCGTGGCAACGCCGAGCGCGCTGCTCGCCAGGAAACGGCGGCGGCTGACTGATTTCAGTTTTGACATGACGACTCTCCTCCCTGTTTCATCGCCGTGGCGCAATATCCAACGGCTTGGTCCTGTGGCTTGAAGCTTTCGCAATTGCTGCGGCCGGACGTTCGGCCGCTTTCTCCGCAGTCTTGCCGACCACCGGCGCCCAGCTGCGGGCGTCGTTCACGCCCGAGCGCATGAGGTCGAATTCGAAGCTGTAGCGGTCGGGCCGGTAGAGCGCGTGCAGATATTCGACGCCGCGGCCGGCCTGATCGTAAACGATGCGGACGAGCTCGATCAGCGGCGAGCCGGTATGCAGCCCGAGCGCCCTGGCGACCTGCGGCGTCGCAAGCCCGGCGCTGATGCGCTGGCGGGCGCGCTCGACTTTCACGCCGGCGCGCTCAAGCAATTCGAGCAGGGGGCGGCGCGCAAGCTCCTCCTCGGTGAAGGTCACCGAAATGCTCTCCGGAACGTGCGTGACGAGATAGGAAAACGGCTGGCCATCGATCGAGCGTACGCGCACCGCGCGCTGCAGAAGCTGATCGGCGCCCGCGCCAAGGGCTTCGGCGACCGCTCCCTGCGCCGGCACATAATCGAAAGAGAGAAGCTTGACGGTGGTGCGCCGACCCATGTCGGCAAGGTTCGCGAGCACGCCTGAAATGTCGGCGGTCATCGGCGCCGGTGACGGACGATAGGTCACGCGCGTGCCGGCGCTCGGCCGGCGCTCTATCAGCCGCTCGCGCGCAAGCTCGCCGAGCGCCCGTCGCACGGTCACCCGCGAGACACCATGGTAACGAGCAAGCTCGTTTTCGGTGGGAAGCTTCGCGCCGAAGCCGACCGCTCCGCTCAGGATACGGTCGCGCAAAACGAGATAAACCCGTTTCGCCTTCGCTTCGCCGAGCCAATGGCGCAACGCCACTCCCCCTTACCCAACGCCGACTAATGCTTACTTGTATTCTGCTTGGTATTTTTTAGCATACAATATTGCCGAGCCTCGACAAGCCCACAGCGGTCGAGGCACAGCAGCCGGCACACCATGAGCGAGCCCCGGACTCTCGTCGATAAACTGTGGTCTGCGCACGAAATCGCGCGCCGCGAAGACGGCGCGGCCCTGCTCTGGGTCGACCGGCATTACGTGCACGAGGGCTCGTTTCACGCCTTCTCCCAGATGAAGGCGCGCGGCCGCACCGTGGCCGAGCCGCAACTTACTTTCGGCGTCGCCGACCATTACGTGCCGACCCGCGGCCGCGACGGCGGGATTGCCAATCCCGAGATCGCGGCCATGGTGCGCAACCTCGAGGCCGAACACCGGCGATAATCAAATTACCTTGTTCGGCCTGCGCGATCCGCGCCAGGGCATCGTCCACGTGGTCGGCCCCGAGCAGGGATTGACCTTGCCCGGGCTGCTGATCGTGTGCGGCGACAGCCATACGTCCACGCACGGCGCATTCGGCGCCTATGCCTTCGGGATTGGCGCATCCGAAGTCGCGCATGTGCTGATGACGCAGACGCTCTGGCAAAAGAAGCCGAAACGCATGCGCATCACCGTCGACGGCGCGCTCGCGGACGGAATCGCGGCTAAGGATATTGCGCTCGCGATCATCGCGCGCATTCGCGCCGACGGTGCCCAGGGCCACGCCATCGAATTCGCCGGCAGCGCGATCCGCTCGCTGTCGATGGAAGGCCGGCTGACACTCTGCAACATGTCGATCGAGGCCGGCGGACGCTGCGGCATGGTGGCACCGGATGCCACCACGTTCGCTTATCTGAAAGGCCGGCCCTTCGCGCCGAAAGGACCTGATTTCGACCGCGCGGTCGAGGCCTGGTCGATGCTGGCCTCGGACGCGGGCGCAAGCTTCGATCGTGAGGTTTCGCTCGATGCCAAGGAGATCGCGCCGATCGTCACCTGGGGCACGACGCCGGACGATGCATTGCCCGTCGACGGCCGCGTTCCCGATCCCGCGCGCGAGAGCGATGCGACGCGCGCCAAATATCTGTACGAAGCGCTCGACTATATGGGGCTCGCGCCGGGAACGAAGCTGACCGACATTGCGGTCGACCGGGTCTTCATCGGCTCGTGCACCAATTCCCGCATTGAGGACCTGCGCGCAGCGGCCGCGGTGCTCAGCGGCCGCGTCAGCAAGGTGCCCGGTCTGGTGTCGCCGGGATCGTCCTCCGTGAAACGGCAGGCCGAGGAAGAAGGCCTCGACAGGATCTTCCGCGACGCCGGCCTCGAATGGGCCGATTCGGGCTGCTCGATGTGCGTCGGCATCAATGGCGACCTGGTGCCGGCGGGCGAGCGGTGCGCTTCGACCACCAACCGGAATTTCCGCGGCCGGCAGGGACCAGGCGCGCGCACGCATCTGATGTCGCCCGCCATGGTGGCGGCGGCGGCGGTCAGCGGACATCTCGCCGATGTCCGGCCTTTGCTCGCCGGGCGCAAAGCACTAGAGGCGCCGATGGACAAATTTGTTCGCCTCACCGCAACTGCCTGCCCGCTATCAGCTGCCAAATCTGAATACCGACCAGATTCTGCCGGCGCGCTATCTCAAATGGCCGCGGTCAAAAGGACTCGGCACCGTGCTGTTTGACGACGTGCGCCTCGACGCCAAGGGCCAGCCGCGCGCGGATTTCGCGTTCAACGAGGCGGCCCACCGCGGAGCCAAGATCCTGCTGGCGGGACGTAATTTCGGCGGCGGCTCCTCACGTGAGGCCGCGGTCTATGCGCTCTATGATCACGGCTTCCGCTGCGTGGTCGCACCGTCGTTCGGCGATATCTTCTCGCAGAATGCCGTGAAGAACGGACTGCTCACCGCCGTCGCCGCGAAGGAGACATCGAGAAGCTTGCCGCCATGGTCCGCAAGACACCGGAGCAGACGATCACGCGTCGACCTCGAACGGCAGACCGTCAGCAGCGCCGATATATCCTTCGCGTTCACGGTCGACCCGATCAGCCGCAATCAATTGCTCAATGGATGGGACGATATCGATCTGACCGAGAGCTACCGCACGCAAATCGCGGCTTTCAAGGCGAAAGACAGAACGATCAGGCCTTGGGCCGCTCCATCGGCAAAACAGTGACGAAGCGATTTCCCGACTGGGCCTCACTCGATCCCGCGGAGCGCGGACGGATTTCGGCGCAGGCCGGCGAATTCGCCCGCGCGCTCGATGCGCAATTGAAGGCATTTGTCGCGTTTGAGGAAACCGCCGCAGGTGAAGGCACCCTCGCCGACATGCCCTATGCGTCGAAGGACATGTTCATGTCCAGGACACGCAAGCCGCACGGCGGGCTGGCGCAGCCTCTGCCGATGCCATCGTCGCAACAGGCCGAGGTGCTCAATCTTCTCGATCGTGCAGGCGCACGACACATCGGCACCACGGCGATGACCGAGCTCGCCTACGAACCATCGGGCTACAACGCGGTGCACGGCGCCCCGAAAAATCCCTGGAATTTTGACTTCATCACCGGCGGCTCGTCGTCCGGTTCGGCGGTCGCCGTCGCCAGCGGCTCCGTCGTCTTTGCGCTCGGATCCGACACCGGCGGCTCGTTACGTATTCCGGCGCAGTGCTGCGGCGTCACGTCGTGGAAGCCGACCTACGGCGCCGTGCCGGCCGCGGGCGCGATGCCCCTCTCCCCGAGCCTGGACACGATCGGCATTCTCGCGCGCAGCGCATCCGATCTGCAGGAGCCCGCGCGCCTTCTGTTCCGCAGCGCCGGAGACTGAGCCCATTCGCGAAGGTCGCCGTCGTACAGGATGTTCTCGATCTCGCCGAGGCGCCAGATCGCGAAAGCATGCCGCGACGCCATCGACGCCATCGCCGGCTGCGGCATCCAGCTCGGCCGCACCGAAGGCGTCTCGGCCATCGAGGCTCTCGACCTGCACGTCTTCACCATCATGCAGGCGGAGGCCGCACGCGCGCATCGCGCGCTGATGGACTCCGGGAGCGCTCGATGCCACATTGGCAAAGCGCCTGCGCAAAGGCTTCGAGATCGATGACGCGACTTTGGCCGCGAGCATTGCAGCGCGACCACAACTTGCAGCCGATTTCATCGCAAATATTTTTCGGGACGCGACGGCCATCGCTTTGCCCATCCTCGCAACGCGAACGCCAACCGCCGCCGAATGCGACCCCCGCGCGCCCGGCTTCAAGCCCAGGACGCTATACGAACTCAGCCGCTGGACCCGCTTCGTCAACGTGCTCGGATTTCCCGCGGTCGCGATCCCGGCCGGATTTGACGACCGTGGCCTGCCGGTCGCGCTGCAAATCGTCGGCAAGCCCGGCGCGGACCACGCACTGATTGCGTTGGCCGCCGCCGTGCAAAAACGCAGCGACTGGCATGCGCGGATTCCCGCCGCGGTCCGCGACCAGGTGCTATCGTCTTACAAAGGTCCCTTGGGACGATTGGCATGAGCTCCGAGCCATCGAAAGCGCTTTCGCATTTCCGCGTGCTCGAGCTTGAACTGCTTCGGGCAATTTGGGAATCGCCCGAATGAATCAGACGACTAACCGCTGTCAGGTGTCATTGCGCCGCCCCGGATGTTCCCTGGCGTGTCGCCGAAACGCCGGCGGAATGACCGGTTGAAGTGCGCTATATCGGAAAAGCCGGCGCGTAGCGCGATGTCGGCGATCCGCTCCCGCCTCTGAACTCGCCGAGGTCAGTAGCGCGTAGGCGAGCTGCAACCGAAGCTCGTTGATGCGCTCGGAGAAGGTCGAGCCCGTGGTCTCGAAAAGTCGCTGCAGATAGCGCGGCGAGATGTTCTGGTTCCGCGCGACGGCCGCGATCGTGAGGCCGGGGCGATCAAAATGCTTGCTGATGTAGCTACGCGCGAGTTCCAGGCGGGCGGCAGCGGTAGCGCTCAAGCATTTTTCGTCGGCGGGACGATCCGGACAGATCGCGAGCGTCACGAGATCGTAGATGTGCTCGACGGCACTTCGTTGCAGCTTCGGCGAGCCGAGCGTTAGCTTCCCTAGCAGTACACTCAGATAGCTGACGAGCAGGCGCAACGATTCCGACTCTTGTGGAATCCGGGTGACGGCGGCATCTGCAAGATTCTTGACACGCTCAATCAGCGGGACCCGGGGAAACAGCAACCCCAAATGGCCGCGTCCGATTACCTTGCTGGGCTCATCCGTGAGAATGGAGCAGGCGTCACCGTTACGCAGCGAAAGCACACAGTCACGCTGCGACAGCAGAGCGTCGGCGTCGCGATTGATGATCAATCCAATGGAGCCGTCGCTCGCGGCGGTCATCGCTCGCGTTCGCGTCATGCACGTGGCCGAACCGTGGAACGAAAGCGTGCGCAGCCCAGGGAGCGCGCGTATCGTTGCCTCGGCATGGACGACCTCCCCGGACACCGGCTCGATGTCGACGTGAACCAGGCTCCGTCCGAACTCCTCGCGCCAGATCGAGAGGCGCCTGGATTCCGGCAGCGCATCCGTCGTAAACCGGCGGATCGAAAACTGCCCACCGCTGCCTGATGCCGCCGCCCCTTGATCGGACAATTCTAGCTCCCCGGCCGGCTGCAATCCTCTTGGCGACCGTTCATCGGCTGGCCACCTCTTAGAAAAAATATCTACAAATTTCCCAGCGTCGCGGTGCGGAAAATCATCCGTTCCCGGTGGATACCAGAGTTTGCAATTTGCGAACTCGGCAGCACCGCGTTTGCGTTCGCTAAAGTCCAAGACGACGGCACCTGCCGCCGGCATCATCACCGTTAGCTACTCTACTTCGGCTGCCGCAGGGTCGCTACAACGACAGGTTGTCGGCGAACGCCGATTTCTTAAGTTATTGCACGCCGGGCAGAAGTGTCCGGCTTCCTTTGTAGGAGGCGGAACGATGCCGTTACCCATCAATCAGGGGATGATCAACAAGATCGCCGGCGAGGACCTGTGGGAGCAGCAAAACATCTCCTATTCCATCGACCTGGAGGACGATGGCGCGCGAGCGGAGGAGCAGTTTCTGGCCAAGGTCGGTGAATCTCCCAATTTCGTCGCCATCTCTTCCATGGCGCCCAACAATGAAAAGGCCCTGATCGAGGAAGCGGTGGAGCTTTGGGACGATCTGATCCCAAATTCGATCACGGAGAATAACGTCCCTGACGCCGTCATCTCCATCAACAAGGTGTCGAACCTTCCTTCGTATTCGGGGGGAACGACTGTAGGCACCCTGCACGATGAAGTGAGCCTCAGCGACGTAGCGGGCGTCTATCTCACGCCCACAACGATCACGCTTGGATCGACGGCATTCGAAGCGGTGGTCCATGAGTTCGGGCACGCGCTCGGTCTCAGCCATCCCGGCGACTACGACGCCGCGGATGACACCAAGCCAACCTGGGCAAACAGCCGCGCATTCGACGAAGACACCAAGCTGTTTTCGATCATGTCGTATTTCGCGCCGTCGGATAACCCGAGCTACGCGACCGTGAACTGGTCACGCGAAGATATGCGGACGCCGATGATCTACGACATTCTGGCGATCCAGCAGCTCTACGGTGTCGATACGACAACGCGGACCGGGGACACGACCTATGGGTTCAACACGAAGGCCAGCGATTTCAGAAACCCGCTGGATCAGTCGATCTTTTCGTTCACGGCGACCACCAAGGATCCGGCACCTACGGCCACAGATCCGACGGCATTCAACTATGTCATAACGAAAGCTGTCTTCACGATCTGGGATGCCGGCGGCGATCACGATCGTATCGACGCATCCAAATTTACGGTCGATCAGCGGATCGATCTAACTCCGGGCTCATACTCGGACATCGGCGAAACGACAGGACCCGATCCAGACAATCCCGGTTACGTAAAACTGGTCCCGATTGTCGACAGCATCGGCATCGCCTACGGCACGACGATCGAGGAGGCGATCGGCGGCTCGGGCAAAGACACCATTACCGGCAACAGCGCTGCCAACTATCTCGATGGCGGCGCTGGCAACGACACGATAAGCGGTGGCGACGGAAATGATATACTCAAGGGCGGCGATGATGATCCCAGTCATGCCGGTCCTAACGACGACAACCTCGACGGAGGCATCGGAGACGACCAACTCGCTGGCGGCTCGGGCAAAGACGTCCTGCATGGCGGCGTTGGCAACGACACCCTCAACGGCGGCGATGACAATGACTTCCTGTTCGGCGATTTCGGCGGGGACACGCTGGATGGTGGAACGGGCAACGACTACATCGATGGCGGCGGCGCGCTGGATGGCGCGGGCAGCGCCGCCGTCCCGGACACGCTGACCGGCGGCGCGGACGCCGACACCTTCGTCTACAGCACGCATTATCGCACGACCGTCATTACCGACTACGATGCGACGGAAGACACTCTCGACTTCACCAATCTGAAGTGGGCGCACAGCTTCGCCGATGTCCTCGGACACGCGACCCAGCAAGGCGGCGACGTTCTCATCAATTTCGCGGACGATCCAACGGTCGGCGGCGTGAGCGATACGTTGCTTCTGACAAAACACGATGCTCGCCGATCTCGACCCCTCGAGCATGCGGTTTTCGGAGGAGACGGAAAACCCGGTCCCGCCGGAATTCCGGCTGCTCACGAACCCTAACAATCCATACACAGGATTTGCCGCCGGAACTGCGCCTCTCGCGGACGGCGGTTTCGTCGCCATTGAAGCCGGCCAATCTTCGGGCAACTTTATCGGCCACCGTTACGACGCGCGCGGCATCGAGACGGACACGTTCGCAGTGAACACAACGCCTCTGATCGCCGGATCCGACGCGCGCGTTGTCCCTCTGGTCGGTGGCGGTTTTGCGGTCGTCTGGAATTTTTATAGCGACCCCAGCAGCAACACGCCAAGCATCCGTGCGCGCGTCTTCGATGCCGACGGCAACCCGCGAGGTGACGACTTTCAGGTCGCGGGCCCGTTCTCGGCATACAGCCACATCGATTATGTCGCGGCGACGCCGAGCGGCGGCGTCATTGTCGATGAATATGTGCCGGTTCCCACCACTTACGCCCACCATTTCCGGTACGCCTTCGATGTCAACGGTGTCGTCACCGGGGGCGACGACCTCGGTCCCGATCACGAGGAAAGGACGACGCCGGAAGGATACGTGTATGTCGTTCCGACCTACGATCCGGACGGCCGGCTCGAATATCCGGTCGGACTCGATCTCGGAGACGGCCTGGTTCACGACGAAGGGGACGGTCAATACCATCTCCCCAACGGCGACATCCTGCACGTCTTTTATATCTCGACAGACACCGGCGGTTACTACGGGCAGACGACGTACGAGCTTTTCGCCGAGATCGAGGGCAAGACGCGCGTTGTCCAATTGGACAGCAGCGAGGAATATCTGCCTTCCGGTGGCTATCAGCCGGCCACCGTCGCGGAACTCGCCGATGGGCGGATCGCCATCACCTGGGCGACCGGGTCCACCAATCGATTGCCCGGCGGCGTCTATACCAATATCTATACGACGGGCATCGACACCGTCATCTTCAACGATCACACGCTGACGGGCTTCACCAAGCCCGGCACGGCGGGCGACGATGTTCTGCGCGGCGGTCCCGGCAATGACCGGCTGTACGGCGGCGGCGGCAACGACACCCTGATCGGCGGTCTGGGCGGCGATATCCTCGACGGCGGCGACGGCAGCGACACGGCCGACTACAGCCGCTCGCTATCGGGCGTTGACGTCGATTTGACACGCACCGGGCCGCAGTCCGGCGGGCATGCGGAAGGCGACATCCTCGCTTCCATCGAGAACATCACCGGCAGTGCCTACCGCGACAACCTCACGGGCGACGCGGGTGACAACGTCATCAATGGCGGGTATGGCGGCGACTATATCTTCGGCGGCGGCGGCGCGGATCAACTGCACGGCCAGGCCGGGGACGATCACGTCACCCTGCAAGGCGACAACGGCACCGCGTGGGGCGAGGCCGGCGACGATACGCTGACCGTCACGGGTAACGGCAACACGCTCAACGGCGGCGCCGGAGGCGATACGTACTTCATCAACGGCGACAACAATTACGTCGCCGACGAGGGCGACGCGCAAGACATATTTAAGATCACCGGAAACAACAACCAGGTGCATGGCGAAGGGGGACCGAACGTCTTCCACGTGTTGGGCCATGCAAGCGGGAACCTGCTCTATGGCGGCCCCGGAGACGATACTTTCGAAAACCTGGGCGATGGTGACAACAATACGTTCTATGGCGGCGAGGGTGCGGACAACATCAGCGGCGGCGTCGGTATCGATCTGATCATCACCGATCAGTCCTACCCCGTTTCGGCCGGTGATGTCGTCCACGCTGACGCGGGCGACGATCAGGTCTGGAGCAAGGGCAATCAGGATCTTCTCGACGGCGGTCCGGGTACGGATACTCTCAGCCTCGACCTGAATTGGGTTCCCGGCGATATCCTGGTGACCTTCGACGAGCCCGGCCAGACGTTCACGGCTAATGAAGGCACTGAGATCGTCGGATTCGAACACGTCGAGATCAATCTGGGGTACGGCACCAACACAGTGCAGGCGGCAGGCTTTACCGGCTCGCTTGTGCTCTGGGGGAATTCGGGTGGCTCAATCGACATTTTCGAGGCCGGGTCCGGCGACGACAAGCTCTACGGGGGCGGCTTCGCTGACATTCTCAAAGGCGGAGATGGGGACGATTATTTCGAAGAGACGGGTGTTCATACGAACCTGATCGAGGGAGGCGCTGGCCATAATTCCCTGAGCTACGAGTACGCCTTCGGCGGCATCTATGCGGATCTTTCCAACGAGAGCGTCTATTCCAAGGAAAATGGCGGCGGATTCGACAGTGACGCCGACCTCGCCGACGCCACCACGTTCGACACCGTGCGAGGCATCGAGATAATCTATGGCGGTTACTACAACGATCAGTTCCGCGGCAGCACGGCCGACGAGACCTTCCTGCCCGGGCTTGGCAATGACGGGGTGGTCGGCGGCGGCGGACGCGACACCGTCGACTACTCCATCGTGGACAATCGCTTTGCGGTGGTTGCGAGCCTGGCGACCGGCATCGTGACGGAGTTTGCGGCCGATCATGAGATTGGCAGGAGATCCGACACAGTCCTGTCGACGGATCATGTCGCCGGCATCAGCAATCTCACGGGCTCCGGCAACGACGATGACCTGACCGGCGACGATGCCGACAACGTCATTACCGGGGGACAGAACGACGACCTTCTTACCGGCAATGGCGGCGCGGACACCTTCGTCTATCGCGACAACGATGGAACAGACACCATCACCGACTTCGCACCCGGCGTCGACCGCATCGATCTGACCGGCGTGGCCGGACACTATGCGCTGTCGGATCTCAACATCTTTCAGGATGGCGCCAATACGATCATCAGCTTTGAGCCGGTTCAGGGTGCGGGGTTCGCTGCGTTCGCGGCAACCGAGTTCTTCGGAGACGGGATCGTCCTCGAGAACGTGCAGATGCGATCGATTTCATCTTTGCGTCGCCTCCTGAAGAGAACCAGCCACCGGTCGCGGCGTCGACCAACACGGTCGTCACGGACGAGGACACGGCTTCGGCACCGGTGGCGATCGGCGCCAGCGATCCCGATGGCGATACGCTGAGCTATGCAATCAAGTCCGGCTTCGCAGCCCGCAGGAACGGTGGGCTTCGCAAACGGCAGTTTCACCTGACACGCCGAACGCCAACGCCAATGGTTCCGACACGTTCACGATCGTGATCGACGACGGCCATGGCGGCACGGTTGAGCAGGTGGTGTCGGTCACCATCCATCCGGGACACGCGGCGCCGGTGCCATCCAGTGCGCGCTGGCGGCCGAACAGCGGCCTCGCCGGTGACGGCATCACCAATGTGGACGGTCAACGTCCGGCGCCGAAGCCGGCGCAAGCTGGGAATACGCCGTCAACGGCGGCACGCTTCGTTGCCGGCACCGGCACGAGCTTCACGCTCCCCGCACGGCCAACGCCAGCGGTGCATCACGATCCGCCGGAACGTCACGGCCACGCCAGCCTGAGCTTCACCATCGATACCGCGTCGGCCGCCCTCCGCCGCGCTGGCCACCGACAGCGGCCTTGCCGGCGACGGCATCACCAATGTGGGCACCGTCAACGTCTCGGGCCTCGAGACCGGCGCAACCTGGGAATACGCCGTCAACGGCGGCAGCTTTGTCACCGGCACCGGGAACGAGCTTCACGCTCGACCGGCGGACCCAAGACCGTGCTGGTGCATCAGACCGATGCCGCCGGCAACGTCTCGGCCGACGCCAGCCTGAGCTTCACGCTCGATACTGCCTCGGCCGCACCGTCCGCCGCGCTGGCGACCGACAGCGGCTTGCCGTTGACGGCATCACCAATGTGGGCACCGTCAACGTCGCGGGCCTCGAAGCCGGCGCAAGCTGGGAATACGCCGTCAACGGCGGGAGCTTTATCGCCGGCGACCGGCACGCAGCTTCACGCTGAGCGGCGACGGGCCCAAGGCCGTGCTGGTGCATCAGACCGATGCCGCCGGCAACGTCTCGGCCGACGCCAGCCTGAGCTTCACCCTCGATACTGTGTCTGCCGCACCGTCCGCCGCGCTGGCGACCGACAGCGGCCTTGACGGCGATGGCGTCACCAATGTGGGCACGGTCAACGTCGCCGGCCTCGAAGCGGGCGCAAGCTGGGAATACGCCGTCAACGGCGGCACCTTCGTTGCGGGCACCGGAACCAACTTCACGTTGAGCGGCGACGGAGCCAAGACCGTGCTGGTGCATCAGACCGATGCCGCAGGCAACGTCTCGGCCGACGCCAGCCTGACCTTCATCCTCGATACCGCGTCTGCTGCACCATCCGTCGCGCTGGCGACCGACAGCGGCTTTGCCGGTGACGGCATCACCAACATCGGCACCGTCAACGTCACGGGCCTGGAGACTGGCTCCACCTGGGATTACTCGATCAATAGCGGCACCTTCGTTGCCGGCACCGGAACCAGCTTCACGTTGACCGGTGACGGGCCGAAGGCCGTGCTGGTGCATCAGACCGATGCCGCCGGCAACGTCTCGGCGGACGCCAGCCTGAGCTTCACCCTCGATACCACTGCCCCGCTCAACGACACGATCACGACCGCCGGCGGTGCGGTCACGAGCGCGGTGCAATCGATCTCAGGCACCGGTGAGGTGGGCTCGACCATCCAGCTTCGCGACGGCGCAAGCGCGATCGGTCAGACCGCGTTGGTCGATGGCAGCGGCCACTGGTCGCAGACCGTCACGCTCAACGGCACCGGCAGTCACGTCATCACGGCCATCGACACTGACGCCGCCGGCAATTCCAGCACCAGCAATGCGGTCACATTCGCGCTCGCGACGGGTGACATCATCGCTCCACCCGGCCAGCTTCAGGTGAAGGGCACCGCCGGGGACGATCATATCGTCATCGGTGTGACCAACTTCGTAGTCAACGCAGGCAGCGGCGACGATGTCACTACGATCAACCCCGACGCTCAGTTCCAATGGCATTTCCTGGACGGCGGGGCCGGCAGCGATGCGCTCGACCTTTCCCGCACGACCACAGCCAGTGCCGTCGACCTGCCCGACTATTTCGCGTTCGGTTCGCAGATCGGTCTAATCCAGTTTTCCTCGATCGAGAATGTCAGGGGCGGCTCTGGCAACGACACCACCATCGGCAACAACTTCGCCAATCAACTGGATGGCGGCGCCGGCAACGACACCATTAAGGGCGGCGGCGGTAATGACACGATCATTGGCGGCATCGGCAACGATCGCCTGACCGGCGGCTCCGGGGCGGATACGTTCGTCTTCCGCCCCGGTTTCGGCCACGACACCATCACGGATTTCAACGCCGGAACGCCAGCGAACCATGATGTGCTCGACCTGCAGGAGCTCGGCTTTGCGTCGCTTCAGGCCGTGCTCGACCACACCGATCTCGGCGCCAACGCGATCATCCACGCTGGCATCGATGACGTAACATTGGAGGGGGTGACCAAGGCGCAACTGGCGTCGCATACGTTCGACATCCTTTTCTGACTTTGAACCAAAGTCGGCGATTGTAACGATCGCCGTCGCGATCCCGGCCGGATTTGACGACCGTGGCCTGCCGGTCGCGCTGCAAATCGTCGGCAAGCCCGGCGCGGACCACGCACTGATTGCGTTGGCCGCCGCCGTGCAGAAACGCAGCGACTGGCATGCGCAGGTTCCCGCCGCGATCCGCGATCAGGTACTATCGTCCTACGAAGGTCGATTGGGTCCTTTGGGACGATTGGCATGACCGCCGAGAAGTCGAAAGCGCTGGCGCATATTCGCGTGCTCGATGTGTCACGCGTGCGCGCGGGGCCCACGTGCTGCCGTATCCTCGGCGACTTCGGCGCCGACATCATCAAGATCGAAGCGCCGCCGGGCGTCGATCCCAACGAAGGGATCAGCGGCGCGCGCGACGGCTACGACATGATCAACCTGCACCGTAACAAGCGGTCGCTGACCCTCAATCTGAAGGAGCGCTCCGGGCACGAGATCTTCATGCGGCTGGTGAAAGGTGCGGACGTGGTGGTCGAGAATTTCCGGCCCGACGTCAAAGATCGCATGGGCATCGGCTACGAGGCGCTCAGCGCGGTGAACCCGCGCATCATCCTCGCCTCGATTTCCGGCTTCGGGCAGAGCGGCCCCTACCGCATGCGCGCCGGCTTCGACCAGATCGCCCAGGGCATGGGCGGATTGATGTGGGTCACGGGCATGCCGGGGTCGGGACCGATGCGGGCCGGCATTGCGATCGCCGACAGCTCGGCCGGCGTCTATGCCGCGACCGGAATCCTGATCGCGCTGGCCGAGCGCGAGCAATCCGGACGCGGCCAGTGGGTGCAGACCTCGCTGCTGCAGGCGCAGATCGCGATGATGGATTTCCAGGCCGCACGCTATCTCGTCGACGGCGTCGCGCCCGGCCAGGCCGGCAACGATCACCCGTACTCGACGCCGATGGGTGTTTTTCCGACCGCCGACGGCTTCATCAACATCGGCGTCGGCGGCGATGGCCAGTGGCGGGCGCTTTGCGTCGCGCTCGGCCGCCCCGAGCTTGGGACCGCGGCCGATTACGCCACCAATGACATGCGGCTGCGTAACCGGCCAAAGCTGTCCGCTTTGCTCGGCGACATCTTCAGGACCAAGCCTTCGGCGCAATGGCTCGACCTGCTCGAGCAGCAGGGCGTGCCGGCCGGGCCGATCTACAAGGTCGACGAGGTGTTCGCCGATCCGCAGGTGCAGCATCTCGGCATCGCCGAACCGCTGCATCACCCGACGCGCGGCGACGTCCGCGTGGTCGGCACGCCGATCACCCTATCGCGTACGCCGGCGCGCGTGGTCTCGCCGCTGCCCGATCCGGGCGCGCATACTGACGAGATCCTGCGCGGCCTTGGCTATAGCGCGGCAGAGATCGAAGATTTCCGCGCGAGAAAAATTGTTTAAACTGCGAAGCCACAATGCCCTGCCGTTCGTCCCCGCGAAAGCGGGGACCCAGAGCCAAGATTTCTGGATTCCCGCTTTCGCGGGAATGAGCGGGAGAAAAGGGTACACGCATGACAGATGAAATCACCCTGGTAACCGGAGCGAGCGGCTTTCTCGGCAAGGCCGTCATGAAGCTGCTCAGCGAGCAAAAGCAACGCGCGATCGGGCTCGATCCGCGCTCATCCGCCACGACGCAGGTGGTGGACGATCTGTCGGACCGGTCGAAGCTCACCAAACTGCTCGCCGGCGAAAAAGTGACCCACATCATTCACGCCGGCGGTGTCTCCGGCCCGATGGTGCTGGGCGACGACCCGCTCAAGGTCATCTCCATCAATGTGCTCGGCAGTCTCAATCTGCTCTATGCCGCGATCGACGCCGGCGTCCGAACGCTCGTTTATTGCTCGTCGGCGGCGGCGCTCGGTAGTTTCCATGAGAGCGCTCCGGTCGACGAGAGCTATCCGTTGCGCCCGAACAACACCTACAGCGCATCGAAAGCGGCGATGGAAATGGTGCTGCGCGGATTGTGGAGCAAAATTCCGCTCGATCTCTGTTCGCTGCGCTTCACCGTGATCTACGGGCCGGGGCGCGAGACGACCTATACCGTCGAGGAGATCGTCGGGGCGGCGCTCGCCGGCACGGTTGCGCGCGTCGCGCCGATGGGCGACTGGCCCTACGTCTATATCGACGATGCCGCCCGCGCTGCCGTGCAGGCCTGCTATGCAAAAGGCCGCAAGCAGCTCAGTTACTTCATCGCCCATCCGGAGAAGGTCACGCCCGATGATATCGCCGCCGCAGCGGCAGCCGCCGGCAAGCCAGTCCGCATCGAGATCGACCGCAGCAAACCAAAGGCTGAACGTGGCCCGCTTGATATCGAGCCAGCCGCGCGCGACTTCGGGTTTCGCGCGCAAGTCGGTCATCGCGAGGGAGTTCGCCGTCTGATCGAAGCCGTGCGCTAGCGGGACAGGTTGCCGATCCTGCGCACGGCGGTCATAGTCGCTCCCCTGTGTTTTTGCGGGGGACTCTATGGATCTGAAACTCGCCGGCAAGACGGCGTTGATCACCGGCGGCTCGAAGGGCATCGGCCGCGCGACCGCCGAAATTCTCGCCGGCGAAGGCTGCAACGTCGTCATCGTCTCACGCAGCGCCGACACGCTGGCCGCAGCAAAGGCGGCGATCGCGCAGAAGTCGAATGTGCGTGTCGATACGGTGGCCGCCGACCTCTCCGACAGCAAGAAGGTCGACCAGCTCGCCCGCGATTATCCCGATATCGACATCCTGGTGAACAATGCCGGCGCCATTCCCGGCGGCGGGCTGCTCGCTATCGACGAGGCCACCTGGCGCAACGCCTGGGAGCTGAAGGTCTTCGGTTATGTGAACATGTGCCGCGCCTTCTATGCGCTGATGCAGAAGCGCAAGCGCGGCGTGATCGTCAACGTCATCGGCAACGCGGCCGTCACGCACGATCCAGAGTATATCTGCGGTGTCGCGGGCAATGCGGCACTTGCCGCCTTCACACAATCGCTCGGAAGCGTCAGCGCCAAAGACGGCATCCGTGTCATTGCGATCCATCCGGGTCCGGTGGCGACCGATCGCCTGATCACGCTCCTGAAACGGAAAGCGCGTGACCGCATCGGCAACGAGGACAACTGGAAAGACCTTCTCAAGCCGATGCCGTTCGGCCGCGGCGCCAGCGCCGAGGAAATCGGCGCGGCCATCGCCTTCATTGCTTCCGACCAATCGGGCTACACCAGCGGTTCCGTCGTCACAATCGACGGCGGCCTGTCGGCGCGCGGCGCAAGCTTTCTGAATTAAGCTTTCTGAACGGGGATTTCATGCCACATCTGACGACCGACGACGGAGTGAAGCTTTATTACGAAGAAACCGGCAAAGGCATTCCGATCGTCTTTATCCACGAATTTGCCGGTGACTTTCGTTCGTGGGAACAGCAGGTCCGTCACTTCGCGAAGTACTACCGTTGCATCACCTTCAACGCGCGCGGCTATCCGCCGTCGGACGTCCCGAATGATCAGGAAAAGTATTCGCAGGATCGCGCGCGCGACGATATTCGCGCGGTGCTCGATGTGCTCAAGATCGACAAGGCGCACATCGTCGGTCTGTCGATGGGCGGATTCGCCGCGCTCCATTTCGGCTTCACCTATGGCAGCCGCGCCCGCTCGGTCGTGGTGGCGGGATGCGGCTACGGAGCGGCACCGGGCGAGCGCGCGAAATTCGCCGAGGAAGCGGAAGCCTCAGCCAAGCGCTTCGAGGAGCTGACGATGAAGAAGGCGGCGGAGGGCTACGCGCTTAGGCCCGACCCGCGTGCAGCACCAGAACAAGGATCCGCGCGGCTGGCGCGAGTTCGCCGACCAGCTGGCCGAGCATTCGACGGAAGGCGCGGCGCTCACCATGCGCGGTGTGCAGAAGCGGCGGCCGTCGCTGTTCGATCTGGTCGAGAAGATGAAGACGATCACGGTGCCGACGCTGATCATGACCGGCGACGAGGACTGGCCCTGCCTCGAGCCGGGGATCCTCATGAAGAAGAACATCCCGACCGCTTCGCTGGTGGTGATGGGAAACTGCGGCCACAACATCAATCTCGAGGAGCCGGCACTGTTCAACATGCACCTGTCGGACCTGTTTCAGGCCGCCGACGCGGGCACGTGGCCGAAGCGCGACCCGCGCGCGATGGCGGGGACGATCTTGGGGCGCTGACGTTGGAAGTCAATCACCACGTCATGGCCGGGCTTGTCCCGGCCATCTACGTCTTTACATTTGCCAGATCGTAAAGACGTGGATGCCCGGCATAAAGCCGGGCATGACGGTAGAGACCCTACGTCGCGTTATAGCCGCCGTCGACCAGCAAGTCGGCGCCGGTCATGAAGCTCGACGCATCGCTGGCAAGAAAGACCGCAGCCTGGGCGATCTCTTGCGGCTGGCCGAGCCGCTGCAGCAGATGCTTCGGGCCGGCCGTTCGCCGTGCGGTTTCCATGTCGCCGAAGCGCTTCACCAGCCGATCGGTCTCGACCGCGCCGGGCGACAGCGTGTTCACGCGGATGTTCTGCGCGGCGTGGTCTGTCGCCATCGCCTTGGCGAGCTGGATCAGCGCCCCCTTGCTGGCGCAATAGACCGCACGGCGCGCGCCTGCGACGCTGCCGAGCTGCGAGGCGATGTGAATGATGCTGCCACCGCCGGCCTTGATCATCGCGGGCAGGATCGCTCGGCTCATCAGGAACGCGCCGGCAACGTTCACGCCGAACACCTTGTTCCAGTCGGCGAGCGTGAGCTCCAGCACCGTTCCATTCGGATCGTTTCCGGCCGCGCCATTCAGCAGAATGTGGACGGCGGGATATTTCGCGAGGATCGTTCTGGCGGCCGCCTCGACCTGCGCCTCGTTGCTCACGTCACAGGCAACCGCGATCGCCGCCTTCCCGATCGCCGCGGCCGTTGCTTCGGCGGCCGCCTTGTCGAGATCGACGCAGGCGATGGTGGCGCCGACTTCGGCAAACGCGAGCGCAATCGCGCGCCCGATGCCGTTGCCGGCACCAGTGACGACGGCCGACTTGCCCGCGAGCGAATATTTTCCGGCGAGCGTCATGACACCGCAGCCGCAGCGATACGGCCGAGATAGGCCTCCTGCACGCGCGGATTGAGCTTGAGCTCGGCGCAAGAGCCGCTCGCGATCAACGAGCCGGTCTGCAGCACGTAGCCGCGGCTCGCGGTCTCGAAGGCGTAGCGCGCGTTTTGCTCGACCAGCAGCACGCTGGTGCCGGCTGCGTTGATGGCCTTGATCTTCTGGAAGATGTCCTGGACGACGATCGGCGCAAGCCCGAGCGACGGCTCGTCCAGGCAGAGCAGCTGCGGCTCCGACATCATGGCGCGGCCGAGCACCAGCATCTGCTGCTCGCCCCCGCTCAGCGTGCCGGCGTTCTGGCCGGTGCGCTCCGACAACCGCGGAAACATGCCAAAGACGCCATCCATGCGCTGGCGGACTTTTGTGGCGTCGTTGCGAACATTGAAGCCGCCGAGCTCAAGATTTTCGCGCACGGTCAGGAACGGAAAGACGTGACGGCCCTCCGGCACCAGCGCGATGCCGAGCTTGCTGCGCTCGTAGGATGGCGTTGTCGTCACATCCTGGCCGGAAAACCTTATCGTTCCCCGTCGCGGCGGCAGCAGGCCCGCAATTGCACGCAGGGTCGTCGATTTGCCCGCACCATTCGCACCGATCAGCGCGACGATCTCGCCGCGCTCGAGCCGCAATGAAATATCCCGGCACACCGCTACCGGACCGTAGGCGAGCTCGAGCCTGTCGACCTCCAGAAGGGCGCTCACGACAATTCTCCGCCGAGATAGGCCGCGATGACAGCAGGATTCTTCTGCACCTCGGCCGGAACGCCCTCGAACAGGTGCCGCCCATAATCCATGACCATGATCCGGTCGGCGACATTCATCACGAGGTCCATGTTGTGCTCGACCAGGACGACCGTCGTGCCGCCGTTGCGCAGCGAGCGGATGCGGTCGAGCAGGCTGTCAACCTCTGCCGCGTTCAGCCCCGCCGCCGGCTCGTCGATCAGCAGAAGCTGGGGCTTGGTGGCCAGCGCGCGCGCAAGCTCGAGCATGCGCTGCTCGCCATACGACAACGATCCGGCCTGCACCTGCATCCGCCCCGACATGCCGACGAAATCCAGCAGCTTGGCCGCCTGCTCGCGGCAACGCCGCTGGTCATCCGCAAAAGCCGCACCGTGCACCACGTATTGCCATGCAGGGATGTTGTGGTGGACGTGAAAGCCTGCGATTACGTTTTCCAGGACGCTGAGCTGCTTGAACAGGCGAATTTTCTGAAAGGTTCGCGCGATGCCAAGCCGCACGCGCCGGTGCGCGGGCATCCTCGACAGATCGGCGCCTTTGAACGACAGCGATCCGGCATTGGCCTGAAAGACGCCGCTGATCAAATTGAGCAGCGTCGACTTCCCTGCCCCGTTCGGTCCGATCACCGCGAAGATCGATCCGGCCGGAACGGCGAACGAAATGTCCGACACCGCTTTCACGCCGCCGAAATTCTTGTGCAGGCTCTGCGCCTGCAGTAGCGGCTGGGCCGTCGCGACGGTTGCAACTGCAGTGCTCATGTGGAGCGTCTCAGGCCGAGCTTCTCGGTGATGACGCGGGCCGCCTGCGCGAGCCCACCCGGCATGAAGAGCACGACGAAAGTCAGCGCGGCGCCATAGACGACCAGGCGCAGGTCGCCGAAGCCGCGCAGGACCTCCGGCAGGACCGTCAGGAGAATGGCGCCAAAGACCGGGCCAATCAGCGTGCCCATGCCGCCGACGATCACCATGGCGAGGATATTGAACGCTTCCGCGACGAAGAATGCGTCGGGCACCAGTGTGCCGACGAAACTTGCGTAGAAGCAGCCGGCAGCGCCGGCGACCGCCGAACCTACGCCGAAGGCAAAGACCTTCCAGGCCGCGCCGTTAATGCCGAGCGAGGCGGCGGACACCTCGTCCTCGCGGATCGCGGTCAGCGTTTCACCGATCGGAGACCGTACCAACTGGCTCAGCAGGATGTACGACAGAAAGGCGAAGCCTGCGACCAGATAAAAGAACGCGGCGAGATTGCGAAAGTCCGCAATAACCATGCCGCCAATGACAATCGCCGGCGGCGGCGCGATGCCGTAGATGCCGAGCGGCCCCTGCGTCAGGCTGATCCAGTTCAGCAAGATCTGGTGAACGATGACGGCAAAGCCGAGCGAAGCGATGGCCAGATAGTGTCCGCGCAGGCGCACCGCGAACAGCGAGAGAAACGTTCCGGCAATCCCGGCGAAGGCCACGCCCGCGATGAAGGCGACCCAGAACGGGATGCCGAGCTTCACGATCAGCAGCGTCGAGACATAGGCACCCAATCCGTAGAACGCCGAATGGCCGAGGTTGAGCTGGCCCGCATAACCGAGGATGAAGTCGAGCCCGATGGCGAGCAGGACGTTGATCGCGCACACCGTCAGGTTTGTGCGCCAATAGGTGTCCTTGAAGATGAGCGGCAAGACGATAATGACCGCGATCGCGAGCAAATACCCCAGCCACCGGGACCGCAGCGCCGCGCGCTGACCCGGCAAATGCCGCGCGAGGGCCGGATCAGACATTTTCTTCGCGTCGCTCCGAGATGAGCCCGGTCGGCTTGATCGCCAGCATCAGCAGCAGAAGAGCAAACACAACGATGTCGATCAGGCCAGGGTCGAGGAATTGCGTGGTGTAGCTTTCGATCAGGCCGACGATAAGTCCGGCAAGGATTGTTCCCTCGACATTGCCGAACCCGCCGATGATGACGATCGCGAAGGCCTTCACGATCACGGAGGTGCCGGCGAACGGGGTCAGCACCAGCACCGGCGCCAGCATGGCGCCTCCCATCCCGGCCAGCGCCGAGGCAATGACGAATGTCAGCATGATGAGGTAATTGGGATTGATGCCCATCAGGCCCGCGGTCTCGCGGTCCTGCGCCACGGCGCGCAGCGCCTTGCCGAGAAAGGTGAACTTCATGAAGGCATAGAGCAGCGCAATGGTCAGAATCGAGACAATGATGATGATCACGCTCTGCCATGACACGAAGATGCCGGCGAAACGGATGACCTCGCTGCTGTACGTGGTCTCGAAGGCGTAGGGTATAGGCCCGAACCAGGCCAGCATCAGGTTCTGCATCAACACCGATACGCCGATGGTGGCGATCAGCGGCAGCAGCTCATTCCCCTTGTGGCGCAGGGGCGAGAAGATGGCCGCATTGATCAGCCACCCCAGCGCAGCGCCGACGACAAACGCGACGGCGATGCTCAGGATGTAGCCGCCGCCGACCAGATGCATGAAAAAATAGGCGGCGAAGGCTCCGAGCGTGACAAAGTCGGCGTGCGCGAAATTAATCTGCACGAGCACGCCGTAGATCAACGTCAGGCCTAGCGCCACCAGGACGTAGAGACTTCCGAGAACGACGCCGTTGATCGCCTGTTGCAGGACGATCGTTGTTGTCATTGCCCGATCAGTTCCACTTCAGGCTTGTCCACGACATGTCCGGCTTGGTTTCCATGTAGTGGATGGTATCCATCTTGGTGTTCTGATTGGTCTTGTCGAACTCCACGCTGCCGGTGACGCCCGAATAGCCCTTTGTGGCGGCAAGCCCGTCACGGATCGATTGAGCGTCCTTGCCACCCCGCTTGACGACGTCGGCGATCAGCATGATCTGGTCGTAGGCGTGCGCGTTCAGGTGCGTGGGGTCGGCGTTGTACTTGGCCTTGAAGGCGGACGAGAAATTCTTCGCCACATCCCGCGGGTCGGTCGGGTCGAACTGCACGATGCGGATGTAACCCAGCGCCGCCTTTCCGGCCTTCTGCTCGAAGCCGAAAGGCAGCCAGATCGTGCCGATCTGGATGGCATTGCCGCCGCCGCCCTTGGTGACACCGGCTTGCGCCAGCGCCTGCGTGATCTTGAGGCCCTGGCCTTCAAGCGTGTAGGTCGGAATGACGTCGATCTTGCCGAGGCCGGCGACGCGCGTCGCGATTGCGGTAAAGTCGTTGACGTCGCGGCCGAAGCCGATCTCCGCCAGAACCTTGCCGCCGAGCTTGGTGAAGTTCTCCTTGAACACCTGCGCATTGCCGATGCCGGCATTGGTGTTCTCGAACAGCAGCACCGCGGTCTGCGCCTTCATGCGCTTGGCCGCGTTCTCCGCGAGATTGATGCCCTGCATCACCTCGTTCGGCATGATCCGGAATGTCCAGGGATTGCCGGGCTCGGTCACCTTGATCGACGATGAGCCGGCGTTGAGCAGCGGCACCTTGGCCTGCTCGACCACGGGCATCACCGCAAGCGTTGCGTCCGAACATTCCTCGCCGATGATGACGTCGGGCTTGAACTGCTCGATCAGGCGCTTGGCAGCCTGCGTTGCGGGGAGCGGGCTGCAGCTTGAATCTTCATATTGAACGGCGAACTTGTAGCCATTGACGCCCGTTTTGTTGAGCTGCTCCAGCGCGAGTTCCACGCCCTGCTTGTCCTGGGCACCGAAATAGGAGCCCGGCCCCGACATGGGAAACAGTGCGCCGATCTTGATGGTCTTGTCCTGTGCCTGCGCGGTCGAGCCGATCGCCACGAGGCCGACCGCTGCGACGCTCACTAAGAGAGCACGCAATCCCTTGTTCATATTGTCCTCCCGATTTTGTCGTTGGGCCGAAGCCTATCAACCAATGGCTGATCCCGTAAAGCAACTTGCCGACGAGTGCCGGAGGTCGATCGCAGAGATCGAGTTGGATTCTCTGGCCAATTCGCGGTACATCGACGCGCTGCGTGGCGCGGGTTACGCTGATCGCAACGGTATCGCCGCGTGTAAGGCACTATGACATCCCCCGAAAGTCCGCTCACCACCGACCTCTACGAGCTCAACATGGTCCAGGCCTATCTGGACCGCGGCGAGAACAAGGAGGCCGTGTTCGAATTCTTCGTGCGCCGGCTGCCGGAACGGCGCGGCTTCCTTCTGGCCGCCGGCCTCGACGATGCCCTCACCTATCTCGAGACGTTGCGTTTCTCGCCGGGTGAGATTGAATGGCTGAAGAGCACCAAGCGCTTTCGCAGCAATCTCATCGACTACCTCGCTGCCTTCCGCTTCACCGGCGATGTGCACGCCATCCCGGAAGGCACCGTCTGCTTTCCCAACGAGCCGCTGATCCGCATCACGGCGCCGCTGCCGATGGCACAGTTCGTCGAATCGCGGCTCATCAACATCCTGCACTTCCAGACCATGATCGCCTCCAAGGCCGCGCGCATGGTGCTGGCCGCGCCGGGGAAAATTCTCTCGGACTTCGGCCTGCGCACCGCGCATGGCGCCGAGGCCGGTCTGTTTTCGGCGCGTGCAAGCTACATCGCCGGATTTGGCGGCGCCGCGAACGTGCTTGCCGGCGAGCGCTACGGCATCCCGATCGTCGGCACGATGGCGCATTCTTTCGTGCAGGTGCATGACGACGAAATGGTCGCATTCGAGAATTTCGCGCGCGCGCGGCCCGAAGGCGTCATCCTGCTGATCGACACTTACGACACTGAGGCGGGCGCACGAAAGGTCGTGGAGCTTGCGCCGAAGCTGCAGGCCGACGGCATCCCGATCCGCGGCGTCCGCATCGACAGCGGCGATCTTACAAAAATGGCGAAGAAGGTGCGCGCCATTCTCGATGCCGGCGGGCTCGAAGAAGTCATTATCCTGGTGAGCGGCGGCATCAACGAAGATGTCTTGCTGAAGATGGCGGCTGCGAAAGCGCCGATCGACGGCTTCGGCATTGGCGTCAATCTCGACGCCTCGATCGACGCCCCCTCGCTCGATTGTGCCTACAAGCTGCAAGAGTACGCCGGCAGGCCGCGACGCAAGCTCTCCGAAGGAAAGCAGACCTGGCCGGGCCGCAAGCAGGTGTGGCGAGCCTACGACACGCAAGAGCGGATGCGCGGCGACGTGCTCTCGCTCGAGAGCGACAGGCACGATGGCGAAGCCTTGATCGTTCCGGTGATGCGTGACGGCAAGCGCGTCGCGCCGGTGCCGACGCTCGCGCAAATTCGCGAACGCGCCAAACGTGATCTGGCGCGGTTGCCTGAGCCGCTACGGCGGCTTGAATCGGGCGCCGCCTATCCAGTGGAAATCTCCGCGAAGCTCAAGGCGCTGGCCGCGGAGATGGACGCCAAGGCACACGGATGACTCACGATGCAAATGCCCTCGCCAGCAAAGCGCCGCCGGCGCCCAAGACGAGTGCGGCGGCGACGCATTGATTGATGCGCACCCGGCCGGCGATGAGATCCGGGGCTTCGCGCAGCGGTTCCAGGAAAAAGCGGCCCAGTCCATACCAAGCCAGGACGCCCAGCGCGTAATTTCCGGGCGGGAAGGATTTGGGCCAGAGCCAAATGAACCCGATGCCGCCGAGGAGCCACCAAGCCATTTCCAGAAACTGCACGGGGACGCGCCGCCGGCGCACGCCGCGGGTGTCGTGCAGGCACACGCCGCACCAGCCGCGCGTTTCCCGGCCGCCGCAACAGCCATTGAACGCGCAGCCGAGCCGCACCCAGAAGCCGCCCGCGAGAATGCCGGCGCCCAGGAGATCCCAGAAGACGTTCGCGGGAACGTCGAGCAGGCGCGCGACCGCGAAGGAACAGGGAGCCATCGCGAGGAACGCGCCGAAGAGGCTCCAGCCACCATCTTTGGAATTCCACACGCTTTGACGGGCGTTCTTTCCAAAATAGAGCGCGTGGTAAACGAGCAGGTGATACACGCGCGCGCCGGCCAGGCCGATGATCGCGAGCGCGAGCGAGCCAAGGCCCACGCGCAGGGGCGGGAAGCCCGACGATTGCGCGAGGGCGGCGATCACGAGAATGCCGAGGCAAATGCCAACGCAGAGAAACACCTTGAAGGAATTGACCCACTGCCCGGCGATGCGGAAATATCGCGGATAACCCGGGCCGTTGTCGGCGCGCGACGCTGGAGACGGCAGGTTCATGTCAGTGCAAAAGATTGACCAACGCGGAGGACGATGAAGCCGAACGGTGCCGATCGAGATCGCGGCGTCGGCCAGATTGAATGCCGGCCAAAAGCGCAGACACAGGTAATCGCAGACGCGTCCGCGCCGGGACGTCTCGATCATATGGCTCAACGATCCGCCGAGGAGCAGCGCGGCGCACCATTCGGCTCCCGGGAGGTGGGTGGCCAGTGCCACCAGCGCGCCGGCACCGGCGAGCCAGGCGATCCAGAGCATCACCGGCGTTGGCCGGAATCCGCCGCGCGCCCACCAGATCGGCGCGTCGATGACGCGGACCGAGCCCAACGGTCCCAGCGAAACGACGCGGTCGCCGAGCTGCTGGCGGAGCAGCGCCTTGATCGCCTGGTCGGCGAGGGGAATGAGAAGAAAGGCAGCGATCCAGACGCTCATGTTTTCGCCGCTCAGGGAAGTCGATTTTGCAGGGCGCCTTGCCGGTTTGGCTTCCCGAACCGCACCGAGTTGCATGCGGCCGATGGAGCCGTCCGGGTTGATGGCGATCGTGGTGGGCCAGCATGTGATCCCGTATTGACGCGCGATCGCCTGGTCCCGGTCCTGCACGAGAGGAAAAGTGAGGCCATGGCGTTTGCGCAGATCCGCGATCGCCTTCTCGTCGTTCCCGCCGTGGAAGGCCACGACATACGGTCCGCCGCCTTTCGGTCGCTTCTTCTGCAGCGCTTGCAGACGTTGCAATTCCCGGATGCATGGCGCGGACCAGGATTGGAAGAAATTCAGGATGACGTTGCGCCCGCGCATCCGGTGCAGCGCGAAGCGTTCTCCGCTTTCATCCTCGAAGATGATGTCAGGGGCGCCGTGGCAGCCGCAGCCGCAGCCGGAAACCTTGGGCTGCAGCGCATGGGATCGTGGTGCCGGCGCGGGAAGAAGGTGCTTGTCGAGCGCCGCCGCCATCGCCGCGGGTTCGATGTCAGCCCCGGAGTTCCATGCGAACTGGCGCCGCGCATTCACGATGTGCGCCGAAGGTCGCCTGGCGACCGCGAAGGCGCGCGACCATCCGCCTTCCTGGTCCACGGTGACCATCAAGCGCCCCGCGAACCGGCTGGACACGGGGCGCAGCCTGGCTTCGAGGTCGCTGCGGCGGCTGTCGAGCGCGTCTTCGGGCAGCACCACGGTGAGGACGAGCGAGACCTTGCGGCGCCGCATCGCGGCCATGGCGCGCGCCACGGGTTCGAGCGGTTCATCCGCGCGCCAGTCCGGAAAATAGACCAGTGTGTTGTGGGCGAGTTCGCGGCCGCGGGGCTGGTCGCTTTGCAGGGGGATGTGACCCGCGATGAGGTCCTTCAGCTTGGCGCCGGGCTTGGTTTCCTCGAGCCAGAGCGGCGTCGTGATCGGCTCCCACCACGCGGGCGATTCGACAATGGTCCCGAAAGCATCGCGGAGCTGGAGCGGGCTCTCCGCCGCGATGGGCACGGGCAGGCCATCCGCTCCGGTTTGCGTTCCCTCGATGCGGAGACTGACGCTGCCGAGCGGGTCCATTCCGGCCGGCTTTGGAAAGATGAAGCGGTGCGGTCTCGGTGGAGCTTCTGTGCGACGTGGAAAAGAGCTTTGCCGGTTTCTTTCCTGAATGTCCGACCCAGGACCAGATGTAACGATCGATCTTTCCCCCGGGAATCCATGTCGCCAGCGCCGAAAAAGCCCGGCCTTCGTCGATCTCGTTGAATTGCACCACCGGCGCCTGACGCGGTCCGCTTCCGATCTCGCCGCGAACGATCAGCCCGTCCTTGGTGATCTTGACGGTGGTGAAGGTCGCGGAGGCCGATTCATCAAAGACCTTCAAACCGCCGATGAGCTTCTGCCTGGCGCCGGCGAAAACCTGGTTGACCGCGTCGTTCACCCCACCACCCGACAACGCGTCGTCCCGCGCCGCCTTGATCGCATTCTCGAACGCGTCGTGCAGGACATTGAACGGCAGATTCGTGTTCACGGAGGGATCGCCGTCGGCTTGCAGCGTCACCTGCTGGGTCGAGGCATCGAGCGCGAGCTTGAATTTCTGGGTAAACCTGAAGGTCACGTCGGGGCCGGGCCGCACCACGAGCTTGAGACTCGCCGAGAGCTTGATCCTGCCGGATTCCCATTCGAGCGAGGGACCCGACTTGAGCTGAAGCGTGAATTTGATGGTCTGCTGCAAGCGAACGCCGAAGACCGTCACCCCGATGGTGATTTCCTTCTTGAAGTCGCGGACCGCCTTCGACACCGCGTCGAAGAGCGGCTCCAGCAGGTCCTCGACATATTCCTTGCTGGCGGCGAACGCGAAGCCGCTCGAATCGGCGAAGTTATTGTCGAGATTTTGGATGCGGCCTGTGGGCAACGGAGAGTTCGACACCTGGATCGGCAGGGCGATGACCTGGTTCGCGCCGCTGCCGATGACCTTGAATTCGGAGAAGGGGAAATCCGGCGGAAGATCGACCGGCTGCGGCGTGAATTTCTCGCGCACGATGTCCCGCACCTCGCCGGAGATCCGCGACACTTCGGCGCCCGTGAGGCCCGTGCCCGAGGCGGCGATGAACTGAATCTTGTTGTCCTTCGACGAGGGGCGCACGGACAATTTCCGGCCGGATGCGCTCGAGAGAACCGAAAGTTCGAACGCGGCGCGCACCTCGCCATGCAGCGGATGGTCTGCGGCGGCAATTTCCCCGGCTCCGGAATCGGGATCGTAATGGGCCCGGACATCCGTCAGCAGCGTCGCTTCGGAGGTGGCGCCGTCGGCCAGGAGGATGGTGGGCGAGGACAGTTGCAGCTTCACGCGGCCACGCGGTTTCTTTGACGGCTGTCTTGGCGGCTCTTTTGCCGGCCGGCCCTTCTCCAATTTGGAGAATTCCTCCTCGATCATCTTGGCGGCCCCCGGGGGCGCATTGACCGCGAGACGGGCGCGGAAGTCATCCAGGTTCGAAGGGCCACCCGCCGACTGGAAATTGCGAATCCAGTTGCGGAAACGAAGCCGGACGAGCTCGGGCGTGGTTGGCTTTGGGTCGCCGACCCGGAGCACCCCATTGTGCCCGAGCCGCAGTGGCGGCTGGTCGCTTGCGCCGTTCTGCTGCAGGGACGCGAGCAGGCCGTTGAGTTGCCGCCGGCTGATCTGCGCCACGGCGTCGTAGGATCCGGTGAGTTTGTTGGCCATGCTACAAGACCTCGATCTTCTCGATGAGGAAGAGGTGTTCCGGGAGCGCAGTGTAACCTGTCGTCCGGTCCTGCACGCCGGCTTCGGCCGTCGCCGGCTTGGCGAAGGCGTCGGCGCCCGGCAGCGTGCCGAAGCGCACGTTGCCTTCGCCGGGCGTGCTGCTGATGTCGAAGGCGACGAGCAGGTCCTGGGTGGGATCGAGCGTGTAATTCACCGGTCCGACAGTCCCCGTGGTGTTCGGTGGGATGGTCACGCCCGATGCGACGAGCGGTGAGATCCGTCGGTTCGGCGTCATAGGGATCGCCGGTGTGCCGACCTGGGAGATGGTGACCTTGTCGAGCGTGAGGCTGCCTGTCGTTGAGCCGCGCAGGACGATGCGCACCTGGGTGCCGGTAACGCTGGCGGACCAGCAGCGATTGGCTCAATCGCTGGACCAGGCAAAATCCCTCGATGCCCGGCTGGTCGGCGTCGCCGAGCGGCGCCGTGAACGCCGCGGTGAACGCGAGCGTCGTCGCCGATGCGGTCGCCGACGCGAGCGATTTGACTGCCTGGGGCTGCGCTGTTCTCGAAGCCATCAACGACGATGGCGAAGACGCGGTATTCATACGTCGTTCCCTCAACGAGGCCGCCGATGTCGGAACCGGTGTCGGAAAACGTGGTGCTGGCGCCGGGGCCGGCAAGATTTCCGCGAACGTGCCCCCGGGCACGCGACGTTCCAGGCTGAACTCGGTCGCAACCGTGGAGGCATTGGTCCAGGAAAGGTCGATCTGGTCGAAGCCCGCCGCAGTGGCGACGAAGTTCACCGGGGCTGCGGGAAAGACCGTGGCCGAGGAAATGTCCGAGGGCTCGGAGACTTGCCCGTCCCACCAGCGCCCGAACGCGGTAGATGAATGTGACGCCCTCCTGCAAGCCCGGCGACGCATCCGTCGCGCCGGTGGGGGAAAGATCCGCCGGGGCGGGAATCGCCGCGAACGTCGCCGTCCTCCGGTGCGCGCTCGATTCGAAAATCGGTGGCCGCGGGATCGGTGTTGGTCCACGTCAGGGACACCGAACGATCATCGAGCGCTATCGCGGCCAGATTCTCCGGGGCCGAAGGAGGCGGAGATGGGCTGCGCCGGGGTCGCCGGCGGCAACACACGCTCCATCGACGCATTGCGTCCCTTGCACGGGCAGTCCGTGTCATCGGTGCAGATGCCCGCAGACACCGCGCATCCGGCGAATCCGAAAAGCAGCACCAGCGGAATGAGGATCGCCGGAACGCCGAGAATGAGGATGAGCCAGTCCATGGGAATCAGGATGCAGACTGTTGCGGATGGGTTGCGGATCGAATGGGCCGCGCCACCGACAAGGGTAATGAATTCCCGCCGCCTCATGGGGCTTACCCCCAAGGCCAAGGATCACGACCTGATTATAACACCGCGCATCGCAGCAAGAAGCGGTCACTTATGTCCGCTGAGGGTCAAAAGCAGGCCGTGCCGCAAACTCTCCGAAGGAAAGCAGAAATCCGAACCAGGTTTCTGGACTAAACGCTTTCGCGGGAATGAGCGGATTGATGAGGCTATCCCTGCCCCGCCCTGTTCCAGTCGCGCGCGCCTTCGCCATAGACCTCGTGGCTCTTGTCGGTGACGACGACGGTGTCTTCGAGCTTGATGAAGCCGCGCGACGGATGCATCAGCGTAGTCTCGACCGAAACCACCATACCCGACTCCAGCGGCTCCTTCGCATACTCGCTCGGATAAGGCACCGGGCCACGGTCGGTCAGGCGTGGCGCCTCGTGGCTCACCATGCCCATGCCGTGCGCGAGGAATTCCATGTGGTTATTGTGCTTTGATTTCTGCACCAGCGGCGCCGCCGCAGCGTAGATCTCGCCGCCGATCATTCCGGCGCGGATCGGCTTCATCGCCGCGCGCTGAATGGTTTCGATCTCGCCCAGAAGATCCTCAAGCTCGGCATCCGGCTCGCCCTGGATCGCCATGCGGCAGACGTCGCCGATATAGCCCTCGTAATTGCCGCCGGAATCGATCGACATGATCTCGCCCGTCTCCCACTTCTGGTCGGAGGGTGCGCGGTTCATGCTGGTGCCGCAGGTGATCAGGCAATATTCGAAAGTGAGCCCGCGATTGGTCTCCGCCCGGCGCAGCGCTTCGACCACCTCGGCCTTGGTGGTGCCGGGCTTGCTCGCCTTAATGACAGCCTGCATCGACTCGATGACGACCTCGGATGCGTATTTCAGCAATTTCAGCTCTTCGGCGGACTTCTTCACGCGCTGGCGCTCGAGCACGTAGAGTGCGTCGACCCATTCGGCGTCGGGAAATGCCGCACGCAGCGTTTGCGACGCGTCGTAAGGCAGAAAGCCGTACTCGGTCGCGATGCGCTTCGGCTTGAAGCCGATCTTGCGCATGTGCTCGACCGCCTTCTGCATGGCGTCGACCGTGCCCCAGGTGCTGGTCTGGGTTTCCGGCGTCCACATCGGATTGAGCTCGCGCTGGAATTTCTCCAGGCGGTGGCCGATATAGGCCGCCTTTTCGGGGGCGCCTTTCGGGTAGACCAGCACCGGCAAATAGCGGGTGATGCCGGTCGCGTCCATGTAGTCGAAGAAATCGGCGCGGTGGCCGCCGAGCAGGTATTGAACGTTGTGCTTGGAGGTCGCCAGCACCACGTCGATGCCAGCCTCATCCATCAGGCGATCGAGGCGATGATGATCGAAGGGGATCGCGAGCCCTTTGGCCGGCTGAGCGTTGACGTTCACGACGGGCTCCATGGATTCCTTAAGTCAACAAGAGCCTAGGACCAGAGTTCCCTGCTCGCAAGCCGGGCTCCTTCGCTCAAGGCCTCGAGCTTCGCCCACATCACCGAAGGATGCACGCGGCGATAGAACGGCCCCTGGGCAAACCCGCAATCGGTGCCGGCGATGACATTCTCGCGGCCGATAACACGCGCCAGGCGCGTGATGCGCTCGGCGACCAGTTCGGGATGCTCGACGACATTGGTGGCATGGCTGATGACGCCCGGTATCAGCACCTGTCCCGGACCGAGCTTTGCATTTTTCCATACCTGCCATTCGTGCTCGTGACGCGGATTGGCACCCTCGATGACGTAGGCGCCGACCTTCACCTCGAGAATCAGGTCCACGATCTCCTTGAGCGGTACGTCGCTGGTATGCGGCCCCGGCCACGAGCCCCAGCACACGTGATAACGGATGCGGTCAGCGGGCAGCCCCTCGATCGCGCGATTGAGAATGTCGACCTGCCGCGACAGCCATTTGCGATAGTCGGCAAAGCTTGCGGGCGGCACCATGCGGTCATAAGTGACGGCGCTGCGGGCATCGTCGAGCTGCAGCAGGAAACCGGCATCGACAATCATCTTGTATTCGGTGCGCATCGCCTCCGCGATCGCCGTCTGCAGCTCCTCGTCGCTCTTGTAGTACTCGTTCTTGCGGTCGGGTATCACGCTCGCCGGCGCGGCGACTGGAAGAAAGGCTTCTTCCGCTTTCACGTTCTTGAGCGCGGCTTTGAAGTTATCGATGTCGCGCAGCAGTTCGGCCTGTCCGGTATATTTGATCGGGCCGACACAGATGGCTTCGGTCGTGGTCGCAACCGATTCCTTCGCATCAAGCTCTGCATAGAACTCGGCGAACTTGGTGCGGTCGGCACCGCGCTTGAACGGATTGGCCGCTTCCTGCCGGAGCGGCCGGCGCTCGAAACCCGACAGGCGCTCGAGCGCGTACTGCGCCCAACTGATCGACTTGCCGAACTCGCCGTCGCTGACGACGTCGATGCCGACACCCGCCTGCTCGCGGACGACGTCGGCTACGGAGTTGCTCAAGCATTTCTGATAGGCCTTTACGTCGTAAGGCTTGCCGCTCTGCCTGACGCGCAGGAATTCCTGCAGCGACTGCGGGCGAATGAGACTGCCAACGTGCGTCGTGAGAATGCGATCGGTGCTGCGTTTCATGCGCGCTCTATGCCTTCCGCACGGATGAAAGGCAATGGCATGGGCGACGGCCCAGCATTACGTCATGGCCGGGCTTGTTGTATAGCCCGGAGACATCCCCGACAGGTGTTCGGGGACATGACCGACACGTCATCATGGCATGGAATTGGCTGCAGGGAGGCCATCCATGCCGTGGCGCGAGGTGTCGATCATGGAACAGCGGCGTGAGTTTGTTGGACTTGCGATGCAAGAGGGAGCGAACCGGCGGGAGCTGTGCCGGCGCTTCGGGATTCATCCGGACACGGCCTACAAGTGGATAGGCCGCTGGACGGCCGGCGAGCTGGACATGGCGGACCGCTCGCGCCGTCCGCACAACAGCCCCGCGCGCACGACCGCGACCGTTGAGACGCAGGTGCTCAAGCTGCGCGACGCGCATCCGGCTTGGGGCGCGCGTAAGATCGCTCGCTGCCTGACGCGCGCGGGACCAGTCTCGCCAGCGTTCTCGACGGTGCACGAGATTCTACGGCGCAACGGCCGGATCGTTCCGCCGCCAGGGCGGAGCGGCAGCGCAGCAGCGTTTTGAGAAGGCCGCCCCGAACCTGCTGTGGCAGATGGACTTCAAAGGCTGGGTCAAGCTTGGCGATGGCGCACGCTGTCATCCCTTGACCGTGCTCGACGACCATTCGCGCTATGCGCTTTGCATCGCGGCCTGCGCCGACGAGCAGGGCCGCACCGTGCAGAGCCGATTGGAACCGGTCTTCCGCCGCTATGGACTGCCGGACGCATTCTTCGTCGACAATGGCGGACCGTGGGGCGATTCATCGGGGCATCGCTGGACCCGCTTCGGCGTCTGGCTGCTCAAGCTCGGCATCGATGTGCTGCACAGCCGGCCGTATCACCCGCAAAGCCGCGGCAAGAACGAGCGCTTTCACCGCACGCTGAAGGCTGAGGTCCTGGCGTTCAGGTGCCTGAGCGATCTGCGCCGCGGCGCAGACAGCCTTCGACCGCTGGCGCGCCGTTTACAATCTCGAGCGGCCGCACGAAGCGCTCAAGCAGGACGTCCCGGCAAGCCGCTATCGGGTCAGCACCCGCGCTATGCCCGACCGCCTGCCGCCGGTCGACTACGACGACCACGAGATCGTCCGCACCGTTCCCGCCAGCAAAGACTACATCAGGTTCAAGGGCCGTCTCTGGAAAGTGCCGCAGGCTTTCCGCGGCGAGCGCGTTGCCATCCGCCCGCTCACCGCCGATGGCTGCTACGGCATCTTCTTCGGCGCCCACCAGATCGCTTCAATCGACTTGACCAAGCCCGAATGTGTCGGTGATGTCTCCGAACAGGTGTCGGCCATGTCCTCGGACTAAACACTTGTCCCGGCCATCCACGTCTTTCTTTGTTCAATGCTGCCAAGACGTGGATGCCCGGCACGTAGGCGTGCGAAAGCACGCCGTCCTTCGGACGGCTATGGCCGGGCATGACGAGAGTGCCTACGCCCTCACGACGCCGATGAGCTGCTCGAGCTTCGCGGGGTCATTGCGTAGAACCTCGCTGGCGCCGTCATAAACAATGCGGCCGCGATCCATCACCACCGCGCGCGGGGCGATGTCGAGCGCAAGCCGCGTGTTTTGCTCGACCAGCACGATGGCCAATCCGCTCGACTGCGTCAGCCGCTTCATCGCGCGCGCCAGCTCCTCGACAATGACGGGCGCCAACCCCTCAGACGGCTCGTCCATCAGCAGAACCGTCGGATTGCCGATGAGCGCGCGGCCGATCGCAAGCATCTGCTGCTCTCCGCCCGACAGCTGATTCCCACGGTTGTCGGCGCGCTCCGCAAGACGTGGGAACAGCTCGAACACGGTCTGGGTTGTCCACGATCCCGGCCGGGCCGCGACCTCGAGGTTTTCACGCAGCGTCAGTGAGGGAAAAATCTCACGTTCCTGCGGCACGTAACCGAGTCCCACGCCGACGCGGCGATAGGTCGCCACCTTGGAGATGTCTTTGTCGTGCAACGAGATGCGGCCGCCATGCAGCGTGGTGTGGCCCATGACGGTGGCGAGCAGCGTGGTCTTCCCGACGCCGTTGCGCCCGATGATCGACACCGTCTCACTGGCGCCGAGTGCGAAGCGAATGTCTTCGAGCACGACGGTTTCGCCGTAGCCGGCGCGGACATTGTCGAGGTCGAGCGCCCATTTAGCCATGGCGGCCTCCGCGGTGGCCTTCCTGACCGAGATAGACTGCTTTCACCTGCTCGTTGTTCATGATCTCGTCGGGCGTGCCATGCGTGAACACCGCGCCCTGCACCAGCACGGTGATTTCCCTCGCGAACCGGAAAACGACGTCCATGTCATGCTCGATGATCAGTACCGCGATATCCGGGTCGAGCGCGGCCACCACGTCGAGGATGAGATGGCTCTCCGACGACGGCACGCCGGCCGCCGGCTCGTCGAGCAACAGCACGCGCGGCTTCTGCGCGAGCGCAATGGCGATCTCCACCAGCCGCTGGCGGCCATAGGGCAGCTCGCGCACCAGCTTCAGCGCATCGTCGACCAGCCGCAGCGAGTCCAGATGGTTAAGTGCCTCATCAAGAACTGCCCGGCTGCTGCCGACCGGCCGCCACAGGTTCTCGGCATGGCCGTCGCGCTCGCTGATGCACATGCCGATGTTTTCCAGCACCGTGAGCCCACGGAAAAGCTGGTTGATCTGGAAGGTGCGCGCGAGGCCGCGCCGCGCGCGTTCCGCCTGGCTCACGTTTGTGATGTCCTCGCCATTGAGAACCACGCGGCCCGAGTTCGGCTTGAGCGCGCCGGTGATCAGGTTCACCAGCGTCGTCTTGCCGGCACCATTGGGACCGATGAGCGCGTGCCGCGCCCCGCGCTCAAGTGTCAGGTTGACGTCGCGCGTCACCGGCAGCGCGCCGAAAGACCGGTTCAGTCCCTCGACCTGCAGCGCGGCGCTCATGACTTCGTCCTTTCGGAGAAGTATTTGCCGATGCTCTCGAACACGCCCAGCACGCCGCGCGGCGTGAACAGCACCGCCAACACCAGCATCAGGCCGATGCCGAACTGCCAGAAGGTCGGGCTCAATTTCGAGAAATAGTCCTCGAGCACCATGTAGACCGCCGCTCCCAAGAAGGCGCCGTAAAGCCGGCCGGTGCCGCCGAGGATCAGCATCACCATCACCTTGGCGGAGTTGTCGAAGTCAAAAACCGTCAGCGTGACGTAGGCATTCGTCTGGGTGAACAGCGCACCCGCAACGCCGGCGATTGCCGCAGCGATGGTGTAGACCGTCACCAGGCGGCGGTGCACCGGCGAGCCGATCGCATGCATGCGCCGGACGTTTTCGCGGATGCCGGTCAGCGCCTGCCCGAACGGCGAATAGACGATCCTCCGGACAAAGAAGAACACCACCATCAGGACCGCGAGGACATACAGGTAATATGTGTGCCCGTAGAGATCGTATTCGAAGACGCCGAACAGCGGCTTGAACACCAGCCCCGGCAGGCCGTCATAGCCGCCTGAAATGTCCGAGCGCAGGTTGCCGGTCTCCTGCAGCAGGATCGCGGTTGCAAGCGTCAGCATCAGCAGCGTCAGTCCGCGATAGCGCAGCAGGAACCAGCCGGTGATGAAGCCGACAATGCCCGCCGCAATCGCCGCAGCGAACAGCCCGCTGATCGGCTCGCTCCATCCCAGGCGCGCGGCAGCAAGACCAACCGTATAGGCCCCGACGCCGAAAAAGGCGGCATGGCCGAGCGTGACAATACCGGCATAACCGAGGATGAGATCGAGCGAGAGCGCGAACATCACCATCACCAGAACCTGGCTGCCGAATGTCATGCGCTCGGGAAAAATAAAATAGACCGCAATGGCGGCGAACCACGGAAGCGTTTCCGCGAAGCGGAAACGATGCCGCTTGAGCAGATAATCCGCGGCGCGCTCGCGCGCTTCGGAATGGCCCGCCGTGCCGATGCTCTCACTCGCGGCCATAGAACCCCGCAGGCTTGACCAGGAGGACGGCAACGGTCACCGCGTAGACGAAAAACCCGCCGGCATCGGAGAACAGATATTTTCCGCCCGTGTCGAACACGCCGAGCACGAGCGCAGCCAGCAGCGTGCCCTTCAGGCTGCCAAGCCCGCCGACCGCGACCACGATCAGGAACAGCACGAGGTAAAGAACGGCAAAGCTGGGCGAGAGGCCGAACAGCTGAATGGCGAGCCCACCGCCGAGCGCGGCAAGCCCGGAGCCCACCGCGAAGGTCAGCGTGAACAGACGATCGACATTGATGCCGACCGATTCCGCCATGCGCCGGTTGTCGACGGCGGCGCGGATCTTGGCGCCGATATTGGTGCGCTCGAACGCGTACCAGAGCACGGCGATCAGCACGACGCCGAGCGCGATCAGGAAAGCCCGATAGCTGGGGAAGTTGCGGAAACCGAGGTTGACGTCGCCCTGCAGCCAGTCGGGCAGCGGCACCGACTTCGGAATCGGTCCGTAGAGATAGGTCGCAGTGGCGATCGCCATGAAGGCAAGACCGATCGTGAGCAGCACCTGCTCGAGATCAGTGGATTTGTACAGCGTCGATAAAGACCGCGCTCGAACACGACGCTGACCGCGCCGACGACGACCGCAGCGATGACGAGCGAGGGAACAAAGCCGATGCCGAGCGTGCGCGTAAGCGTGACGACGACATAGCCGCCGGCCATTGCGAAGGCGCCGTGCGCCAGGTTCACGAAGCCCATCAGCCCCATCGTGACCGAAAGGCCGACGGAGGTGATGAACAGGAACATGGCGTAGGCCAGTCCGTCGAACAGGATACTGACGGCAATGATCGCGAAATGCGGCACGAGCCCCACCTCGTGTTGAAGAAAACGCCGCCGCGCCTTTTATGCGCGGCGGCGCCGGTATGTGTCAACGAAAGCGGGCGATCAGGAGCCGCAGCGGCCGACCTTGAGCACCTTGCACTCGTCTTTCACGGCGTTGGTGGTGCCAAGCACCTTGATGCCAAGCTTGCCGTCCGACTTGCGGATGACTTCCATGGCGTATTCGTTCTGCACGATGTCGCGGGTGGCCGCGTCGATCGAGACCTGGCCGCGCGGACCCTTGGCGGTCCAGCCTTTCATCGCATCGATCACCTGCTGGCCGTCAGTGACCTTCCCGTTAAGTTTTTTGATCGTATCGAAGATTGCGTGCATGGTGTCCCAACCTGCCGCCGACATGAAGTCCGGATAGGAGTCCTTGCCGTAGGCTTCGTGCCAGGCCTTGTTCATTGCCTTGTTCTCGGCATTGTCGAGGTCGACGGCGTAGTTGCCCATCACGATGGTGCCGATGGCGGCATCGCCCATGTCCTGCAGCTTGTTGTCAGGAATGAGGTCCATCGGGCCAATCAGCTTGATGCCGGCCTTGCGCATTCCGAGTTCGCCATAGGCCTTCATCACGCCGGTCGCGTGCGCACCGGAGGGAATAAAGACGTACATGCAGTCCGGCTTGGCGTCCTTGATGCGCTGGAAGAATGGCGTGAAGTCCGGCACCTGCACCGGGCTGCCCATCGGAATCGCTTCCGTGATCTTGCCGCCGGCCTTCTCGAAACCGGTCTTGAAGGCTTCGGTCGAAATCCTTCCCCGGCGGGAAATCGGTATAGGCCATCGCCGCGGTCTTGCAGCCGACCTTGTCGTGAGCAAAGGCACCCATGGGATAGCCATGGTGCCACATGCTGAACGAGAGCCGCGCGATATAGGGCGACAGGTTGGTAATCCACGCCGTCCCGGCATTGGCGATGACCATCGGCACTTTGGCCTGCGTCACCACCGGCGCCAGCGCGATTGCCGACGGCGAGAACACGAAGCCGGTGAGGATCTGAACCTTGTCGTTGGTGATGAGCTCGGTCGTAACGGTTTTCGCCTGCGCGCCGGTCGGCGGACCTTCGTCACGCTTGATGATCTCGACTTTGTGCGGTGCGATGTCTTTGGCGTGCAATTTGACATAAAGGTCGAAGGCCTTGTCGATCTGGTGACCGAGGTCGGCATTCGCGCCGCTGAACGGAAGCACCACACCGATCTTGACGGTCTCAGCCCGGGCAGCCCCGCCCACCGCAAAGGCCAAGGCGGCTATACCGAGCCAACAAAACTTGCGCATCTCGTTCCTCCTACAGACTTGAAATAGTTTGGAATCCCACTAATCCATGGGCACGCCCCACGGCCCACTCGCTCCTAAACTGGACTAATTTGAAGCCTCCGGTCAATCCGGAACGGCGTCACGCTGTGACGCAGCCTTCATAGTTTCAATCTTTCGGGGATCTCTGACGCCTGATCAGGCGGCGCTTTTGGCGCCAATTGCGGCAACCGAGCTCGTCGATGTGGCCTCGAACTTCTTGCGATCGCCGGCCATATCGAGCGAGGCGACTTCCACACGATTTCGACCGCGCTCCTTGGCGTAATAAAGCGCATGATCGGCCTGCGCCAACAGCTCGGTCACGTCGAGTGTCGGTCCCAGGCAGTGCACCAGACCGATGCTGACTGTCCCGCATACCGGGTGACCGTCGACATCCAGCGCCATCTGAGCAAAGGTCTCGCGAATACGGTCCGCAACGGCCACGGCCTTCTCGCGGCTGGTGTCGGCGAGCACCGCGGCGAATTCCTCGCCGCCAAGCCGGCCGACGAGATCGGAGCCGCGCATCGACTTGCGCGCCGCCTCAGTAAAGATTTCCAGCACGCGATCGCCGACCGCATGGCCGAAACGGTCATTGATCGACTTGAAGTGGTCGAGGTCGATGACCAGGAAGGCAGTCGGACGGGGATTGGCGATGTGGAGTTTCGCGAGCATGGACGCGTCCTGCAGAAACGACCGGCGGTTGGCGACGCCGGTGAGCGGATCAACCATCGCCGCTTTACGGTGACGCAGTTCCGTGCGCTCCTTCGCCATCGCGAGCAGGAGGAACGCGCTGGAGATGGTGAGCAGCAGCACCTCGAAACTCAGCACCGTCATCCAGACGCTTCCGTACAGGCCGTCGCTGCCGGAGGCAGACGGCAGCAGCGCGATGATTGGCGTGCGCAACAGGAACAGCGCGCCGTGCGCGAAGAACATGACGATGGCCGGCCAGCGAGAGACCAGCGCCTCGCTGCGCCCGCGCCAAAACTCGTAGGCGGTAAGCCAGACGTAAGCAGTGATAATGCCGGAGACGATCAACGACCGGAGGTCGTTGTTCTCCATCACCAAAGGCAGGCGGCACACCAAAAGCCAGAGGACAGCACCAGTGACAAGGTAGACGGGCTCGACCGGGCGACCATCGAACACGCGGGCGCCGGTCCAGGTCATGGCGAAGGCTGTGAAGAGCAACGCATTCGCAAGATCGATGCTAATGAGATCGGGCGAGGAGCCGTAGAACCCGAACAGCGCAATCGAGGCGAGCCGGGTGACATGGGCAAAGCCCCACCAGCAAACGGCGCGCAGCGCCATGTTCTGCGCCCAGACAAAGAGCAGCAGCAGACCGAGGATGCCCTCGACGTAGATCGTCACCAAAAAAAGCGTATGGACGTCGAGCGTCATTCGTCAGCCAACCTGCCCGGCCCCCCGAGCTCCAGAACCCGTCTCCACCCTCACTAGACGTCCGCCGGAAAAATCTAATGAATGTGAATACGCCGGATCGCCGAATACGCCGCTATGGTTTCGAAGTTGTTGCCAATGCGGCTACAATCGCCGCAATCCGACTGAAATTTCCGTTTTGATTGGCGGCTTTGGCCGGGTTCCACCGGCCTTGTGGCGTTTCAGGGCCTCCACTAGGGTCAAATCCTCCCTTTAGTCCCCGGGACCGGGCATGCAAATTCGCGACGGCATCATTGAAGCAATCGGACATACGCCGCTCATTAAGTTGAAGCGTGCATCGGAGGCGACGGGCTGCACGATCCTTGGCAAAGCCGAGTTCATGAACCCGGGCGGCTCGGTGAAGGACCGCGCGGGCCGGCAGATGGTCCTGGAGGCGGAAAAGCGCGGCGAGTTGCGTCCGGGGGGCTTGGTCGTCGAGGCGACCGCCGGCAATACCGGCATCGGCCTTGCGCTCGTCGCCAATGCGCGGGGATACCGCACGCTCATTGTCATCCCCGAGACGCAAAGCCAGGAAAAGAAGGACATGCTTCGCCTTTGCGGTGCCGAGCTTGTCGAGGTTCCCGCTGCGCCCTACTCCAACCCGAACAACTATCAGCATGTCGGGCGGCGGCTGGCCGAACAGCTCAAGAAAACCGAGAAGAACGGCGTCATCTTTACCGACCAGTGGAACAACCCCGACAACCGCAAAGCTCACTATGTTTCGACCGGACCAGAGATCTGGGAAGAGTGCGGCGGCAAAATCGACGGATTCATCTGTGCGATCGGCACCGGCGGCACGATCGCGGGCGCATCGACCTTCCTGCGCGAGAAGAAAAAAGACGTTGTCATCGGTGTCGCCGATCCGCGCGGCGCAGCGATGTATCACCTGTTCAAGGACGGCAAGCCGACGGCGACTGAAGGCGGCTCCATCACCGAGGGCATCGGTCTCGGCCGCGTGACGCCGATCATCGATGGGTTGAAGGTCGACAAGGCCTATCTCATTCCGGACGAAGAAGCGCTACCACTGATCTTCGAGGTGCTTGAGCACGAGGGCCTCTGCCTCGGCGGCTCGTCCGGCATCAACATTGCCGGCGCCATCCGCCTCGCAAAGGACCTGGGGCCAGGCAAGACCATCGTCACCATCCTTGCCGACTACGGCACGCGCTATCAATCGAAGCTGTTCAGCCCGGAATTCCTGCGCTCAAAAAAATTGCCCGTGCCCGACTGGCTCGAGCGCAAGTCGACCATCAAACCCCCATTCGAGAAGACGTGAGCGGCCCGATGGCGACCGAGTGCCTGTTCCGCGACAATTCCTACCTCAAGGATTGCGAGGCGCGCGTTGTCGCCCTGACCAATAAGGGGGGGATCGTTCTCGATCGCACGGTTTTCTACGCGACCTCGGGCGGCCAGCCCGGCGATACAGGGTCACTGAGCGCAGGCGGCGTCCGCATTGAGATCGAGACGGCGGTCTATACCGACGCCGCGAAAACCGAGATCGCCCATGTACCTGCCGCCGGCTCGCCGGCGCTGAACGTGGGTGACAAAGTTACGGCGAGCATCGATTGGGACAAACGCTATGCGCGGATGCGCATGCATACCGCGCTGCATCTGCTTTCGGCCGTGCTGCCTTACGCGGTGACCGGCGGATCTGTTGGCGAGAGCGAAAGCCGCCTGGATTTCGACATTCCGGAGGCCGGCCTCGACAAGGACACGATCACCGCAAAGGTCACGGACATGATCGCCAGCAACGCGCCGGTCTCCAGCCGCTGGATTACCGACACCGAGCTCGAAGCCAACCCGGGCCTCGTCAAGACGATGTCGGTGAAGCCCCCGATGGGTACCGGGCGTGTGCGGCTCATCGAAATCGCAGGCCTCGACCTGCAGCCCTGCGGCGGCACCCATGTACGCGTGACCGGCGAAATCGGAACGGTGCGCGTCACGCAGATCGAGAAAAAGGGCAAGCAGAACCGGCGTGTCCGGCTCGTGCTTGCCTAATTGCCTTGACGGAACGATTGGGCGACTGTGCGCATTATTATCAACTGGCCCTGCCTATGAACGCCGCAACTGCATCGAGCCGCTGGCTCAAGTCCCCCGAATGGCTTGCCGGCGAGCTCGGCAAGCCGGATGTCGCCGTCATTGACGCATCCTACTTTCTTCCGACGCAGAACCGAGACGCCGGGGCGGAGTACGTGGCCGCCCATATTCCGGGCGCAGTGTTCTTCGACATCAATGCGATCGCCGATCATTCGACCAACTTGCCGCACATGCTGCCGGGTCCGGACCAGTTCGGCGCGGCCGCCGGCGACCTCGGAATATCGGAGAAAGATACGATCGTTGTATATGACAGCAGTGGCCTCTACTCGGCGCCACGTGTCTGGTGGACGTTCCGCATCTTCGGCGCGCGCAATGTCTTCATTCTCGATGGCGGCCTGCCCGCCTGGAAGGCCGAAGGCCGGCCAACCGAAGCTGGCACCGTCAACCGGCCGAAAAAAACGTTCAACGCCGAGATGGAAACAGGTGCCGTGGCGATGCTCAGCGACGTGCAGATGGCGCTCAACGATCAAAGCGCGCAGGTCGTCGATGCGCGCTCGGCCGGCCGCTTTGCCGGACGTGAACCGGAGCCGCGCGCCGGACTTCGCTCCGGGCATATGCCGGGTGCGCTCAGTGTGCCCTTCACCGAGATCGTGGAGAACGGTCGCCTTGCCTCTCCCGAACGCATTGCGCAGGCGTTCGAGAAGGCCGGCGTCGACACGGATAAGCCTGTGATCACCAGCTGCGGCTCCGGCGTCACCGCCGCGATCCTTACGCTCGGCCTTGAAACACTCGGCAAAAAACCGGGACGCATTTACGACGGTTCGTGGTCGGAATGGGGCGAGCGACCCGACCTTCCGGTCGCCAAGGACTAGACCGGACTTCGCTAGGTTGAATTCGTCATGCCCGCGCTTTGTCGCGGGCATCCACGTCTTGAAGTCTGGCAACAACAAAGACGTGGGTGGCCGGGACAAGCCCGGCCATGACGGTGAAAAGTCTCGATCTCAAGCAACTCTGCTTTAGCGGCACTGCCACGGCGCTCAGCGTAAAATTTGGCTCAGGAACAGCTTGGTGCGCTCGTGCTGCGGGTGCGCGAAGAATTCGTCAGGCACATTGGCCTCGACGATCTGACCCTCGTCCATGAACACGATGCGGTTTGCGACCTGCCGGGCAAAGCCCATTTCGTGAGTGACGACCAGCATGGTCATGCCGTCGTGCGCCAGCGCAACCATCGTGTCGAGCACCTCCTTGACCATTTCCGGGTCAAGCGCGGAGGTCGGCTCGTCGAACAGCATGATCTTTGGGTTCATGCATAGCGCGCGGGCAATGGCGACGCGCTGCTGCTGACCGCCGGATAGCTGGCCCGGATACTTGTTGGCCTGTTCGGGAATTTTCACCCGCTTGAGATAATGCAGCGCCACCTCGTCCGCGTCTTTCTTCGGCATCTTGCGCACCCAGATCGGAGCGAGCGTGCAGTTCTCCAGCACCGTCAAGTGTGGAAACAGGTTGAAATGCTGAAACACCATGCCGACTTCACGACGAACCTCGTCGATTTTCTTCAGGTCAGAGGTCAACTCGACGCCATCGACAAGAATATGCCCGTTTTGATGCTCTTCCAGGCGGTTGATGCAGCGGATCATCGTTGACTTGCCGGATCCGGACGGCCCGCAGATCACGATACGCTCCCCGCCACGGACCTTCAGATTGATATCCCGGAGCACGTGGAAATCGCCGTACCACTTGTTAAGGTCGATCATCTCGACGGCCGTGTCCGTCCTGAGACTTCCCGGCTTGAGCAGAGATCCGTAATTTTCGTCCGCGGTCATTTGCTGTCTCTCACCGCCGGCCGCCTTTGGCCAAACGTGCTTCCATCGCGCGAGCATAGCGCGACATGCCGTAGCAGAAGACCAGATAGAAAATGGCGGCAACGGCGTAACCCGTCGTGCTGGTGACGGGAGTTGCCCATTTCGGATCAATCCGTGCCACCTCGATCGTCCGCAAGAGATCGAAGATGCCGACGATGAAGACCAGCGTGGTATCCTTGAACAGCCCGATATAGGTATTGACGATATTCGGGATCGTCACCGTCAGCGCCTGTGGCAATACAATGAGGCGCGTCATCTGCGCGTAGCCGAGACCGACGGCCATGGCACCCTCGTACTGGCCTCTCGGAATAGCCTGCAAACCCGCGCGCACGACCTCCGCCATATAGGCGGAGGCGAAGATCGCAATGCCGATCAACGCCCGCACCAGCTTGTCGGGCGAATACTGTTCCGGGACGAACAGCGGCAGCATGACGCCAGCCATGAACAGCACTGTGATCAGCGGCACCCCGCGCACGAATTCGATGAAGATGACCGAGAGTATGCGCACCGCCGGCATGCGCGAGCGCCGACCGAGTGCGAGAATGATCCCAAGCGGCAACGAGAACACGATGCCCACCGACGCCACCACGATCGTCACGAGCACGCCACCCCACAGCACCGTATCTACGCGCTCAAGACCGATCGCCGACCATCCCGTAAGCAGGATAAAGGACACGACCGGCATCACGATGAAGAAATAGATCGCGCCCAGGTCGCGACGCGGCGCCTTCAGCCATAGCAGCCAGACGACACCGACGGCCAGCATGAGGAAGAACACATCGACGCGCCAGCGCTGCGGAATGGGGTAAGAGCCGTAGATGAAATAGGGCAGCCGCTCCCAGACGAATGGCCAGCAGGCGCCGATCTCGCGATGCTGGACGAACCAAAGACAGGCGTCGCGGTCGTTCCCGCTCCACACCGCATCGATCAGCAGAAACCTGACGATTTCCGGGACTGCCCAAGCGAGCAGCAGCACGATCAGCACCGTCAGGGCAATGTTGAACGGCGTGGACAGCAGGTTCGCGCGCAGCCAGCCAGTCGCACCGGTCATCTCCGCCGGCGGCGGCTGCGGCGCAATTGTCGCCCGGCGCACGAACGCCACTTCGGCAACGGCGAGATCACCTTCGGCCATGGTCATGGGCCCGGCCTCACCGTTCGACCAGCGCCACGTGGCGGTTGTAAATGTTCATAATCATCGAAGTGGCCAGGCTGATGACGAGATAGACCAGCATCGTGATGGCCACGACCTCGACCGCCTGCCCAGTCTGGTTGAGCACAGTGCCCGTGAAGACCTGCACCAGGTCCGGGTAGCCGATGGCTACCGCCAATGACGAGTTCTTCGTGAGATTGAGATACTGACTGGTCAGTGGCGGGATAATCACCCGCATCGCCTGCGGCACGACAATCAGCCGCAATGTCGGGCGCGGCCTCAAGCCGAGCGAATAGGCCGCCTCGGTCTGGCCGCGCGACACCGCCAAGATGCCCGCGCGCACCACTTCGGCGATAAACGCCGCGGTATAGATCGACAGGCCGAACAGCAGCGCGACGAATTCCGGCAGAACCTCAATGCCGCCGGCGACATTGAAACGTCCAGCCTGCGGAAACTCGAAGCCAATCGGACGGCCGACCAAGGCGAAAACTGCAAGCGGCAGCCCCACCACCAGCAGCAACGTCACGGCCAAAACCGGCGCGCGCTGCCCTGTCCGCTCCTGCCGCTTGCGGGCCCAGACGTAGAAGGCAATCGCTGCGATGATCCCGGCGAGCAGGGACAATTCAACGAATCCAAGCCCGCCCTTGAGAATCGGCATCGGCAGAAAAAAACCGCGGTTGTTGAGAATGACACCGCCGGGGATGGCGATGCTCTGGCGGATGTCGGGGAGCGCCTTGAGCACGGCGTTGTACCAGAACAGCAATTGCAGCAGCAGCGGCAGATTGCGGATTATCTCAACGTAACTACCCGCCGCCTTTGCAAGCAGCCAGTTGCTCGACAGGCGCGAAATGCCGACGACAAAGCCGATGATCGTCGCAAACACGATGCCGAGGCCGGCGACCAGAAGCGTGTTGAGCAGCCCGACCCAGAACGCCCGACCGTAGGTCGAGGCGCGCGACGAATACTCTATCAGGGTCTGACTGATGTCGAAGCCGGCGGTCTGATTCCAAAATCCAAAGCCGGATGCGATCTGGGCGCGTGCCAGATTGTCGATCGCATTACGCGCCGCGCCGTAGACGAGCAGCGCGACCACCGCGCAAAGAACGAGCTGATAGACAATGCTGCGGACCTTCGGGTCGTTGTAGAATACGACACGCGCTGGGCGCGGCTGCGCCGGCTGGTCACTCGGCATTTCCCCCTCGTCGGACGCCTCGAGCGGCGGCGGCACTCCTCGATGAAACGGCCGCGGGAGCGCCGCGCGCGGCCAACCGTGTCGCTATCCGCTCAGCGGATCGGCGGCGCGTACTGGATGCCGCCCTTGGTCCACAACTTATTCAGCCCGCGGTCGATCTTGAGGGACGAGCCCATGCCGACGTTGCGCTCAAACAATTCACCGTAGTTACCGACCTGCTTGATGATGCGGACGGCCCAATCTTTGGTCAGGCCGAGTTGCTCCCCGTAGTTACCTTCGGTTCCGACGAAGCGCTTGATCTCCGGGTTCGGCGACTTCATTGCCTCGTCGAGGGTCTTCGACGAAATATTCAGTTCCTCGGCATCGATCATGGCGAAGAGCGTCCACTTCACGATATCGAACCATTGGTCGTCCCCGTGACGCACCACGGGACCAAGCGGCTCCTTCGAGATGATCTCCGGTAGGATCACGTGGTCATCGGGATTGCTGACGCGCAGCCGCTCGGCGTAGAGGGCCGAAGCGTCGGTCGTGTAGGCATCGCAGCGCCCTGCATCATAGGCCTTCACCGCCTCGTTCGCGGTGGCAAAGGTGACGCTTTTGAGCTGCATTTTGTTCGCACCGAAATAGTCGGCGAGGTTGAGCTCCGTCGTCGTGCCCTGCTGCACGCAGATGGACGCACTATTGAGCTCCAGCGCGGAGTTTACCTTGAGGGACTTGCGCACCAAGAAGCCCTGGCCGTCGTAATAATTGACGCCGACGAAGTTGAGCCCGAGCGAGGTGTCGCGCGATGACGTCCAGGTTGTGTTGCGCGCCAGCACATCGATCTCGCCAGACTGCAAGGCTGTGAAGCGATCCTTCGCCGACAACGGCACATATTTGACTTTGTTGGCGTCGTTGAGCACTGCGGCGGCGATGGCCCGGCAGAAATCGACATCGAGCCCCGTCCACTTTCCCTGTGCATCGGGCAGACCAAACCCTGCGAGCGTTCCGTTGGCACCGCAGTTGAGCATGCCGCGATCTTTCACCGCCTTAAGGGTCTGAGCGGAGACGCCTTGCGCGGTAACGGCGAGGACGAGCGCAACGAGTGTGGTAAATCGCTTCATGTAGCGGTCCCTTCAAAACCTGTTCGTGCAAAGGCCTTGTACAACTATCAAACTTATCCATCGCCGGAGGTCACTCCGGCGGTAACAGGTGCTCCCTCTGGCCCTTAATCTCTCGACAGCCCCTTCTTGCGCGGCATCACAGAACTATCGGCTTGCCGGGTCAAGGGGTTGACGCTCGCGCGCCGCGCGGACGTATATGTCTTTGCGGCGGGAACACGCGCGGCTAGCCTTCCAGGCAACTCATTGAGCAACGCCCCAATCGTATGACGAAAAAACCGAAATCCCCCATCAAACCCGATACCAAACTGGTCACTGCAGGGCGCGATCCGCAGGCCACTCACGGCTTTGTCAATCCGCCCGTCTATCACGCTTCAACCGTTCTTTATCCCACCGCAGACGATCAGGTCGCCCACCGGGCGCGCTACAGCTACGGCCGCCGCGGCACACCCACCTCGGAAGCACTCGAGGATGCACTGCGTGAACTCGACGGCGACGGGTGCGCCGGCGTCGCACTGCTACCGTCGGGACTGGCGGCGATATCGGCCGCACTGCTTTCCGTCGCGCGCACCGGCGACCAGGTTCTTGTCCCTGACAGCGTCTACCGTCCGACACGGAATTTCTGCAACGGCGTGTTTACGCGGTTTGGCGTGGAGACAGCGTATTACGATCCGCTCATCGGCAGCGGCATTGCAAAGCTGTTCAAGCCGAATACGCGTGCGGTGTTTGTCGAGGCCCCAGGATCCCAAAGCTTCGAAATGCAGGACGTTCCAGCCATCGCCAACGTAGCGCATGAAAAAGGCGCGACCGTGCTGATGGACAATACCTGGGCGACGCCGCTTTACTTCCGCGCCTTCGAGAAAGGCGTCGACATGGAGATCCAAGCCGGCACCAAATATATCGGTGGTCATTCTGACATCATGTTCGGATGCGTGTCGGCGAATGCGGCGACGTTGCCGGCTCTCAAAGATACCGTCTACGCGATGGGAATTTGCGTCGGCCCGGACGACATGTATCTCGCTTTGCGCGGTCTGCGCACGCTCGGCGTGCGACTTGCGCGCCACTATCAGTCCGGCCTGCGCATCGCGCGGTGGTTGGCGCAGAGGCCGGAAGTCCTGCGCGTCATGCACCCTGCGCTGGAGAGCGACCCAGGGCACGCGATCTGGAAACGGGATTTCACAGGCGCCAGCGGCCTCTTCAGTGTCGTCCTCAAGCCGGCCAGCGAGAAGGCCGTGCATGCCCTGCTCAATGAACTCACATTGTTCGGGCTCGGCTATTCGTGGGGCGGCTTTGAAAGCCTGGCGATCCTGTTCGACTGCACAGAGTATCGCACAGCGACCAAGTGGGCCCCGGGCGGCCCGAGCATCCGCTTTCACATCGGACTTGAAGATACCGATGACCTGATTGCCGATCTCGATCGCGGCTTCGCGGCGCTCGCGAAAACCGCGTAAAACTACGCTGCCGCGGCCGTGCCCCCGCTGCGCAGCACGAATTGCAAATTACGCAGGTAGACGAAGACGCCGAAGGCCTGCCCGACGATGAACACCGGATCCTTCCGGTAAAGCGCATAGCCGAGCAGCATCAATCCGCCGCCGATCGAGAATATCCAGAACGCCATCGGCACCACGCTGCGGCCGGCGCGCTCGGAGGCAATCCATTGAACGACGAAACGCATCGCAAACAACATCTGCGCGACGTAGCCGACCAGAATCCCCCAGTCGGCGTTGCCGATGAACACGTCGTGCAGATAGCCGCCGACGGCTTGCGCGATATCGATGAGCATCTAGTCCTCCGAGATTTCCGGAATAGTTTTCTTGCGGCGGATCAGCCACCACACGCCGGCAAGATCGAGAATGCCGATCCAGAGCCGGTCCCACATCCCATAGTTCGATACGCCATGCCCACGCTGCCGGTCGACCACGTCGACATAGGCGATGTCGTAGCCTTCCCGCCGCGCCAGCGCCGGCAGAAAGCGATGCAGGCCGTCAAAGTACGGCAGCCGCAGGAAGGCGTCGCGCCGGAAAGCCTTCAGGCCGCAGCCGGTGTCGCGGGTCCCGTCGCGCAGCACGGCGCCACGCACGGCATTCGCAATGCGCGACTGAAACTTCTTGAAGCCGCTTGCCTTGCGGCCGACACGCTGCCCGGCGACGAGGCCGGTGCGCGGCCCACCTGTTTCGAGGGCTCGGATGAGGGCCGGAATGAACGCCGGATCGTTCTGCCCGTCGCCATCGAGCGTCACCACCAGCGGCGCGCGCGCCGCCGCAACGCCACTGCGCACCGCTGCGGACTGACCACAGGATTGTTTATGACGGACGCGCCGCAACCAGCGATAACGCGCCATCAGCTGCCTGAGCTCGTCATCTGTTGTATCGGTTGAGCCGTCATCGACGTATACGACCTCGAATGGCCATTGGCCGTCGACCGCCGCCGCGATTTCCTCGACGAGAGGCGCGATGTTGCCCGCTTCGTTGCGGACCGGCACCACAATGGATACCGCCGGGTCGGTTATCGTCATGACGCGATGTCTTATGGGGCCAACAGGTTGCGGGCAACCGCTTTGATGCGCCGGAGCGACGGCCCTGGAAGCTGGTGGACTTCGCCACTCGGCCCGATCGAAAAGCCAAGGCGGCGCAGGGCGAAATAGCGCCGCACCATCATTGCGCCGGCAGCGCCGACCAACGCACCGGCCAGCACGTCGGTCGGATAATGCGCGGTGACGACCACCCGGCTGATGCCAATCAGCACGGCATAGATCAGCAGGGCCGTGCGTGCGCGTGGCCAAAGCGTGCCGAAGGCCACGAGCACCGCAAAAGCCGTCGTGGCGTGTCCTGACGGCATGCCGGCATAGGCCGCCTCCCACTTGAACGGGTCGAAAAGAAACGGGTCGAGACTGCCGCCGACATTCGGTCGCGCGCGGCCGACGATGCGTTTGACGATGGTGACGAACAGACCGGGCACCGCGATAGCGGTGAAAAGAAATCCAACTCGTACCATCACGGCGGCAAGAACACGTTGCGAGACCGGGGTCGAGACCGGCGGCAACGCGGCAAGCGCAAGAAACAGCAGGCCGAGTGGCCACAGGAACCATCCTGACTTGCCGAAATCGGTGATGTCGTGGAACAGACCAACCATCCAATGCGGCAGGCGGCCAGCGCCGACGGCTGGCTGCAGCATCAAACGCCCACGCCAGAAGGAGAAAGGCGGCAATGGCGATGCCGGCAGCAACCGCCAACCTTGGCAACGAATACGCATCGGAGCGCGACAGCCGGATCCGTGCCGGACGCGTCAGCAAAGTGAATGCCGTCGTGACATTGACGGCGCATCGGCGAAGCGAACTCCCCCCGTCCATACGATTGAATCCGTTGGCCAGACTCATTGATTCACCTGCGAACGAAAGACGGTCAACGAGATCGGCTTGCCTATGCTGATATTGTACCCCTCAAAGCGCTGGCTGAGTGAATAGCGTAATCCGGTCGATTCTGCGCGCTGCGCGAAGGCGCGCTCGCTGCGCGAAGTCAACAACTGCAAACCGACATGGCCCGCCCCGCAGAAAGTCTGCTGCGCCCGGACCATCGGTGAAGCGGGTGTCGGTCCCCAGGAGAAACACGAGGCTCGGCTCCTGATAGGCAAATGTGGAGGCAATATGAGGAGGCCGGCATTCGGTCATGCCTATGTCGTCGGCGATCATGGCGCTCGGAAAGAGCGACGGCAGCAACCGCGCGGTCACCGCATAGACCGTGACCGCGACCAGAACGGAAGCAATCATTCCACGCAACAACGCGCGCTCTGCCCCATCAACGTCATAGAGCCACCAGGCAAACAGGCCGAATATCACGGCGGCCGTGGAAAACGGCCATGCGATCAGCCCGAGATCCCCGCTGAACATGATGAAGGCAACCAGCACGGCAATCGCGATGGCGCTGGGAAACAGGAACCATCCGATCGTGCCGCGCACCAGCCAGCGTGACTTCGACAGGTTGCCGGAATTGAGGATGCCGGCGATCAATACCGCAACCGCCGGATAGAGCGGCAGTACGTAATGCGGCAACTTGGTCATCACTGCCTCGAACACCAGCCAGGACGGCACAAGCCAGGCAAGGAGAAACTGCACGCCGGCCTCGCGGCGCGTTCGCCAGATCATCGGTGCCGCCAGGCCCGCGAGCACGGATCCTGGCCAGAACGTGACCCAGAACAAGAGAAAATAGAACCCGGGCGGCGCGCCATGCGTCTCCTGGCCACTGGTCACCTTGCCGAGCATGTCGTGGCCGACGGCCTGTACGAAGAAATCACCCCCGGACTTGGCGACGATCGCCACAAACCACGGCAGCACCAGCAGCACCATCCAGGAAAATCCGGCAAGCGGACGCAGCGACCACACCCAGCGTACGGAACGGTCGGCAACCGACAACGTGACGGCCGTAAGCACGACGAACATCAGGACCAGGGGCCCCTTAAGAAGCGTGCCGGCAGCCATCGCCGTCCAGAGAATGGCCGGGTCTTTCCAACCGACCGCGGTCTCGGGCGCTCGCCTGGCGGCGAGATAGATCCGCGCCATGGCGCCCATCGCCGCAACGGACGTCAGCAGGAGCATGGCGTCCGTCTTGGCAAGGCGCGCCTCGACGCCGAGCAGGACCGAGCTTGCCATCATCAGTGCCGCGATCAGGGACGCACGCCGTGATACGAAGGCGAGCGCCGCCCAGTAGGTGAGCAGCACGGCACCGATCGCACCGATGAGCGACGGCAAGCGATAAAGCCAGATCGTCGTGCGCGGCCGCGCCACGCCGAGCGCGTCTCCCGCTTTCACAGCCGCCGCCTGCAGCCAGTAGATGCCGACCGGCTTCTTGTAGCGGACCTCGTTCTGAAAGCGGATGTCGACATATTCGCCGGTTTCCAGCATCTGTTTCGTCGCTTGCGCGAAGCGCGCTTCGTCACGGTCGACTGGGGGGATCTGGAAAAAGCCCGGCAGGAAAGCAAGCAAGGAAAACAGAATGAGCAGCGCGACGGCTCGCTTGTGCGATGTGACCGCATAGTCGAGCGCTGCGCCAAGGCCGCGGCCCGGAACAAGCGATGGGCCGGCCTTATTCGTCGTGATGCTCACTCTCGAAGCCCCTTGGATCCGCAAATTCGGCCGGACAATAGAGCCAAGCCCGCGCGCTGTCATTGGCAGCGCTACTGCATTCTCACCGATACGCTGTCGGTAGCCCCCGTCGAATCCATGACCGTCAGACGCACAAATCCGGGACCATCCGGACGAAAGAACACCGTGCGCCGGCCGCCCTCGGCCGCAAGCGGCACGCCGTTCACCATAATGATCAGCGGCGCGCGGCCGCCGGCGATCTTGAGCGCGACCGGGCTGGGCTGCTCACCACTGGCCATTTCGAGCCGCGCGCCGTCGGGCGGGAACATGATACGCGGGCGCTCGACAGCTTCACGCAAACCCATGCCGGAGTTGAAACGCTGCAACGGCGGCGGCAGCTTGCCGCCTGCTGCAAAGACCGCCCCCTTCGGCGCGTGTGGCAACGGCACTGGCGTCAGGCCAGAACGGGCAAACGCATCAAATAAAATCGGCGCGGCCGATGCACGGCCGTAAAGACCCGGCACCGGCGCACCGTCGGGCCGCCCGACCCAGACGCCAATCGTCATGCGCCCGTCAAATCCGATCGCCCAGGCGTCGCGGTAGCCGTAAGACGTGCCGGTCTTGAACGCGATGCGTCCGTGCGGGGCGTTCTCGGGCGGCGGCGCACCAATGAGAATATTGCCGATGTACCACGCCGCCACGGGATCGAGCAGCCGCCGCGGATTTTTCGGTATCGCATCCGAGCGCTCGATCAGCGCGACCGCCGAGCCCTGCCGCGCCAGCGCCGCATAGAGCATCACCAGATCCGTCAGCTTGACGCCGACACCGCCCAATCCCATCGCGAGACCGGGCGCCTCATTCTTCGGCAGGACGAGTGCCGCACCGGTTTGTGTGAGCCGCGCGCTCAGGCGGCTGACGCCAACTTTGCCGAGCACGGCAATCGCCGGAACGTTGAGCGACAATTGCAGCGCGCGGCGAATGGCGACGGTTCCCTGGAACGTCAAATCGAAATTTTCCGGTGCATAGTTGCCGTAGCGCGAGGGCTTGTCGTCGATCAGCGTCTCTGGGTGGATGAGGCCGTCTTCGAAACCGAGTCCGTAAATGAAGGGCTTGAGTGTAGAGCCTGGTGAACGCAGCGCCTGCGTCATATCGACCTGCCCGGCGCGGCGCGTATCGGAATAGTCCGCCGAGGCGACGCGCGCCCTCACCTCGCCGCTGGCATTATCGACCACCAGAATGGCGACGGAGATGTCTGGGCCGACCGATCGCGCGCGTTCGAAGGCGAGATCCTGCAGGCTCTTCTGCAACGGCAGATCAATCGTCAGGCGGTGCACGCGCTTTTCAGGCTCGAACGACACGACCTGGTCGGCCGCATGCGGTGCAAGCATCGGCAACTGCTTGCGCTCGTGCGGCACGCTCTGGGTCTTGGCGCGCGCGATCTCGTCGCGTGGCGCCACGCCCGCCGCCGCGATCCGGTCGAGCACGCGATCGCGAGCGGCCCGCGCAGTCTCCGGAGAACGGTCCGGCCGGCGCAACTCGGGCGACTGCGGCAGAGCGACGAGCAAGGCCGCCTCAGCAAGTGATAATTTTCGTGGCTCCTTGCCGAAATAAGCCAACGACGCCGCGCGGACCCCCTCGAGATTGCCGCCGTAGGGCGCGAGCGTCAGGTAGAGAGCAAGAATGTCGTCCTTGCTGAGCGCATGCTCGATTTCGAGCGCCCGCACGATCTGCCGCAGCTTGGCGCCCAAGGTGCGATGCTCTCGCGGCTCCAGCAGTCTCGCCAGCTGCATCGTGATGGTTGAGGCGCCCGAGACGATGTGTCCACTGGTAACGAACTGATAGGCTGCCCGCACCATCGACAGCGGATCGACGCCGTGATGCTCGTAGAAGCGTTTGTCCTCGTACACAAACAGCAGACGCAGGAAGCGCGGATCGACGTCTTTCACCGCGACCGGCAACCGCCAGCGCCCTTCCCGCATCGCGTAGGCGCGCAGCAGACGCCCTTCGCGGTCGAGCACGACGTGCGAGTATTCAAGGTCTTTGCCGAGCGGCGCCGGGCCCAGGGCATAGACCCCGCCGACGCACGCAGCCAGAACGACGGCAGCCGCTGCGCCGGTTCCTGCAAGAATGCGTTGCCAGCGCGTCATCTCGCCGTGATCTCGATTGCGCCCGTTGCAGTTCGGCCGAAGCGGTCCGGGCGGTACATGTCCTCGACCTTCGCCTGCGGCAGCACGTAGCGCCCCGGTGATACCGCGCGTACGACGTAGGCCACCGTAAAGACCGGCGAGGAATTTGCCGCCCGGTCGAAGGCCGCGGTGAAGCGGTCGTCGCGGAATTCGCTGTGCACCGGCTCGGCACCGTCGGCAATCCAATCGAGCGTGGTGGTCTCGCCGGATGACACCAGACGCGGATTGTCGATTTCAAACCCGGCCGGCAGATAGTCAGCGACGATCACCCGGCCGAATTGCGGCTGTGGCTCGGTCACCTTCAGCAGCACGACGAAGCGCTGGTTCTGCCTCACCGTTTTCGAATTTGCCGGCTCGCCGGCAAGCGTGTGATAGCTGCGCTCGATCTTGAAGCCGTTTTCGGCCGCGGGTTCCGGCGTGAGCGGCGAGCCGCTGACACTGACGACCGCCTGCACGGTGCCGTCGCCATGGTTTTGCAAGGCGTATGGCGATGCGAGATCGTCCGGTCGCAGATTGCGGTACAGCGCGCCCTGTCGCGTTTCGCCATTGACGGAAAGCGAGATGGCGTTGAGCTGCTTCGCGAGCGCCCGCGCGGCGAGCACCAGCCAGGCATTCTCCTGCGTTGATGTCGATGTCGCCAGAGTGCGCGCCGCGTCGATGCGCAGCACGGCGTCATCAATTGTCTTCTGCGGCGCGCGGCCCTCCGAGGCCAGCGTCACCAAGGCAGCCGCGTCGCGCAGTGCCGAGCCGAAATCGGTGCGGCCAAGATCGAGTTTCGGCTGCGGCGCGATGGCATCGAGTGCCGCGAGATAGGCATTGTCGGCGCGCGCCTTGTCGCCGACCATCGCCAGCGCCGCTGCAATCTGCGCTTTTGCAATCGGCGTCGCGACATCGGCCAGTTTGACGTCAGCAATGTAGCGCAGGTCGCCGATCGGCGCGGCGCCATTGCGCGCGAGCACATAGAGCGCGTAAGCGAGCTCGCGTCCGCCATGTTTCGACGGCTCCGGCGCAGCGGCAACGTAATTCCGCAGCCGGTCGATTGCGAGCGTGTAAGCCGTCTGCGGCACGTCGAAGCCGCGCGCTCGCGCCCGGGTCAGAAAGTCGGTGATATAGGCGTCGAGCCAGGGATCCTCGCCGCCGACCGACCACAGACCGAACGAGCCGTTCGAGCCTTGTCGCGCCAGCAGACGCGGAATCGCATCCCTGATGCGCTGGTCGACGTCGCCGTCAGGCGCAAGCTGCGCTTGCGCGGCAAGCTCGTTGACGTAGAGCATCGCCATGGCGCGGCTCGCGATCTGTTCGGAGCAGCCGAAGGGATAGCGATCGAGCGCATTGAGAAGTGTGGCGGCATCGAGCGAGGTCGAAACGGCGACTGACAACCCGACCTGGCCGGTACCGGGCACGAAATCGGCGAACATATCCTTCGACAATGTGAGCGTCTCGCCTTTGGCGAGCGTGCGTACGGTACGCCGTGTCAGGATTTGTGTCGCGGGCCGCACGTCGAGCGCATAGCTGCGCTCGAGCGCAAAATTGTTCGGCCCGCTCACCTTGACCGTCACAGTGCTCGGTCCGGCACCGGATGCTGTAACCGGAATGGAAACACGATCGCGCTGCTTGGCCGCAAGTTTGACCGCTGGCGGCTGGTCGCCCTCAAGCTTGGCCGCCCCGTCGGTGGCGACAGCCAGCATGTAATCGCCCGATGGTCCTTCCACGTTGTCGAGCTCAATCTGAACCGCGCCGCGGTCACCGGTGCGCAGGAAGCGTGGCAGCGTCGTCGTCAGCACGACGGGGTCGCGCACGACAACGTCACCGGACGCCTTGCCGACTTTGTCCTTGGTCCACGCTACCGCCATCACGCGCACACTGCCGGCAAAGGACGGGATATCGAATTGCACTTGCGCGGTGCCGTCACGGCTGACGGTCACGATACCGGAATAAAGAGCGAGCGGCGCCTGCGTCGGCGGAGAGCCGGAGAGCTCCGCGCCGGCGGAATCGCCACCCGAGCGGATTTGCCCCTTCACGCCCTGCATGCCGTCGATCAGTTGGCCATAGAGGTCGCGGATCTCGGCGGTCAGCCGGCGTTGACCCAGGTAGTAGTCATCGGGTGCCGGCGGCTTGTAGTTCGTGAGGTTGAGAATGCCGACGTCGACTGCGGCTACGACAATACGCGCCTCCTCGCCTGCGGTGAGGCCGGCGAGCTTGATCGGCACGCTCAGCGCCGAGCTCGGTCGCATCGTCGCCGGCAATTTCATGTCGATGGCAAGCGTGCGGGCGACCTTGTCGATTGAGAACCATTGCACGCCAATAGCGCGGCCCGGCATGCGTTGCGCCGGCGCGTCGAGCGGGCGCCGCAATGTCGCGACCATATAGGCGCCCGTCCCCCAGTCGCGGCCCACATTGAGGCTCACACGCGCGGCGCCGGGCTTGACGTCCTGCGACTGGCTGGCGACCAGCCGGTCGGTAAAGACATTCACGGTAAGCCGGCCTGCGGTCCGGGCCGTCACCGACACGTTCAACGTTTCACCCGGCTTGTAGTCCGGCTTGTCGAGCGCAACCTCAAGCAGATCGGGCGTGTCCGCCGATGCATCCGCATAGAAGCCCGCATCGAAGCCGAGCGACGTGATCGTGCCGTTCGGCTCTCCCGTCGAGACTTCCAGGCGATAGCGGCCCCATTTCACCGGCAGCGACAGCCGCGCCGGCTTGTCGGCGGCAGCATCGACGATGCCGTTTGCGACACGCTCCGTGCGCTTGATCGGTTCGTATTCCCACTGCCCGTTCTGCCGGTACCATTGATAGCTGGTCTCGACCCTCAGCAGGTCATAGCGCAGACCCTGCTTCGCCAGCGTCTTGCCGTCGGGTGCCGCCATGATGATGTCGAACTCGGCATTGGCGCCGTCCGCAAGCGAGCGCCCGGAAAACATCGGCTTGATGCCGATCATCGGCGCGTCGGGCGTCACCGGCAAAGTCAGCTTGCGCTCGACCGCGCGACCGCCGGACTCAGCCATGCTGATCGTAATTTGTGCTTCCAATGGCCGCGTGCTGGCGGGCAGATCGTCGAGCTTCACTGGAAACGTGGCCTTGCCGGATGCATCGGTGCCGGGCAGTTCATCGAGTTCGTCGCGACCCGCCGTCACCTCGTCATCGGATAGCCCGAAGGCATAGCCGGGAAATCCAGCACGTTCTTTCGCGACGCCGACGGTTACTTCTCCGGACAAATCGAGTTTCGAGGCTGGAGCGCCATACAGGAAATGACCGTCGACGCTGAACTGCGCGGGCGTGCCGCGCGAAATTTCTTTCGCCGGCGACGTCAATGAAAATTCAATGCGGTCGGGCACATAGTCCTCGACCATAAAGGTGGTTTCGCCGACCGGCGGCCGCTTCGGATCGGTGTAAGCCGCCACCCGCCATGTCCCGGTCGAGGCAGAGGCGACGATCGGCACGGTCAGCGAGCGTCCGCCGAGGCCGCCGTCCGCCACCACCACGCGCTTGTATTCGACGCCGTCAGGGCGCTCGACCACCACGGTGAGCGGCGCGTTCAGCGCCGCTGAGCCACCCGTATCGCGCAGCAGCGCGGTTATGGCAACGCTCTCGCCGGTCCGATAGACGCCGCGCTCCGTGTAGACGAAAGCATCGAGCCCGGCCGGGATCGCGCGACCCGCGACGCCGCGATCGGATAAATCGAACGCCGGCGATTTAAGGTTCAGGAAGGCATAGTCATTTTTCTCGGCGGCGACGATCGCGGCGGGTGCAAGCCCGCCCTCGCCCCGCGCCAGGCCCGCTTCGAAATGAATGAAGCCATTGCGGTCGGTCTGCCGGACGGCGAGCTGCTCGTTATTGCGCGCCATCAGGCGCACCTCGACGCTGCCGCGCGGGTCGGCGCTCGCGAGTGAATGGACAAAGACGTCGATGCCGTCGTGCGTCGTATAGGCCGTGAGTCCGAGATCCGAAACGACAAACCATTGCGTCGCCTGCTGGCCGTAGTCGTTCGAGACGGCGTCCTTCGGCTCCGCCGTCATGGCGTAGATACCGGGACCGAGATCCTTGACCGCTTGGTCGAGCGGGAAAGCCGTCGTTACTTCGCCGTTAAGCTTCGACTCGACGGCAAGCTCGCCGCTCCACACTTTGGCGCCGCGCTCATTGCCCAATCGCTCCGCCTGATAACGGCTCAGGTTGCGCTGGAAATCGTAACCGAGAAGCGTATCGACCAGATTGCGATCGCCGATCCGGTAGATCGACAGTGTCACCGCCTGGGTGTTGACGCTGAGCACCGGGATGCCGCGCTGCCCGGTGCGGGGCAGCACATAGGCCTTGCCGGAAAACCGCACGAAGGGCTTGCGGTCGCGCACGAAGATCGTGAACTCAGCCGACTTTGCAAGCGTCTCCTTGACGACGGAAGGCATGCCCGCGCGCACCGTGACCGCGTAGCGTTCCCCATGCTTGAGCCCTTCGACGCAAAGCTGCTTCTCGCTTGCTGCAATCGCGGGCCTTTCGACGCCCGCAACGGCGACATAAGGCGAGAAGTCGGTACGCCGGCCCGGCAGCTCTTCGGAGAACTGGAAACAGGCGCGCGGCGAGATCGAATCTGAAATCGACCGTATAGTCGAGCAACCTGAACCCGTGCTCCGCGCGCAATTTTTCGTACTGGCCACGCAGCTCGGCGGTTTCCCTCAGATCGAGCGAAAGGCGCAGGGAATCGAGCGCATCGCGCCATTGCTGGCGATCCGCCAGCGTGCGCCCGAGAACCGACAGGCTGTCGGCTTCGACGTTGCGGTCGCGCGCGCGCTGGTAGGCGATATAGGCAGCCGTCGACGCACGATCGAGCAGGAGCGCCTTCTCGCGATCGTCACGTGGTTTGATCTGCAGCACGGCGCGCGACAGCCGCAACCAGCCCGTCGCATCGTCCGGCGCGGCGGCGACGAGCTGCCCGAGCACCAGCATGCCGGCGCGGAAATCGTTTTTCTGAAAGGCAGCATCAGCGTCGCGCCGCAGTGTGGTGGCGGGCTTGCTGACGTTACCGGCGTCGCTCTTGATCTGCGCCTCGAGCTTGATTGCGGCCTCATCGAGCGCACCTGGCTTGAATGCCTTGTCCGCTGCGAGCACAGGCGAACACACAAGAGCAACGAGCGCAGCCGCAAGGCCGGCGCGAACGAGACAGCGCATGGAACGAAACCTCCGAAGGCAGCGGATTTCCGCGACTCCCATTTCAGGGTCCGATGGTGTCGAGGACATGGCCGAAGATGCAACACTCCCTCCAGCCGGTGCGGCAAACCGCCTGCGCACTGGAGTTTGATACGACGATCAATCGGCGCGGCCAATATCCTCAAAAGTCGGATGAGTGGCTTAAAGAACTACGCTAAGGGTTTAATCTAACAATAGAAATGGTCCTTGTCCGGGGCCCGCCAATTGCAAACGTCCGGCATCGCACAAACTGCCGTCGTAACGCGATTAAAATGTTTTTCGCCAGTAATGGCATCGGTCGTCCGAGGCGGGTAAACCGTGAGGGACCGACCCCGTAGCTCAGCCGGATAGAGCATCAGCCTTCTAAGCTGAGGGTCGCTGGTTCGAATCCAGCCGGGGTCGCCACTCGCAGAGAGAGCGCGCGAACATCCGCGACTTTATCGTCCCGAAACAAAGAGACCGCCTCGCGGCGGTCTCTCCGAATTCGTTGACGTTGCTAAGTGTTCAGACGCTGTTGGGTTTTATCAACTCAACGCTGCCCGAACACAAAGCTTGTCCCCTCGTTGCGGGCTTCAAAATTGACCTGCGCCCGGAAAATCGCGGAAACAGTACTTTGATCGTCGATGGCGGTGGCGGCGTTTTTGGGGCCGACTGCGGGATAGATAGCAGATCCATCTGAGTTCACACCTTTATACGCCGTGTTCAGGTGCGTGTAGGTGACGTCCACGCCCATATAGAAGTCCTTGGTGACGTTCCACTGGGTGCGCGAGCCGATCTGATAGAACGAGAAGTTTGGACTGCAGCTGTCGGCGGGATCGTTTACGCCTACACTTATCGGTGGCCACACTGCGCCAGCGACCGGGACACCGCACCGCAGAGAGCCTGCAGCTCCCGGCAGGTGGGTATTTATGTCGTTTTTAATCTCGGCGTCGTACCATACGCGGGTATAGCCGCCATACAGGCTGGTCCGCCACCGCGGGTTCCAGAAGTGCTCATAGCCGGCGTTGACGCTCCAGGCGTTGGTCAAATGGATTTGTGTATTGGCGGTAACCGGAAGTCCCGGACCATCGAAGATCCCATCGGACGCCCAGCCGACGCCGACGTTGTCGCCGTGTGCGATCTGCCAGCTGCCGGCCTTGGTCGCGTAGCCGACGGCGCCTTTCGAGTAGACAAAATTCGCGCCGATCGAGTCGCGCGCACCGAGCCAAGGCAGGTAAAAGAGCCCACCCGCCGACGCTGCCCAGCCATATTTGTCGTCGGGATGACCATTACGCTCATTGTTGCCCGTTGCGAAATATTGGCCGGCCACCTGATGGATGGCTCCGCTGATGCCGACATAACCCCAGTTCTGGTCAAGACGCAGGTTGCCGACGATATCCGGCATACGGAACCCGGCGGTATCATTCGTCACCACGCCATTGACGTTCCAGGCTGCGTTGCTTCCGTCGGTCACACCATAAACGCTTCTATAATGTCCCAGCTCGGCAGACACCGTGCCCGAGAAACCGTTCCCGAACTGCGCCGTGTAGGCCAAAACCTTGACGCCATAATTATAGGTGTCGCCCGAGGTCTTGGCGTCGAAGTAACTCATCAGCTCGGTCGTGCTGAAAATGTCGAAGAACGATTGCGCCTGGCCGAAGGTGAAGCCGGCAAACTGAATGAAGGCCCGCTCGGCGACAAAGGTCGCGGAATCAGCGTTGTTGAGGACCGCGCCGATGCGGAGATAGCCACGGATCGTTCCGTATTCCGACTGGTTGCGCGCATCCGCGGTGAGCATCGCGCGGCCGGTAAATTGGAAGTTGTCCGACTGGCGGGTGTTCTGAGCATTAATGAGGCTCTGAGAATTCAAAGCGGAGGAACTATAAAGGCCGTTGTAGGTGCTGCCGAACGGCAGGCCTTGCGTTGAGCCCCACTCGGCTTGCGCCCGCACATAGCCGCCGACCCTGAGGCACATGTCGGTGCCGGGGATGTAATAGAACCCCACACCATACATGCTGCAGATCTTCACATATTGGACTGGCTGGGCCTTGACCGGGAGATCGGCGGCCTGCGCGCCCGTCAACATAAGGAGACCGCCTGCACAGCCGATCAGAAAACTTTTGATTCTCATTGCCAGCCCCATTTCACAATTAAGCCAAGCCAACCGGGCCCGGTGCGGTAGCGCGATAACGAATGTTGGTCGCACGGCGCTAAAAACACAATCGATGTTGTGCCTGTCCCACAGGCTTGAATTACATTTCGTTGCACCTGTCACACATAAGCAACAATGAACTTTGCTCTAAGCTATTGAGAGCACAATGCTAATCTTATAACGGAACGCCGGGTCGTAATCCGGCTTGACCGCAGCAGCCAGTTGCAAACCAGCCGGTGTCCTGACGTTCCGCCTGCCCCGAAGCGTCACTGACGGTTCGGCAATTCTTGGGGACCGCGCTGCACCCGTCCTGGGCTGCGGTCTGCCACATCGCACAGCCATTTTCGGGCGTTCCGGGCCTCGATCGCGACGATTATGGGAAACCCATAATTAACAAGTTTGGCACACCAATAGCGCCGGGGGACGCTGCAATTCCCTCGGTTTTACTGCGCCCGAACGGCATATGACCGAGCCAGCCGCTACATCGCCGACGCTTGCCGACGGCACCCCTGCTGTCGAGTCGCCGCCACTCGCCCCCGGCGGCGTACCAATTTGTTATGTCGTCGATGAAGAGCCGAGCATCCGGCATTTCCTCTCGCTCGTGCTGCACGGAGCCGGTGTCGATACCGTCGAGTTTCCCGACGGCGCCAGCATGCGCAAGGCCATCGAGTTACGCCCGCCAGCGCTCGTATTCATAAATATCTCTCTCGAGTTCGGCCGACGCGATCGAGACCGTCGTCGCTCTCGGCAAGGGACGCTATCGCGGCGCCGTGCAATTGATGAGCGCGCGCGGCGCGGCAGTCCTCGAGCACGTCAAAGGCATCGGCGCACAGCACAAGCTGCAGATGCTGCCGGTGCTCAAGAAACCTTTTGAGACCGAAACGATCGTCAAGCTCGTGCAGGAGCTCAAGCTTGGCACCCCGCCAGCGGTCGCCGCCAAGCTCGAGCTTGATGACGCGATCAAGAACAAATGGGTGGAGTTCTGGTACCAGCCCAAGATTGCCCTGCGCAAAAAGCAGCTCGCAGGCGCTGAGGCCTATGCGCGCGTCCGCCATCCCCAGCATGGCATGGTGCTTGCCGGGGCGTTCACCGCCAACGCGGCCGAGCCTGCCACCGCCAAATTGGCGGAGCTGGCGCTTGAAAACGCGATCAAGACCAGCGCGCTTTTCTCCAAGCTCGGGGTCAACCTGCGGCTTTCGGTCAACATTCCCGTGCCCGCGCTGGTGAAGATCCCGATTGAAGACATCGTCAAGGCGCACCATCCAGCCGGCGAAAAATGGCCTGGCCTGATCATCGATGTGCCCGAGGAGCAGATCGTCAACGATCTCAAGCTTGCCGGCGAACTGAGCAAAAAGCTCGAGCCGCACAACGTCAGGCTAGCGATCGACAATTTTGGCCGCGCCTACTCGACGCTCGCCAAGGCGGAGGAAATGCCCTTCGAGGAGCTCAAGCTCGACAAGTCGTTTGTCGCCGATTGCGGCACCGACAAGGTCAATGCTCCGCTGTGCAAGACCGTCATCGATCTCGCTCACAGTTTTGGTCGCTATGTCGTCGCGGCCGGCATCGAAAAAGCCGCGGACGCCGTGGCACTGGTGAGCATGGGCTGCGATTACGGCCAGGGCTATCTGCTCGGCCAGCCGATGCCGCAGGAGCGTTTCGTTTCGCTTCTGCGCCAGCGCGCGGCGACGCAAGGGCTCAACCTGGAAGGCGCCGCAGCCGCAACCGAAAAACGGCCGGCCTGACCCGCAGATCCTTCGGTCGAAGATCTAGTGCGTCCAGGGATCGCGACGCTTGAAGGAAAAATTGTCCGCGTAGGACATTGTCCGCCGCTTGAGCGGCGCTGCGTCGGACACTTCATAGGCGAGCTTATGCCGCTCGCAATAGGCCACGGCCTCTTCTTTCGAGTCGAACTGCAGCCGCAGCTGCTGCCGCATGTCGCTGGACGACGTCCAGCCCATCAGCGGCTCGACCCGACGCGGCGCCTCCGGTTCAAAATCGAGGACCCAGCCTTTGGTGTTGCCAAAGCCTGACTGCATGGCGGTCTTTGCGGGCTGGTAAATCCTGGCAACCATGGAGAACCTGCTTCGAGGCGATCGCACCCCTATAGGGCGGATGATCTGCGATGACAATCGCAAGCCCCTCCAAGGGCTAAAGTCGGTTTTGATTTTGGTCGGGGCAGCAGGATTTGAACCTGCGACCTTCTGCTCCCAAAGCAGACGCGCTACCAGACTGCGCTATGCCCCGCCGGGAAACCGAGGTTCGATACACGCTTCCCCCTGGGGCCGCAAGCAAGGCTCAGCGGGCGCGGAAGATCGGCGAGGCAACGCGATCGCCGGGCGCAATACCGAGCTTGCGGGATGTGCCGCCGAAGACTTCCAGGACCGCGCGTACCGTTCCGCGCGACGGAATCATCCGCGTGGACAATGGCTCGGTGTTTTCCTCAATCCGCAGGATCCGTCCGTCACCGCGAATGAAGATCATGTCGAGCGGGATATAGGTATTCTGCATCCAGAAGCTGACCTCCTGGTCGCGGTGAAAATCGAACAGCATACCGCGGCCCTCGGGGAGCTCCCTGCGGTACATAAGTCCCTTTGCCCGATCGGCATCATTGTCGACGACCTCAACCGAGAAGATGTGGACGCCGGTCTTGCTCGCGATCTCGACCGTCTGCTCGCCAGCGGCCCGGATGGGCCCTGATGCGAAGGCAAGTGTAAAGGCGATAAGGGCGATCGAAACGAGGCGGACCATGGACCGGCCTTTACGCGGCCTCGCCAGAGCCGGCAATCAGAAAATGGACGCGGGGCTAGTGCGATGCGGGTCCGAGCGAGCCGCCATCGGGGCGGACCTCGGCAGCCATCAACCCTTTGGGACCCGGCCCAAAGCGGACGAGCACGGTCTGACCCGGTCGCAGCTCGGCAAAGCCGTAGCGGCGCAAGGTTTCCATGTGGACGAAAATGTCGGGCGTGCCCTCACCCCGGGTCAGAAAGCCGAAACCGCGGAGCCGGTTGAACCATTTGACCTGCGCGCGCTCAAGCCCGCTGGTCGGGGTCACGGTGACATGGGTCCGCGGCGGCGGCATTTGCGCCGGATGCACCGCAGTCAACTCGTCCATGGAAACGATCCGGAATGCCTGAAGGCCTTTCGAGCGCTCCAGGACCTCACAGATGACCCGCGCACCCTCATAGGCGGTCTGATAGCCATCGCGGCGCAGGCAGGTCACATGCAAAAGGATGTCGGGCATTCCGTTGTCAGGGACGATAAACCCAAATCCCTTCGAGACATCAAACCACTTGATGACACCTGACAACTCGATGAGATTGGTCGCCGTATCATCGACGATTTCTCTGACCGTCCCTGGTCGGAGATTGGTCCCAGACATTTTCGCTTCGATCCCGTCCGACGCCATGAAGCCGCACGTCGCTGTCTTCCTGGCGCTTCTTCAAGAGCGCTTCAACGAATCCTGTGGAATTGAATTTAACACCCACCCTCGAACCGCAAAGGGCAAAATGGGCTTGCACACAGCTCTGTGCACAGCGCAGCGATGTCCGAATCAGTGGGCGATGAAGGGTCCGAGCACGTCGCCGATGTCATCGCGTACCACCAGATCGGCGAGATCGTCGAAGTCCGTCGGCTCACGATTGATGATCACAAGCGTCGCGCCGGCTCGCTTGGCCGTCAGAGGAAATCCTGCCGCCGGCCACACAACCAGAGACGAGCCGACAGCGAGGAAAAGGCTGCAATCCCTGGCCAACTTCTCAGCCCGCTCCATGGCTTCAACCGGCATCGCCTGGCCGAAGGAGACGGTCGCAGTTTTGATGTAACCGCCGCACTCACAATCCGGGGCTCGACCTGCAACCTCGAATTTTTTCCTCACCCATGGCAGCTCGTAGCGTGCTCCACACTCCAGGCAGGTCGCATAGGTGGTGTTGCCGTGCAGCTCGACGACGTCTCCCGCCGCGATGCCCGACGCCTGATGAAGATTGTCAATGTTCTGGGTAATCAATGCCGGCACCTTTCCGGCGCGGTAAAGACTGGCGAGCGCGCGATGGCCGCGGCCGGGCTTTGCCCCACCGAATTGGTCTTCCATGGCGAAGCGCCGGCGCCAGGACTTCGTCCCGCATCTCCTGATCGGTCACAAAGACGTCAAAGGGGATCGGCCGGTTCTTCGTCCAAATCCCGCCGGGAGAACGAAAATCCGGAATTCCGCACTCGGTGGAAATCCCTGCCCCGGTGAATGGGACGATCTCTTGCGCCTCCTCGATCAGATCGCGGAGGTTGGAGATGGCCGTTGGAAGATCGGATGCGATCATAGTTATATAGTGAGTGCCGCCTGTCCGTCAGTCAGTGAGGTTTAGCCCATGCGATACCTGCACACCATGCTCCGCGTCCGTGACCTGGACGCTGCTCTCGATTTTTATTGCAACAAACTCGGCCTGAAAGAAACGCGCCGGCGCGTCGACGAAAAGAACCGGTACACGCTGGTGTTTGTGGCCGCGCCCGGCGACGAAAAGCTGGTCGAGGACAGCAAGAAAACCGGCCGGCCGGGACTGGAGGTCGAGCTCACATATAACTGGGATACCGAAGACTACGGCGAGGCTCGTTATTTCGGCCATCTCGCCTACGAGGTCGACGACATTTACGAGACCTGCGACCGGCTCATGAAAGCGGGCGTCACCATTAACCGGCCACCGCGGGACGGCGTCATGGCCTTCGTGCGTTCGCCCGACAAACATTCGATCGAGTTGCTGCAGAAAGGCTCGCCGAAGCCGCCGCAGGAACCGTGGAAGTCGATGGGAAATACCGGAAAATGGTAGCCGGCATACGCTTGCCGCTGGCGGTGAACGCCTTTATACCCCCCGAAACTTTGCTCGTTCGGCTCGGCGGAGTGGCCGATCGACTGCCAAGCGCCCTTCGTCTAGAGGCCTAGGACACCGCCCTTTCACGGCGGTAACACGGGTTCGAATCCCGTAGGGCGCGCCAGCCGGAAGCGATAGTCTCACTGTAACGTGTCACAAGTGCCGCACCAGACCATTGAAAAAGTCCGGCCCGCCTTCAAAACAAACCAATAACGGCACGGTCCATCTGTTGGGCCAGGCGATCTCCGCGTATCAGACAAACAATTTCGAGGAGGCCTATCGCCTCTGCGACCTTGCCCTCAAACAGGACAAGGGCAACGTCATTGCCCTGCATCTGTTCGGCATATTGAACGCGTTGCGAAACGATTTTTCTAAAGCTCTAAAGTTTTTGGATCGCGCGCTGACGTTAAGTCCACACAATCCGGATCTTTATGTCGACAAAGGAAAGGTTCTGAACGAAACAGGCCAGCCTGAAACCGCATTGCTCTGCTTCGACAAAGCGCTTGCAATGAATGGAAGGCACCCCATCGCGCTCGAACTCAAGGCTTCCATTCTTCTCCTTCTAAAACGGCCCGCGGACACGCTGGAACTTTTTGACCGCCTGCTCCAAATCGTCCCCAACCACAGCCGTACCCTGAACAATCGCGGATTGGCGCTGACTGAGTTAGGCCGTTACGATAACGCGATCGAAAGCTTCAGGCTGGCGGCAGCATCGGACCCGAGGAATCCGGAAATACGGGTCAATCTGGGAAATGTCCTTTGCAAGTCCAAATCATACGATGACGCCCTCGCTGCATACGGCGATGCTCTCACGATCAATCCTGACTTGGCGGAAGCCTGGCTTGGACGCGGCAACACTCTGGCGTCCGTAAAGCGATACGAAGAGGCGCTATCGGCGGCTGATAAAGCGCTCGCCAGCAAGCCCGATCTCGCTGAAGCCTGGGATCTTCGGGGTGGCATCTACGCCAAGCTTAGAAAACCGGAGGAAGCGGTTCTCGCTTACTCGGAAGCGATGCAAAAAGATCGACAATTGCCATTTGTGAAGGGAAGTCTGCTGCATCAGAAAATGCTGTGCTGCGATTGGTCGAACATCGAAGGCATAATCGCCGAGATAGAGCGCGATATTGAACTCAAAAGACCATCAGCAGAACCATTCGGTTGCCTGGGTACCGCTCGTTCGGAACAAAGCCTGCAGCAGGCTGCGCAAATATGCGGCGCAAAACTGTATCCGGGCGACGCAGTCGCCAACGTCACACACGGCATTGCAGGAAACACCGCCGGAAAAATCCGCATTGGATATTTGTCAGCCGAATTCCGCGTTCACGCAATCTCGCATCTTCTTACAGGCGTATTGGAAGAGCATGACCGCAGCCGCTTTGAAGTATTTATCTTTGATAACGGTTGGGACGACAAAAGTGACCTCCGACGGCGCATCGTTGCCTCTTCGGATGAGGTCATCGACATAACAACGATGAGCGACGCAACGGCTGTAAACACAATCCGGAAGGCCGGTATCGATATTCTGGTGAACATAAATGGCTATCTAGACGATCATAGAATGGGCATTTTCGCACGACGGGCGGCGCCGATTCAGGTGAACTATCTCGGGTTCCCCGGCACTTTTGGCTGCGACTATATCGATTACATAATTGCGGATCGGTTCGTCATTCCGGACGATCGGAAAAACTTCTACACGGAAAAGGTGGTCCACTTACCGTATTGCTATCAGCCCAACGACCGCAAAAAAACAATTGGTGCGACCATTTTCAAGCGAGCGGAACTCGGGCTGCCAGAACGGGGCTTTGTCTTTTGCTGCTTCAACAACAATTACAAAATCGTGCCTGAGGTTTTTGATTGTTGGGCGCGGATCCTGAAACAGGTCGATGAAAGCGTTCTATGGCTTCTCAAAAGCAATGCGATTGCCGCGTCGAATCTGACTAAAGAGGCAATCGCACGAGGTATATCCCCCGACCGCCTTGTATTCGCCGACAGAATGCCCTTGGCGGACCATCTTGCGAGGCACCAATCAGCCGGCTTGTTTCTTGATACGCTCCCATACAATGCACACACGACGGCAAGCGACGCTTTATGGACAGGTCTTCCCGTCCTTACTCAGACTGGAACAACTTTTCCTGGAAGAGTTGCGACAAGCCTGCTGAATGCAGTTGGCCTTCCGGAACTTGCCGTGCGAACGCAGCCAGAATACGAGGAAATGGCAATCCACCTGGCCACTCACCCGGCCGAGCTGGCACTGCTAAAAAACAAACTTTTGAAAAACAGGCCCACTGCTCCGCTGTTCAATACCCAGCAATATGCGCGGCACTTAGAGGATGCCTTTAGAGGTATGTTTGATCGTCACAGGCAAGGCTTGGATGCCGATCACATCGGTATTCCAGATTAGTTTTACCGCCTCGCTCCAAGGGCTCAGCACCCGCCGTCGGCGTAAACGCTTCCAGATTGGTGAAAATTGACGATATTTCCAATTTTCTAGAACCGACGGCGTGTTCCGCGCGCTCAGCGTTCCTCCGCGGAACTTTCATGGCTGCCATGCACAGCTGCGGCACTATTTCACGCCCTTTTTAATGCACAAGTTATGGGGACTGTAATTCATAACGGTTAAACTTGCGCGTCCTGAGAATAGCTCTGCCCCGGAGCCCAGGCCATGATCGTGATGAAAAACAAGCATGTCGGCGAGGCTCTGCGCCGCGATGCGGTGTTCGTCTGGCATGCCGTGATTGCGGTCGTCTTTATCGGCTTTGCAGAGTCTCGCGGTCGCGGCCGCCCTGCTCGACATTCTATCCTTCCGACACTGAGTCTAACGCACCGGACAAAGGTGCTGCATGCCGTTGAAGTCTTCAACGACGGCCTGCGTCCCATCCAATCCGCGTGTGACATAGTTCGGTCCGATCGGTGATTTGCCGTGGCCGCCCGGAATGTCGAGCACGTAGGTCGGCTGACAGAGACCCGACGTGCGGCCACGCAGACCGCGCATCAAGTCCTGACCAGTTGCAATATCGGAACGAAGGTGGCTGGTGCCCGGCGCGAGATCGCCGTGATGCAAATAGTACGGCTTGATCCGGCACTCGACCAAAGCGCGCATCAACTTGCCCATCACGTCAGGCGTATCATTGACACCCGCAAGCAATACCGTTTGGGACAGCAAGGGAATCCCTGCATCAGCCAGCCGAGCGCATGCCCGCCGCGCTTGCGCGGTTAACTCGCGCGGATGATTGACGTGCACGGCAACATAGGTGGGCTTGCTCTTGATTTTTATGGCTCGCACCAGATCGGCCGTCACTCCGGCGGGATCGGCAACCGGCATCCGCGTATGAATGCGGACGACTCTGACGTGATCGATTGCCGCAAGGCTTTTCATCACCGCGCGCAGCCGGCGCGGCGATAAAACAAGCGGATCACCACCGGTCAGAATGACCTCCCAGATTTGCGGACGAGAGCGGATGTAGTCGAGCGCGGCCGTTAACGCCTTCGGCGACAGTCCGGCCGGCTTGCCGGGGCCGACCATCTCGCGGCGGAAGCAAAACCGGCAATAGACCGCGCAGATGTGCGTCAGCTTGAGCAGCACGCGATCGGGATAACGGTGCACGATACCTTCGACCGGGCTGTGAGCCTCGTCCCCGATCGGATCCACGAGCTCTTCCGGACGATGATCGAGCTCCGCTGCGTCCGGAACGAACTGACGCGAGATGGGGTCGTCCGGGTCATTTCTGTCGATCAGGCCGGCCAGCGCCTCGGGCAAGGCGACAGCGTATCGCGCCGAAACCCTTTCAATCTCCGGCCTGCGCTCGGGCGGCACAAAACCGTGCCCGCAAAGCTGCGCGGCCGTTCGTAACGTTGTCATGTTCACCTCTGTCTTTCGCTAGAACTCGACGACCGGGCTCCAGATCACCTGATCGATGCGCTGCGCTCCGCTCGCCAACATAACGAGCCGATCGAACCCAAGCGCAATTCCACTTGCGGGCGGCATGCCGGCCAGGGCCGCCAGAAAATCGTCATCGATCGGGTACCACTCGCCATACAGTTCCTCTTTTTCCGTCATCGCCGCTGCAAAGCGTGACCGCTGTTCCGCGATGTCGCGCAGTTCACCGAAGGCGTTGGCAAGCTCCACCCCGCAGGCATAGAGCTCAAAGCGTTCAGCGACCTTATCGCTCCCCGGCTTTGCCCGGGCCAGCGCCGCCAGCGGCAGCGGGTACTCATATAGTATTGTGGCGCAGCCGACCCCCAGGTGAGGATCTACACGGTCAACCAGAATGCGGCTGAAAATGTCAGCCCAATTGTCGTTGCCGGCTATGACGATCCCCGCCTTGACGGCTTGTTTTGCGAGTGCATCCCGGTCGCCCTTGCCATTGCGGACCGTCGCCAGGAGATCAATGCCGGCGTGCCGGAAAAATGCATCGGCGACGGTCAGCCGCTCCGCCACCGCGAACGGATCGATCGTCTTGCCGCGATAGACAAACTGCGCCGTGCCAGCAGCGCGTGCTGCCTCTGCGAGCAGATTCGCGCAATCATCCATCAACGCTTCGTAGGGCTCATGCGCCCTGTACCATTCGAGCATGGTGAATTCCGGATGATGCAAAGCGCCGCGCTCGCGGTTACGGAAGACGCGGGCAAAATCGACGATACGGGTCTCTCCCGCCGCCAATAGTTTCTTGCAGGAGAATTCCGGCGATGTGCGCAGATAGAGCGGCCGGCGCTCCCCGCCCGGCCCGATCAGATCGGTCGCAAACGCGTGCAGGTGCGTCTCGTTTCCGGGAGACACCTGCAGCGCTGACGTCTCGACCTCGACAAAGTCACGCGTTGCGAACCAATTGCGCAGGGCTGCCATGATACGCGCGCGCGCCAGCAGGTACGGCCTGCGGGCCGCATGGACGTCTGGGCTCCAGAACGGCGGGCTTCCCGGCACATTTACCTCTGTCAGACGGCGCACGGGAAAGACTGGAATCGGCCGCGAAGATCGCTATGGTGCGCCCCGAAACCGCGGCCCCCTGCTGCACATGACTTAAGGATCATAATCGTGAAGGTCATCGCTTCTTCGCTCCGCAAAGGCAATATCGTGGATATCGACGGCAAGCTCTATGTCGTTATGACCGCGGAGAATTATCATCCCGGCAAGGGCACCCCGACGACCCAGGTCGATATGCGCCGGATTTCAGACGGCGTGAAGACATCGCAGCGCTACAAGACCACCGACCAGGTCGAGCGCGCCCATGTCGAGGATCATGAGTTCAGCTATCTTTATCAGGACGGCGACGGCTTTCATTTCATGAATCAGGAGACCTTCGACCAGGTCCAGGTGCCCGCCGATATCATCGGTGACCAGTCCGTCTACCTTCAGGAAGGCATGGTGGTGAACCTCAGCGTGCACGAGGGCGTGCCGGTCGCGATCGAACTGCCGCAAAAGGTGACGCTTGAGATCGTGGACACCGAGCCGGTTGTGAAGGGACAGACCGCCTCCGGCTCATTCAAGCCGGCCAAGCTGTCGAACGGTGGGCGCACCATGGTCCCGACACACATCACGGTCGGCACGCGAGTCATCGTGAATACCGTCGACGGGTCCTACGTTGAACGCGCCAAAGGCTAGACGCGGACGCTCGCGCGGACCTCTTTCGGGAACAGATCATCGGGCGCAAGCTGTTTTGCCGTGATCCCCTGTGCATGAGCGAAGCGGCAAAATGCTTCCAGCGTCTTGCGGTTTTCCTCGAGGCCGTAGGGAAACGGATCATCGCCGAAGTTTTTGCCCCACTCGCCGCTGATCGCGGCGGACCAGGGCACCGGAATGCGTGACGCCGTCAGATCACGCACGCGTTCAAGGCTTCGTTGCTTGGCCTCGTCGAAGGCCTTGAACAGGTTCATCGCCACCCAGGGATAGCGGTCGAATACCGCGCGGCGCATCGCAATCACGTGCATGATCGGAAAGATTCCGGTCGCCGCGTGGTAACGCATCTCTTCGGTGCGATATTCAGGAAAGAGACGAACGATTTTGCCGCCGCCTTTCTCGATCGCATCCGGCACGCGCGCGGAAATCGCCGCATCGATCTCGCCCGAAAGCAACATGGCGGAAATGCTGGTGTCGCGCCGCTGCTCATATTGAATCCCGGCAGGAAGCTTGAATTCGACTTTCTCCTCCCGTCCCGCCTCGTTCATGCCGGCCTGCACCCAATGGATCTTGCGCAAATCGGCGCCGACAGTTTCCGAAAGGAAACCACGCGCATAGATGCCGGCGGTCTGCGCCCACTCCGGAATGCCGACGCGCTTGCCCTCGAGATCCTTCGGCGTTCCGATGCCCCGGTCGGCGCGCACGTAAAAGGCCGAGTGCCGGAAGACGCGTGATGGGAAAACTGGAATTCCGACGAAGGGCGAGTTGCCCTGGGAGGCAAAGCCGATGAACTTGCCGAAGGACATTTCGGAGATGTCCCATTCGCGGTTTTTAATAAACCTGTAGAAAACTTCCTCGACCGGCAGCACGAAGGCCGTCAGCGTGATGCCTTCGGGCCGAATGACCCCATTCACAAGATCGCGCACATGGTCGTAATCGGTGGTGGCAAGCGTCAGATGGAGGCGCGCAGTACCGCCACTTTCGATCAACTCCGGCTCGCGATCCGCACTCGAGGCCGGAGTCAAATTGGCTTCACGCACCGTCATTTACGTTTGCCTCCCATCGTGAACGCGCCGGCTGGGCATTGCGGCGCACCCTACACCGGAAAGCAGCCCTTGTATGCCGGAGTTCGATGCCTTTAACTTCCGCTCTCGATGTTAACACTTGGCTGACGGGGCAGAGCGAGGGAAGCGGATTGAAGCGTGTCATTCTCGTTGCCCTGGCACTGCTGCTTGCCGGTGCAGCGTCAGCCCAGGAGTTGAAGAGCCCACGCATCTCGGTCGCAAAGGTCGACTGGGATGCCGCGGCCGCGACCATCGTCGACAGACCGGCGGGCACGCCTGCCGAGGCTTTTGCCAAGCTCAACGCGGCGGCCGGCATCAGTTTCCCAGGAATTGCCGACAGCTCCGTACCTGTGCTCCTGCCTTACGACGTCGACGCGCTGATCAAGGAGCGCACAACCAATCCTGAGCCTCCTCCGGAAAAAGCTGTCGAGAATGCCGATCGTTTCATGCGGTCGGGATTTCGGCCGACAAAATTTTTCGTAACTGGTCCGGCCGGCTATGACTCCGCCTTCGCACTGACGCTTGCCGATATTCGGGAGCTTTCCGACATCCGCTACGCCGAGCCGGTCTACGTCCTGTTCTCGGGCTTGGCCATGACCTACGAGCTCGACGGCCCGACGATGCCCGAAGGCGAGCTCGTGAAATCACTTCAGGACGAATACTCCGGCATCCGCCGCTACATGCACGAGTTCATACATTCGCTACAGCTTCGAGCGCTTTGGGGTCACTTATGTCGCGGCGATCTATTGCCGGGACACCCGGCCGCGCTCGAAAATTCTCACCTGCAAGCAGGCCGATCGCGTCATGGACCGATTTCTCCGGGCGCTAAAGCTCGCCGGCGGCAAGCCTTCCGAGGCGCCGCCGACCAATGAAGCGCTTGCGCTGGACCGGCCTTCGGAGGTTTCGAAGGATTTCACCTATTTTAGCCCTGGCTTCATCGTTCCAAACACCGGACTGAAGAAGGACATCGGGGGCCGCGGCGACTACACCGTCTATGCGCGCCTGCGTTTCCCACTCAAGACCACACCGGCTTTCGCAAATTCACAGTCATTCAACAACTGGGGCGATTGCGATTTCACCGGTCGCTCAGGACGTCCGCGGAGAAAGGATCAGCCTTACTCATGCAAAGTGAATGGCAGGCCGCTGGTCTTCAACGAGTCCGCGCCCGGCAACTACTCTTATCCGTGGCGCGACAATTTCTGTGAGCACCGCCGGTACTTTGTCGGCCAGTGTCCGGGGGGCGAAGGCCACCAGGGCCAGGACATCCGGCCAAGCTTCTGCACGCTGTTCAATGACGGCGCCGACCGCTGTCAGCCTTATCAGCACGAGGTGGTGGCGGCCCATGACGGGTTCGTTCTGCGCGCACGCAAGCAGGAGGCCGTCTACCTGTTCATTAATACTCCATCCATGCACGTGCGTGTCCGCTACATGCACATGAACCCGAACCAACTCGATGCCGATGGCATTCTCAGCGGCAGGCTGGTGCGCGAAGGCGACATCATCGGCAGGGTCGGCAACTACAACCGCACGGAACGCGGCACCACCTATCACCTGCATTTCGACATGCAGGTGCCGACCAAGGCCGGTTGGGTCTTCGTCAATCCCTACATGACGCTCGTGGCCGCCTATGAGCGATTGATCGGCGCGCGGGGAACGGAGATCAAGGACAGCGATCCGGCTCCGGCGATTGTCGGTGTGCCGCCCGTGATCATGAGTCCTTCCGATCGGCAATCCGTTGTGCAGGTGCCGATCGTGCAAACGCATGCGTCCGCCAGTGCAAACGGCAAGCCGCAGAAGGCAAAAGAAAAGCCTCACAAAAAGCGCAAACACGTCCGAAAACGGCATAAGCGCGACGACGGCTAGCGACATACTGCCGATTGTGCGGGCATACCCCGTCACTACAATGTCGTCATGGCACGGGTCTTTTCGCCAATTTTTATCAAAAGCTTCAGCCGCCGGTCGTTCCTGCTGAGCGCTGCCGCCTTTACCGCAAGCCTCTCCCCCGGCGGTATCGCCGTCGCGGTGCAATCGCCGGCATTCGCACGCTGGGTTGCGACTTTTCGTCCGCGCGCGCTCAATCGCGGCATTTCGGAACAGACCTACGACCGCGTGATGGGCAACGTGACGCCGGACACGAGCGTCTACGCGCAATTTAGCGCGCAACCTGAAGTCACGGAATCGATGTGGCAATACATCAACCGGCGCTGCTCGGAGTGGCGTGTCACCACCGGCAAAGAGCGAGCGAAGCAAAATGCGACGGTTCTTGCGCGCGTCGAAAAGGATTACGGCGTCGACCGCTACATTCTACTCGGACTCTGGGGAATGGAGTCGTCGTTCGGCGACGTGATGACCAACCCGAAGTACATGCGACCGATCATTCCCGCACTCGCCGCCCTTGCCTGGGGCGAGCCAAGGCGGCGCAAGTATTGGGAGGCCGAACTGCTCAACGCGCTCACCATCGTCGACCGTGGCTGGGCCAAGCCTGAGGACATGGTCGGCTCCTGGGCCGGCGCGATGGGTCACACGCAATGGATGCCGGAGGTCTGGCTGAATATGGGTGTCGACTACGATCGCGACGGCCGCGCATCGCCTTTCGGAAAACCGGACGATGCATTCGCCGGCACGGCACGCTATCTGGTCGAGCGCGGAAAATATCGGCGCGGCGAGGCCTGGGGCTGTGAGGTCAAAGTGCCGGCCAACCACGCGCGCCTTGCAAACAACCGCACAATGCGTCCTTACGCGAAGTGGAATGACCTGGGCGTGCGCCGCGCCGATGGCGCCGCATTTGCCCGGCCCGGCGACCAGGCAAAGCTCTGGATTCCCGTCGCCGGCGGGCCGGCATTCCTGGTCGGGCAGAATTTCCAGGCGGTCTATTCGTACAATCCATCCAGAAGCTACGCGCTGGCGCTCTGCCATCTCGGCGACCTGATCCGAGGTGACCCGCCGTTCCGCCAGCAGTTCCCCGGCGGAGAGCGGGCGCCGACCCTGGCAGAGGTCAAGGAAATACAGCGCCGGCTCAACGAGCACGGCTTCAAGAACGACGTCGACGGCCGCACCGGCAGCGACACGGTGCGGGCGATCATCGCCTTCCAGAAGAAGGTCGGAATGGAGCCCGACGGCTACGCAGGTCTGAAATTGCTCGCCCGATTGCGTCAGGGCCCGTAATCCGGTTGGATGCCCGCTCATCCGCCCCCGGAGCGGAAAAAAGCGGACAAAACGTGTCGAGCAACAGAAACGAACCCGTCAAAACGCGTCCGAGCGGCGCGGGAGGCCTGGCCGCCTTCGACCGTCCCGTGCCCGCAGGCGTTAACGCCGCGGGCTTCGGCAGCGACGTCGTGGCCGATGCGCTCCGCGCAACCGACATCCCTTATATCGCCCTCAACCCCGGGGCCAGCTATCGCGGGCTGCACGACAGCCTTGTCAATTACCTCGGCAATGAGCGGCCGCAGATGCTGCTCTGCCTGCACGAAGAAAGCGCGGTCGCGATCGCACACGGCTACGCCAAAGTCACCGGCACGGCGATGGCGGCAGCCGTGCATTCGAACGTCGGACTGATGCACGCCACCATGGCGATCTTCAACGCCTGGTGCGACCGCATGCCGATGGTGATTTTAGGTGCGACCGGACCCGTCGATGCCGTCAAGCGGCGGCCATGGATCGACTGGATCCACACCGCGCGAGATCAAGGCGCGCTCGTTCGTGGCTACACGAAGTGGGACGATCAGCCGGCATCGCCCACCGCCGCGCGCGAGGCGGTGTTGCGCGCAAACTGGATCGCCAACACCGCGCCACGCGGCCCGACCTACGTCAATCTCGATGCGGAGATGCAGGAGAGCAAGCTGCAGGACGCCGTGCCGGCCATCGAGACCAAACGCTTCATGCCGCCGGTCGCAGGTGCGGCGCCCGCGGCATCGATCAAACAGGCAGCTGATCTGCTGCGAAGTGCAAAGCAGCCGGTGATCCTTGCGGGCAGAACCTCGCGCAACGTCGAGGCCTGGAACAAGCGGGTCGCTCTCGCCGAGCGGCTGAATGCACGCGTCGTCACCGATCTCAAGATCGCCGCGTCGTTTCCGACCTCGCATTATCTTCATGCCGGTGCGCCTGGTGGAACGGTGCTGGCACCGGAAGCAGCCGAGGCAATCCGCGCTGCCGATGTCATCCTCAGCCTCGACTGGCTGGACCCGGCGGGCACGTTCAAAGCCGTCGGCAGTGTCTCCGCCAAAGTTATCCAGGTGTCCGTCGATCACCACCTGCACAATGGCTGGAGTATGGACTATCAGGGCTTGCCGCCGGTCGATGTCTTCATCGACTGCGAACCTGACGTCGCGGTGCCACCGCTGCTGGAGGCGCTTGGTCCGGGACTGGCGCGCGCAGCGCCGGGGCGCGCAAAGGAATTCCCAAAGCCGACCGGCGACAAGCTGACCGTAGACCACCTGGCGACGGCCTTACGCGAAGCGGTCGGCAGCCGGCCGGCCAGCCTCACCCACGTCTCGCTCTCCTGGAACGGTGCGACCTGGGTTTTCGATCATCCGCTCGACTACCTCGGCTCCGATGGCGGCGGCGGCGTCGGCGGCGGCCCAGGCATTTCAGTCGGGGCAGCGCTGGCATTGAAGGACAGCGGCCGCCTTCCGGTCGCGGTCTGCGGCGATGGCGATTTCCTGATGGGGGTGACTGCGCTCTGGACGGCGGCGCATTACCGCATTCCTTTGCTGATCGTCGTCGCCAATAATCGTTCATTCTTCAACGATGAACTGCATCAGGAACGTGTCGCCCGCATGCGCAATCGTCCGGTCGAAAACCGCTGGGTCGGGCAACGCATCTCGGAGCCCGATATCGATCTCGCCGCCATGGCGCGCGCCCAGGGGGCGCAGGGCTTCGGTCCTGTGGCCACAATCGGCGATCTCGCGCCGACGCTGACGAAAGCCATCACCGCGGTTGAAGCCGGCGCGGTGGCGGTCGTCGATGTGCGCGTCGAGCCGGGTTATACCGCCGCGACGACCGCGGCGATGACCCGCAAGAGCGAGTAAGGCCTTATGGCGTCCGCCCCATCCGTCAATGACGCCATCCTGGTGGCCGACGATATCGTCGTCCAATTCGAGACCCCGGAGGGCGCAATCACGGCTGTCGACAACGTGTCGCTTAAAGTTCGACCAGGCGAATTCCTTTCGGTCATCGGTCCCTCGGGCTGCGGGAAATCCACTCTCTTTAACGTGATCGGCGGATTGCTCGCCGAGCATCAAGGTGTCGTCACCGTCGCGGGCGAGACGATTTCAGGTCCGCACAAGTCGATCGGCATGGTGTTCCAGGAAGAATCGACATTCCCCTGGAGGACCGTGACCGACAATGTCGGGTTTCCACTTGAGCTCGTCGGAATGCCCAAGGCACAGCGCATCGAGCGCGCGCGCCACTTCATCAGGATGGTCGGGCTCGACGGCTTCGAAAACCGCTATCCGGGTGAATTATCCGGCGGCATGCGGCAGCGCGTGTCGCTCGCCCGCACGCTCGCCTCCGAGCCGAAAATCCTGCTGATGGACGAACCCTTCGCCGCGCTCGACGAGCAGACGCGGCTGCTGCTTGGGCGACAAGGTGCTGCAGATCCAGCAACATCTGAAGCAGACGACGCTGCTGATCACGCACAACATCACGGAGGCGGTCCAGATGTCGGACCGTATCCTGGTGATGACCTACCGTCCCGGCAAGGTGAAACGGATCGTGGACATCAACCTGCCGCGACCGCGCACGTCTGAAATTGTCGGCAGCGAGGCTTTTGGGCGATACGTCGCCCAGATCTGGAGTGACCTGCGCGAAGAAGCGAGCCGTGGCATGCAGGACGAGGAAAAGCACGCGCTCGAGCACCCGAGTACGGCGCCATGACCATCGCAGCGGCAAGGCAACCGGGACCGCGTTTTGTGCCTCCTGCGCTGGTCGGCGTGGCCGCGCTGCTTGTCGTCTTGCTGATCATGGAACTGCTGATCCAGTTGAACTTCATCAGCCGCTTCATAGTCCCGCCCCCATCGGAGATTGTCGCAAGCTTTGGGCGCGTAATCGTCGAAGAACACGTGTTCAGCCGATTCCTGCTGACACTCGGGGAATGCCTGACGGCCGGTATCATGCTCACGGTGTTCGGCATCGCCGGCGGCGTCCTGATGCACCGCATCAAGCTCCTTCAGCAGGCGTGTGAAACCTGGGTCGCCGCCATGGCGGCGGCGCCGCTGGTCCTGGCCTATCCGTTGTTCATGGTGATCTTCGGCCGCAACGCCTGGACCATCATCATGATGGGATTTTTCGCCGGCGCTGCCACCGGTCATCCTGAAGACGATCGAAGGCATGGCGAACACGCGCAAGGTTCTGGTCAATGTCGGGCGCAGCTTCAACCTGACGCCCACCCAGCAGTTCTGGAAGATCATGTTTCCTGCGGCGCTGCCGACGATCTTCGTCGGCGTGCGGCTTGGTCTCATCTTCGCGTTGATCAACATCGTCGGCGTCGAGTTCCTGATCAACTACGGCGGTCTCGGGCAGCTCATCAACGACCTGGCCGAGCGCTACGATCTTGCCGGCACCTATGCGGCAATCTGCTTTGTGATCCTGGTGAGTGTGCTGTTCTTTATGGCTCTGGAAAAGGCCGAGCGATGGCTGCGACCGATCGACTGACGGGGACTGTGGCTGCTGAGCCGCCGGTAAGCGCGGTTACACTCCTGCGCATTGCGATCATTCTCGCGGTGCTCGCGATTTGGGAATTCCTCGCCCATTCCGGCTTGCTCTATCGCGACGTGGTGCCTTCGCTCTTTGCCATCGGCAAAGCACTCTACGACCTGCTGTCGCATGGCGACTTTTACTTCAACCTCGGTGTGACCGCGGCTGAAATCGGGACGGCGCTGCTGATCGGCGGAATTTCCGGGCTCGCGGTCGGAATCTTGCTTGGCGTCAACCGATTCCTGTCGAAAGCATTCGAACCCTATCTCTATTATCTCGGCCCCACGCCAAAGATCATCTTTTTCCCGATCATGATCATGTGGTTCGGGGTCGGGCCCGGCTCGAAGATCGCGCTCGGCACCCTTTCCTGCTTCTTTCCCGTCGCGCTTTCGGTCGCCGCCGGCATGCGCCAGATCGATAAGGTGCTCATCCGCGTGGGCAAGAGCTTCCGCGCCTCGACCTGGCAGATGATTACGAAGATCTACCTTCCCGCGATGCGGCATCCGATCATCAACGGCATCAGGCTGGGGCTCGGTGTCGCGCTGATCGGTACGCTTCTGGCCGAAACCAAGCTGTCGAACAAGGGGATCGGCTTCCTGATCATCAATGCCTACAGCACCTTCGACATGCCGCGCATGTATGCCATGCTGATCGTCCTGTTCGTGCTGGCGATCGGCGCCAATGCGCTGGTGGGCCGCCTCGGTGGCCTCGAAGGCATAAAAAGAACCTGACGTTCAAACGAGACGGGAGCGAACGCATGAAACATGTGGTTGGACTTGCCGCCGCAGCGATCGCCATAGACGCACTGGCGACGCTCACGGCGCCGGCTGCGGCCGACGATCTGGTGAAAATGACTATCGGCCAGCGCGGCAACTGGGACACCGCGATCACCCATCTCGGCGACAAGGCCGGCATCTTCAAGAAGCATGGACTACAGCTCGAGATGATCTACACCTCGGGCAGCGGCGAAACCTTGCAGCCTGTGATCTCTGGCAGCGTCGATCTCGGCCTGGCCGTCGGCACGCTCGGCGCAATGGCGGCCTACGCGAAAGGCGCCCCTGTGCGCATCATCGGTGCAGAAGCGACGGGCGCCGCCGACTACTGGTACGCCAAGAACCCGGCGATCAAGACGTTGAAAGACACCAACGGCCACACCATCGCTTTTTCAACCAATGGGTCCTCGACCAACAGCGTGGTGCGGGCATTTATCGACGAGTTCAAGCTGACGGCCAAGCCGCAGGCGACCGGCAATCCGAGCGCAACGCTCACCGCCGTGATGACCGATCAGGTCGACGTCGGCTGGGCCGCACCCCCGTTCGGACTCAAGGAAATCGACGAAGGCAAGATCCATCTCGTCGCGCGCGCGACCGACGCCGCGCTGGTCCGCGGGCAGACCATCCGCGTGCTGGTGGCCAATGCCGACGCGCTGGTGAAGCGGAAAGAAGTCATCGAACGCTTCATGAAGGCTTACCGCGAGAGCATCGATTACATGTACTCGTCAAATCCGCAGGTGCTGAAGGACTATGCGGAGTTTGCACGAATTTCGGAGCCCTTGGCCAAGCGCGTGCGCGACGAGTTCTTCCCCAAGAATTTGGTCAATCCCGATCAGATTCAGGGACTCGATACGTTGATCCCGGAGGCGGTGAACCTGAAGTTCATTCCCGCTCCCCTCAACAAGGAGCAGATCGCGGAGCTGATCCAGATTTCGCCACGCAAGTAACAGGTGTCGCCATGACCACTGCCGTTTCCCCGCAGGCCGCTTCCGCGCAGGCGGTCGTTTTGCCGAAAAATCGCGGTGCCTATTACGGCGGCGCCTGGCACGAGCCGAAGGCGGGCCGCTTTGTCGACACGATCAGTCCCGGCACGGGACAGTCGCTCGGCAAGGTCGCCGACTCCGGCGCGGACGACATCGATGCGGCGGTGGCGGCGGCAAAGGCCGCGTTCGCCGAGTGGCGGCGCGTGCTGCCGCTCGAGCGGGCCAAGATCCTGCGCCGGATCGCCGAGATCCTGCGCCAGAACGCCAACGAGCTGGCGATGATCGATGCCGCCGATTGCGGCAACCCGGTCAAGGAGATGGTCAGCGACGCGATGATCGCCGCTGCGCAGATGGAATTCTTCGCGGGCTTCGTCACGGAGATGAAGGGCGCCTCGATCCCGATGGGTCCGGACGTGGTCAACTTCTCCGTCCGCGAGCCGCTCGGCGTCGTCGGCCGCATCATTCCGTTCAATCATCCGTTCATGTTCTGCGCCGGCAAGTCGGCGGCTCCGCTCGCCGCCGGCAATACGGTGGTGGTGAAGCCGCCCGAGCAGGCGCCGCTGTCGTCGCTGCGCCTGGCCGAACTGATCGACGGCCTGCTGCCGCCGGGCGTCTTTAACGTGGTGCCGGGCGGGCGCGAAGTCGGGCAGAGGCTCGCCAGCCACCCGGACGTCGCCATGATCGCGCTGATCGGCAGCGTGCCGACCGGCCGCGCCGTCATGAAAGCGGCCTCCGACACGGTCAAGCGGACGATGCTGGAGCTCGGCGGCAAGAACGCGCTGATCGCCTATGGCGATGCCGATCCGGACGAGGTCGCCGGCGCCGTGATCGGCGGCATGAATTTCACCTGGTGCGGCCAGTCCTGCGGCTCGACCAGCCGCGCCTTCATCCACGAGGCGATCTACGACGCCGTGGTCGCGCGGGTGAAGGAGAAGATCAAATACTTCAAGCCGGGGATTCCGACCGACCCCGCCACCACCATGGGCGCGATCGTGTCCAAGCAGCAGTTCGACCGGGTGATGAGCTTTATCGACTCGGCCAAGAGCGAAGGCGCGCAGCTTATCACCGGCGGCGGGCCGCCGGCCGATCCTGCCCTCAAGGGCGGCTTCTATATCGAGCCGACCGTGTTCGCCGTCACCGACAAGAACAGGATCGCGCGCGAGGAAATCTTCGGGCCCGTGCTCGGCGTCTTCAAATGGAATGACGAGAGCAAAATGCTCGCGACGGTGAATGCGGTCGAATACGGCCTCACCGCGTCGATCTGGACCAACGACCTCTCGACCGCACACCGGACCGCGCTTGCGGTCCAGGCGGGCTATGTCTGGATCAACGAGGTCAGCAAGCACTTCCTCGGCGCGCCCTTCGGCGGCTTCAAGCAGTCGGGTCTCGGGCGCGAGGAATGCTTCGAGGAGATGCTCGCCTTCACGCAGGAAAAGAACATCCACGTGAAGCTGAAGGCACCGAGAGCCTAGGCCGTGTTCTCATAAATCCGGCTTGTCGAGTGCGGCTGGCTGAATGTCCGCTTCCACCCCAATAGCGACTGAATTTTACGACGCAGCGAAATGACGCGAAGGGCCACAAGCGCGACTACTCGATGACCTCGTCGGCTGTAGCGAGCAGCGATTGCGGAACGGTCACGCCGAGCGCCTTTGCGGTCTTGAGATTTAAAACCAGTTCAAACTTTGTCGGCGCCTGCACTGGCATGTCGGCCGGGTTCTCGCCCTTAAGAATACGATCAACATATCCCGCGGCCCGCCGGATCGGATCGTGCGTATTGGGCCCGTACGAAATCAAACCTCCGTCCACGGCGTAATAGCGATATGGATAAATCGCCGGAAATTTGTAACGAGCCGACAGATCGATAATGAGCTTGCGACGAGCTGCCGTGCCCCCTGTTGTTACGATTACGCCGCCGTTGCCCGAACGTGCAAATGCTGCGGCGGTTCGCTCGATTTCCTCAGTGTCGCGCACGTTCACCGGCTTAAGTTCAATACCAAGGTTCTCCGCTACCGACCGAACAGCTGCAAATTGTCCGATGCCCGCCGCAGAGGCGGGATTACGAAACACCAAGCATCGAGTCACCTTGGGCGCGATTTGTTTAAGCAACTCAGCCCATTTGCCGCTCATGCTGTAGTCGAAATTCGAGAAGCCGGTGATGTTGCCGCCTGGATGGGCCATGCTTTCGACAAAGCCGGCGCCAACGGGGTCGGGAACGTTCACGAACACAATGGGGATAGTTCGTGTGGCCTGTTGCAGCGGCGCCACCGTTAGACCACCGATACTCAGGATCACATCCGGCGTTAGGGCGACCAATTCGGCGGCATAGCGACGAAGACTGTCGAGATCGCCGCCAACCTGACGGTTTTCAATCTTCAGATTACGGCCGACCGACCAACCCAGTTGTTCAAGAGTTTGCTCGAACACTGCCTTTCGGGCTTGGGCTTCCGGATCATCTATCGCGAGGATATTGAGTATGCCAACGCGGCGCGCGCGGTCGGCCTGTTGTGCTTTAGACGCAATTGGCCAGGCCGCCGCGCCACTAAGAACACCGAGAAATTGCCGCCGCCTCATACCGCCCCCAAAAAATTAGACGAGGAGCGTAGCAAATCTCACGTACCCCCAGAAAGGGTTAGAGTCCGCTCTGGGTCAATCGCGACATTGGCCTGCTTTTGGGATGTCCGCTCTGCCCCAATAGCGACAATGCTCGCCACCGCCAACTATGGCCGGCCGTTTATGAGATTCCACATCCTAGGCCGATGGATCAAAGCCCGCGTGAGCCCAGGCGGCGCGGTGCGCCGGGTCGCTCATGAATCTGATAAACGCCGTCGCCGGCGTCGCGCGCCGGGCTCGCCGCGGTAACGGCCGCGCCGTAGATGGTCGTGAGCTGAATCGCGGCCGGTAGCGGGCCGACGACACTCAAACCGTCGGTATTGACCACCTCGCTCTTCGGATAAAAGCCGATCTCGGCCTCCCCGCTGGCAACGAGCTGCACGCCACCCTCCAGCGCCGGGCGATGGATGATCTTGCCCTTCATCGCGTCGGCGATGCCGAGCTGCTCGACCAGTTTTCCCATATGCGTGCCGCTCGGCGTCGCGCCGGGCGTCGCATGCGTGATGGCACGGCTGTTGAGCATCGCCTGCTTGACCTTCTCGGGGGTCGAGAGGTCCGGCTTCGACAGCGCCTGTGCGCACCACCGCGTTGACGCTCACGAGACCGAGGATCGCGCGGCCTTGCGCGCGCACGACATTGTCCTTCTGGTAGCCGTCGAGGATGTTGGTCGGCATCACCAGGACATCCGCCTTCTCGCCGGCGGCCAGCCTGTCGCGCAGCGCCGACATCACCGCAAAGACGTAATCGACTTTGTGGCCCGACTGGCGTTCGAACTGCGGCGTCAGCTGCAGAAAGATTTCCTTCGGCGCGCCGCCGCTCATGATGCGAATTGTGGCCATTGCAAATTCCTAAAGCTTGAAGGTTTCGAGCGTGCCGGGATGAAACATCTCTTCCACCGTCACCAGGCGTGATGAGAGCCCTTGCGAATGGTGGTGGTGAAGGAACGACTCCAACGTCTTGCGGTTGGCGGCAACCCCGTAGGACCAGAAGTCCTCGCCCATCAGCGCGCGCGCTTCCGAAAGCCGCTCTTCGATGAACGGGAGCGTTACTTTCGTTGCCGAGGTGTCGCTCAATTGGTCGATTGCCACTTTCTTGGCCTGCTCGAAGGCTTTGAACACGGCCCCTGGCAGCCAGGGGTGCTTTTCGGCCAAAGTGCGCCGCACGCCGACCAGGTGCATGATCGGGAAAATGCCCGTGCGCTTGAAATAATCCTTTGCAGCGGCAACCGGGTCTGGAAACAGCCAGCCCACATTGGGCGTATCCTTCGGCAGCGACGGCGGCCGCGGCGCGATAAAGCCGTCGATCTCACCGTCTCTCAGCAGCGTGGAAATCGATTTTCCTCTCGGTCCATCCTCAAGCTTCACGTCGGGCGGCAGCTTGATGCTGATCTTTTCCGGCCGGTCCGCATCCTCGATGCCGCCGCGCACCCAATGAATGTCTGACGGCTTCACACCGTGATCGTCCTGAAGGATCGCGCGCGCCCATACATTGGCGGTGAGCTGATATTCCGGCAGGCCGACTTTCTTGCCTTTCAGGTCGGCGGGCTTCTTGATGCGGTCGGTCCGCACATAGATCGACGTATGGCGGAAGGCGCGCGACACGAAGGCCGGCACCCCGACATAGGGGCAGTTGCCCTGCGCGGTCTTGACCGTGAAGCTCGACAGCGAAAGCTCGCAGATATCGAATTCGGCCTGCCGGAAGGCGCGGAAGAATATTTCTTCCGGTGAAAGCGTCATGCAGGCCGGTTTGACGCCGTCGATCTGCACGGAGCCGTCGATCAGCGCCCGCGTGCGGTCGTAAGGGCCGACGGCGACGGAAAGATTGAGCTTGGCCATGAAACGTTCGGACCTGGAGCACTGTGGGAGTGTCAGTCATAGGCGAAAGAGCGCCGCGACGCAAAACGGCGGCCCTTGGGCCGCCGCTCCGTCGCAGATGAAAGAATTCGATCAGCCGAAAATGTCTGCCACGATGCCGTTATACCAATCGACTGATTCCTTGTAGTTCTGCTTGCGGACGTCGGGCGCCTCGCCTTTCTGGCTGACGAAACCGGTGATGTGCTTGATCTTGCCGTCACCGGGCTCGTAATTTGCTCCGACCTTGATGTCGTCATCGGGCGCAATCAGGCTCCAGCATGTATTGGTATAGCGCGCCGGGAACGCCCGCGACTTGGTGAGCTCGGCACGGATAACCATTGCGGCCACCTTGGCCTGGCTGTTCGCGGAAAAGGCCGACTTTGGCATGTCGCCAGGAATTGCTGCATCGCCGACAACGAAGATGTTGGCATCGACTTTTGATTTCATCAACTCCGGATCGATTGGACAATAGCCCGATTGATCGGCGAGGCCGGCGTCACGCGCGATCTTGCCGGCCATCTGCGCCGGAATGACGTTGGCAAGCGCGGCCTTATAGGTGGCAAAATCGGTTTTCACCTGGCCCGTCTTCGGATCCACCTCCTTAATGCCGCCGTGAATCTTGGGGTCTTGCCACTCGATCATGCCGGGATAGTGCTTCTCCCATCCCTCCATGAACACCGCCTGCTTGGAAAACGTGGGTTTGGGGTCGACGATGATGATCTTCGACTTCTTGTGGCCTTTCTTCTTGAGCACGTGCGCAAACATCGATGCCCGCTCATAAGGACCGGGCGGACAGCGAAACGGATTTGGCGGGGCCACCATCACGATCAGAGCCCCATCCTTGAGCGCGTTGAGCTTCTTGACCAGCAACTCGGTTTGCGCGCCCGGTTTCCAGGCGTGCGGCATGATCTGCGCGGCCGCTTCCGAATAGCCGGGGACCGAATCCCATTTGAGATCGATCCCGGGTGCGATGACCAGCCGGTCGTAAGGAACGCGAGCACCGCCGGCGAGCGTCACTGTTTTCTTATCCCGGTCGATCGCGCCGGCCATGACCTGAACGACGTTCACGCCGCTTTTGCGGATCTTGTCGTAGTTGTGCGTCAGCGACTTCCTGTCCCTGAAGCCTCCGACATAAAGATTCGAGAAGAAACAGGTTGTGAAGTTTTTCAGCGGTTCAATCAGCGTGACATCGACTGCGCCGGCGGAACTCTTTGTTCACATACCGTGCAACCGTCGCTCCGCCCGGACCTCCGCCGACAACAACCAGTCGCGGCCTGGCCTGGCCAAGGACCGCTGGCGCGAACAGCGGCGTGGAAAGCGTTGCAAGCGAAGCCCCTGCAAACAAACTGAAGTTACGGCAAGTCATTTCGGTCATTGTCACCCCCGTGGCTATTTTGGTTTCTTGGCAGTCTCGAAATAGAGCGCAAGCGCGGCGATATCCTCGTCGTTCAAACGGCCAGCGATCGTCTGCATGATGGGATTGGGCAGCGTCTTCGCGCGATACGCCTTGATGACATCCGTAAAGTGCGCCTGACTCAGGCCGAAAATGTTTGGGATCGTACTATCGGCCTTTGCCGTGCCGTGGCACGTCATACATTCGGACGACAGATAACGACCGAGCTCGAAGTCGGCGCCGAGGCTCGCGGTCACACCAATCAGCAGCAAATATGCCGTGATCGCACCGCCGGTCGCCAACACCAATCGCGCTAAATTTCGACCAGCCGCCGCCCCCGGCATGCCGCTTCCTTTTATGCCGTTCGTCCCGATTCAGAAGCGTCGGCTTGTTTTCTTGTTCGCGCCAGCGACCTGTTGCCGCGGCATTAAATCCTTATTCCACCCCGCGTTTCTGCGTTTTTTCATCTGGAGTGACGTCGATCGACAAGGCGCGTCCGGTAATGGCCACCGGTCCCCGGCAATCCTTCATGCAAGGATTTGCATTCCAGAAGGCCTTCTCACTGTTTTCGCGATCGTCATCGAAAAAACCGCCGCTGTTGGGCATTTTGACCTGCGCCCAGGTCTCCTTCGACAGCACAAAATTCTCATCCACGATGTCGTTGAGATTGAGCACGTAGGCGACCACCGCATAGAGCTCGTCGTTGGTGAGCGACTCCGCATCGCCAAAGGGCATCGCACGGCGGATATAATCGACTACGCTGGAGAGGTACGGATAATACGAACCGACGGTCTTTACCGGATCGTGCGAGGCGAGCGTGCCTTTGCCCTGCGCGATCGGCGGCCAGCGCCCGGCGCTTTCGCCGAACTCGCCGTGGCAGGCGGCGCATCTTTCCATGTAGACCTTCTCGCCGTCCTTCACCGATCCGCGGCCGCGCGGAGCGCCCTGTCCGTCGGGCCGCACGTCAATGTCCCAGCCGGCAAGCTGCTCCGGAGTCGCCACATGCCCAATGCCATAGTTGCGCGGCACGTCAGGCTTGCCCTGCGCCAGCGCAGATCCACCGAGCGCGAGCACCAGCACAAGGGCGATCGACGGTCTAGCCGACTTCGACATTCTCGACCTCCCCGTCCGCCCTCAGCGCCCAGGTCTGGATACCGTTGTTGTGGTAAATCGAGTTGACCCCGCGGATCTTACGCAATGCGTCCTTGCTCGGCTGCACATAGCCGGTCTCGTCCATGACGCGCGACTGCAGCAGAAGCTCTTCACCCTTCCAGTCGAACTCGTAGTAGAAGCGCACGCAGGCCTTATCGAGGATCGGACCGTCGATGCGCGCCGTGCGCCAATTGCGTCCGCCGTCGAGCGAGACATCGACGCGTTTGACCTTGCCGCGGCCCGACCACGCAAGCCCCGTGACGATGTTGAACCCCTTCTGCTTCACCGGCGCCTGCGGCGACGGTGCGGTGATCACGGACTTGGCGTCCATCACGAAGGTGAATTGGCGCGCCTTTCCGTTTTCAAGAAGATCGGTGTATTTCGCGGTTTCCTCGCGCGTGAACCAGGGCTGGTCGCCGACTTTCAATCTGCGCAGCCACTTGATCCAGACATTGCCTTCCCATCCTGGCACCACGAGGCGCACCGGATAGCCCTGCTCCGGACGCAGCATTTCACCGTTCATGCGATAGGCGATCATGCAGTCGTCGAGCGCCTTGCTCATTGGGATCGAGCGGTTCATCGCGGCGGCGTCGCCACCCTCCGCCATGATCCACTTTGCATTCGGCTTGAGCCCGGCCTGCTCCAGCAACAGCTTGAGCGACACGCCTGTGTACTGCACGCAATGCACCATACCATGCGTGTACTGGCAGCCATTGAGTTGAGCCCCGCGCCATTCCATGCCGGAATTGGCGGCGCATTCGAGGAAATAGATCTTGTTGATGCGCGGCAGCCGCTTGAGTTCCTCAAGCGTGAAGATCAGCGGCTTGTCGATGAGCCCGTGCACCATCAGCCGGTAGTCGCCCGGATCGATCTCCGCGACGCCGCCATGATGACGTTCGAAGCAGAGGCCGTTGGGCGTGATGATGCCGTCGAGCTGATGCAGCGGCGTGAAGCTTACCGACGATTCCGGGGTCGCAGTCAGCCAGGGCACGGTGCGGCGGATGACGTCTTTTTCGTATTTGGACGGATTGCCGTAGGCGCGCACGCCGACACCATCGCCCAGTTGGCGCGTCCAGTTCGGAACGTTGGGAGGAAGGTTTTTCGTATTTTCCGCACGCGCGCCGCTTGCGCCTGCGGCGGCAAGCCCGGCAGCGCCCGCAAGAAACCGGCGGCGCGTCGCGCCATCTTTGTCGTTCGGGTTCGTCATGCGCCCTTCTTTGCCGACAGCGCAGGCTTATCACATTGTATTTTGTGAATGTAATAAATTCGACGTCAATTCCCGGAAATTTTCACGCTCGCGTTCGGCGCAACCCGCACCGTCTTTTCCGCAGCAACATAGCGCTCGACCAGATCCCAGACCGGCGGACCTTCCGTGCCCTCGTTGACGCTCGCCCAGCCGGTAACGACGTATTCTTTTGTTGGGTCGATCGGTCTGCCGGATTTCAGTTCTGTCATTGCGGAAATACGCTGGCCAATCGGCTTTGAAATGTCGATCGCGTAGCCGAGCCCGCCGCAACGAACCATATCACCACCCTGTTGGTAGTACGGATCGGGGTTGAAGAGATTGTCGGCAACGTCTTCGAGAATCTCTTTGAGGCGCTCACCGGTCATCGCGATGCGATAGGCCTGCGGATAGGTGATGGCTGTTGCGTTGTGAATGTCCTCGATGGTGATGGCCTGGCCCGGCAGCACGCTCGTGCCCCAGCGAAATCCTGGCGACAGCGCGATCTCGGCATCACGCTCCTTCAGGAGGGCCGCACAAATGAGATCGTCAAACGTGCCGTTGAAATTGCCGCGCCGGTAGAGCAGCGATTCGGAATGGCCGACCACACGTGAAAGCTCCGACGCATAAGGAGCGCGCGCCTTCGCAATAGCCGCCGTCATCTCCGCATCGGGCTTGATGACATCGGCGAACAGCGGGATCAGTTTGTAGCGGAAGCCCTTAACCGAACCGTTCTGGACATCGAGATCGAGCCGCGAGACAAATTTCCCGTGGCTGCCGGACGCCACCAGTAAAGTCTGTCCCACCTTGATCGCCTCGGGCAGCGCATCGTGTGTGTGACCGGTCAGGATCACGTCGATGCCCGATACGCGCGCCGCAAGCTTGCGGTCGACATCGAACCCGTTGTGCGACAGGAGCACGACAAGCTGGGCGCCGGCTTTGCGCGCTTTCTCGACATTGGCGCGCACATCTTCTTCACGGATGCCAAACGACCACTTCGGCATCAGCCAGCGGGGATTGGCGACCGGTGTGTACGGGAACGCCTGGCCAAGCACCGCGATCTTCACGCCGCCCTTTTCGAAGAACTTCATCGGCTCAAAGGCCGGCTCATTCCATTCGGTGTCGCGGATGTTGAGCGCGAGAAACGGAAAGCCGAGCTGCTTGATCAGCGCGCTGACTCGCGCTTCGCCGTAGGTGAACTCCCAATGGCCGGTCATCGCGTCTGGCTTGAGCAAGGCCATGCAGTCGACCATGTCCTGGCCCTTGCTGCGGTTCGCGCCCAGCGAGCCCTGCCAGGTGTCGCCGCCGTCGAGAACCAGGACCTTGTCGTTTCCGCGCTCCGCGCGCACGCGCTTGACCACCGCCGCCAGCCGGTCGAGGCCGCCGATACGACCGTAGGATTTGGCAAGCGCCTCGAAGCCCTGGTCGGTCAGCGCATAGGCCGAAGCCGACTTCTCCGGAATGCCAAATCGCCTGAGGAAGTCCTTGCCGGCGAGGTGCGGCGGCTGGCCCCTCGCGTCGCCGACGCCAAGATTGACCGAAGGCTCGCGGAAATAGACCGGCATCAGCTGGCCGTGAATATCGGCCACGTGCAGCAGCGTGACATTGCCGATCGGGTCGAACCTGAGCAGATCGTTTTCGGTGAGGCGCTGCTGCGCGATGGCACGCGTGAACGCGCCATTACCCGCCGCGAGCGCGGCCGCCGCGGCACCGACCTGAAGAATGTCCCGACGGCTAAGTCCGGTCAAACCTGCTCAATGCCGGATGCCCGGCACGCTCAACTTCAGACCCTCGTTCTGCGAAGCCAGATACAGCTCCAGGTCGCCATATTCCTTGGCGTCCGGCGGCAGTTCGTCGGCGCGAATATTGACCTGGCACCACTGGAAACGCTGACGGATATCCCAGACCTTCAGCAGGCTGGTGCGCCAGGTCGGGAAATGGTCGTACTGGCCCTTCGGCTCGCCCAGCCATTGGCCGCGAATCCAGTGATTTGCCACTTTGCCATGGCAGTCGGTGCAGGCCATGTTGAGCTGGCCGACTTTGCGCGCCGATAGCTCCTTGCCACGCTCCATCGCCGCCTTGGCCTCGGCGCTGCTGGTATCCACCTTGATCGGCGCGCCGTTGGCGAGAAAGCGCAGATAGACGGACATTGCGAGATTGTCATCCGTCTCCATCAGCCAGTTTGCGCCGGTCGTCGCCTTGGCGTGACGCGTCACGAATTCTTCCACGCCCAGCACCTTGTTGAGACGCGGCTCCCACTTCGGCATCGACGCCGCCCAGGTCTTGAACGCGGTCTGTGGGTCGCTGTGGCAGGTGTTGCATGAGAACCCGGACGAGGTCTTCTGCCTCCAAAGGTCCTGCGCCTTGTCGACCGCCCACATGCCGGGATTCTCGATCGGATCGAGGTTGTCGCGCTTCTCGACCGGCGGCGGCCGCTTGGTCGGATCGTCGAGCGCGGTCTTGAACACGGCCGGCGATTTCAGCGTCTTCAGGAACGCAACCATGTCGTTGATTTCCTGCTCGTTGAAAAAGCCATGGCTCCCCCAGGGCGGCATCACCGTCTCGGGGTTGTAAACGCGCGCATCATAGATGTAGTTGAACAACCATTCGTCCTCGCGGCCCGCGTTGCCGATTTCCGAAAGATCGGGCGCCACGTTGCCGGGAAGATTGGCGCCGCCGGCCGAGCCCACCACATGACAGGCAAGGCATGATCCACCGCGCGCCCGGTCGGCCACCAGTTTGGCACCGTTGGCGGCATCTCCTGTGATCGGTCCACTGATCTTGCGCGGCTCTTTCGGCGCCGGCGGAGTGGCCAGGTTGCCGAGCGTGTTGTATTTCGACTCATCGCGCGCGGGCCAGCCGGCATAGCGTTTCCACGGACGCTCCGACGCATCCGCCTTGATCTCGAGCGGCGCTTCCCTTTTGGATTGAGCGGCAACCGGGCCGCCAACAACATAAAAGGTGGCCGCAAGCACTGCGACCGCCGCACCGCCAGCCAGAATTCCTCCACGCCTCATCAGATCCTCCCAACGATTTATTTTCATTGTCCGGCACGCAATTTGGCGCGCCGGGTGTCAGCTCACGGTGATTTTTTCCTCCGCGGTAGTGACGGTGCCGTCGTCATCGGTCCAGGTGAACTTGAAGGTTCCACTTTCCTCGACCTTGGCATGAAATTGCATGTACGGATTGGCGGCGATCGCCGGGTCCATGTTGGCCGCGAACACGGGCTTCCCGTTAAATTCGCACGCGAACTTGTTGATGATCTTGCGCGGAATCGGCTTGCCATCCTTGTCCTTGCGCTGGCCTGACTCCATCACGTGGGGCAGCAGCGTCTTGATCTCGATGACCTCGCCCTTTTTCGCTTCTTTTGGAATTTTGAGCCGCGGCTTTTCTGCCATGATTGTCTCCGATTCTTTTCGTTGTCCGCTCAGCCGCCGCAGCCGCCGATGGTGACCTTCACCAGCTTCTGGCTGGTGAAGAATTCGCCTTTGCTGGTTTTCGCAACCGCAATGATGTTCTGGGTCGTCGCAAGACGGATGCGCGTCGACGCTTCAGCCTTGCCCGCCAGAGGCGAGAAATGGAAGGTCGCGACACCCGGATTGGGATTGCCTTCGGCAACAACGAGGACCTCGCTGACATAGTTGTCTGCAGTCATCGGCGCGTCGACTGTGACCGACAGAGGCACCGTGTTCCCGTTCTCGGCGATCTCGGGAAGCTCGATCGAGACTTTGCCCTTTTCGGCCGTCTTGCCGCCGGTGAACTTCTCAATCTGCTCGACCGCTTCCTTGGCCGCACCTGATGCGCTGCCGCTCCAGCCGGTGACGGTGAGCGCCGCACCCGAGGCGCCAAGCGCCAATGCGTCGCGACGGGATAGTTGCCGCATTCCTATTTCCTCCAATGAGCGTCCTGGGGCAGCCGCCTGCCCTGCCCAGCCCGGACCATAACGGTCGCGGGCGCGCGATTCAAATCGTATTCATAAATGAGAATAGAGTTCTCGCCGGTCCCGTTTTCGAAGGATGGGACGTTCAGCTTGGGCGCGATTTGAGATAGTCGCGGAAGCTCTTGCCCTCGTACGCCTTTTCCCTCACGTAGCGAAACATCGCGAGGAAATCATCGGGCAGCATGTACCCGGACGCCCGGCTGACCTCGCGGTTGGCAGGCGGCAAATCTTTCAGCGCCCCGTCGCCGAAGAACTGGAAGGTCGGTGTGAAACGCACGCCGTATTTAGCGGCGATTTGCTTTTCGGACAGCTCCTGCCCGTCGAAATCGGTGACTTTGCGCGACCCGATGATGTTGAGCTGGAGCACCTCGAAATTAGCTTTGACGTAGTCGGAAATTCTTGGCTGCGCAAAATTTACAAGATGCGTTTCCTTGCAGTACGGGCAGCCTCTCAATTCCCACATGACCGCGAAACGCTTCCCCTCCTTGCGCGCGCCATCGAGGTCGTCGGCAAGATCGAGGAAGCTTTCCAGGAACCACGACTGCTTGTAGAGGCCGTCATCGGTCAGAATGGGTTGCTCGGCACGGACACGCGATGCGGTGAGCACCGCCAAAGATGCCGCGCCAATCAGTAAATTCCGCCGTCCAATCATGGTCGCATTCCGTAAACCACGACTGGAAAGGCGTCTCCTCACCTGCCGCGGCCATGCTTATATCCATAGTCCTAATCTTGTGCGCGTCAAAATCCGGTGAATTCCATGACTGCCTGGGCTGCCCGTATTGCATGCCTCATCGCCGTGTTTGCCGGTGGTTTGGCCGAATCTCGCGCCGCCGCAGACCTTGCCGATTTCAATGCGTCGATGGAGACCGTCAGTGCGCACAATCGCATCGCCATCGGTTATCTCCGCACCGAAAACGTCGATCTCGCGTCGCTCGAAATCGACCGCATGCGGAACGCCTGGGTCACCTTCACCGAGCGGTTCGCCGGTAACCGGCCGGACGCATTCGAAGGAAATCCGCATTACAATAATCTTTTCACAGCCGTGAACGCACGGCTGGTCGGCGTCGACCTCATGCTCAAGACAGGACGGCCCGACGCAGCGCGTAACGGGCTCAATGCGATCCGGAAAGACTTCTACGACCTGCGTAAGGCAAGCGGCGTCGTCGTGCTGGCGGATTGCGTCCGCGACGCAAACGCTGCCATGGATGCGCTCATGATCTACAACGACCGGGCGCTCGATTGGAGTAAGCCCGGCACGGAGAGCGGTGTCGCCAGCAAAGCATCGGTGTATGGCAGCGCGCTGGCCCGCTGCGACGGGATCGCCAACGAATCGATACGCCAGTCGCCAGAGTTCCGTCGGTTGGTCGACGGCGCCAATGCCAGCCTTGCGCTCATTCCAAAGGCCATCGATACCCGCGATGCCGATCTCCTCCATCGCGTCCTGATCGAGCTGCGCTCATTCGACAATTTGTTGGATTTTCGCTTCGGCTGACGCCTGCCATCGTGTTCGTGGTATGTTTGGCGGGCGCCCATCGTCGTGGGTTACGTCGTTCGTTTGTACGAGAGAATAAAGTTGGTTTGCATGTCACGAATTCTGGAATTTTTTTCTCGTAGCATCATTTTGTCTGCAGTTATCACCACTTTCTGGACAGCAAACGCATTGGCTGCGGAATTGATCATGTTCGAGCAGGCTGGCTGCGTCTGGTGCGAGACATTTGACCGCGAAATCGGGCCTGTTTATCCAAAAACAGCGGAAGGCCAGCGTGCGCCCTTGCGGCGCGTTAACATCGATCATCCATTGCCTGCTGATTTGGGTTTCATTGCGGTGGAACGGCTTGCGCCGCTGTTCGTGTTGGTCGACAAAGGCCGCGAAGTCGGTCGCATCCGCGGCTATCCGGGCGAAGACCACTTTTGGGGTTTGCTCGGAACATTGATCAGAAAATTGGACGTTGACGGAACGGGCCGGGAACGCGGCTGACCGCGCGAAATAAGTTGCACGTTGATTGTTGATCGTCTGTATTCAAACCGCACCCGAACAGAACTTGTTGGTGTACGTATGGAATTGCATCACCTGGAAGGCCGCAACCGTTCCAGCGAACTTGACCGCATGGTCGAGAACGCCAAGCGCGCCAGCAATTTTCTCAAGGCGCTGGCACACGAAAGTCGCCTGATAATTCTCTGCATATTGGCGGAGGACGAAAAATCGGTCAGCGAACTCGAGGACTTGCTTCAGCTGCGACAACCGACGGTCTCACAGCAGCTCGCGCGGCTGCGTGCCGATGGTTTGGTGTCGACGCGCCGCGACGGAAAGGCGATCTACTATAAATTGGCCAGCGAGGAAGCCCGCATCATTATCGGCGCAATCTACGACGTGTTCTGCCGAAAAGTGCGCAAACGGTAGTGCGTGCGTCTTAGGTTATGGCGACGGGAACAGTTCTGCCGTTCGTCCGCTCAACCGATAAGCCAACAGACCAATCCACTCATACATAGCGGCATCGAGACGCCCCAGGCCGGCCGCGAATCCTAGTCCCCACCTCATCTCTAAAGTGCGTGCGGTCAGCCAACCAACGGGATATGCCTCGACGCGAAACCCGGCCTTCCGGAAGCAGCCGATCGCACGCGGCATGTGCCGTGCGGATGTCACAAGCAGCCAGCGCTCACCCGGTTTTGGATTCATCAGCAGCTTTGTAAAAACCGCATTTTCAGCCGTATTGCGCGATTGCGTTTCGAGCTGCACCCGTTCGCGCGCGACACCCAGGCTCTCAAGGGCCGGATGGACGAAGTCGGTATCGCGTATGCCGTTGCCGAAAAGACTTAAATCGCCGCCTGAATAGACGATGCGAGCATTTGGATAAGTGCGCGCTAACTTGGCCATACCGAGCATGCGCGACCCGCTGCCGTTGAATACCGGCTCGCCGAACGCGCTCGAGAGCTTCGGCGAAATTGCGCTTCCGAGCACGACAATGCCGTCGGGCGCGCCACGCGCGACATCCCATTGCGGGAAGCGGCTTTCGAGCGCGTGGATGAGGAGGTTTCCAACCGGAAGCAGCCCCACGATTGCAAGCAGGACGACGGCGCCGATGATCATGCGCAAGCCGGCGCGTCGCCAGCGCGTCGCCAGCAACACCACGCCCGCAAGCGCAAGAAGCAGCAAAAGGTTGGACGGCAGCAGAAGAAAGATGACGGTCTTCGAGAGAATGAAGAACATCAGCGCTTCTTCTTCCAGTCCTCGTAGCGCTTCTTGTTCTCTTCATTGGGCGGGTATAAGCCGGGCAGCTTCGCCCCCTTCTCCACCTCCTGCACCAGCCAGCTTTCGAGCAGCTCATGCTCGGCACCTTCGTTGGCGACAAACTCGACCAGGTCCTTGGGGATGACCACGGCGCCGTCGTCATCTGCGACGATGACATCATCCGGAAATATCGCACAGCCGCCGCAACCGATCGGCTCATTCCAGCCGACAAATGTCAGTTGATTGACCGAGGCCGGCGCCGCAACGCCCGCACACCAGACCGGAAGGCCGGTCGCCAGCACGCCATGCTTGTCGCGCATCACACCGTCGGTGATCAGCGCGGTCACACCACGCTTGACCATGCGCATGCACAGGATATCGCCGAATATGCCCGCACCGGTCACACCCATCGCGTCGGCGACCACTATGCAGTTTTCAGGCATGGCCTCGATGGCGCCACGCGTGGAAATCGGCTTCGACCAGCTTTCCGGTGTCGCGAGATCTTCGCGTACCGGCACGAAGCGGAGCGTGAAAGCCGGACCGGCGACACGTTTTCCGGAAAAGCCGAACGGCATCGCCGCAGTCATCCAGGAGCGACGAATACCCTTCTTCAGCAAGATTGTGGTGATGGTGCCGGTCGTCACATTGCGGAGAATTTCGAGAGCAGACGCCATGACAATCCTCACGCTGGGTTCAGGCCGAGCCGCTCGTCACGCCGCCTGATCCAGGCCACGAACGGAATTGCGAGCAACACCATCCAGAGCTTGCCGAGGATCTGACCGAGCAGGAAGTCGAGTGACCCGAACGCCAGCCATAAGAACACGATCGAATCGACGATGAGCCCGGCAATGCTGGAAGCGATCACGGCCGCTACCAGGCGCCGTCGCGCCAGCGGCGTATAGACCGCAAAATCCACGAACTCGGACAGCAGGAACGCAACCGCGGAAGCAAGCACCAGCGAGCGGGGTGCGAGGCCGGCCGACAGCGCGGCGCCCGTAATGATCGCGCCGACGCCGAATTCGACGCCGAGCCGCCGCTGCACCAGGTCGCGCAGGACAAGGGCAGCGCCAACCATGAGGACGCCGGACGGCGCCATCACGCCGGGCGCAACCGGAACAAGACACAGTCCATTGGGCACGCAAACTGTCCCTACGTGGCCGATCATCCAGTTGGCTGCGGGAATCGTCAGGCAGAACAGCACAAGAAAAATGGCGCCTTCGACGTTTTTCCGTTTCTCGTTATCGATCATGTCGTCCTTCGGCTCTTAAACTTGGCAAATCCCTGCGCACGCAATTGGCAGGCCGGGCAAGTGCCGCAGCCATAGCCCCAGTCGTGGCGCTTGCTGCGGTCCCCCAGGTAACAGCTATGGCTGTCTTCGATCAGGAGATCAAGAAATGCCTCGCCGCCGATTTCGACCGCCAGGGCAAACGTTTCGGCCTTGTCGATCCACATCAGCGGCGTATGGATGGCAACGCGCTTGTCGAGACCGAGCGCGAGCGCGACCTGCATCGCTTTAATGGTGTCGTCGCGACAGTCGGGATAACCGGAGTAGTCGGTCTCGCACATGCCCGCCACGAGGTGGCGCGCGCCACGCCGGTAGGCCAGAGCGCCGGCGAAGCAGAAGAACATGAGGTTGCGGCCCGGGACGAACGTCGTGGGCAGCCCGCTCTCGGCGATCTCAATCGCCGTTTGCCGAGTAAGCGCTGTGTCCGAAATCGCGGCGAGACCTTCGAGCTTGACGACATGATCGTCGCCGAGCCGCGCAGCCCAGTTCGAATTCAGCACAGACATCTTCTCACGCAGCCGTGCGCGGACGCCAAGCTCGACGGCATGGCGCTGCCTGTAGTCAAAGCCGATCGTCTCCACGCGCGCGAAACGCTCAAGAGCCCAGGCGAGGCAGACGGTCGAGTCCTGCCCACCGGAGAACAGCACAAGGGCCGTGTCGGAATTCATGATCCTTCCCTACACCATTTGTCGCCGGCCGTGCTATTGAGTGCCGGGCAGATGTAAAAAGGTGCGCATCATGGCAGGAGACGGAACTGCGCAGGGGATGATCGGTGTCGACAAGATGGGCGCCAAGATCCTGTTCATCGATCCCGCAACCTACGAGACGCAAAAAGTGCTTGATGGTTTCCAACGCACCGTCCACGAGCTGCTCGTCGTACCCGAAACCGGGCTTGCCTATGTGCCGATCTACGGGGACGGCATCCATGGCCGAAATCCGAATCCCGGTCACACATTGTGCGTCATCGATCTCAAGAACCGCAGCCGCGCCGCCGACATCGACCTGCGTCCTTATATTGCACCCCACACGCTGAAGCTTGGTCCCGACGGATTGATCTACATCACCTGCGAGAACACCGCGGTGGTTGCGATCATTGATCGCGCAACGAACAAGGTCGTGGGCGCGATCGATTCAGGATCGACAAACGCGCACCGTCTCATCATCGCGCCTGACGGGCAGCGGCTCTATACCGAGAACGAAGAGGACGGCGAGGTTTCCGTCATCGATCTGCCTAACCGCAAACTGCTCGGAAAGATCAAGACGCCGCATCCGCTCGCAGGCATCACGATCTCGGGCGACGGAGCGACAGTGAGCGTCGTCTCGGACCAGGAGCCCGTGCTGTTTCTGATCGACACGAAGACGCAAACCGTCAGGGAGACGGTCCGTCTCGAGGACGTGTCGAAGCCCGCCCAGATCGCCCGCTACAGCCCCGACTGGCGGATGCTTGGTGTCACCAGCCTCAATAGCGACACCGTGAGCCTGATCGACCCGTCGTTCCGCGAGCAGACCGCAGTCAAGGTCGGCAGCCAGCCAATGGACATGGTCTATCGCGGTAGCGAACTGTTCGTCGCCTGTCAGGGCGATGGCTCCGTCCATGTGATCGATATTCCCGGCAAACGCTGGAAGCAAAGCTTCCAGGCCGGCACCGGCTGTGAATCGCTCGGATTTTTCTAGGGCGCGATCTCCGAATCCCTCGCGGTTGAAGCAGTGCGCACAACTGCATGACCGTAGGGTGGGCTAAGGCGCGGAACGCGCCGAGCCCACCGAAACAAATTCGAAATCAACCGGTGGGCTCGCGTCGCCATAAGCGCGTTTACGCGCGTCTTCGACGCGCTATGGCGACGCTTAGCCCACCCTACGGATTGACCGTCAGTCCCAGTTCGGCGACCAGGTCCAATCGACGATACGGCCGCCGCGGCGCGAAAGCCCGGCGATCTCGCGCATCTCGGCGTCGCTCAACTCAAAATCAAACAGCGAGAAATTCTCTTCCAGCCGCTCGACCTTGCTCGTGCGCGGAATGACAACAATTCCCTGCTGCACCAGCCAACGCAGGCTGATCTGCGCCGCCGACTTTCCATGCGCTTTGCCGATTTTCTCCAGCACCTTGTCGCCCTTGGCACCGCCGCGCGCGATGGGGCTGTAGGCTACGACGGCCATCTTATGCATGCGGCATGCGGCAACGACCTTGTCCTGATTGAGGAACGGATGGCATTCGACCTGATTGCAGACCAAGGGTTCGCTCGAAATCCTGCTGGCCTCCTCGAGCAGCGCCACCGTGAAATTCGATACGCCGATCTGCCGCGCATAGCCTTCCCGCTTCATCTTGGCCATGGCGCCGAGCGTCTCCGCGAGCGGCACGCGCGGGTTCGGCCAATGGATCAGCAGCAGGTCGATCACGTCGAGACGCAGCCGGGCCAGGCTTTCCTTCACCGAACGCTCGAGATCGTGCGGCGCCAGCGAGGTCGGCTGCACCTTGGTCGTTACGATCACGTCAGATCGCAGACCCGAGGCGCGAACGCCCTCACCCACCTCGCGCTCGTTGTCGTACATCTGCGCGGTGTCGATGTGCCGGTAGCCGAGCCGGATGGCCTGCTCGGTCAGCCGCGCGCAGTCGCGGCCACGCAGGGCCCACGTTCCGAGGCCGACGATCGGAATTTTAAATCCTTTTGCCTCGACGGATTGCATACGACGCCACTCCGCGTCACGGCGTATCCCATTTCGGCGCGTGCGGCGGGTTGACCACGCGCATATTGGTCGCGTTGAGCTTCTTGAGTTCCGCCATCTCTGCGTCCGAAAGCTTGAAGTCGAACACCTCGATGTTCTGCTTCAGGTGGTCGGGGGTCGCGGTGCGCGGGATCGAGCAGACGCCCATTTGCACCAGATAGCGGAGCGAAACCTGAGCGGCACTCTTGCCGTGCGCCTTGCCGATGCGCTCGAGCGCGTCGGCGCCCGGCACCTTGCCGCGCGCGATCGGGCAATAGGCAACCACCGCCATGCCATGCTTCTTGCAGGCGGCGAGCACCTTGTCCTGGTTGATGAAGGGATGCATCTCGATCTGGTTGCAGACGAGCGGCTCCGACGTCACGGCCCAGGCCTCGTCCAGCATCGTTGTGGTGAAATTGGCGACGCCGACGTGCTTGGCCTTGCCTTCTTTCTTCGCCTTGCAGAGCGCACCGACGGACAGTTTGAGGGGGATGTCGGGATTGTTCCAATGGATGAGCAGGAGGTCGACATAGGGAAGCTTGAGATTGGCAAGACTTTGCTCGAACACTTTGGCAAACGCATCGGGCATCAGGTCGCCCTGCCTGACCTTGGTGCAGATGAAGACGTCCTCACGCTTCGTCCCCGCCTGGCGCAGGCCTTCGCCGTTTTCTACTTCGTTGCCGTAGAACGCCGCGGTGTCGAGATGGCGGTAGCCGGTTTGCAGCGCGGTTCTGACTGCTTGAACACAGACGTCTTCTTTTAAGGTCATGGTACCAAGTCCGATGGTCGGAATGCGGGCGCCATGAGCTTCAACCACTTGCATCACAATCTCCTTGCAACAACGTTGGGTAAGAGGTCGGCGGAGGGCGTGAAGAATGCCCCGCCGTCATCGCGGTGCCAACGGGGGTTCCTAGGCAGACCCCAGGCAGTCGCGTCGAAAGATCACGCAAAACTTTAGATGGAAGCATAACGTGCTGGCGCAAGCTTTTCGCCTTTGTTCTTACATTGGAATAATTCGAGAGTAAAAGAAAGTTATTGCATGATCGGCATTTATTGCGTTTCTGAAGATCACCATTTGCAGCGAGGATCGAATGCGTACAACACTATTTCTTGTTGGATTGGCGGGGCTACTCGTCATTGGGGCTGCAAGCGCCCACGCACAGGAATATGTACTGACCATCAAAGATCACCGTTTCACCCCGACCGAGATCAAAATCCCGGCCAACAAGCGGGTGCAGATTACGGTCGTCAACGACGATCCGACGCCGGAAGAGTTTGAAAGCCACGAGATGAAAGTCGAGAAAGTGATCCCGGGTAAATCGAAAGCCGTGGTGCGGGTCGGCCCGCTCAAGCCGGGCCGCTATCCCTTTTTCGGCGAATTTCACGAAGCCACCGCAAAGGGCACGCTCATCGCGGAATAAATCATGCTCGGTGCCCTCCTCATCGTTTTTCGTGAAGTTCTCGAAGCCGGGCTGATTGTCGGCATCGTCATGGCCGCAACGCGTGGCGTTCCCGGCCGCGGGCGCTGGATCACGATCGGGATCGCAGGTGGCGTGCTTGGCGCCGGAGTCGTCGCCATGTTTGCCGGCGTCATTTCAGACGCGTTCCAGGGTTCCGGTCAGGAGCTGTTCAACGCCGGCGTGCTCGGCATCGCGGTCGTCATGTTGATGTGGCACAACGCCTGGATGGCGCGCCATGGCCGCGAGATCGCCGACGAAATGCGGCGCGTGGGCACGGCGGTGAGTGAAGGCACCAAGCCGCTCACAGCGCTGGCTGTCGTCATCGGCCTGGCTGTGCTGCGCGAGGGCTCCGAAGTCGTCCTGTTCCTCTATGGCATCATGGCCCAGGGAACGTCCGCCTCTGCTCTTCTTGCCGGCGGCGTCCTCGGCATCGCGGCCGGCGCGGCTTTCACCGCTTTGACCTATTTCGGCCTGCTGGCGATTCCGAACCGCCACATCTTCTCGGTCACCAGCTGGCTGATCGCCCTGCTTGCGGCAGGCATGGCCGCACAGTCCGTGCAGTTCCTCAATAACGCCGGCTTTGTCGAATCGCTCGATCAGACTGTGTGGGACACGTCATGGCTTCTGTCTGAAGGAAGCATCCTCGGTCGCCTTCTGCACATCCTCATCGGCTACACGGAGCGGCCGACGGAGATGCAGCTTATCGTGTACGTCGCAATCCTCGTGGCGATGTATGTATTGATGCGGATTGCGCGCCCGTCGCCGCGCAGTCCGATGCCCGCTGCCGCGGAGTAAACGTCAGCGGCGCCTGCCCAATGTGGCAAAGGCGACGTCCGGCGCCTGATCGATCAATTTCAGCAGCGCTCGCGCTGGTCCGCGCGGCTGGCGCTTGCCCTGCTCCCAGTTGCGCACTGTCTCGATCGGGACTTCGATCTTTTCAGCGAAAGCAGCCTGCGTCAGCCCGCAGCGCGCACGCACCTGGCGCACGAAATGTGCCGGGTTGCTGTGATCGACCGTTCTTTCGCTGCCGTCGGGCAGGATTTCGACGATTCGTCCGTCGGCCTTCAGCCGCACCCGCATCATGGCCCGCGACCCCTCCGCTGTGGTGTCGGCCAATGCACTAGCTGATTCGGGGCGGTGAAAAGTTAATGGCGGCGCTTAACGCGTCTTCTCGAAAATCTCCCGTCCGATCAGCATCCGTCGGATTTCCGATGTCCCCGCCCCGATCTCGTAGAGCTTTGCGTCCCGCAACAGACGGCCGGTCGGAAAATCATTGATATAGCCATTGCCGCCCAGGCACTGGATTGCCTCCAGCGACATCCAGGTCGCGCGCTCGGCGGCATAAAGAATGGCGCCCGCGGCATCCTCGCGCGTCGTACGGCCCTCATCGCAGGCGCGCGCGACCGTGTACACATAGGCCTTGGCGGCATTCATCGTGACATACATGTCGGCGAGCTTCGCCTGCACCAACTGAAACCGCCCGATCGCCTGGCCGAACTGCTGGCGCTCGTGCACATAAGGGATCACAACGTCCAGGCAGGCCTGCATGATCCCGAGTGGACCGGCTGCAAGGACGACGCGTTCGTAGTCGAGACCGGACATCAGGACGTTGACGCCGTTCCCGACCGCGCCGAGCACGTTTTCCTCCGGAACCTCGCAGTCGGTGAACACCAGTTCGCTTGTGTCGGAGCCGCGCATGCCGAGCTTGTCGAGCTTCTGCGCGGGCGCGAAACCCTTGAAACCTTTTTCAACGATGAACGCGGTGATGCCGCGCGCGCCGGCGGTGCGGTCGGTCTTGGCATAGATCACCATTGTGTCCGCTACCGGCCCGTTGGTGATCCACATCTTGGAGCCATTGAGTACGTACCGGTCGCCTTTCTTGTCGGCACGCGTTCGCATCGACACGACATCGGAGCCCGCCCCTGGCTCCGACATCGCCAGGGCACCGACATGCTCACCCGAGATCAATTTGGGCAGGTATTTGCGCTTCTGCGGCTCACTGCCGTTTCGCCGGAGCTGGTTGACGCAAAGATTGGAATGGGCGCCGTATGACAGCCCGACGGCGGCGCTGGCGCGCGAGATTTCCTCCATCGCCACGCAATGCTCGAGATAGCCGAGACCTGCGCCTCCGTATTCTTCCTCAACCGTTATCCCATGAAGGCCGAGCGCTCCCATTTCCGGCCATAGATCACGGGGAAAAACATTGTCGCGGTCGATCGCGTCGGCGCGCGGCGCGATACGATCCTGCGCGAATCCGCTCACGGATTTCCGCAGCATGTCGACATCGGTGCCAAGCCCGAAATCGAAGCCCGACCATGCGTTGGGAATCATGCGCCGCCTCCGCTCGCGCGCCCGAACAGGCGTCGTTGGCGACTCTATAAGCTGTTCGTCACGCTGTCAGCGCCTCACCCGAGGCCGGCCTGGGCATGCTGTCCTGCCTGGTCTTTTCCAGGAGCACATCGATCGCGCTCGCCGGCGCTGGCTTGGCAAAGAGGAAACCCTGCATCTCGTCGCAGCCGGCAAGCCGCAGCAGAACGCGCTGGTGCTCGGTTTCGACGCCCTCGACCAGCACCGACAGGCCAAGCGCGCGACCGAGTGCCACCATCGCCTGAATGATCACGCCACCATTGGAGGAGCGGCCGAGTGCGGCCACGAAACTCTGGTCGATCTTGATCTTGTCGAGCGGAAACCGCTGCAGGTAGCCGAGATTGGAATAACCGGAGCCGAAATCGTCAAGCGCGACACGCACACCGAGCTCGTGCAGATCCTTGATGCGCTTGACCATTTCGTCAGGGTTGTCGATGAGCACGCCTTCGGTAATTTCCAGCACCAGCCGGCCCGGTAACACACCGCTTTCGGCAAGCGCCGAACGCACCAGGTCGACGATTGTGCCGTCGCGCACCTGCAGCGGCGACAGGTTCACCGCGATATAAAGATCTTCAGGCCATCGCCTGGCTTCGTGCAATGCGCGACGCAGGACGAACGCACCAATCGTGCCCATCAAGCCCATCTGCTCCGCGACCGGAATGAATGTCGCCGGCGGTATCGAGCCGCGCATTGCGTGGGTCCATCGCAGCAACGCCTCGACCCCGACCAGGCGCCCGCCCTGTGACGAGACGATCGGCTGATAGTGCAGATCGAGATCGTTTGCGCTGATTGCCCGCGGAAGCTCGCGGTGGATGAATTTTTGATCGGTTGAAACGGTATCAATGGCAACATCGAACCCGACGATGGCCCCAGGCCCTCGTTTCGCCGACGCACGCAACGCAAGATCGGCGCGGCGCGTCAACTCACCGCGGGTCGCGGCGTGACGCGGTGCCTGCGCAAAGCCCGCGTGCGCACTCACCCGTACGACCGTGTCGATCCAATGAGGACGCGCGATTGCGTCGATGGCGGCGCGAACCACGGCCTCACAATCGGCGTCGTGCGCAGCGGTCATCGCAACCGCGAATTTATCGCCGGCGATGCGCCCGCAAAAAACGCCTGCGGGCAATGCCTCCCTCATACGGCTGGCGACAGCAACGATGAGCTCATCGCTGCCGAGCACGCCGTGTGTCGCGGTGATATCATCCATGCCGTCCAGCTCGATCAGCGCAAACGTCGTGCACTCATCGTCGGCGCGCTCTGCGAGCGAAAGATCCAGGAGCTCCAACGTTTTTGCATGATTGGGCAGCCCGGTCAGCTTGTCTTCGTCGGCGGCGCGGGCGGCCTCTACTTCCCTCACCGCAAGCTCCCGTTGCGCCCGCTTGAGCTGCCAGAGCGACAAGGCGGCAAAGCCAAATACGATGACGGCAACGGCTGCAAAGAGCGCCGCCAGCCGCCCCATGGTCTGAGTCATCGGGCGGCTTTTATCCCATGTGAAAAATCCGGTGATGCGGCCGGTGGAATCCATCACCGGTTGCGTTTCGCGGTCGCGTGTGGGGCTGCGCTCGAATTTCAGGTTTTTCAGACCGGGAACCTGCTCGGCCATCCGCAACAACCGCGGATCAATTGCCGCCGAGCGATCAAGTTTCGGACGGAATTCCGCTATGGCGCTGCGCAACGCGGCGTGCTGATCGAGCGACAGCCGCTCGTCGTTGTGGGTCGCCAGATTGAAGCCGATCACGGCGATCGCCAGCATGCCCGCGACAGCGACAAACGAAAGCACGCCGATCAGCCGCGAAGCCGAAAGGATCCACTTTGACGGCGTCGGCCGTGCGGACGCTAATGACGGCGTATCGGGACGTTTCGTCCAGGCCGGGAGCCAGCCGCGGCGGCGCGAGCCCGCTGGTTCAGCATTGGTTTCGTGCACCGGGAGTGCTCCCAGCCTGCGATGCGGCGTGGGGTATAGGGTTACGGCGCGGCCTTTAAACGTTGGTCAGCAAACAAGGTGAACAAGGTGTAACCGGGGCTCCAAACCCCTCACCTGAGCCCAAACCACAGCGTGGCAATGCCGAGAAACGAGAAGAAGCCGACAACATCCGTCACCGTGGTGACGAAGGGGCTCGATGCCACCGCCGGATCGAATTTGAGCCGGTTCAGCACGAGCGGAATGAGTATCCCACCAGCCGCGGCGGCAACCAGATTGCAGATCATCGCAAGGCCGATCACCAGCCCCAGGCCCGGCACCCTGAACCAGACATAAGCCGCCACCCCGGTGATGATGGCGAAGGCGATGCCGTTAAGAAGGCCGACCATGAGCTCGCGCGTGATCACGCGCCATGCATTCGCGTCGCTCAGGTCGCGCGTCGCCAGCGCGCGCACGGCGACTGTCATCGTCTGCGTTGTCGCATTGCCGCCCTGGCTCGCCACGATCGGCGCCAGGACCGCCAAGGCAACCATTTTCTGCAGCTGCCCTTCGAACAGGCCAAGCACCGAAGACGCGAGAAAGGCAGTGGCGAGGTTGACCAGCAACCAATTGAAGCGTCCGCGCGCGATCTTCCAGACCGAATCCGACAATTCTTCATCGCGGACGCCGCCCAGCGCCTTGATATCTTCTTCCGCCTCTTCCTCGATGACATCGGCGACGTCGTCGAAGGTGATGATGCCGACCAGCCGGTCCTCGGCATCGACCACCGGTGCAGCCACAAGGTCGTAGCGCTGAAACATACGCGCGACCTCTTCCTGATCCTCGTCGGCCCTGATCCGGCGGCGTTCCGGCTCCATGAGATCTGAGATCGGCACCGGACGCTTGCTGCGCAACAAGCGGTCGAGCGGGACCGCGCCACGGAAGCGGCCGCTTTCGTCCGTGACGTAAAGCTCGAAGAAACGGTCGGGCAAGTCCGACGTTTCGCGCATGTAGTCGATCGCCTGCCCGACGTTCCAGGCCGGCGGCACGGCAATGAATTCCGTCTGCATACGCCGGCCCGCGGACTCTTCGGGATAGTCCAGGCTACGGGCGAGCGCGGCGCGGTCGGGTTGCGGCAGCTGCTCGAGGATCTCGGCCTGCTCGTCTTTCGGCAGGTCCTCGAGGATCGCAACGGCATCGTCGGATTCGAGTTCGCTGACGCCTTTTGCCACCGCCTGCGGCGGTAGCTCATCGAGGATCTCGTCGCGCACCGCGTCGTCGACCTCAGTGAGCGCGGTGAAGTCGAAATCGATGCCAAGCAGCTCGACCAACCGCGGGCGCTGCCCCGGCTCCAGCGCTTCGATCAGCGCGCCCATATCGGCTCCATGCAAGTCGCCGACCAGCCCTCCTAGCCCGGATGCATCGCCCGCCTCGATTCTGCGCGCGACGCTTTTGACAAATGTCTTGCGGATCGAGCCGTCCTTGTTGCGCGGAAGTTGCGCAATCTCGGTCGCCTCGGTTTGATCCTGGTCGAGCATTACAAGAGCCGTCGACAATCGATTGAAGCGCGACGCTTGTACGCCCTTCCCTACGCGCGGGGCAAATGATTAGCCTGTGAATTTCGTGTAACGGTCTGACCATGAGCCGTTTCGTTTTCATCTTGATTGCAGCCGTCCTCCCCGCAGCAGCGTTGGCCGACTCCTGTCCCGGCAATCCGCAGGCGCTGGGGACCGAACGCGTCGTGGAGGTGAATGCCAAGGTCACCCCGCGCGTGGGGCGCAAGCAGTTCCCATCGACGCTCCCGCTCAATGCCAAGGAACTGGTACTCACCTTCGACGACGGTCCATGGCCGGGCACTACGTCCAAAGTCCTGGACGCGCTCAAGGCCGAGTGTGTCCGCGCCACGTTTTTCCTTCTTGGGCGCAATGTCGCGGCCCACCCTCAGCTTGCTCGGCGTGCACTGGCCGAGGGTCATACGCTTGGCCATCACAGCTACTCGCACCCTCTTCTCAGCCGCATGGCATTGCCGCGGGCCGAAGCGGACATCGACCGGGGAATCGCGGCGGACGAAATCGCCCTCTACGGGAGCCGCCGGCCAAGTCCGGCCACGCCGTTCTTTCGCTTTCCGGGCTTTGCTTCAAACCAGGCCTTGCTCGATCGCCTGGCTGCGCGCGGCATCGTGGTTTTCGGCGCCGACGTCTGGGCGAGCGACTGGCTGTCCATGAGCCCCGAGCAAGAGCTGCGCCTGATCCTGTCGCGCATAGAGCAGGCCGGGCGCGGCATCGTTCTCTTTCACGACACCAAAGCGCAGACCGCCCGGATGCTGCCGGCCTTCTTGCGCGAGCTCAAACGCCGGGGCTTTCGCGTGGTGCACGTCGTCCCGGAGAAGACGGGCGGCAATTCACGGTAAATGTGTCGCCTATTTACCGCGCTCGCGAAAAAACTACTGGAATGGGCCTAAAACGCGTTCACAGCGCGTAATCCTCCGTTAATGTCGCGCGCCATAATGTCGGACGCCTCCCGTTGGAGGCAGTCGGCGCGAGGTCGGGGGGCCTCCTGATGCGTAGCGTATTGATAATTGTATTTTGTCTTGTCGGAAGCATTGCCGCGTCCGCCGCAGAGCCATGCCCGGGCAATCCGGATGCGCTCGGCACCAGTCGCGTTCTCGCCATCAACCCGGCTGACGTCGCCCGCATCGGCAGCATGCAATATGCGCAAACGCTACCGCTCCAAGACCATGAGGTCGTCATTACCTTCGATGATGGCCCGATCCCACCCTACACCAACGCCATCCTCGACACGCTCGCCTCGCAATGCGTGAAGGCCACCTATTTCCTCGTCGGTGAAATGGCGCGCGCCTACCCGTCTATCGTCCGGCGCATTTATAATGCCGGGCACACGATCGGCACCCACAGCCAGAACCATCCTTTCGCCTTCCAGCGCCTGAGCGTTGAAAAGGCCGAACGCCAGGTGGAGACCGGTATCGAGTCAGTCGATGCCGCGCTCGGCGACCCCAAAGCGATCTCCCCCTTCTTCCGCATTCCGGGCCTTGGCAGAACGAGTGCGATCGAGAGCTATCTTGCGTCCAAGTCACTGGTGATATGGAGCGCCGACGTCGTCGCCGACGATTGGAAGCATATCGGTTCGCGCGAGATCGTCCGCCGCGCGATGCGGCGCCTTGAGGAGAAAGGCCGCGGCATCCTGCTCCTGCACGACATCCATCCGGCGACCGCCATGGCAGTGCCCACCCTGCTCAAGGAGCTAAAAGAGCGCGGCTATCGTGTCGTCCAGGTTGTGGCGGCCGGCGAGCGCCCCGCGTCGGTGCCGGAATTGCTGGGCGCGCCCGAGTACAACAAAGAGGGCTGGCCCCGGGTGGTGAAAGCCAGCGTCAGCCGCGAAACGTCGGTAAAGGTCGCGCTGCGGCATCGCGTGACGAACAATGCCACCACCAAGCGCCGCCGCGGCGCGGTGGCAGCCCTGCATGACGACAGTGCGAAGACCAACAACTGGTGGCACGGCCAGCCCCAGCGCGGCCTCACATGTTCCTTTCCGGGATGGTGCGGCCAGGAGAAAACGCAGACCCGCTAGCGTCGAGGGCTACGCCTCTTGTCGTGGCTGACGTTCGCCAAGCTGCGCAGGCTCGGTCCAGCCGGTACACGACCCAAAACCCGATTGGCAGGCCGGAGACCAGCAACACACAGCGTGGCTCCTATTGAGAGGCCAAACACGCTCCATCTGCTTGGAAAACTCATCAGCAAAGACAGTGCCGTGGTTGCCAAAAGAAAGGCGCCCGCGAGGGCTCCGCCTGCGCATAGCCACACGCGCGCTGCATGAGGCGAGAGTTTCAGCAGGCCGAGGTAGACCAAGGCAGCGGCTACCAATCTGATCAGAATTTCCTCGTCATGCATCGCCAGCCATATTGCGCAATGGGCTACGATACCGAGCGCCACCCATATTGCCGGCCTGCTGCGCCTCTTGATGGAAAGCGCCACGCAACAGATCAGAACGGCCATCTCCAGCCAGAATAAGGGTGTGCTGTAGCTCATCGGGCCCCTGGTCGCGAGACGACCAGACTTTACGCGAGCCTTGCTTTCAATTGCCTAAAGACCGAATTCAAATTGTCAGGTGGGTTTTCTTTAGTCTGGTGCGGCCGAGAGGACTTCGAACCTCCACATCTTGCGATGCTAGCACCTCAAGCTAGTGCGTCTACCAATTCCGCCACGGCCGCATTTTGTCGAGCACGATCTGGTCCGTACGCCGGTTCCCGCCTGTCGGCATCATGCTCATGGGGAAAGGACGAAGGGTTCGAAAACCCCACGTCCTCGTGAGGCGGACCATGTAACAAATAGGATGTGGAGGGACAAGACCCGAGCACCCACGCCGCGAGCGTGATTTTGCTGCAGCCTCAGACCCTTGCAGGCGGCTAGCGCATATCGGGCGGGCGTGGCAGCAGCTCCGCGACGTTAACGGCGATGCGGTTGCCGTTCACGACGACGGTGCCCTTGGCCACTGGAAGATTATTGGCAAGGATGCTCACCTCGTCCGCCTCGGACGCGTCGAGCTCGATGATGGCGCCGCGACCCAGTCGCAGAACCTGGTGGATCGGCATAGATGTGGTGCCAAGCACCACGGTGATGTCGACGGCAACCTTGTCGAGTGTGGCCACGCTTGTTTCCTTGTTGTTGTTCCGCGCGTCCGGCGGGGCAAGCGTCAGGTCACCACGGTATGGTGAATGAGTGGTTAACGCACGAAACACCCTGATTGACGGGCTTCCCGCGCCGGCCGGCTCGGGACCGGCCGAATGGCGCGTGAGCGATTCCCCCATTTTCTACGAGGAGGCGGTGGCCGCGATGGACGCCCGCGCGACCGCCATCGCCGCCGGGAGTGCACCGGAGCTGGTCTGGCTGCTCGAGCACCCGCCTCTCTATACGGCGGGCACCAGCGCCAATGCAGAAGACGTCCTCGATGCGCGGTTTCCGGTTTACGAAAGCGGCCGTGGCGGGCAGCTCACTTATCATGGCCCGGGGCAGCGCGTCGCTTACGTCATCGTCGATCTCAAGCGCCGCAGTCCCGATGTGCGCCGCTTTGTCGCCAGCCTGGAGGAGTGGATCATCCGGACGCTCGCCTCGTTCGAGGTCGCGGGCGAGCGGCGCGACGACCGGATCGGCGTATGGGTCCGCCGGCCGGACAAGGGCGAAGGCTTCGAGGACAAGATCGCCGCCATCGGCATCCGCGTGAAGCAATGGGTGACGCTGCACGGCATGGCGCTCAATGTCGCGCCGGACCTGTCACACTTCTCGGGCATCGTGCCTTGCGGGGTCAACGAGACGCGCTACGGCGTAACAAGTCTCGCCGATCTCAAAGTTGGTGCATCGATGGCCGACGTGGATGCAGTGTTGCGGCGCGAGTTCGATAAGCTTTTCGGGCCAATAGCCGCTCAAACCGTCGGCAACACGGAAAACCCGTCGCCGCTTCGCGCCGCGAGGTCGGCCTCGGTCCCTTCGCGCTGATCGAGCGCGCTAACACGCGCCGAGAACGGTCCGCGCTGGCAGGCCTTGATCATGTCCGCGACCATTTCCGCGTCGCCCTTCAACACCGCTTCAACCGCCCCGTCGCGGCGATTGCGCACCCAACCTTCAAGGCCGCGTGCACGCGCCTCGTCTTCGACAAAAGCACGATAGCCGACGCCTTGCACACGACCATGCGCCAGCAGGTGACGGACGACAATCACACGCGCACTCCGATTTCACGGGCCGGCCTCGAGCCATAAGCGAAATAAAGTGTCATTGATGTGAACTTTATGCGGGCCGTAGCGTAACGCCAGTGTGAATTGGCACGCCGCAGAGCCTGTGATGTGCTTCACCACCTTGCCGGAGCCATATGCGTCCGGCCAACCCGAAGGGAAGCATACGTGGGCGAAAATGACAGAATTGCTCTTTCGCGTCGTGCCTTGCTCGCGCTCGCAGCCGGCACCGCGGCGGGCGCCCTCACGATACCCGCGAGCCGCGGGTTGGCGCAGAGCGCTCCGCTGAAGATCGGCGTAATCGGTTCCGGCCGCCTCGGCGGAACGGTTGGAACGCTGCTCGCCAAAGCCGGTCATCCGGTTATGTTCTCCTCCCGCCACCCCGACGAGCTCAAGAAACTGGTCGAGGATGCCGGCCCCAATGCCAGCGCCGGCACTGTCGCGCAGGCCGCCGCGTTCGGCGACGTAATTCTGATCGCGGTGCCCTACTCAGCTTTGCCGCAGGTCGGTCGTGACAATGCGAAAGCGCTCGCCGGAAAGGTCGTGCTGAATGCCGCGAACCCGGTGATACCGCGCGACGGTGATGTCGCCAAAGCAGCACAGGAAAAAGGTGTCGGCGAGGCCGATGTCGAACATCTGCCCGGCACGCGCCTGGTGCGGGCATTCAATTCAACCGGCTCGGGCAGGTTCGCGAGCGAGGCGCATCGGTCCGGCGAGAAGCTTGGCGTGGCGATCGCGGGCGATGACCTCGGCGCAATGAAGATCGCTGCACAAATTGTGCGCGATGCGGGCTTCGAACCTGTCGAAGTGCCGCTCGCACGCGCCAAGGAATTTGCCCCACCGAGCCCGTTGTTCGGCAAGGCGATGTCAGTTTCCGAGTTACGCAAGGCACTCGGGGTCAATCAATGACACAAGGAACGGAAGCCGCCGGCGCTCGAACAGGCGCCGGCGGCTTTTTCCACGCCTTCGTGGGCCGACTGGTGCAAGTCATGCCCGGCGAAGCACCGGTATTGGGCTGGGCCTGGCTCTACATATTTTCGGTTCTCTCCTCCTATTACATTATGCGTCCCATCCGCGATCAGATGGGGGTCGCCGGCGGCGTCAACAATTTGCAATGGCTTTTCACCGGCACGTTGATCGGCATGCTGCTTCTCAATATTCCTTACGCTTATCTCGTAAAGACGCTGCCGCGCACTCGGTTCATCGCCGTTACTTACCGGTTTTTTGCCGCCAATATTCTGCTGTTCGCGCTTGCGCTGCATTTCGCCGATGCCGGGGAAACAGTCTGGATCGGGCGCGCATTCTTCATCTGGATATCGATTTTCAACCTGTTTGTCGTATCGGTGTTCTGGGCGCTTATTGTCGATACGTTCAATTCCGAGCAGGGCAAGCGCCTGTTTGGCTTCATCGCGGCTGGCGCAACGATCGGCGCCATCACGCGGTTCAAGCATCACAGCCACCTTCGCCCGTCATGTGCCGACACCCTTGTTGCTCGTTGGGGCGATCGTGCTGCTCGAAATAGCAGTCTTCAGCGTGCGGCATCTGTCGCGGCTGTCGGAAGCAATCAACGCGCGCCCGCATGAAGCGGTCAGCCAGCCGGTCGGCGGTGGCGTGCTCGCCGGGATCACGCATCCCTTCAAGTCGGCCTATCTCGCCAATGTCAGCCTTTTCATCCTGCTGTTCGCGATCACCGCGACGTTTCTCTATTTCCAGCAGGCAAGCCTCGTGCGCGACAATTTTCACGATCGCGGCGCCCAGACCGCTTTCTTTGCCCAAATCGACCTTGTGGTGAATGTGATCACGCTGATCGTCCAGTTGTTCTTTACCGGCCGGATCCTCGGCATTCCTCGGCGTCGGCCTGACACTCGCAATACTGCCCGCACTCACGCTGCTCGGTTTTGGCGCATTGGCTGCATTGCCGGCGGTATCGACACTGGTCGTGTTTCAGGTGTTGCGGCGTTCAAGCGACTACGCCATCGCACGGCCGACCCGCGAGGTGCTCTATACCGTGGTGCCGCGCGAGGACCGCTACAAGGCGAAGAGCTTTATCGACACCGTCGTTTATCGCGGCGGCGATCAAATTGGTGCCTGGGCTTATGCGCTGATTGCCATGACCGGTTTCGGTTCCAACTCTCATGGCCGCTATCGCGATCGGCCTGGCTGCGCTCTGGCTGGTCAATGGCCTTGTGGCTCGGCCGGCGACAGACGTTGCTGGCGAGTCGAGACGGATAGTCGGCGCCTCAGGCGAACTCTAGAATGACCGCATCCACCGCCAGGCTGTCGCCCGGCTTGGCGTTGATCTTTTTGACTGTGCCGTCGATCTCGGCGCGCAAAACGTTTTCCATCTTCATCGCTTCCACCACCGCGACCGTCTCTCCCGCCTTGACCTCCTGGCCTTCCTTGACGGCGATCGAGACCACCAGCCCTGGCATCGGGCAGACGACTTGCTTGCCACTGTCGCCTGCTTTTCTGATCGGCATCAGCCGCGCGTAGCCGGCCTCGCGCTCGGTATAGACATATGCGCGCGTTTCGACGCCGCGGTGAGACAGTGCAAAGCCGTTCGGAATGGCGCGCACCTGGACCATCGCCGGATGACCGTCGACCGTTCCGCTCCATACCTGCGCGCCCGGCCGCCAATCCGATACGACCTGGGATGCGCGGCCCTTGCCATCGTGGAACCGGACCTCGATCACGCCGTTCTCGCGCTTCACCGTCAGGCGTATTTCCTCTTCGCCGAGCCACACGGCACGCTCGCTCTCCCGTGTCACGGTCTTGCCACCCAGTTGCCCCGAAATGCGCCGCTTGCGCTCGCCCAGCACGTGATCGATGGCAGCGGCGACGGCCGCAAGCACATTCGCCGTTTCGCCTTGCGGCACGGCCGCGTGAAAGCCTCCAGGGAACTCCTCGGCAATAAAACCGGTCGAAAGCTCGCCCGCCTGCCAGCGCGGATGCACCATCAGTGCCGCGAGAAACGGGATGTTGTGACGGATGCCGTCGATCACGAAAGCGTCGAGCGCGGCGCTTTGCGCGCCGATCGCCGCGGCCCGCGTGGGCGCGTGCGTCACGAGCTTGGCGATCATCGGGTCGTAGTAGAGCGAGATCTCGCCGCCCTCGTAGACGCCGGTGTCGTTGCGCACCGTCACCCCATTGGCGGTTTGTTCCGGCGGTGGCCGGTAGCGCGTCAGCCGACCCGTTGACGGAAGAAAATTACGGTACGGGTCCTCGGCGTAGACACGGCTTTCGACCGCCCAGCCGTCGGCCCTTACCTCGCTCTGCTTGATCGAAAGCGTCTCGCCGGCGGCGACACGGATCATCTGCTCGACCAGATCGATCCCCGTCACCAGCTCGGTCACGGGATGCTCGACCTGCAGCCGCGTATTCATCTCGAGGAAATAGAAGCTCTTGTCCTGCCCGGCGACAAACTCGACCGTACCGGCGCTGTCGTAACCGACCGTCTTTGCCAGCGCGACCGCCTGCTCACCCATTTTTTTACGGGTCGCGGCATCAAGCAGCGGCGACGGCGCCTCTTCGATGACTTTCTGATTGCGGCGCTGGATCGAACATTCGCGCTCGCCGAGGTAGATGACATTCCCGTGCCTGTCGCCAAGCACCTGAATTTCGACATGGCGCGGATCCGTAATGAACTTTTCGATGAAGACGCGATCATCCCCGAACGATGACTTTGCTTCTGAGCGCGCGCGGACAAAGCCCTCCTTCACGTCGGCCTTGCTGTGGGCGATGCGCATGCCCTTGCCGCCGCCGCCCGCGCTCGCCTTGATCATGACGGGATAGCCGATCTCCTCAGCAATCCTGACAGCCTCCGCTTCGTTTTCGATCACGCCGAGATGGCCGGGCACCGTCGACACTTTGGCCGCCGCTGCCGCTTTCTTCGACTCGATCTTGTCGCCCATCGCCGCGATGGCTTTCGGGTTCGGCCCGATAAAGACGATGCCGGCGGCGGACAGGGCCTTCGGAAAGGCCTCACGCTCGGAGAGAAAACCGTAACCCGGATGCACAGCCTCCGCCCCGCTCTGCTTGCAGGCGGCGACGATCTTTTCGATCACCAGGTAACTTTCCGACGCCGGCGGCGGACCGATCGCGATGGCGCTATCCGCCATAGCGACGTGGAGCGCATCCCTGTCGGCCTCCGAGTAGACGGCGACCGTTTCGATGCCCAGCTTGCGCGCGGTCTTGATGATCCGGCAGGCGATTTCGCCGCGGTTGGCGATCAGAATACGCTTGAACATTCCGTGTCAGTGGCCCCAGATGCCGGGCTTTTGGCTTGCTGCGTCATATTGGAAAAGTCAATCGCCGGCCTTGCATCAGGCAGAAAATGCTTTTCCACCCGATGCCTTAGCACGAAAGCGTTTGTTCTCCTTATCCACCTATGGCCGCGCATTGATGCTCTTTGGCACGCGCCCTATTCCACACCGGCATGGTCGACTATATTAGGGACGACTTCATAGCAATTTGAGTGGAGGTTGGTCATGGCGTTGGCAATTGGCGATACCGCACCCGATTTCGAGGCAGAAACGACGGAAGGAAAAATCCGATTTCACGATTGGCTGGGCAATTCCTGGGGCATTTTGTTCTCGCACCCGAAGGACTTTACGCCCGTCTGCACCACCGAGCTCGGCACCATGGCCCGGCTCAAGCCGGAATTCGACAAGCGCAACACAAAAATCATCGGCATATCGGTCGACCCGGTCGACAATCACAAGAAGTGGGCGGTCGACATCAAAGAGGTCGTCGGCTTTGCACCGAACTATCCGATGATCGGCGATACCGAGCTGAAGATTTCGAAGGCGTACGGCATGCTGCCGGCGAGCACCTCGGGCACGTCGGAGGGCCGCACGCCGGCCGACAACCAGACCGTCCGTAACGTCTTCATCGTCGGCCCGGACAAGAAGATCAAACTGATCCTGGTCTACCCGATGACGACAGGCCGCAACTTCGACGAAGTCGTGCGCGTGCTCAACTCTCTGCAATTGACGGCCAAGCATCGCGTGTCGACGCCCGCAAACTGGAAACAGGGCGAAGACGTGATCATCGCCGGATCGGTCAGCGATGAAGAGGCCAAAAAGATCTGGCCGCAAGGGTTCAAGGCGCCGCGGCCTTATATCCGTATCGTGCCGCAGCCGCAGGGCTGACCCGTCGCAGATTTGCACACGAAGGGCGCGGACGATAACGTCCGCGCCCTTATTGTTTGCCGGCTGGGAGTATTGAATGAACGAAGCGGCCAACAAGCAACCGCCATTTGCCGAATTTCTCGGCCTCAAGATAACCCATGTTTCGCCTGAGCGGGTCACCGCAGAGCTTGTGGCCCGCGAGGACCTCAACAATCGGTTCGGCATCATGCATGGCGGCGCCCTTATGGCGCTTGCCGACAATCTCGGCGGCACCGCAACGACCGCCAATCTCAAGCCCGGTCAATCCACCACGACGATCGAAAGCAAGACCAACTTTTTCGCGGCCGTGCCCATCGGCGACGTCGCAAAGGCCGAATGCACGCCGCTGCATCGCGGCCGCACCACCATGGTCTGGCAGACGCGCATCACGCGCGGCGACGGCAAACTGTGCGCCATGGTGACGCAGACCCAGCTCGTTCTCGATCGCGGGAAATAGCTGTTACCCGTCCGGCTTATCCGCACCGCGATTGACCAGCACAACGCCGATGGCGCAAACCAGCATGCCGAAAACCGACAGCGCATCGAGCCGCTCGCCGAACAGGACGTAGGCAAACAGCGCCGTGACCGCCGGCACCAGATAGAAAAGACTCGCAAAGCCCGTCGCAGCCGAGCGCCGGATGAGCCAGTACATCAATCCGACCGCCGCAATCGATAGAACCAGGACCAGCCATGCGAGCGCGAAGATGAGCTCGCCGCTCCAGTGGATCACGCGCGTCTCGAATGCAAAGGCGCCGATCGCGAACAGGATGCCGGCACCTAAATACTGAACGAGATTGCCGGCGCGCCAGTCGATGCCGCCGCAATAGCGTTTCTGATAAAGCGTGCCGAGCGTGATGCCGATCAGCGAGAGAAAGCTGGCACACCAACCCAGCGGAGAACCAGCCATGACGATCTCCCGGTCGTGCAGCACCAGGACGACGCCGACCAGGCCGAGCACGAGCCCGAGCCACTGAATACGGGTCACGGCCTCACCCATAAAGCGATTGGCGATCGTCGAGATGAGGATCGGCTGCAGCCCCGGGATCAGCGCCGATATGCCGGCCGGCACGCCCTGGCTGATCGCGATGAATACGCCGCCGAGATAGAGCCCATGCACCAGCGCGCCCGCCGCAAGGCTATGGGCGATCTCCGGTCGGCTTGAAAAACGCGCGCCTCCAATGGCCGCAATCAGCGCCATGAGCATGACGACAAAAACCATGCGCACGGCCAGAAAAGTCAGCGGCTCGATGTAAGGCAGCCCATAGCGGGCGCCGATGAAGCCGGTGCTCCAAAGAAGAACGAAAACGACCGGAGCAGTCGTGATCGCCAGTTGCGTGAGGCGCGATGGTTTTGGCGGCACGGGCGAGGTTGGGCTGGCGACGGAAGTCGGCACGCCTATACCATTTTTTACGCAGCGTTTCCTTGCCCACTGGTGCCGGATGGTCCCCTATGCGCAAGCCGCATGGGCGCGCACTCGGGGGGCTTCGTCGCCATGAGACTATTGGTGTTTTACGTCGTTTTCGTCGCAATCGGCGAAGCAATCGCGTACGCCGCCGGCCGAACGGTCGAGGTTTGGTCACCCGCAACGAGTTTGCCGGTATTCCTCAGCGCATTTTTCTTCGTGCTGTGGGCCGCCTGGCGGCTCGCCGTGAAGGTGCCTTAAGTCCGAGTTCCACACCTCACGCGCTTGTTAAAGGAACCGCAGGCACGGCCCGTGGGTTTCTTCCGTTCGGACGTATGCGAATGGAAGGAGAATGTCATGACAGACCCGCGCTTTACCGACCCGCGGTATAACGATCCGCGGATGAGTGACCCGGTGCTTCGGCGCGACGACAGCGCCGCCGGCGGAATGTGGGGCTGGATCGCGGGCGTCGCGGTTCTGCTGCTGATCGGTTTTCTGGTCATCGCCGGCTGGAATAACAACAGCACGACTGCAAGTAGCGGCTCGTCGCCAACGGCGACCAGCAGCGCACCTATGAGCAGCACGCCGAGCACGACCGGCTCAGGCTCGACCTCGCCGAAGCCTGTTACGCCTGCGGCACCGACAGCTCCGGCGCCAGCCCCTTCACAGGGCGGCGCCAAATAGACTGCACGATTGATGGCAATCGCTCCGGCGCCTTTCAGCGCCGGAGCGGAGCTATCCCAATATCGACGAGATGCCGAAGCCGAGCGTTGCGCTGACGACGGCTTCGATCGTCTGGAACTGAATCCCGGTCAATTCGTGGCTGACATAGGGAAATAGCAACTGGCCAAGCGGCAGCATAAGCGCCGCTATGAAGGCAACGCAAAGCAATCGTGTGAGCATAGCCCTGTCGAGCATCGTATCCCCCCTGCTCTTTTTTTCTTATTGTGTCACGCCCAATGCGCCCCGGGCAACCTCAGAGCTTCAACGCGTCGTCGATCGGAACCTTGTAGCCGTTGGCCAGCCTGTTGGTCTCATTTGCCATCCCGACCACTGCCATCAACTCGCCGAACATGGCTTCGCTCATCCCGGCTTTGCGGGCGGCTTCGGTGTGGGTGGCGATGCAATACGCGCAGCCATTGGTGACCGACACCGCGACATAGACCATTTCCTTGACGAGCGGTTCGAGCGCGCCCGGCGCCATCACCTCTTTCACGCTCTCCCACGTCCGTTTGAGCGTCTTCGGGTCGCGCGCGAGATATTTCCAGAAGTTGTTTACGTCCGGCACGTTGCGGGTTTTCTTGATATCGTCGAAGACCGCGCGCACCTGCGGTGAAGCGTCGGCATATTCGATTGGCGGGGGTGTCGGCATGAACAAGGCTCCTGCACATAGGGTCATGGCCGGGCTTGTCCCGGCCATCCACGTCTTCAACAATAGCTCAAATCAGAAGACGTGGATGCCCGGCATAAAGCCGGGCATGACGTTCCTTGGTCGCGCGGGAGACATTCAATGCCCAAGACACCTGACTATTTTGCGGGAAAGACGATCATCATCACCGGAGCCGCCAGCGGAATCGGCCGGGCCACGGCGCTCATTTTCGCGCGCGAAAAGGCAAACGTCGTATGCGCCGATATCGACGAAACCGGCGTCAAGGAAACCGCCGAAAAGGTCAATGCAGTCGGCAGCCAGGCGCTGGCGCTCGCCATCGACGTCACCAGGCGCGGGGCGGTCAAGGACATGGTTCAGCTCGCCATCGACGGCTTTGGCGCCGTGCATTTCCTGTTCAATTCAGCCGGCGCCGCGATCAGGCGTGCAAAATTTCTCGAGATCGACGACGACCTGTTCGACCGAACTTTCGACCTCAATGTCAAAGGCACGCTCTATCCGATGCAGGCCGTACTGCCGCACATGCTCGCCAACAAATTCGGCGTGATCGTCAACATGGGCAGCATGTCTCACCGGCGCGGGGGACCCGGATCGTCGGTGCATTATGCCGCCGCCAAAGGCGCGGTGGTCACGATGACCATGGGGGTCGCGCGCGAGTTCGCGGCCCAGGGCATTCGCGCATTGTCGATCTCGCCCGGGCCGGTCCGTACGCCCTTTCAGGCAGCGGCGAGCAGCTCCCCGGACCTTGTTCAGCGTTTTCTGGACGACGTACCTATGAAGCGTTTCGGCGAGCCCGAGGAAATCGGAGAGCTTGTGCTCTTCATGTGTTCGGATGCCTGCGGGTTCATGACCGCCGATACGGTTTACGTGAACGGTGGCGGCGGCTGGCGCTGAGCGGCAAAGGGATCAGACCGCCTCACGGCGTGTGCGTTCGACAAACAACCGCGCGCATGTTCTCCAGGCATCAAATTGGGAGGCAAGGTCGGGCATGTTCAGTTCCGATTGCAGGAGCCCTGCCCACTTCGAGGAAAAGGACCAGGTGTTTCCGCCCGGATTGATCTCCAAAACATAGAGACGCCCGGATGCACGTTCGCGAATGATGTCGCAGCCATGGAGCGCGACTTCAGGTATGGCGTCAAAAGTGCGGCGGGCAAGATCGAGGACATCGGCCTCGACCGGCACGATCAGCCGACGTTGGCCGTGTTTGGCCATGAAGGGGCCGGCCGCAAGCAACTCGTTCGAAGAGTTCGAGCGCCGGCCGCGAAACGGTCGAGAGAGCTCGAAAGCCGAAGATCGGCTCACCAAACAAAGTGAGGATACGATAGTGGGACGGGTATTCTCCCGTATCGATAAAACGCTGGACCACCATGGCGCCCTCGCCACCTGCCCGCACCGAAGGATGCTCGCGCCAGCGCGAGCCGGCGACGGTGCGCGTTTGCACCACCTCGATTCCGCGGCCGTGCGACGTGAACCCGGTCGGCTTGATCATCACCACCGGCCCGAAGCGGTCCGGATCAATTTCGAAATCGCCGGCCAGCAGCGCGAAGTCGGGAACCGGCACACCCGCCTCCGCCAGGCGGCATACCTGTGTGTCTTTGGGGATCAGCGCGCCCGCGTAGATCTTTCCGCGCTCCGGCTGAAAGCTCCGCAGCTCGGTCGGGCAGTAGACGAGTGCCGGCCGCCGGGCCGCCATCTTCCGGGTCGCCGAGGAGCGGATATCGTTGGACGCGACAAACACGTCTATGTCAGGCGCAAGGTTGCCGACTTCGCGCGCGATCGCTTCCAGGTCGGCGCGGTCCTGGATGTACGGTTCATGCACGAGCACCAAATTCCGGATTGCCTCCTGCGTGGACGCACTCCGCTCGCCTGCCGTTCCCGATTGCTTTCCGTCGGTCTGCATGAAGGCTTAACCGGCCGAGCGAAATCGCGCAGCGATCAAACTTGTCTTCGCCGGCCGGTGATCAGGGTCGGAAATTTATGCCAAGCCGGACGATGTGATCGTGCAATCCGAACGAACCGCCGGCCGGCACTCCCGAAAAAAACGTCTTGTTGCCGAGATCGACGAAAAGGTACTCCGCCTTCGCCGACCAGCGATCGGCAAACGCGTATTCAAACCCACCGCCGATCGTCCAGCCGAAAAGTGTGTGCGATTCCGATCCGGCAAATGATCGGGTCGCAAAAATCGTGCACACCGGACAGGACGTCGGCCTCTGACTCGCGACCCAGCTCAAGTCCATGGCCATGCGGCCCCAGGCAAGGCCGCCGGTCAAATATGGAAGGAAGGCACCATAAGCGTAGCCGAGCCTGCCGCGCACCGTCCCCATGTAGCGCAGCTTCGCCGCCGTCGTTTCCTGGTAGAGAAAATCTTCGGTGTTCAGATTTGGGACGGTGCCGTTGAAGTTGAAGGTGTCGCGCTGGCCCGTCCAGGTGACGTCACCTTCTACGCCATAAACGACACTGCCGACCTGATAGTTGTAACCAAGCTGAAGCCCGCCAAGCCCGCCGCTTGGATCAATGTCCCGGCCAAGCGCCGAAATGGCGACCGGATTGGGCACGGTCACAAATGACGGTCCGGTCGGAATCAGGACCGTATGGGTCGTATCGCCGTTGAGCGAGCCCCAGCTATAGCCGACATGGCCGCCAAAATAGAACCCGGTCCAGGAGGGCGTTAGAGGGGGCGCGGCGACGGCTCCTGACGCCTCGAAAAGCGTCAACAAAGTCACGCCGCCCAGAAGCTTTTGCTTCAGAGTTGCCATATTTACCCCACAGCCCCCAAAATATCGGCCGCCGGCCCCGCAAGGTCAAGGCGACGGCAGCCATCATTCACCGAACTCTGTAAGGCCGTTGAGGGGTCTTGGGAAGGTTCCGGCAGGGACCGTGGCCCCGGCCCCTGCGCGGAAACGACTACGCCACCTGCAAAAGACTGGCGTTTTCCAGCTCCAGCATCGCCGCCTTCTTGGCGTTGGCCATGAACTCCGCCACCGGAGCTGTCGCCATCTCGTTCTCCCGCACAAGCGGAAGACGCAAATGGGGCGCCTCTCGGAACCAGACATATTCATAGACGTGACCGGTTTCGGCGTGCTCGACGGCGATTGTCCGGCCGTGGATCTTGATGCCGAAATCGCGGACGCAGCCCTCCGTCGCAAGTTTGGGCGACTGCAAGCCGAAGATCCGGTGCAGCACCGCGTCAATTTCGGTCGGGAAGAACGGCTTGTGCATCATAGCCGTCGCGCCGAGCCTGAACGCCTCGCGTTCGCGCGCTGCATTATATTCGCCCGAGATCATCACGACCTTGGCCTGCGGATTTGCCTGCATCAGTTTCGCAAGGGTCGCATAGCCATTTAGTCCCGGCATGTTGACGTCGAGGAAAACCACGTCGAACGTCTCGGCGTTGCATCGCTTGACGGCATCGGCTCCGGAATGCGCCTCCTCGATGTTCAGATGAAAAATTGAACTCGCCAGAACCTTGCGCATGACTTTCAGAGAGACCGCAGAATCATCGACCAGCAACACCTGCATTGGCGTCGACACGCGCTGATAGGTCGAAATGATCGTCGCGATATCTTTGTTACCGAACGGCTTGGTGAGAAATTCATAAGCCTCGAGCTGGCGCGCGAGATCGATGCAGCGCCGATTGGCGCGGCCGGAGATCAGCGTGACGAACGTCTTGCTGCCGGCAATGCGCGCGGCCCACAGCGCGTCCATGCCGCCCATCGTCGGCATGTGCACGTCGATGAATGCAAGGTCGACTCCATGATCGAGCGCCTGCAGACATTCCACGCCGTCGAAAGCATGGACGATGTTCGTGACATATTCCGACGGCAACGCGTCGCGAATGAGCTGGTGGACCGCCTTTGCGTCGTCGGCGATGAGTATTTTCGTCTGTTTTTGCTGCATCAAGAATACCCTCTGTCTGCCCCCCGCACTAAAATGCGGAGCGATCCAAAACGTTCAAGCTCGATGTAGAGGCTGAAGGGTTCCTGGCTAATTTGTGCTTGGATAAGTGAAAAGATTTTGAGTCAATAGATCGTCGACGTCGCGCCGCTTCATTGGCGCGACGTTAATGTCCCTACGCGCATACCTCAAAATTGTTCGCTACTTTGCCGGAGTTGCCAGCGGCTCGCCTTTTCGCACGATGTACACTGCCAAAACCTTGGCGCCGCCTGCGCCGCTCTTGGCATCGTGAATAGCGCCGGATGGGATCTGATAGCTCTCGCCCGCCTTCAACGGCTTGGGCGGCTGGCCATCGATCATCAGCACAAACTCGCCTTCCAGCAGATAGCCGGATTCCGGACCCGGATGCGTGTGGCGCCCGATCAGCACGTTCGGCGCAATCTCGGCAATCCCGACCACCGTTTCGAGCGCCGTGCCGGGAACGTCGTACTTCTGCAGCGGGATACGCTTGATCGGCGGCGGTTGCTGGGCTGCAGCAAGACTCGTCGCACCGATAAGGACAAGCGCAGAAACGGCGGCAATGATGGCGGACTTTTTCATGGCGTCTCCCCTTGTTTTGCGTGAATAACCTACCGGGTGGCCGGGCGGAACGAAAGTTTCCCTCAACCGGGCGACTATATTCCAAATAATTGCACGGCCACCGGAATAACCATCTTCCCGCACCGTTTGTCTGGTTGAGGTGAAATTCGCCGTCATGGCAAGCTGGCATCACGGGGGAGCCATCATGAAAAAGTTCGCGCTCATTGCCTTCGCCGCCGCGGCCGGTCTTGCAGGGCCCGCCTTTGCACAACAGCAAGCGCCGGCCGGCCCTCCCGTTGGGCCCGACTGGTCGAAGATCGAGGTGAAAACCTTCGATCTCGGCAACCGCACTTATATGCTTGAAGGTTTCGGCGGCAACATGACGATTGCCGCCGGCGATGACGGCGTCATCGTCGTGGACGGCCAGTACGCGCAGCTGCACGACAAGCTCAAGGCCGCGATAGCCGCCGTCACCCAGCAACCGGTACGCTTCCTCGTCAACACGCACTATCACCGCGATCACGTCGGCGGAAACGCGCCGTTCAGCAAAGATGGCGCCGTGGTCGTCGCGCAAGAGAACGTGCGCAAACGGCTTGCCGAGGGCACGGCAATGGCTGTGCCGGAAGTCAAATACGCCCCAGCGCCCGAGGAAGCACTTCCAGCCATAACCCACAAAGACGGCATGACGCTGCAGGTGAAGGGCCGCGCCGCACAACTCAAGCATCCGCTTAACGCGCACACCGACGGGGACACCTTCGTGTACTTTGCGGATGCAAATGTCCTGTCCACTGGCGATACCGTCACCATCGGCCGTTACCCGAACATCGATTTTGCCAATGGCGGCAGCCTCAAGGGCATGATCGCGGCATCCGACGCTTATCTTGCGCTCGCCAGCGATGGCACCAAGATCGTGCCCGGCCACGGGCCGCTCGCCACCAAGGCGCAGCTCGCCGAATATCGCGCAATGCTGTCGACCGTCCGCGACCGGATGCTCGCGCTGATCAAGGACGGCAAGAGCGAGGCAGACATCCTTGCCGCCAAGCCCTTCGCCGACTTCGACGCCAAGTTCAAGGCGAACGACCAGGCCATCACCAACTGGATGCGCGTGGTCTATGCGAGCGTGAAGAGCGAGTAATCAAAACACGCGCGCTACGCCGGCATCTTTCCGCCAGCGGCCTCGTAAAAGCCTGCAAGCTGACGCGCTAGCAGCTTGGCCAGCAACTCCTCCATCTTTGCAACGTCGACTTCGCCTTTTTTCCACGCCTCGTCCGCTGCATCCAGCGCATCAAAATAGGGAGTCCGATTGTCAACGATTTGATCCGGTATCGTCGGCGTTCCTGGAAGCACATAGCCGGCCCGGATTGACAAAACGACATATGAAACGATTCGCGACGTCCGACCATTGCCATCAGCAAAAGGATGAATCCAATTCAGCCGCCACATAATGTAGGCAGCGAGATGAATTGGCGTCGAGTGTTCCCAGTTGGCGTTGACATAGTCGCACATTTCCTCGACCAACTCAGGAACTTGATGGGCTCCTACTGGTTCGTGTTTGCTGCCTTCAATTTTTACTCCGCCAGGCCGGAAATTTCCTGCATAGACGCTGATCCCTTGTAGGGCTTCGCGTTGTAATCCAAGGATTGTCGACAGACGAAGCCTAAAGGGCTGCCTTTCCAAGGCCGCCTGGATCGTCTTTATGCCGGCGTCGTATTGACGAAGGCCGTTTCTGGCTTCTGCTTCGGCTCGTGCTTGTGGATCTTTTATCAGATCCGGCTCAAGAGCCTTGCTGTCGCGACGCTCATTTTCCGCTGCCACTATTGGCCTCTCGTGTCAGCCGTTCGGCCTCACGATCTACCATTTCTCGCGTAATACGTTCGTTCTCAAAACGAGTGTTCCCGTAAGCAAAGCTTCTGCGCTGCTGCTCTTTTTGGGCAGGCGTTGGCTGGACGGTTTTTGCAGCTTCTAAAAGCTTCCGGAGATCGTCAGTCATGCTGCACCATATGGGATTCGGGAGACAAATATACGCTCTCAATTTGATTTGAAAAGGTTTCGGAACCGTAATTGGTACCCGTTTCGTATGAATAAAGGCACTTCTCGTGCTTTCTAGTCGACCCCTCGACATGATCGTTACGCAATATGAGTGCACCGTAATCCAGCTGCAATCAGGATACAGTGTGCGACGCACTTTAGTTCATGGATAGCATTTGTCTTCTGGTTATTTGATTGAATGTTTGGAGGTCTGGGAATGACCGTATTCGGTCAGCCGGGACTGAAAATCTCGCTCCAAGTCTTTGGCTTATCGAGTCCGGATTGACGATTACACTTTTGGCGTCGAATGCTTTTTTCTGATTTAAGAACCAGCCGACGATCAGACCAATGAAAAGTCCGAGACAAGAGAATCCTGCAACAGCCAACCAATCCACTAGACCCTCCCATCCAAACTTGATCGTTAAAGAGGCAAATTGTCGTGCTTCCTCGCCGGCATTTCGACGCGCTTGTTGCGCAGCATGGCGAGCGCTCGGGCAACGCGCCGGCGTGTCGAATGCGGCATGATCACGTCGTCGATATAGCCGCGCTCGGCTGCGACAAAAGGCGATAAAAAACGCTCCTCATATTCCTTGGTACGCGCTGCGATTTTTTTCGGGTCATCCATGTCGGCGCGGAAGATGATCTCGACCGCTCCTTTGGCACCCATCACCGCGATCTGCGCCGTCGGCCAGGCGTAATTCAGATCTCCTCCGACATGTTTGCTCGCCATCACGTCGTAGGCACCGCCGAAGGCCTTGCGCGTAATGACGGTCACCAGCGGCACCGTGCATTGGCTGTAGGCAAACAGAAGCTTGGCGCCGTGCTTGATCAGCCCGCCATATTCCTGGTCGGTGCCGGGGAGAAATCCCGGCACGTCCACAAAAGTGACAATCGGAATGCCGAAGGCATCGCAGAAGCGCACGAAACGCGCCGCCTTGCGAGACGCATCGCCGTCGAGCACCCCGGCAAGCACCATCGGTTGATTGGCGACGAACCCGGCCGTGCGCCCGGCGATGCGGCCGAAGCCGGTAACGATATTCTTGGCATAGGTGGATGAGAGCTCGAAGAAATCACCCTCGTCCGCGACTTTGAGGATCAACTCCTTGATGTCATATGGTTTGTTCGGATTGTCCGGCACCAATGTGTCGAGCGATTCATCGATGCGGTCGGAATCATCCTGCGTCGGCCACTCCGGCACGCCGCTCTCATTGTTCGACGGCAAGAAGTCGATCAGGCGGCGCATCTGCAGCAGGCACTCGACGTCATTCTCGAAGGCTCCGTCGGACACGCCGGATTTGGTCGTATGCACGGATGCGCCGCCAAGCTGCTCAGCGGTGACGACTTCATTGGTCACCGTCTTCACGACGTCTGGCCCCGTAACGAACATGTAGCTTGTGTCCTTCACCATGAAGATGAAGTCGGTCATGGCCGGGGAGTAGACGTCGCCGCCGGCGCAGGGACCCATGATGACGCTGATTTGCGGAATGACGCCGGAGGCGATCACGTTGCGCTTGAAGACCTCGCCGTAACCGCCAAGGGCGGCAACGCCTTCCTGGATGCGCGCGCCGCCCGCATCGAATAGACCGACGATGGGACAGCGCGCCCGCATTGCCATGTCCTGCACCTTGATGATCTTCTGCGCATGGGCCTCGGACAGCGACCCGCCGAACACCGTGAAATCCTTGGAGAAGAGATAGACAGCGCGCCCGTTCACCGTTCCCCAGCCGGTGACGACGCCGTCGCCGGGAACCTTCGACTTCTCCATGCCGAATTCGTTCGAGCGATGCTCGACAAACATGTCGAATTCCTCGAAGGAGCCTTTGTCGAGAACAAGCTCGATGCGTTCACGGGCGGTCAGCTTGCCGCGCTTATGCTGGGCCTCGATGCGCGCTTTGCCGCCGCCAAGGCGGGCCTCCTCACGGCGCTTCTCAAGTCTATCGAGGATGTCCTTCATTCCGCTCTCACCCCTGCCCGGCCGGAATCCCGCTCGTCAGAGGCATACCATGAGAGACCAGCACCGTCATTGGAGAGGCTTGATTGGAAGGCTTGGCACCACCCCCAAAGACTGCTTACAAGCCGGGCATGAGCGAGCATCAGACCGCAGCCGAACTTATCCAGCAGGGCCTCGTGCACCACCGTGCCGGGCAGATTTCGCTTGCGATGGACCGCTATACCCAGGTGCTGCGCAACGACCCGCAGAACGCCGACGCGCTGTACTACATTGCCGTTATTGCCTGTCACGAAGGTCAGTTTCAGCAGGGCATCGATCTTGCGCGCCGGTCATTGTCTTTCCGATCCGGGCAGGCACGCGCCCACAATCTTATCGGCCAGGCACTGCACCGGATGGGGCAGCCCAAAGATGCACTCGAAAGCTTCGACAAGGCGCTCGAATGCGACGTCAATTTCGCCGACGCCTATGGCAACCGCGCCAATATGCTGACTGAGCTCGGCCGCCCCGCCGAAGCGATATCTAGCTTCGACCGCGCCGTTGCGCTCAACCCCAAGTCCGCAACCGACTGGCTCAACCGTGGGGCGACTTTGCACGGTATCGGTCGCGTCGACGATGCGATTGCGAGCTACGACAAGGCGGTCGCGCTCGACCCGGATTTCTGCGTGGCGCACAACAATCGCGCGCACGCCTTGCTCGATGCCGGGCGCAGCGACGAAGCGCTTGCCGCCTATGACCGCGCGATCGCGCTCGAGCCGAAAATGGCGGAAGCCTATCTCGGGCGGGCGGTTGTACTGAGAAAACTTGCGCGGCTGGACGATGCCCTTGCCAGCGTCGACAAGGCCATCGAGATGAAGGGTGACGTCGCGAAGATGCATGAGGCACGCGCGTCCCTCTTGCGCGAGCTCGGGCGCGACGAGGATGCGCGTGCCGCCGATGCCCGAGCCGGCGAACTCGCCGCAAAGGTCGACCGGAGCAGCCCTGGCGCACCTCCCGCAAATTAAGTTGCAGCTGATGGAACTTTTGGCCGGGTTTGATAGTTTGGCGGAGTAGCCAGAAGGATATCCCCCATGAATAACGCCACCTCCCGCGGTACCGCGCCGCGCCTTATGACACCCACCGACCTCGGCGCCAACGCGGCAAAGGACATCGCCGGCGCCCTTAACGGCGTCCTGGCCGACAGCTTCGCCCTTTATCTCAAGACCAAGAATTTCCACTGGCACATCAGCGGACCGCATTTCCGCGACTACCATCTGCTGCTCGACGAGCAGGCCGAGCAGATCTTTGCCACAACCGACGTGCTCGCCGAGCGCGTGCGCAAAATCGGACAACCGACCCTGCGTTCGATCGGCGACATTTCGCGTCAGCAGCGGCTGTCCGACAACGATGCCCCCTACGTCGATCCGCAGGACATGCTGGCGGAATTGCGCGACGACAATCAGCGCGTGGTCGCGTCGATGCGCGAAGCACACGACGTCTGCGATGAGCACAACGACGTCGCGAGCGCGAGCCTGCTGGAGACCTTCATCGATGACGCCGAAAAGCGTGTCTGGTTTCTTTACGAAGCAAGCCGCAAGGGCGACCCGAGCGGGCACTAGCGTCGGTTAGCCTGTCAGAGCCAGAACTTTTGCCGCCGCGTGGAACTCCGCCTCGCGGAGCGCGCGGCGCTGGAGCGCAATCTCGTCACGGCCCCACTGCGACATCTGCCAGTCTTCGTCGACATGTGCCGCCGACCAGACCGCGCCCGAATCGAACACCCGATGCGCAAGCGCGACCGCGAGCAGGCCCGAGCCGGTCAGCGTCGTGATCGATGAAACGGCGCCAAGCCGCCACGGCTCGAGCGGAATAGCATCACGCAATGCCTCGACAGACTCGCGCGGCTGGGCGACGTGCATCACACCTTGCGCCAGCACGAAGCGTGCATTGAAGCGGTCGCGCGCCCAGGCCAGGACTGGATCCCATGCCCGCGACTGCTTTTCGATCAGACCGGCAGGTCCCTCAGCGCGATAGAAAACGAGATCGGAGTGCAGATATTTCTCGATCTCGTCGGCGACCGGCCGTGGCGCTTCGCTCACCGCATCAATGATTGCATTGGCAAGCCGTGTCAGCGGCATGCGTGCAGGATCGACGACGTCGCTTGGTAAATTCCATTCACCGGCGATTGCTTCAGCGAGGTCACGTGTCGGCGCATTCAGTGTGCGCCGCGCCGGCGTCTTGATCGGTTTCCCATCGAGCAGAACCGCTCCGCCCTCGCCGATATGTGCGGTTTCGTAGAACCGCTTGCGCAAATTCGGCCGCCCGCCGCGCCGCGCCGATTCCATTGGGTCGAGCGGCTGGTTTTCGAATATCTCGGTAAATATGTCGCGCATCAGATCATCGTGATTGTGCGCCGCAGCAATAGCGCAACCAGACCCGCGCACTCTAAAACATCATCGCCATAAGCGCCGCTGGTGCGTACCGAAATCGCCCTGCTCCGGTCATCAGAGCGCCGCTTTCAGGGAGCGAAAAGCCTATCTGAGACTTGCGGTTGATAGGCCTCAACCCTGACGGAAGGATAAGTAGCCTTGCGGGTTGGTACCCAATAATATCCGCCCCGGAATCGCGCCGGAAACAAGGCCAATTGAGGACAAAGCCGCCGGGGCTGTGACGCGACGCCGTTTTTACAGTGCGGAAGTAACGGGGCGCGTTTCGAGGAGTCAATGAAGAATACCGACATTTCTGTCCCGGATTACTTCCACAAGGTCGTGGACTGCCAGTGGGCCTGCCCGGCGCATACACCGGTTCCCGAATATATCCGGCTGATCGCGCACGGCCGGTATTCCGACGCTTACATGGTCAATTGGTACTCGAACGTGTTCCCGGGAATCCTGGGCCGCACTTGCGACCGCCCCTGCGAGCCGGCGTGCCGGCGTGTCCGGGTGGAGAAGGAGCCGGTGGCAATCTGCCGCCTGAAAAGAGTGGCCGCTGACTACAAGGACGACATCCGCGATCGCCTGCCGAAACCTGCGGCGAAGAAAAACGGCAAGCGCATTGCGCTCATCGGTGGCGGCCCGGCATCCCTCACCGTTGCCCGCGATCTCGCCCCGCTCGGTTACCACTGCGTGGTGCTCGACCAGGATCCAAAAGCCGGCGGGATGATCCGAACGCAAATCCCGAAATTCCGATTGCCCGATTCCGTGATCGACGAGGAATGCGGCTACATCCTCCACCTTGGTGTTGAATTCCGCGGCGGCAAGCGCATCGACAGCATGAAGGCGCTGCTCACCGAAAACTGGGACGCGATCTTCGTCGGCTCCGGCGCGCCGCGCGGGCGTGATCTCGACATTCCCGGCCGCAAGGAAGCAGCCAAGAATATCCATATCGGCATCGACTGGCTGTCTTCCGTCTCGTTCGGCCACATCGACAAGATCGGCAAGCGGGTCGTGGTGCTTGGCGGTGGCAACACCGCCATGGATTGCTGCCGTTCCGCCCGCCGGCTCGGCGGCGACCAGGTCGATGTCGTGGTCCGCTCGGGCTTTGAGGAAATGAAGGCGTCGCCCTGGGAAAAGGAAGACGCCATGCATGAGGGCATCCCGATCCACAATTTCCTCGTGCCAAAGGAATTCACGCACGAAAACGGCAAGCTCACCGGCATCACCTTCGAAAAGGTGAAGGCCGAGTATGACGCCAAGGGCCGACGCAAGCTCGTTCCCGCCGGCGAGCCGGAGCAGCACTTTCCTTGCGAGGATGTGCTGGTCGCAGTCGGCCAGGAGAACGCCTTTCCCTGGATCGAGCGCGACGTCGGCATCGAGTTCGATCAATGGGACATGCCCAAGGTCGATAGCAAGACGATGGCATCCACTCACCCCAAAGTCTTCTTCGGCGGCGATGCGGCGTTCGGCCCAAAGAACATCATCTGGGCCGTCGCACACGGCCATGAGGCTGCCGTCTCGATCGACAAGGTGCTCAATGGCGAGGACATTTCCGATCGCCCCATGCCCGCGGTCGAGGTCATGAGCCAGAAGATGGGCATCCATGAATGGAGCTACGACAACGAGATCGCCCTCGATAAACGCTACAAGGTGCCGCATCGCGACAAGGTGATTGCGCTCAAGGACATCAAGGCCGAGGTCGAGCTTGGCTTCGATGACAAGCTCGCCTTTGCGGAAGCCGGTCGCTGCCTGAATTGCGATGTGCAGACCGTGTTCTCGGCGCAACTCTGCATCGAATGCGATGCCTGCGTCGACATCTGCCCGATGGATTGCATTACCTTTACGCCGAACGGCGAAGAAGCCGACTTGCGCAAGCGGCTGACGGCCCCGGCGCGCAATCTCACCCAAGACCTCTATGTCCAGGATGGCCTCAAAACCGGCCGTGTCATGGTCAAGGACGAGGACGTCTGCCTGCATTGCGGCCTGTGCGCCGAACGCTGCCCGACCGGTGCCTGGGACATGCAGAAATTCTTGCTCGATATGACTCACGCAGGGACTTCATGCCGACCGCCACGCCGATCAGCCGCGTAAACGATTTCGTCATTCGTTTCGCCAACGTCAACGGGTCCGGCTCGGCGAGCGCGAACGAGATGTTTGCGCGTGCCGTGATGCGCATGGGCATTCCGGTCGCCCCTCGCAATATTTTTCCGTCGAACATTCAGGGCTTGCCGACCTGGTACGAGGTGCGCGTATCCGAAGCGGGTCATATGGGCGCCCGCGGCGGCACCGACCTGATGGTGGCGATGAACCCGCAGACCTTCGACAAGGACATCGCCGGCATCGAGCCGGGCGGCTACCTGTTCTATGACTCCACCAAGCCGCTGCCGCCGTCGAAATTCCGTGACGACATCACGGTTATCGGCGTGCCGCTCACCGCCATCTGCAACCGCGAATACACGGATCCGCGCCAGCGCCAGCTGTTCAAGAACATCATTTATATCGGCGCGCTGACCGCCCTCCTCGACATGGATGTGAAGGTCGTCGAGCATCTCATTGGCGAGCAATACAAAGGCAAGGACAAGCTGATTGAGCCGAACCTCAAGGCCCTGCACATCGGCCGCGACTACGCGGTCCTGAACCTGCAATGCCCGCTCGGCGTCAAGCTCAGGCGCGCCAACGCGGTCGGCGACCGGATCTTTATCGAAGGTAACTCTGCCGCCGCGCTTGGCGCCGTTTATGGCGGCGCAACGGTCTGCGCCTGGTATCCGATCACGCCGTCGTCCTCACTCGCCGATGCTTTTACCCGCCACTGCGCAAAGCTGCGTGTCGACCCGGAAACAAAGCAGGCCAAATATGCGATCATCCAGGCCGAGGACGAGCTTGCCTCGATCGGCATCGTGATCGGCGCCGGATGGAACGGTGCGCGCGCGTTTACGGCCACTTCCGGGCCCGGCATATCGTTAATGCAGGAGTTTATCGGGCTTTCCTATTTCGCTGAGATCCCTGCAGTTATCTTCGATGTCCAGCGCGCGGGGCCCTCGACCGGCATGCCGACGCGAACGCAGCAATGCGATGTAACGTCCTGCGCCTACGCTTCGCATGGCGATACCAAGCATGTGCTGCTGTTCCCCGAGAATCCGACCGAAAGCTTCGAGTTCGGCGCACAGGCCTTCGATCTGGCTGAACGCCTGCAGACTCCGATCTTCGTGATGCTCGACCTCGATATCGGCATGAACCATCACCTGTCGAAGCCGCTCGTCTGGGATGACAGCCGCAAATATGACCGCGGCAAGGTTATGACCGCGGAAGAGCTCGAAGCCGGCAAAGAATTCGGCCGCTATCTTGACGTCGACGGCGACGGCATCCCCTATCGGACCTACCCCGGCACCCATCCGACCAAGGGCTCGTTCTTCACGCGTGGCACGTCGCGTGACCGCTATGCGCGCTACACGGAAGAAGGCGCGCCTTACGTCGACAACATGCAGCGGCTGATCCGCAAGTTTGATACCGCCAAGAACCTGGTGCCGCGGCCGCTGATTGCCACCTCCGGCAAGCCGACGAAATACGGCGTGATCTATTACGGCTCGACCTCGCCCGCGATGGACGAGGCGATCCACATGATCGAGGCACGCGGGCACACACTCGACCGCATGCGAATCCGCGCCTTCCCGTTCCATTCCAGCGTTAACAGCTTCGTTGCCGATCATGATTTCGTCTTCGTGGTCGAGCAGAACCGAGACGCGCAGCTGCGCTCGCTGATCGTGAACGAATGCGGCATCGACCCGGTGCGCCTTGTGCCGATCCTGCACTATGACGGCACGCCGATCACCGCCCGTTTCATCGCCAAGGGCATCGGCGATCACCTCGACAAACTCACGGTAAAGCCGATGAAGGTGACCTCATGACCTATCTCGCCAAGCCGAAGTTTCATCACCCCGAGCTGCCGAAGAATGCGCTCGGGTACACGCACCGTGACTATGAGGGCACGGTTTCAACCCTGTGTGCGGGTTGCGGGCATGACTCGATCACCGGCGCGATCATCCAGGCCTGCTTCGAGCTCTCGATCGAACCGCATCGTGTCGCCAAGATTTCCGGCATCGGCTGCTCGTCGAAAACTCCCACCTATTTCCTCGGCAATTCGCACGGCTTCAACTCGGTGCACGGCCGCATGCCGTCGGTCCTGACCGGTGCCAATCTTGCCAACCGCGACCTGATCTATCTTGGCGTATCCGGCGACGGCGACAGCGCCTCGATTGGCCTGGGACAGTTCGCGCACTGCCTGCGACGCGGCGTGAATATGGTCTATATCGTCGAGAATAACGGCGTTTACGGCCTCACCAAGGGCCAGTTCTCGGCCACCGCCGACCGCGGCTCGAAATCGAAGCGCGGCGTCATCAACACCGACAATTCCATCGATCTCGTCGCGATGGCGCTGCAGCTGGGCGCGAGCTTTGTCGCCCGCTCGTTCTCGGGCGACAAGCAGCAGCTGGTGCCGATCATCAAGGCCGCGATCGCGCATAAGGGCGCGGCCTTCATCGACGTGGTCAGCCCTTGCGTCATGTTCAACAACCATGCCGGCTCAACCAAGAGCTTCGATTTCGTGCGCGAGCACAATGAGGCCGTGAACCGGCTCGACTTCATCTCCAGCCGCATGCCGATCGAAGTGAAATATGAGCCGGGTACCGTCGAAATTGTCGAGCAGCATGACGGTTCCAAGCTGGCGCTGCGCAAGCTCGATGCCGATTACGAGCTGCACGACCGCGCCGCCGCGCTCGGATTTTTGCAGCACCACGCCGCCAAGGGGCAGATCGTCACCGGCCTGCTCTACGTCGAGAAGGACCCGGAAGATCTGCATGCCCACCTGCGCACTGTCGACGCCCCTCTCAATGCGCTCGACGAAAAGGAGCTGTGTCCCGGCCAGGCGGCGCTCGAGAAGCTCAACGCAAGCCTGCGGTAGTGGACAAACGGCGCCTCGGACAATCCGATCTGCATCTCGCGCCGCTGATGCTCGGCGGCAACGTATTCGGCTGGAACGTCGACGAGCCGACATCGTTCGAAATTCTCGATGCCTTCGTCGGCGCAGGTTTCAACGCCATCGACACGTCCGACAGCTATTCGCGCTGGGTGCCGGGCCATCCGGGCGGTGAGTCCGAGACAATCATCGGCAACTGGCTGAAGAAGAGCGGCAAGCGCGACAAGGTGCTGATCGCCACCAAGGTCGGCGAGGATATGGGCGAAGGCCGCAGTCTCCGGAAAGACTATATCCTGCGCGAATGCGAGGCGTCACTCCGGCGCCTGCAAACCGACTATATCGATCTCTACCAGACCCATTTCGACGACGAGGTGACCCCGCCTGAAGAAACCATGCAGGCTTATGCCGTGCTGATTGCCGCCGGCAAGGTGCGCGCGATCGGCGCCTCCAACGTGACATCTGCGCGGTTGAAGGCTTCGCTCGCCGCCAGCAGCGAAGTCGGCGGACCGCGCTACGAGAGCCTGCAGCCGCTCTACAACCTCTCCGACCGCAAGGAATTCGAGACCGAGTTCGAGCCGATCTGCCGGCAGGAAAGCCTCGGCGTCATCAACTACTACTCGCTCGCGGCCGGCTTTCTCACCGGCAAATATCGCTCCGCGAAGGAAGGTGCGAAGCACCCCGGACGCGGCGGGCGGCTCAAGCGGTATCTAGACGCCCGCGGCATGCGCATCCTCAGGGCGCTCGACACTGTGGCCGCGCGCCACAACGCCCTTCCTGCCCAAATCGCCATCGCCTGGCTGATTGCAAAGCCCATCGTCACGGCGCCCATTGCCAGCGTCACCAGCCGCAAGCAGCTCGAAGAGATCGTGAAAGCGCCCGACATCAAGCTTTCCAGCGACGATGTCGCGGGGCTGGATGCCGCCGGCGCATAGGTTCATTCAGGTTCCACGTGCGGAACTTGCGTATGGAACCGGCGTTGTTGCCGTCATGAGCGCGCGCGCGTCCCTCAAAAATCACCGGGCCAAACCGTCAAAACGGGGCCGGAACGGCATTACCGCCCAAGAAATCAAGGACGTTGAGGAGCTGTCGACTCCGCGCACGCCGGTGATCTACGAGGTGGTGCGCCGTCTCGGCGAAGAAGAAATGGAGCGCCCCCTTACGTCGCTGTGGTGGTCGGGCGTGGCGGCAGGACTCTCGATCAGTTTCTCGCTGCTGTCGCAGGCGATCCTGACCACGCACCTGCCGGAGGCATCCTGGCAGCCGCTCGTGGTCAGCTTCGGCTATTGCATCGGATTCATCATGGCGGTGCTCTCGCGCCAGCAGCTGTTCACCGAAAGCACGATCACCGCGGTTTTGCCGGTCGCAGCCGATGTGACGTGGGGCAATATCGTGCGGATGGGGCGACTTTGGGCGATCGTGCTCGCGGCCAATCTCGCCGGCACGTTGTTCGCGGCATTGTTCTGCACGTTTACCCCCGTTTTGCCGGGCGACATTTACAACGGAATGCTGGAGATCAGTCGCGATCTGCTTGCTTTCGGCTGGTGGGAGATGGTGTTCCGCGCCATTGCCGCCGGGTTTCTGATGGCGGCGATGGTCTGGCTGATGCCGGGCGCGGAAGGCACCCAATTCCACGTCATCACGCTGATGACGTGGCTGATCGCGGTCGGCGGATTCACCCACATCGTCGCCGGCAGCATGGAATCCTATCTTCTGGTATTTTCCGGGGAGTGGGTCTGGTGGCGAATGCTCACCGACTTCATGGTGCCGGTCCTGATCGGCAATATGATGGGCGGCACGGCATTGTTCGCCTTGCTCGCTTACGCCCAGGTGATGGACGAGATCTAGCGCCGCGCCTGAACCGAAGCCTTAACTTGAAGAAATTCCGCTAACTGCGGCCCCTTAATCCTCAAGTGAATTGTGGGGACTGCTATTGGTTGATGCAGGTGCCGACGTAGGCATTGCGGTTGCCGGCGTCCGGTCCGTAGACCCCGGCCTGATGGGCGCAACGCGCCGCACGATCCTGGAAGGTCTCGGCACCGCCCCGTCCGGAGCCGGAAATCGTCGGTAGATTGGGCAACGCGCGGCCCGTTTCCGGCACGACGACGGGCGGCGGAGTCACCGCGTAAGGCTGCGGCACTGTTGTTGATCGCGGGATGACGACTTTTTTCACAGTGCCGCGCGGCGACTTGTATTTCGGCGCAAGCCAGGGCTCGGGCTTCGACGGCCTGGACCCCTTTTCGGGGACCATGATGCTGTAATTGTCCTGCATGACGCTGTAGCCGCTGCCGCTTTGCGCATAGGCTGTTGCTGCGGGCGCGGCCGCCAGAACCAACATGCTCAGCAAAAGAGATGCGCGCATGGCTCCTCCCAGATAGGAACCCCTCGCCCGGACCGCTACTCCTCAGGCGCTTCCTCGATCGGATCATAACGTTTCGCGTCAAATCCGAGCAAATTCCACGACTGCTCCATATGCGGCGGAAGCGGCGCCGAGACGTCAATGATACCGCCACGCGGGTGCGGGACCGCGATGCGCCGCGCAAGCAGGTGCAACTTGTTTTGCACACCACCGGGGAATTCCCAGTTCTCGATGTTGAAATATTTTGGATCGCCGATAATCGGGTTGCCAACATGGGCCATATGCGCGCGCAACTGATGGGTGCGACCGGTCACCGGCTTCAGTGAAATCCACGCAAACTTGTGCGCCGCCGGCTCCACTACCGCGTAGTAAGTGACCGCGTGGACTGCATCTTTCTCGCCGTGCTTGGCGATGCGCATATAGGAGTCTTCCTCGATTTCCTGCTTGGCCAGATACGTAGAAACGCGTCCCTGCGCCGGCTTCGGCACGCCGGCAACCAGAGCCCAGTAAGTCTTGCGCGCCGAGCGCGAGCGGAAGGTCTTTGCGAGCGCCGCCGCGGCAAAACGTGTCTTCGCCACCAGTAGACAGCCCGCAGTATCCTTGTCCAGCCTGTGCACGAGGCGCGGACGCTGCCCGTCGGTTCCGCGCACGGCACCCAGCATGCCATCGATATGCCGTGTCGTGCCGGAGCCGCCTTGCACTGCAAGCCCCATCGGCTTGTTGAGCACCATGACGTCGGCATCTTCGTAAAGCGTGATCGACTTGAGGAACGCGCGGTCCTTTTGCGCAGCAGGGGCGTCATCGCGCGGAGCCGGTGCCTCGATCTTCAGCGGAGGAATACGCACCGCCTGCCCGGCCTCGAGCCTTGCCTTTGGTTGGGTACGCTTGCCATTCACCCGCACCTCGCCTTTGCGAATGATGCGCTGGATGTGGCTGAAAGACAGACCAGGAAACCGTCCTTCGAAAAAGCGGTCGACGCGCATCCCGGACTCGTCGGCGGTAACGGAGACGGTCTGAACTTTACCTGCGCCCTGAAAACTCTCGCTTGCGATCGGAATGGTGGGGGTCGAAGACGCGTGCACGGGAGCGCGGCGTGGCTCGCCGAAGCGCTTTTTCGGCCGCTCGGCTTCGCGGCTCAACGGCATCGAATGAGGCCTCCCGCGGCCGCGACGCCGCGGCCCGGCCTGCTGACGGCCGCCGCCGGGCTGGCGCGGGCCGGATTTTCCGCGGCTCATGCTCCGCCCCGTTCCTTCCGCAGCTTCGCCCAGTATTCGAGCCGCTTCCTGATTTCCCGCTCGAAGCCGCGATCCGGGGGGTCATAGAATTTCTGCCGTTCCAGTGCCTCCGGGAAATAGTTCTGGCCGGAAAAGCCCTCCTCCGCATTGTGATCGTAGGCGTAGTCGCGACCGTATCCTTCGTCCTGCATCAATTTGGTCGGCGCATTGAGAATGTGCTTGGGCGGCAGCAGAGAACCCGCCTCCTTGGCCGTGCGCATGGCCGCGCCGAAGGCGGCATAGCCAGCATTGGATTTAGGCGCCGTCGCGCAATAGATCACGGCCTGTGCAATCGCGAGCTCGCCTTCCGGCGAGCCAAGAAAATCGTATGCGTCCTTGGCTGCGTTGGCGATCACCAACGCCTGCGGGTCGGCCAAACCGACGTCCTCGATGGCCATGCGTACCACGCGGCGCGCGATATAGAGCGCCGGCTCACCGGCATCCAGCATGCGGCAGAGGTAGTAGAGCGCGGCATCGGGGTCGGAACCACGTACTGACTTGTGCAAGGCGCTAATGAGGTTGTAGTGGCCGTCCTGACTTTTGTCGTAGATCGGCGCGCGCCGCTGCACGATTTCCTGTAATTTGGCGCTGTCGAAGACCTCGTCCTTGCGCGCCGCGCGCCAGACTTCCTCGGCAAGTGTCAGCGCCGCACGGCCGTCGCCGTCCGCCATGCGGCCTAAAGATGCGCGCGCCTCTGCATCGAGCGGCAGCCGTCGTTTCTCGATTGTTTCGGCACGGTTGAGCAGATCCTCGATCGCCGCTGTGTCCAGCGACCTGAACACCAGCACCCGTGCGCGCGAAAGCAATGGCGCGTTCAGCTCGAATGACGGATTCTCGGTGGTGGCGCCGACGAGAATGATGGTGCCGTCCTCCATCACCGGAAGGAAACTGTCCTGTTGGGCTCGGTTGAAACGGTGGATTTCGTCGACGAACAGCAACGTGCCTTGCCCCATTTCGCGGCGGCGGCGCGCCTCTTCAAACGCCTTCTTCAGATCGGCGACACCGGTGAAGATCGCGGAGATCTGCTCGAAATGCAGGTCGGTTGCCTGCGCCAGCAGCCGCGCGACCGTGGTCTTGCCGGTGCCCGGCGGTCCCCAAAACACGAGCGAACCGAGCGAGCGCGTCCCCAGCATGCGCGTGAACGCGCCGTCCGGTCCGAGCAGATGATCCTGCCCAACGACCTCATCGAGTTTTTGCGGCCTGAGCTTGTCGGCAAGCGGCCGCGGCGCGTCCTTGTCGAGTCCCGCGGCGGCGAAGAGACTGGGGCCGCTGGTTTTAGGGCGGACAGCCATCGAACCGTCCCTCCCTCAGCCGCCGAACACGGCGGAAATTTTCTGCCCGTTACGAACGATGACGATGCGCCAGGCGCGGTTCTGCATCTTGCTCAGGCGCTCGAGATCGTTGGTCCTGGTGATGCGCTCGCCATTGACCTCCTGGATCACGTCGCCGCGCTGGAAACCCAGATTGCTGGCATAAGAACCGTTATCCACGTCGACGACGACCACGCCTTCGTCGGCATTGCGCACCTGCAGCTCGTCGACGAGCGCCGGCGAAAGATTGGCGATCTTCACACCCGAAAACGGCGAGCGCGAGCGGATCACGATCTCGTCCCGCGCAGTTTCGGGAGCGATCTGCAGCGCGACCGTCGCCGTTTGCTCGCGTCCCGCCCGCACAATGCCAAGCCGCGCGGTGCCGCCGAGCGGCTTGGTCGCAAAGCGGTAGTCGAAGGCGTTGGGATCCTCGACGTCCTGGCCATCGACCGACACGATGAGGTCGCCGGGCTTGAGCGAGGCGCGCGCCGCCGGGCTGTTTGGCGCAACATTCGCGACCAGTGCGCCGGACGGACGTTTGAGCCCCATGCTGTCGGCGATATCGGCCGTGACCGTCTGCAATTTTGCGCCGAGCCAGGGCCGCGCCACGGCCTTGCCGCCGGTCCTGGCGGACGCCACCACGACCTTCACCATGTTTGCGGGGATGGCGAAGCCGACACCCTGCGAGCCGCCCGAGCGCGAGAAAATAGCCGTATTGATGCCCACCAACTTGCCGGTCATATCAACCAGCGCGCCACCCGAATTACCCGGATTGATCGCGGCATCCGTCTGAATGAAAAACTGATAGTCGCTGACGCCGACCTGCGTGCGCGCCAGCGCGGAAACGATGCCGTGGGTCACCGTTTGTCCGACGCCGAACGGGTTACCGATCGCGAGTACGACGTCGCCGACCTGCAGTGCATCGGAATCGGCGAAGTCGAGCACTGGAAACCGCTCGCGGCCGTCCTTGATCCGGAGGATAGCAAGGTCGGTGCGCGGGTCCTTGAGCACCAGCGACGCCTCGAACTCGCGTTTATCGGCGAGCGAGACCTTCACCTCGTCGGCCCCCTCGATGACATGATTGTTCGTCACGATCAGACCGCTGGCGTCGACGATGACGCCCGAGCCGAGCGAGCGTTGCACCTGGTTGCTGGGGCCGCCGGGCACGCCGAAGAACCGGCGGAAGATCGGATCGTCGAGAAGCGGATTGCGGTTTTTTACCACCTTTGCGGCGTAGACGTTCACGACCGCAGGCGCCACGTGCTGCACCACGGGCGCATAGGAAAGGCGCAATTCCGATTGCGTCGGCACGCGCCGCTCCTGGGCGACAGCACTCGCCGAAAGACCTGCGGCAAACAGAGCGGCAATCAGACACACGGGGCGCATTGGCTCGATTCCTGAGGGCTCAACCAGTCATGGCCGGGCATAGCCGTTCGAAGAACGGCGTGCTTTCGCACGCCTATGTCCCGCCCGTCCACGACTAAAAAGCAGGACGCGGATGCCCGGCATAGGGCCGGACCCGCGTGCTGGGCACGTCCGAATGGGCGAGATATAGGCCTCTCCCGGGCCCAAATGAAGGCCGGGGCGCCTTTCTCACGAGGGCAAAGGCCTCTATTCGACCGCCGGTAGCGTGCGCAGATAGGCAACGATGGCATTCAGGTTGTCCGGAGTGACGGTTGCGTAATAGTGATAGCCCATCGGCGGCTTCAGCCTGCTGCCATCCTTGCTGACACCTGCAGTGATCGCGCGCTTGATCTCGTCGTCGGACCAGGCGCCGATTCCCTTGGTTTTGCTTGAGGTGATGTTGCGTGACACGGATACACCCCAAGGCCCGGGAAATTCGAAACCACCGGCGCCGAGCCTGGCCGCAAAATCGCGGCCGCGCTGGCCCATCGGCGTGTGACACTCCATGCAATGGGCGATGGTTGCGAGGTAGAAGCCCTTCTTGACCTTGTCGCTCATCATCGCCTCGGTGAAAGGCTTGTCCCCGCCGGGCGGGACCGGATGACCCTGTGGAATCTTGTAGACCGGATCCGGCACGGTATTCGTGATCGGCTTGATCGTCCGCAAGTAAGCGATGACCGCATCGAGATCCCGGTCCGTCATGATCTCGTAGAAGCCGCTCGGCATGACCATGGCAACCGGCACGCCGTTGCGCTTGATGCCTTTGCGCATGACCTGTTTAAGCTCGGCGTCGGTGTAATTGCCGATACCGGTTTCCTTGTCCTGCGTGATGTTGGGCGCTGTGACCTTGAATGGGGGTTCGTCCCAGGACAGGCCGCCGGAAAACGCCTTGTCCATGATGTCGCCCTGCGGACCCTTCGGGGTATGGCAATTGCCGCAAGTCAGGATTCCGTTGACCAGGTAGTCGCCGCGTTTGATCCGGTCGCTGCTCGCCGATTGTGCATTGGCGGCGCCAGCCAATGCGACACCGAACGCGGCAACGAGTAGTGCCGTGCGAAATGCCATGATGTTCCTCCACGAAACCAAATGCGGCCACGATCATAACGGTCAGGCATGAGCCCGCAAATAAAAAGGGCGGCAATGCCTGCCGCCCTTTCGTAAAACCGTATCAATAAATTTAGGCGGCCGCGGTCGCCGTCTCTTCGGCCTTTTTCTCCTGCACCGGACCGGAGTCTTTGCCCTTGGCCTCGACGTCGCGATCAACGAATTCGATGACCGCCTGCGCGGCATTGTCGCCGTAACGGAAGCCGGCCTTCATGATCCGCGTGTAGCCACCGTTACGCTCCTTGTAACGCGGACCGATCACGTCGAAGAGCTTCCTGACCTGAGCGACATCGCGGACTTCCGCGATCGCCTGGCGGCGAGCGTGCAACCCGCCCTTCTTGGCGAGCGTCACCAGCTTCTCCACCACCGGGCGCAACTCTTTCGCCTTCGGAAGCGTGGTGACGATTTGCTCGTGCTTGATCAGGGCCGCGGCCATGTTGGCAAACATGGCACGGCGATGCGCGGGCTTCTTGTTGAGCTTGCGGTGAACCTTGCCGTGACGCATTTTCAGTAATCAGTAATCAGTAATCAGTGATCAGAACTCTTCTGATTACTGATTTCTGATCACTGTCCCCTGGTTAATAATGATCCTCGAAGCGTTTGGCGAGTTCTTCGATATTCTCCGGCGGCCATCCGGGCACTTCCATGCCGAGATGCAGACCCATCTGCGCCAGCACTTCCTTGATTTCGTTGAGCGACTTGCGTCCGAAGTTCGGCGTGCGCAGCATTTCCGCTTCGCTCTTCTGCACCAGATCGCCGATATAAACGATGTTGTCGTTCTTCAGGCAGTTGGCCGAACGCACCGATAGTTCGAGCTCGTCGACCTTCTTGAGGAAGGCCGGATTGAACGCAAGATCGGGGATTGTCTCGGCGGCGGCTTCCTTGCGCGGCTCTTCGAAATTCACGAAAACATTGAGCTGATCCTGCAGGATCCGCGCCGCATAGGCGAGCGAGTCTTCCGGCGACACCGCGCCGTTGGTTTCGATCGTCATGGTCAGCTTGTCGTAATCGAGAATTTGTCCTTCGCGGGTGTTCTCGACCTTGTAAGAGACCTTGCGTACCGGCGAGTAAAGGCTGTCGACCGGAATGAGGCCGATCGGTGCGTCCTCAGGGCGGTTGCGCTCCGCGGGCACATACCCTTTGCCCGTATTGACCGTGAACTCCATGCGGATCTCAGCGCCCTCGTCGAGCGTGCACAGCACGAGATCCGGGTTGAGCACCACCACATCGCCAACGGTCTGGATGTCACCGGCGGTAACTGTGCCGGGTCCCTGCTTCTTCACGACCATCCGCTTGGGACCCTCGCCCTGCATCTTGATGGCGATATCCTTGATGTTGAGCACCATGTCGGTGACGTCCTCGCGCACGCCGGCGATGGACGAGAACTCATGAAGCACGCCGTCGATGTGCACCGACTGCACCGCAGAGCCCTGCAGCGAGGAGAGCAGAATACGGCGCAGCGCATTGCCGAGCGTGACGCCGAATCCCCGTTCAAGAGGCTCGGCGACCACCGTCGCGCCCCGCGCGGCGTCGCCGCCGGCGGAGACCTGGAGCTTGTTCGGCCTGATCAGTTCCTGCCAATTCTTCTGGATCACGTCTTCACCTTTTCAGCGGCGCGGTCTTCTCGCGCCTAGCGCACCCCACCCGCCGCGTGGGGAAAATTTCGGCGGTAGATGGCGCACGGGCCTCAATGCCCGCGCGAAAGAAACAATCACACGCGCCGCCGCTTGCGCGGCCGGCAACCGTTATGCGGTATCGTCGTCACGTCACGGATCGAAGTAATTGTAAAGCCGGCCGCCTGGAGCGAACGCAGGGCAAACTCACGTCCCGAACCTGGACCCGACACCTCGACCTCGAGGGTGCGCATGCCGTGCTCTTGTGCCTTCTTGGCGGCATCTTCGGCGGCAACCTGCGCGGCATAGGGCGTCGACTTGCGCGAGCCCTTGAAGCCCATGGTCCCGGCCGACGACCAGGCAATCGTGTTGCCCTGCGCGTCGGTGATCGTAATCATGGTGTTGTTGAACGAGGCCGCGACATGCGCGACGCCTGACGCGATGTTCTTACGTTCGCGCCGGCGGACGCGAGTAGCTTCCTTACCCATTCTCAATCCTTTCGCGCCCGCGCGCCGTAACCGGCGTGAGGGCTTATCCTGTTATCAAGTCGGTCCCGCTGCCTTCTTCTTGCCGGCGATCGTCTTGGCCGGGCCCTTGCGGGTGCGTGCATTCGTGTGCGTGCGCTGGCCGCGAACGGGCAGACCCTTGCGGTGACGCAGGCCGCGATAGCAGCCGAGATCCATCAGGCGCTTGATGTTGATTTGCACCTCGCGACGCAGGTCGCCTTCAACCATGTAGTCGCGGTCGATGATTTCACGGATCTGGAGCACCTCGGCGTCGGTCAACTGCGACACGCGGCGCTCCGGGGGCAAATTAACCTTGCCCATGATATCCTGGGCGGTCTTGATCCCAATGCCATGAATGTACTGAAGCGCGATGACGACGCGCTTGTTGGTCGGCAGATTGACGCCCGCGATACGAGCCACTTAACTTCTCCTATATCGACCGATGGCGCGGAACGCGCCGGATTTTCCAAGTCCCTTGAAGGGGGTAGCGCAAAGCGTAACACGACGCCCGTCCCCGCCCTGTGGGGCCCGGCATCGCGTCAAACTCCTGAATGTGCAGCTTATTAGGGGATTCATCGCGCTCTCGTCAACCTCCGCCGGGTACGGTTTTTGCGTTGTCCCGGCCTCTTCTTGCCGCGTTTACCGGCCGCAGCCGGCCGTTTCCGGCGGGTATTGCCCTTGCGGGCGGCCCCTTTGGACCTCTTGGCGGTTCCCGGCTTCCCGCGGCGCGATTTGGCTGCCCTGCCCCTGGGCGGGCCCGCGGGCGCCAGGTGCCCGTCGATAGCTGCCGCAACCTCCTCGATCGACGCCATGCCGTCGACGCTATTGAGCATGCCTTTGGCGGCGTAATGCCCGGCCAACGGGGCCGTTTGGGCGCGATAGGCGGCAAGCCGCCCTTTCAGCACCTCCGGATTGTCGTCGGCGCGCACCCTTTCCCCGCGCGCGGCCATTTCGGCGATCCGTTTTTCGATGCGTCGAAGGAGAATGCCCTCATCGACCTTCAGCTCGATCACTGCATCCAGCTTGAGGCCGCGCTCGTCCAGCAACCGCCCCAGCGCCTCGGCCTGCGGAACCGTCCGCGGAAACCCATCGAGCACAAAGCCGCGTCTGGCGTCGGGCTGGTCAATACGCTCTGCGATGATTGCAACCACGACGTCGTCCGGCACCAGTTCACCCCGGTCCATAATGCTCTTCGCCCGCAGACCGACTGGTGAGCCCGCGGCGCCTGCGGCACGCAGCATGTCGCCGGTCGACAGCTGAACAATTCCGTGCTTGGCGATCAGGCGCTGCGCTTGCGTGCCCTTCCCCGCCCCCGGCGGGCCGAGCAGAACCAACCTCATCGCATGCGCCCTCGCAGCTTCGAGCGCTTGATCAGCCCTTCATATTGGTGCGCCAGCAGATAGCCCTGGATCTGCGCGACCGTATCCATCGTCACGCTGACCACGATAAGCAGCGACGTGCCGCCGAAATAGAATGGCACCGCAGCATACGAAATCAGGATTTCCGGAATGAGGCACACGATCGCAAGATAAAGCGCACCGATGACCGTGATGCGCGAGAGTACAAAGTCAATGTACTCGGCGGTTCGTTCGCCGGGACGGATGCCGGGGATAAAACCGCCGTGCTTTTTCAAGTTATCCGCCGTCTCGGTGGGGTTGAACACGACCGCGGTGTAAAAGAACGCGAAGAAAACGATCAGGGCGATGTAGAGGAAGAGGAATAAGGGTCGCCCATGCCCGAGCAGCGTCGTCACAGTGGTGAGCCAATTGGGGCCCTGCCCGGCGTTAAAGTTCGCAACCGTGGTGGGCAGCAGCAGGAGGGACGATGCGAAGATCGGCGGAATAACGCCCGAGGTATTGAGCTTGAGCGGCAAGTGCGAGGACTGACCCTCGAACATGCGGTTTCCAACCTGGCGCTTGGGATATTGGATCAGAAGGCGCCGCTGCGCGCGCTCCATGAACACAATGAAGGCGATTACGGCAATCACCATAACGATGATTATGAAGATCAACCCTGTGGACAAGGCGCCCTGCCGTCCGAGCTCGAGAGTGCCCGCGATCGCCGACGGAAGTTCGGCCACAATGCCGGACAAAATGATCAACGAAATTCCGTTGCCTATGCCACGCGCAGTGATCTGCTCGCCAAGCCACATTAAAAACATCGTGCCGCCAGTCAGCGTAATCGTAGTCGAGACCAGGAAGAAGATTCCGGGATTGGAAACGACGCTGCCGGTGCCCTGCAGCCCTACACCGATGCCGTAAGCCTGGAACGAGGCCAGCAACACGGTAAGGTACCGCGTGTATTGATTCATGATCTTGCGGCCCGCTTCGCCTTCTTTCTTCAGCGCTTCGAGCGTGGGCGAAACCGTCGTCATCAGCTGAATAATGATCGAGGCCGAGATGTACGGCATGATATTGAGCGCAAAGATCGCCATCCGATGGATACCGCCACCGGAGAACATGTTGAACATTCCAAGGATTCCGCCGGACTGCGTATTGAAGATCTGCGACCAGGCGTTGGGGTCGATCCCGGGCAGCGGAATATACGTGCCGAGCCGGTAGACCAGCAGCGCGCCGATCGTGAACCAGATTCGCTTCTTGAGTTCTTCGGCTTTGGCGAGTGCCGAGAAGTTGAGATTGGCCGCCAGTTGTTCCGCTGCCGAAACCATCGATTGCTCCCTCGGCCCCCAACTCTTCCCGCTGCTATCTCTCTCGCAAGCAGCGCATCCGGCTTTTGCGACCCTCTAGATATGCCCGGACCTGGCAAACGGTAGTCCGGGATTCCGCCTACATCGGCAGGCGATCATTGCGCACCGGCTACTCGGCAGGCTTCTGTTCGCCTTCCGCTTCCGGCTTGGGTTTTCCGCCTTTCGGCTTGTCGCCACCCTTCGCGGCTTCCAGTGCCTTGCGCTTGTTTTTTCCTTTCGGAATTTCGTCTTGCTCCTTCGCCGGCGCGAGAACTTTCACGGTGCCGCCAGCCTTCTCCACCGCCGCTATCGCGGATTTCGAGGCGCGCCAGACCGAAAATTCGACGTTGGTCTTGATCTCGCCATCGCCGAGGAGCTTCACGCCTGCCTTCTCGCGGCGCATCAGACCCGCCTTCACCATGGCCGCAGCGTCGACCGGCAGCTTGGCATCGATCAGGCCCGCATCGATTGCGGCCTGCACCTTGCCGAGGTTGATCTCGTTAAGCACCAGGGCAAACGAAGTATTTCGGAACCCGCGCTTCGCCAGGCGCCGGTGCAGGGGCATCTGGCCGCCCTCGAAGCCCTTGATGCGCACACCGCTACGCGCGGTCTGCCCCTTGCCGCCGCGGCCGCCGGTCTTGCCCATCCCGGAGCCGATGCCGCGCCCGATGCGCATGCGCTTCTTGCGCGCGCCCGGCTTGTCGGCGATCTGATTGAGTTTCATCGTTCCGTCCTCTTACTTCGCGTCTCCGGCCACGCGCACAAGGTGCTGCACCTTGCGAATCATGCCGCGGGTTGCCGGCGTGTCCGGAAGATCGCGCGTGCGCCCAATCTTGTTGAGGCCTAACCCGATCAATGTCTGCCGTTGACCGAAGTGGCGCCGCTGCGGGCTTCCCACCTGCTCGACCTTGATGGTCTTTTGTCCCTGAGCCATGCGTCAGTTCCCTTAGTCAGCTACCGCCTCGGCATCGCTATCGCGGCGGCGCGATTGCAGCGTCGAGACCTTGATATTGCGTCGGGCCGCGACCGAGCGCGGTAAATCCTGATGCTTGAGCGCGTCGAATGTCGCGCGCACGACATTGTACGGGTTGGACGAGCCCAGCGATTTCGCCACGACGTCCTGCACGCCCAACGTCTCGAACACCGCCCGCATCGGGCCCCCTGCGATGATGCCGGTCCCGGGAGGCGCTGCGCGCAGGAACACCTTGCCGGCGCCATGCCGTCCGAGCACGTCATGATGCAGCGTGCGGCCCTCGCGCAGCGGCACGCGGGTCAGGCCCCGTTTGGCTGCATCGGTTGCCTTGCGGATCGCTTCCGGCACCTCGCGCGCCTTGCCATGTCCGAAGCCGAACTCGTCCCTTCTGGTCGCCCACGACGACGAGCGCAGCGAAGCCGAAACGGCGGCCGCCCTTGACCACCTTGGCCACGCGGTTGATGTGCACCAGCTTGTCGATGAACTCGCTGTCGCGCTCCTCGCGGCCACCGCGTTCTCGTTCCCGTCGCGCTTCCCGTGCCATTTGCCTATTCCTTTCGCATCATCTTGTCCGAAAACCGGTTTCCACTTTTCGGGATGATGCGTGTTCCGTTAAAAGTTGAGGCCACCTTCACGCGCGGCATCCGCCAACGCCTTGATGCGTCCGTGATAGAGATAGCCGCCGCGATCGAACACGACGTCCTTGATGCCTTTTTCCTTGGCGCGCTCGGCAATCAGCCTGCCGACCGCCTTTGCCGCCGCAATATCGGCACCGGTCTTGGCGCCTTCGCGCATCGGCTTTTCGAGCGAGGACGCTGCGGCGAGTGTCGCACCCTTCGCGTCATCGATCAGTTGCGCATAAATGTGTTTGGATGAGCGGAACACCGACAGCCGCGCGCGACCGCTCGTGCCGGCCGCAAGTTTGACCTTGCGGCGCACCGACGCCGTCCTCCGCGCAGTTCGGTCAGTTAATCTCGACATCGCGCGTATCCCTTACTTCTTCTTCCCTTCCTTGCGGAAGATGTACTCGTTGGCGTACTTCACGCCCTTGCCCTTGTATGGTTCAGGCGGCCGGAACCCGCGGATTTCGGCGGCGACGTGCCCGACCTTCTGTTTGTCGACGCCGGTGACCACGATCTCGGTCGGCTTCGGCGTTGCAATCGCGATGCCTTCAGGGATCGCGAAATTGACGTCGTGTGAAAACCCGAGCTGCAGCTGCAGGCTCTTGCCCTGCACCGCGGCGCGATAACCGACGCCGGTGATCTCCAGCCGCTCTTCAAACCCTTTGGTCACACCCGCCATCACGTTGGCAACCAGCGTGCGTGAGGTGCCCCACATCGAGCGCGCGCGTTTTGTCTCGTTGCGCGGCTCAAGCTTGATCCCGGTCTTGTCCATGGCGACAGTGACGTCCTCGTGCACAACGACCTGAAGAGCGCCCTTCGGACCCTTCACTTTGACTGTTTGGCCTTCGACGTTGGCGGTAACGCCGGTCGGGACCACGACTGCTTTGTTTCCAATGCGCGACATCAGAACACCGTGCAGATGATTTCGCCGCCCACATTGGCCTCGCGGGCATCGTGGTCGGCCATCACGCCCTTCGGAGTCGACAGGATCGCGACCCCGAGGCCGTTATTGATGCGCGGCAAATTGCGCACCGCGACATAAACTCGGCGCCCCGGCTTTGAAATGCGTTCGATTTCGCGAATCACAGGCGAGCCGTCGAAATATTTGAGCTCGATCTCAAGCTCGGACCGGCCGCTGGCGTGCGCCACGCTGGCATAGCCGCGGATAAATCCTTCCGACTTGAGCACTTCGAGTACGCGCTCGCGTTGCCTTGAGCCCGGCATCGAGACTTTCGACTTGTTGCGCATCTGCGCGTTACGGATACGCGCGATCATGTCGCCAATCGGATCGTTGACTGCCATCGCGCCCTCCCTACCAGCTCGACTTCACAAGGCCCGGAATCAGGCCCTTCGACCCGAGTTCGCGCAATGCGATACGGCTCAAACGGTGCTTGCGGTAGTAGGCGCGCGGGCGGCCACTAAGCTCGCAGCGGTTGCGGATGCGCGTCTTGGAGGAGTTGCGCGGCAACTCGGCCAGCTTCAGTGAAGCAGCAAAACGCTCTTCCATCGGCAGCTTCTTGTCGTACGCGATCGCTTTCAGCTTTGCGCGCCGGTTGGCGTACTGTTTTGCCATCTTGCGCCGCCTGTTGTTCTTCTCGATCGAACTCTTCTTCGCCATACTTTCACTCCTTGCGGTTCCGCGTATGAGGAACGCCCTCACTGCCGGAACGGGAAGTTGAACGCGGTGAGCAACGCGCGTGCTTCATCATCGGTGCGCGCGCTGGTGCAAACGGTAATGTCGAGGCCCCAGGTGTCCGTGACCTTGTCGAAATCGATCTCCGGGAAGACCGTGTATTCCTTGATGCCAAGGCTGTAGTTGCCGCGACCGTCAAAGCTCTTCGGGTTGAGCCCGCGGAAGTCGCGCACGCGGGGCAACGCAATAGTGACCAGGCGGTCCAGGAAGTCATACATGCGCGCCTTGCGCAGCGTGACTTTGCAGCCGATCGCCTGGCCGTCGCGCAGCTTGTAGGTCGCAATCGACTTGCGCGATTTGGTGATCACGGCTTTCTGGCCTGCAATCAGCGACAGGTCGCCGGCGGCGTTGTCCACCTTCTTGCGATCGGCGACACCCTCACCGATGCCCATGTTGAGCACGACCTTGGTGATCGTGGGCACTTGCATGCGGTTCGTGTAGCCGAATTTCTTCGACAGCTCGCCACGAATGACTTGCTCGTAATGGGTCTTCAGGCGCGCGACATAGTCGGAGCGCTCGCGCGGTTTCTTGACTTTCGGCTCGCCGCCCTTCGGGGCTCCGCCATCTTTGGCGCCCTTCGGGGTGCCCTGTGACGGTTTCGGCTTCTTGCCTTCGGTTTGCTGCGTATCAGCCATCGATCTCGACTCCGGAACGCTTGGCAATGCGCACCTTCTTGCGGGCATCGCCTTCGCCGACGAACTTGAAGCCGACGCGGGTCGGCTTGCCGTCCTTTGGATCGGCGATTGCAAGGTTGGACAGGTGGACCGACCCCTCTTTGGAGATGATCCCGCCTTCCTGCTGCGCGGTTTGACGCTGATGGCGCTTGACCATACTGATGCCGCGCACAAGCGCGCGATTTTCATCGGGGCGCACAGCGATCACCTCGCCAGTGCGACCCTTGTCACGGCCGGCGAGCACGACAACCTTGTCGCCCTTGCGGATCTTGGCTGCCATCAGAGCACCTCCGGGGCGAGCGAGATGATCTTCATGTGATTTTTGGCACGCAGTTCGCGCGGCACGGGCCCGAAAATACGGGTGCCGACCGGCTCCATCTGCGGCGTGATCAGCACCGCGGCATTGCGGTCAAAGCGAATGACCGAGCCATCCGGACGCTTGATGTCCTTGGAAATACGCACCACGACGGCCTTCATCACGTCGCCCTTTTTCACACGGCCGCGCGGAATCGCTTCCTTGACCGACACAACGATGACGTCGCCGATGGTGGCGTATTTGCGCTTGGAGCCGCCAAGCACTTTGATGCACATGACGCGACGCGCGCCGGAATTGTCGGCCACATCGAGATTGGTTTGCATCTAAATCATGATGCGGCTCTCACTGTCTGGTCGCTCATCACGTTCACTGAACTTTCTGCTTCTTCTCGCCCCGGACCACGGCCCAGCGCTTGAGCTTGGAGATCGGCCGGCGCTCCTCGATCCACACCAGATCGCCAACCGAGTAAGCGTTGGCGTCGTCGTGCGCGTGGTACTTCTTTGAGCGGCGGATCGTCTTCTTCATTGTCGGGTGCGCAAAGCGCCGATCGACGCGCACGACAATGGTTTTGTCCTGCTTGTCGCTGACAACAACGCCCTGGAGCGTACGCTTCGGCATCTCGAACCCCTTATTCCTTCGACTTCGTCTTGTTCGTCTTGGCGCGCGACTTTGGCTTCGCAGCGGCCTTCGGCTTGGCGGACTTCGTCTTCTTTTCGGCCTTTTCGGCCTTCGGCGCGGGCGCAGCCTTTGCCACCGGCTCTGGCATTCCGACACGTTTCTGCGCAGCGATCGTCTTCATACGCGCGATATCGCGCCGGATCACACGCACGCGCGACGTGTTCTCGAGCTGACCGGTCGCCCGCTGGAAGCGCAGATTGAACTGCTCCTTCTTCAGCTTGAGCACTTCGTCATCGAGTTGATCGAGCGTCATCGCTCTTACATCAGCAGCTTTCATCGTCATCACTCGGCGATACGTTCGACAAAACGGGTCTTGACCGACAGCTTGGCGGCGGCGAGGGCCAGCGCTTCACGGGCAACCGCCACCGGAATGCCATCAACCTCGAAAAGAATTCGACCCGGCTTCACGCGCACGACCCAAAGCTCGGGCGTACCCTTGCCTTTGCCCATACGCACTTCGATCGGCTTTTTCGAAACCGGCACGTCCGGATACACGCGAATCCAAACTCGGCCCGAGCGCTTCATGAAGCGCGTGAGCGCGCGGCGCGCGGCCTCGATTTGGCGCGCGGTCACTCGCTCAGGCTCAAGTGCCTTAAGCCCGTATTGGCCGAACGCGAGCGTCGTGCCGCTCGTGGCGATACCGTGGATGCGGCCCTTAAACGCCTTGCGAAACTTTGTGCGGGTCGGTTGCAACATGACTTAAAACTCTATTCGTCCTCTCTCAAGCCGCGGTCTCGCGGCGCGGGCGGCCGCTCTCGCCTTCGGCGAGCTTCTTGTCCTGCGCCATCGGGTCGTGCTCGAGAATTTCGCCCTTGAAGATCCAGACCTTCACACCGCAGGTGCCATAGGTCGTGAACGCGGTGGCAACGCCGTAGTCGACGTCGGCACGCAAAGTGTGCAGCGGCACGCGGCCCTCGCGGTACCACTCCATGCGTGCGATTTCGGCGCCGCCCAGGCGTCCCGAGCAGTTGATGCGGATGCCTTCGGCGCCGAGGCGCATCGCGGATTGAACCGCGCGCTTCATGGCGCGGCGGAACGCAACGCGGCGCTCGAGTTGCTGCGAAATCAATTCGGCAACGAGCTGCGCATCGAGCTCCGGCTTGCGGATTTCGACGATGTTGATCACGACATCGCTGTCGGTGAGCTTGGCAACCGCTTTGCGCAGCTTCTCGATATCCGCGCCTTTCTTGCCGATCACCACGCCCGGACGCGCCGAGTGGATAGTGACTCGGCACTTCTTGTGCGGGCGTTCAATCACGATGTGCGACACCCCCGCCTGTTTGAGCTGCTTCATCAACTCTTTGCAAATCTTGATGTCCTCGTGGAGAAGCGAGCCGTACTCAGCCTTGCCCGCGAACCACCGCGAGTCCCACGTACGGTTGATACCGAGGCGTAGCCCGATCGGATTGACTTTTTGACCCATTGCCTACTCCTCAGGCTTCCGCCCGTGCCTCGACCTGACGCACGACAATCGTCAGGTGAGAAAACGGCTTGAAAATGCGTCCGACACGGCCGCGCCCGCGTGGGGTGAATCGCTTGATCACGAGCGCCTTGCCGACATGCGCCTCGGAAACGACGAGATCATCGACATCGAGATCGTGATTGTTCTCGGCGTTCGCGATCGCCGACTCCAGGCACTTGCGCACGTCCCTGGCGATGCGCTTACGCGAAAACTCCAGGTCGGCGAGCGCGCTCGCAACCTTCTTGCCGCGGATCAATTGCGCGACGAGGTTGAGCTTCTGCGGAGAGATCCGCAGCATCTTGCTCACAGCCTTGGCCTCGTTTTCGCCGAGGTCCCGTTCGCGTTGGCGCTTGCCCATGACGTTACTCTTTGTCCCTTAGCTCGACGTCGGTGCGGCCGGTGCTGCCGCCGGGGCCGGAGCGCCCGGTGCCGCAGGCGCGCCCGCGCGCTTGGCCTTACGGTCGGACGAATGGCCATAGAACATCCGGCTCGGCGCAAACTCGCCAAACTTGTGGCCAACCATTTCCTCGGTCACCAGCACCGGAATGTGCTTCTGACCGTTGTAGACACCAAAGTTAAGTCCGACGAACTGCGGCAGGATGGTCGAGCGACGGCTCCAGATCCTGATCATCTCGTGACGACCGGACGCGCGCGCGGCTTCCGCCTTGCGCAGCAGATATCCGTCGACGAATGGACCCTTCCAACTTGAACGCGTCATAGCTCTCCGTCCTTACTGCTGCTTCTTCTTACGGTCGTGCCGGCTCGCAACGATGAAACGCTCCGTACGCTTGTTCTTGCGGGTCTTCTTGCCTTTGGTCGGGAAGCCCCACGGCGTGACCCAATGCTTGCCACCCTTCGTGCGTCCGCCGTGCGGATGGTCGACTGGATTCATCGTGATGCCGCGGTTGTGCGGCATCCGACCCTTCCAGCGCTGACGTCCGGCCTTGCCGATGGTGGTGTTCATGTTGTCGGGATTGGACACCGCGCCGACCGTCGCCATGCAGCGGCCGTGTACGAGGCGCTGCTCAGTCGTGCTCAAACGCAGGATCACATAGTCCTGGTCGCGGCCAACAATCTGCACGTAGCTGCCGGCCGAGCGTGCGATCTGCCCGCCCTTGCCGATCTTGATCTCGACATTGTGCACAATCGTGCCGACAGGAATATTTGCGATCGGCATCGCATTGCCAGGCTTCACGTCGGCATGCTCCGAGGCGATGACAAAGTCACCCGGCGCGAGCCGCTGCGGCGCCAGAATATAGGCAAGCTCGCCGTCCTGATACTTGATCAGCGCGATGAACGCCGTGCGGTTCGGATCATATTCCAGGCGTTCAACCGTCGCCGGCACGTCGAACTTCGTGCGGCGGAAATCGATCCGCCGATAGGCCTGCTTGTGACCGCCGCCGCGAAAACGCGAGGTGATCCGGCCATTGTTGTTGCGGCCGCCGGTCGAGATTTGCCCCTCGGTCAATGACTTCACCGGCGGACCCTTGTACAGGGTCGAGCGGTCGACCGTCACCAGCTGGCGCTGGCCCGGCGTCACCGGATTGTAGGTTTTCAACGCCATCGCAACGATCCCCTTACAAGCCCGTGGTCACGTCGATCCTGTGACCCTCTTCGAGCGTCACGATCGCGCGCTTAACATCGGACTGCTGCCCGACCCTGTTGCGGAATACTTTCAACTTGCCAGGCCGGGTGAGCGTGTTGACGCGCTTGACCTTGACGTCGAACAGCTTCTCCACCGCTTCCTTGATCTGCGGCTTGGTGGCGTTCTTGGCGACCTTGAACGTCACCTTATTGTGCTCGGACCCCATGGTCGCCTTTTCGGTAATCACCGGAGCGATAATGACGTCGTAGTGGCGCGGATCGCTGGTGCTCATTTGAATCGCGCCTCCAATGCATCGAGCGCGGCCTTGGTCAACACCAGAGTCTTGCGCCGCAGGATGTCGTAGACGTTGATGCCTTGCACCGGCAGCACGTCGATATTCGGAATATTGCGCGCCGCGCTGCGGAAGTTGGCGTCGATCTCCGCGCCATCGATGATCAACGCGTTCGCGAGGCCGAGCTTGCCGAACTGCTTGGCAAGCGCCTTGGTCTTCGCGTCCTTCACCGACGCCTTCTCGATAACGATGATGCCACCATCCTTGGCTTTCGAGGACAAGGCATGCTTGAGCGCGAGTGCGCGGACTTTCTTCGGCAGGTCGATTGCATGGCTGCGAACCAGCGGGCCGAAAGCGCGGCCGCCGCCGCGGAACTGCGAGACGCGCGCGGAGCCATGACGGGCGCCGCCAGTGCCCTTCTGCGCATACATTTTCTTGCCAGTTCGCCAGATTTCAGCGCGGCCCTTGGTCTTGTGGGTGCCGCGCTGACGCTTGGCGAGCTGCCAGTTGACGCAGCGCTGGATGATGTCGGTCCGCGGCTCAAGCCCGAAGATTGCATCCGGCAGCTTGACCGATCCGGCTTCTTTACCTTCGAGGGTGGTGATCTTCATTTCCATATCACGCGCCCTCCTTCGCGGCGGGAGCGGCAGCCTCGGACGCGGATGCCTCGGCCGGCTTCTGTTCGGCCTTCGGCGCAGACTTGGCTTCCGGCTTGGCCTCGGCGGTTTCGCCGCCGCGGAACTTACCGGGCTTCGGTGCTTCCTTCGGCAGCTTCTTTTTCACCGCATCGCGCACCGTCACCCAGCCGCTCTTGGCGCCAGGGACCGCGCCCTCGACGAGCAGGAGGCCGCGCTCCACATCGGTCTGCACGACCTTGAGATTGAGCGTCGTCACGCGCTCGACACCCAGATGACCGGGCATCTTCTTGTTCTTGAACGTCTTGCCTGGATCCTGACGGCCACCGGTGCCGCCGATCGAACGGTGCGAGATCGACACACCATGTGAGGCGCGCAGACCGGCGAAATTCCAGCGCTTCATGCCGCCAGCAAATCCCTTGCCGATGCTGATGCCGCAGACGTCAACGAACTGGCCGGGAATGAAGTGATCGGCGGTGATTTCTGCGCCGACCGGAATGACTGAGTCCTCGGTTACGCGAAATTCGGCGAGCTTGCGCTTGGGCTCGACCTTTTGCTTGCCGAAATAGCCGCGGTCGGCCTTGCTCATATTGTTCGAGCGGCGCGGGCCCGAACCGAGCTGCAGCGCCACATAACCATTCTTGTCCTTGGTCCGGTGGGCGACCACCTGACACTGCGCGAGGCGCAGCACTGTGACCGGCACGTGCTCGCCGGCCTCGGTGAACACCCGGGTCATTCCGACCTTCTGAGCAACTACACCCGTACGCATTGCTAGTCCCATCCCGGCCTTAGAGCTTGATCTCGACGTCAACGCCGGCGGCGAGGTCGAGCTTCATCAGCGCGTCCACCGTTTGCGGCGTCGGATCGACGATGTCGAGCAAGCGCTTGTGTGTACGCATCTCGAACTGTTCGCGGCTCTTCTTGTCGACGTGCGGCGAACGGTTCACCGTGAACTTCTCGATGCGCGTCGGCAGCGGAATCGGGCCACGGACCTGCGCACCGGTGCGCTTGGCCGTATTCACGATCTCGCGCGTCGACGCATCGAGGATGCGGTGATCGAACGCCTTGAGCCGGATCCGGATATTCTGGCCGTTCATTTTCTCGTCTCTCTGTCCCCGCCATGGCCGGCTTGTCCGGCCATCCACGTCCTACATTCATCTCAAGTCGTGGATGCCCGGCACCAGGCCGGGCATGACGACGAATCGAACGGTTACTCGATGATGCTCGCCACCACGCCGGCGCCGACGGTGCGGCCACCTTCGCGAATGGCGAAGCGCAGTTTCTCTTCCATGGCGATCGGCACGATCAGGTGCACTTCCATCGCCACGTTGTCGCCCGGCATCACCATTTCCGTGCCCTGCGGCAGGTGCACCACGCCGGTCACGTCGGTGGTGCGGAAATAGAACTGCGGGCGATAGTTGGTGAAGAACGGCGTGTGGCGCCCACCCTCTTCCTTGGTGAGGATGTAGGCCTCCGCCTTGAACTTGGTGTGCGGCTTGACCGAGCCGGGCTTGCAGAGCACCTGGCCGCGCTCGACTTCCTCGCGCTTGGTGCCGCGCAGCAGGCAACCCACGTTGTCGCCGGCCTCGCCCTGATCGAGCAGCTTGCGGAACATCTCGACGCCGGTGACCACGGTCTTGGTGGTCGCCTTGATGCCGACAATCTCGACTTCCTCGCCGACCTTGATGATGCCGCGCTCGATACGGCCGGTGCAGACGGTGCCGCGGCCGGAGATCGAGAACACGTCTTCCACCGGCATCAGGAACGGCTGGTCCTTCGGCCGCTCGGGCTGCGGGATGTATTCATCGACCGCCTTCATCAATTCCATGATCGACTCTTTGCCGAGCTTCTCGTCGCTACCTTCGAGTGCCTTGAGTGCCGAACCCTTGACGATCGGGATCTTGTCGCCGGGAAAATTGTACTTCGAGAGAAGCTCCCGAACTTCGAGCTCGACCAGCTCGAGCAGTTCCGGATCGTCGACCATGTCGACCTTGTTCATGTACACGACCAGCGCCGGCACGCCGACCTGCCGGGCGAGCAGGATGTGCTCGCGGGTCTGCGGCATCGGGCCGTCGGCTGCGGACACCACCAGGATAGCGCCGTCCATCTGGGCCGCGCCGGTAATCATGTTCTTCACATAGTCGGCGTGGCCGGGACAGTCGACGTGCGCATAGTGACGCTTGTCGGTCTGATATTCGACGTGCGCGGTCGAAATGGTGATGCCGCGCGCCTTTTCTTCCGGAGCCTTGTCGATCTGGTCGTAGGCTGTGAACGTAGCGCCGCCCTTCTCGGCCAGGACCTTGGTAATCGCCGCCGTCAGCGTGGTCTTGCCGTGGTCGACGTGACCGATCGTCCCGATATTGCAATGGGGCTTATTTCGCTGGAATTTCTCTTTGGCCATGGAACTCTCCGTTCAGATCCTTCTGTTATCCGTTCTCGGTCACGCGAATTTCTTCTGCACTTCCGCCGACACGTTCGCCGGCAGTTCCGAATAGTGATCGAACTGCATTGTGAATGTGGCGCGGCCCTGAGACATGGACCGCAGATTGTTGACGTACCCGAACATGTTCATCAGCGGCACCATCGCGTTGATCACGTTCGCGTTGCCGCGCATGTCCTGGCCCTGAATCTGGCCACGGCGTGAATTGAGATCGCCGATGACAGAGCCGGTGTAATCCTCCGGCGTCACCACCTCGACCTTCATGATCGGCTCGAGCAGAACAGGCTTGGCCATTTGCATGGCCTCCTTCAGGCACTGACGTGCGCAGATTTCGAATGCCAGCGCCGAGGAGTCGACGTCGTGATACTTGCCGTCGATCAGCGTCACCTTGAGATCAACCACCGGGAAGCCTGCCACGACGCCGGAGCCGAGTACCGACTCCAGACCCTTCTCGACGCCTGGGACGAATTCCTTCGGCACCGCGCCGCCGACGATTTCGTTTTCAAACTCAAACGGCGTGCCGGGCGGCGTCGGCTCGGCGATGATCTTGATCTGCGCGAATTGGCCCGAGCCGCCGGTCTGTTTCTTGTGCGTGTAACCGTGCTCGACGCGGTGCGTGATCTTTTCGCGGAACGCAACCTGTGGCGCGCCGATATTGGCATCGACCTTGTAGGTCCGCTTGAGGATGTCGACCTTGATGTCGAGGTGCAGTTCGCCCATCCCTTTCAGGATGGTCTGCCCGCTCTCCTGATCAGTCGAGACGCGGAATGACGGATCCTCTGCCGCGAGCTTGGCAAGCGCAACGCCGAGCTTTTCCTGATCGGCTTTTGATTTTGGCTCGATCGCGATCTCGATGACCGGATCGGGAAATTCCATCTTTTCCAGGATCACGGGCTTGGCCGGGTCGCACAGGGTGTCGCCGGTGCGCACTTCCTTCAGCCCTGCCAGCGCGACGATGTCGCCGGCATAAGCTTCCTTGATGTCTTCGCGGTTGTTCGCATGCATCAACAGCATGCGGCCGATACGTTCTTTGCGTTCCTTCGTCGAATTAATGACGCCGGTGCCACTGGTGAGCGTGCCTGAATAAATGCGGCAGAACGTGATCGTGCCGACAAAAGGATCGTCCATGATCTTGAAGCCAAGCAAGGCCAGCGGCGCATTGTCTTTCGGCTCGCGCACGACCTCTTCGTCATTGTCAGGGTTGATTCCCTTGATCGGCGGCACGTCCAGCGGGCTCGGCAGATAGTCGACCACCGCATCGAGCAGCGGCTGCACGCCTTTGTTCTTGAAGGCGGAGCCGCACAGCACCGGAAAGAACGCGGCGGTGATCACGGCTTTGCGGAGCAGCTTCTTGACCGTCGCCTCGTCGGGCATCTTGCCTTCGAGGTAGGCGGTCGCGGCATCGTCGTCGAGTTCGCAGACCGCCTCGATCATCTTGTCGTGGTATTCCTTGGCCTGTTCGGCCATGTCGGCAGGAATATCGATGTCGTGATATTTGGCGCCGAGGGATTCATCGTCCCACACCACGCCCTTCATGCGCACCAGATCTACAATGCCTTTGAAATTCTGCTCGGATCCGATAGGCAGCTGAATCGCTACCGGCTTTGCGCCGAGGCGCGTCTTGATGTCATCGAGACATTTGAAGAAGTCGGCACCGATCTTGTCCATCTTGTTGGCGAAGACGATGCGCGGAACCTTGTACTTGTCGCCCTGGCGCCAAACCGTCTCAGTCTGCGGCTCTACACCCTGGTTGGAATCGAGAACGCATACAGCGCCGTCGAGCACACGCAGCGAGCGCTCGACCTCGATGGTGAAGTCGACGTGTCCGGGCGTGTCGATGATATTGAGACGCTTCTCTTTCCAGAAAGCGGTCGTCGCGGCCGACGTAATCGTGATGCCGCGCTCCTGCTCCTGCTCCATCCAATCCATCGTCGCGGCGCCTTCGTGCACCTCGCCGATCTTATGGCTCTTGCCGGTGTAATAGAGGATCCGCTCGGTCGTCGTCGTCTTTCCGGCATCGATGTGCGCCATGATGCCGAAGTTGCGGTAGTCCTCGATTGGGTGGCTGCGGGGCATAGGGGATCAGTCCTTAAATCTTTCTGCTGTCACCAGCGATAATGCGAGAAGGCCCGGTTGGCTTCCGCCATCTTGTGGGTGTCCTCGCGCTTCTTGACTGCGTTTCCCCTGTTATTGGATGCGTCGAGCAGCTCAGACGAGAGCCGCTCGGTCATCGTACGTTCGTTGCGCTCGCGCGCGGCCGCGATAATCCAGCGGATGCCAAGTGCCTGGCGGCGCGACGTGCGCACTTCAACCGGCACCTGATAGGTGGCGCCGCCGACCCGGCGCGAACGTACCTCGATCGAAGGCATCACGTTGTCGAGCGCTTGCTGGAAAACTGTGATTGGATTCTGTTTGGTCTTGCTCTCGATCGTCTCGAGCGCGCCGTAGACGATACCTTCCGCCACCGACTTTTTGCCATCGTACATGATGGCATTCATGAACTTGCTGACGACGACGTTTCCGAACTTCGGGTCCGGAATGATCTCGCGTTTTTCGGCGGCGTGACGGCGGGACATGACGCAGATCCTTACTTGGGCCGTTTGGCGCCGTATTTCGAACGGCGCTGCTTGCGGTTCTTCACGCCTTGCGTGTCGAGCACACCGCGCAGGATGTGATAGCGCACGCCCGGCAGATCTTTCACACGGCCGCCGCGGATCATCACGACCGAATGCTCCTGCAGGTTATGGCCTTCGCCCGGGATGTAGCCGATGACCTCAAACCCGTTGGTGAGCCGCACCTTCGCAACCTTGCGCAAAGCGGAGTTCGGCTTCTTTGGCGTCGTCGTGTAGACGCGCGTGCAGACACCGCGCTTCTGCGGAGACGCCTGCAGGGCCGGCACCGTATTGCGTGCCTTGAGCGGGTGCCGCGGCCTGGCAATCAACTGGTTGATCGTCGGCATTTTGCCTTCGCTACCTTCAGTTTGGGATGCTGCGCGGACGAAACGGTCCGCACCGCCCCTCGTTTAATTTCGTGCGGACATCACCTTCGTCCGCGTCGTCTTGGGCTTGTCGCCCCGGCATCGGCGTGCGCGGAACAATGGCGCACGTAACCTCGCGCGCCTTTTCCACGCGCAAAACGAAATCGCGCCATCCGCCAACCGCGGCAGGGCGCTCTTCCGTTCGGACGGACGCGTTGCGGTTAAGCACCGCGGCCGTTCACTCTCAAAGTCTGACAGGTGCTGTCAGAGGCAGCGTCTGAGCTTTATTCGTCGAGGCGTTGTGCCCAATAACTTTCGAGAAAACGCAACGCTCTCAAAGAGTTAATTGGGCGGCCGTTCCGAGCAAGCAAAGCTCACCGCCTGCCGAAAAGTGTGGCGTATGTATCGGCGCGACTCCGCCAAGTCAAGCAGAAATGCCTGAAAAACCGAGCATTCAGGCCCTTCGGAACTCGAATACCTAATGACCGCCCGCGTCAGACGCCGCTTATTGCGACGTTACGCCCGTTTCCTTGATGACGTGCAGGTATTTGGCGCTCTCGCGCTGTACGAACTCCCTGAATTCTGCAACCGCCATGGGCGTGACCACCGCCCCGGCGGTCTCCAGCCGCGCCTTGACGTCGGGTTGGGCAAGGACCGCGTTGATCTCTTTATTCAGGCGGTCGATGACCGCTTGCGGGGTGCCGCGCGGTGCGAAAAAGCCGGCCCAAAGCGTGAAATCGTAGTCCTTGATGCCCGTCACCTCGGCAACGGTGGGCACATCGGGCGCCGCCGGTGAGCGGTTGGCCGCAGACAGCGCCAGCACCTTGAGGTTGCCAGCCTTCACATGTGGCGCTGCGGCCGGAAAACCCGAAAAGTAGAATTCGACGTGACCTCCAATCAGGTCGTTAAGCGCGGGGCCAGCCCCCTTGTACGGTACGTGCGTGAGGTTCTCGTCGAATTTCAGCTTGAGCAGCTCGCCCGCGAAATGGCCCGGGGTCCCGATACCGGCGGACGCAAAAGTAATCTTGGGCTTTGCCTTGAGCGCCGTGAGAAAGTCCGGAAGCGTCGAATACGGAGCCTTTGAGGGCACAACGAGCGCAAGTGGCACCACAGCCGCAAGCGCGATCGGCACCAGGTCTTTGTCCGGGTCATAGTTGAGACCCTTAAGCCAATGCTGGTTGACGGCAATTTCTCCGGTCTGCCCGACCAGCAGCGTGTAGCCGTCGGGTGCAGCAGTCGTCACCGAATGCGCGCCGATTGACCCGCTGGCGCCGGCGCGATTTTCGACCACGACCGTCTGCCCAAGCACCGCGCCGAGCTTGTCGGAGATCGATCGCGCCACGATATCGCCGGTGCCGCCGGCAGCGTAGGCGACAATCAGCTGAATAGTCCGGGTCGGATAGGTCTGGCACCAACCCGATTCCGCGTAAGTCACGGTGAAAAAGGCTGCAACGAGAGCGACAGCCGCCGACCGGATGGCCCGCATGATCGATCCTCCCTTTCTCTGTTCGCCGCGTTGGTTCCGTCGATCGTGTTATTCGAAGCTGTAGAGCCGCGCCGGATTGTCCGACAGGATGCGCTCGGCCAACTCCGCCGAACCGGTCGCGGCCAGGAAATCGTCGACAAGTGTTTCGTAGCGAAGACTACGATAGGGTGAAAGGACGGCGCTGCCCATATGCTGGTCGTGCGGCGGTGTGTGCGGCCAGTCGCTGCCCCACACGCAACGATCGGGCGCGACCTTCAGGATGGCTCCGAGCCAGGCCGGATCGGCCCGGGTTGCGAGCGGGTCTGCACTCACACGATATGGCGCCGACAATTTGATCCAAACGTGAGGCCGTGCGAGCAGCTCAAGCAGCGAGATACCTTCAGGCTGATCCGGTCTGGTACTTGCAAAAAGCCCGTAGTGATCGATCACCACCGGCACGCGCGAGCTGCGCAACAGCGACGCATTTTCCGGCCAGCAGCTTGATCGGCGCGATGACCTCGATGTGCCAGTTCAGATCGCGCGCGTGTCCCTCGACCGCTTCGAAGCGGGTCGCGAGCGGCGCCTTTTCGCGAAGCGGGCTGTAGAGATTGAGACGCAAGCCACGCACGCCCTGCAACGCCATGCCGGACAACGTCCTCGCCGATGTCGTTTCGGGGTTGATGACCGCAACACCTCGCCCTCTGCCGGCCAAGGCATCGAGACCTTCCAGCAACATGCTATTGTCAGTGCCGTAAAAACTCGGCTGCACAATCACAAACCGCCTGATCGCGCGCGAGGCCGACACCCGCTCCAACTGCTTGAGAGTCGCGACATCCGCGAGATAGGTCCGCTCGGTGACCTGGGGATAGCGATCCGCCGGGCCTACGATATGGACGTGACTGTCGCAGCGCATTCCGGCTGTCACGCGCGCAGCCGCGCGGCAACCGCATCGCCGGTTTCTCGCGTCCCCAGGCGCCCGCCAACATCGATGGTCAATTCTTTCGCCGCGATCGCCGCCTCGACCGCCTTCTCGATAGCGCCGGCGGCGGCTTCAAACGAGTTGGTCTTGCTGCGGCGGCCATGCCAGGCGAGCAACATTGCCCCCGACACAATGAGCGAAAGTGGATTGGCGACGTTTTTGCCCGCAATATCCGGCGCCGAGCCGTGGGCAGCCTGAGCCATTCCGTGATCGGTACCGGCGTTGAGTGAGGCGGCCATGCCGAGGCTGCCTGATATCTCGGCCGTCAGATCGGACAAAATATCGCCGTACATGTTGGATGTCACGATCACGTCGAACCGCTGCGGATTGCGCACGACATGCGCCATCATTGCATCGACGATCACGTCATCGACCGCGACAGCCGGAAACTCCCTGGCGACATCCCGGCACGCCTCGATGAACAACCCATCCGTGACCTTCAGCACATTGGCTTTGTGCACAATTGTCACACGCTTCCGGCGGGTCATTGCCAGTTCGCACGCCGCGCGCGCGATACGCTCGCTGCAGGTGCGCGTGATCCGCCGCATCGAAACGGCAACGTCTTTTGTAACCAGCATCTCCCCGCTCCCCGCCTCCATATTGCGGTCGGCGTAGAATCCTTCGGTATTTTCGCGAGCCACAACGAGATCGAACTCGCCGCAGCGCAAATGGAACCCCGGATAGGTTCGGGCCGGGCGAATGTTGGCGAACAAATCGAGACTTTTTCGGAGCATCATCGATGGGTTGATCTCGCCGCGCGCCGGATCCCTGAACTCGAAAGTTGAGGTCGGGCCAAGGACGACCCCGTCGGCCTTGCGCGCTTTTTCGACGATGTCGGCGTGGATGGTACTTCCGAGCGCGCGGAGGCCGGCATGGCCGACGGGCGCTTCTTCGATGGAAAGCCCGAGCGCAAAGCGGTCGGAGGCGGCACGCAACACCGAGAGCGTGGCGGCGGTAATTTCGGGACCGATACCGTCGCCGGCGAGAACGAGGAGATTCATTTCAGTGGATTTTCCAGTGTGAATGCGGCGCCATCTTCTCCAATTTTGGCGGAAAGAAAAGCCGCCTCGCCGGCGGCCTAGGACGCATCATTCCAACGCAATTCGCGTGCCTTTTTCCCCGTTCAGAAGCCGCTTGAGGTGAAAGCTGGCGAGCTGGTCTTCCGGATAGCTCCCGACATGCGCCGCAAATGCCGCCATCGCAGCGGCGTCGTCCGATTGGAGCTTGGCAAATGCTTCCAGATAGCTTTTCGTCGCGGCGCTCCCGAATTTTTCCTGCCGCAAGGGTTCGAATGCACGCATCGCCTCGGTCTTGCCCCGTAGCAAGAGATCGCCGATTGGCCGCCCGCAAAAGTCACTTACTTTCTGCGCCAGAAATGAACTGACACAGACATGGCTGCCAAAGTATTTGTTGGCAGCCTCCAGTCGGGCTGCGACGTTGACCGTATCGCCATAGGCTGTGTAGTCGAAGAATCGTCCGCCGCCGAAATTCCCGACAATCGCCGGCCCGGCATGAACACCAATCCGCGTGATGCCGAGCGCGATTTCTTTTTTCCGACAACGTTGCTGGAATGACTCGGCATATTCATCGAGATCCAGCGCGCAGGCAACGGCGCGTGCGCTGTGGTCGGCCTGCTCGCCGGGCGCGCCGAAGAGCACATGAAGGGCATCGCCGACGATCTTCGCGACCGTCCCGTCGTGCGAAAACACGATATCGGTCATGCCGGTGAGGTATTCATTAAGAAGTGGCCCGAGGACGCTCGGCTCAAGCGTCTCCACCAGGCCGGTAAACCCCGCAATATCGGTAAACAGCGATGCAATTTCGCGGCGTTGACCCGCAAGATCTATCGCAGCGTTGTCGCCAGCAAGTCTTTGGACAAGATTGGGCGAAAAATATCGTGAGAGCGAAGCGTAGGCTCGTTCGGCTTCGGCCTGGCGGCGTCTCGCATCGCGCAAATCTTCAACGTGTCGAATCGTCTTTGCAATGGTCGCCTCGAGATCGGGAAAGTCGATCGGCTTGGTCACGAAGTCGAATGCGCCACGATTCATCGCGGTGCGGATATTCGTCATGTCTCCATATGCCGACACAATTATGGTCGACAGTCTTTCGTCCGTTTCCTGGAGCTTTTGCAGGAGGGTTAGCCCATCCATACGCGGCATGTTGATGTCGGTAATCACCATATCCAGAGAGTTGTTGGACGCGAGCAACTCCAACGCTTCGACGCCGTCACGCGCAAACAAAAGCTGCACCGAACCGTCGCCGATCTGACGGCGAAACTTCTGGACGAGCAGCGTCTCCATGTCCGGTTCGTCATCGACTACGAGAATTCGTGCGGTCATGCGGCCAATTCAACCCGTGTGTTGATGAGAAGATTCACGCGGATGTTCCCCCCTTCGTGAGGATTGCAGCTTTGCGGGGAAGCACAATCCGGAATTCGGTGTACTGGCCTGGTTCGGTATCGACCTCAATGGATCCACCGTGCTGTTTGACGATGATGTCGTGGCTGATAGACAAGCCTAATCCTGTTCCCTCACCGGCTGGCTTTGTTGTGAAGAACGGATTGAACATCTTTTCCTTCACCTCCGAGGGAATCCCGGTGCCGTTGTCTCGAATCCTTATTTCGACACTGTCGCCAAGGCTCTTCGTTGTGGCCGCGAGTGTAGGTTCGTAGTCCGCACCGTTTGCCTCGGCTTTGCGCTTGGTCGCCGCGTAAAAGCCATTCATGATAAGGTTGAGCAACACGCGCGTAATTTCCTGCGGGAACAGGTCGACCTCACCCGCGCTCGGATCGAACGATTTTTGAAGCGTTATATTGAAGTTTTGCTTCTCAGCCCGCGCCCCGTGATAGGCGAGATTGAGACTTTCCTCGACGACTGCATTAACATCGACAAGCCGGTGCTCGCCCGAACCCTGACGCGAGTGCAGCAGCATGTTTTTTACGATCGAATCGGCACGCTTGCCGTGCTGCACGACCTTTTCGAGATTGCCCAACAGCATGTTGGCAATCTCATCAACCTCCGTTCGCAGCTTGCTGTCGAGATTGACGCCTTTCAGTGCCTCGCGCAGTTCGCCCACAAGTTCCGACGAGACGGACGAGAAATTGTTGACGAAGTTAAGCGGGTTTTTGATCTCATGCGCTATTCCCGCGGTAAGCTGACCGAGTGAGGCCAGCTTCTCCGTCTGAACCAGACGATCCTGGGCGGTACGCAAATCATCCAGCGATTTCGCAAGCTCGCGCGTCCTCGCGCCAACACTTTCGAACAGCCTGGCATTTTGTATTGCCAGCACGGATTGCGCTCCAAAGGTCTGCAACAGCTCGACGGCGCTTTTCGAAAACTCGCCAGGCAACCTGCGGCGTACAACGAGCGCCCCTACGATCTGGTCATTGCTCAGAAGCGGCACGATCAGGAGAGCACGAAAACCCGCGCGAATGATGATGTCGAGTGTGCTTGAAGGATCGTCCTGAAGATCCGGAATTTGGATCGGCGTGCGCTGTAGTGCGGCCTCACCGATCGCGGTCTCGCCCAGACGGATGTGACGATCCCGAATTTCAGCGACCGCTGCCGAGTCCAGTCCGTAAGTTGCGCGCAAACGAAATTCCTCGGTCACCTCGTCGAAAACATAGATCGCTCCGGCCTCGGTATTCGAAAGCTGGGCTGCTTTGGCAACGATTGTGGACAGCACGGTTTCCAGATCGACCGTCGAATTTACCGCTTGAGTCACCTCGCCGAGGGCGCGCAGCTCTTCAACCGATTGCGCAAGCTGTTGCGTGCGCTGTTCGACCTTGTTTTCCAGTCCCGTGTATGATTCCTGAAGCCGGCCAGCCATGTCATTGAACTGATCAGCGAGTGCTTCGAGCTCATCGCCGGTTTTGACCACGATCCGTTGCGAAAGGTCGCCGCGTCCGATTCGAGCCGCCCCGGTACGCAAAGCTTAAATCGGCACGACCATCCTACGCGCGAGGAATATTCCGGCCACGGCCGCAAGACAGAGTGCGGCAAGCAGCACCAGAGCCGAACGCTGAATGGAAGCCATCAATGGCTGGTAAGCCTCGCCTACCGGCAGCTCGACAAAAACGGTCCAGCCGAGCGGCGCAACCGGTGCAAAGGCGCTCAGAACAGTCCGACCTTGCAGATCGGTCGCAGTTGGAATCTCGTCTTCCGATGCGACCATCCCGCGCTGCGCCGCCTGAACTTGCGCGAGGCGAGTCATATCGGTGTTGCGCAAGACCAGGCTGATGTCCGGGTGCGCGATCAGGCGTCCGCGCCGGTCCACCACATAGGCCTGGCCGCGTTCTCCGACCTTGATCCTGGAAACGACGTCCCAAATCAGCTTGAGATTGACTTCAGCGATGCTAACGCCGGCATCGCGCCGGGTGCCTGCGAGCGACAAGGTCATATACGGCTCGGACTCGCGGCGGAAATAGACGGGGCCGTAGTAGACTTTGTTTTTCACGGCTTCCGTGAACTTGGGCTCTTTTGACAAATCGAGACCGCTGCCCAGCACGTCCATGGCCAGCCGCGACACGCGGAGTTGCTCCCTGCCACTGGCGTCCACCTGCGCAAGTTCGGTAATCGCCGGCACCTGCCGCAACAGACGGAGCGCATCGAACCGCCGCTGCTCAATGGTCTCGGCGGACCACAGCAGCTGAGTGGTCCAGCCGACCTGATTTTCGATTTCCTTGATGAACTGGCTAATCTTGGTCGCCGCTGATTCGGCCTGCTCATGTTGAATGCGGATCAGTGCAGTTTTGTGCTCACGATATGAGCCCCAGACCTCGAGAAGCCCGTTGATCAGCAGCGCGACGCAAACCACGGCAACAAACAGGCCAACATATTTAAGGAAGAGACGGCTGCGGGTTTCGCGCCGCGGCGATGCATCAATTCGATCGGGCGCCGCGCTGTCCGTCATTCAATGACCTCGTCGGCGCGGGTCAGCATCGCGGGCGGCACGGAAATGCCCAGTGCCTTCGCGGTCTTGAGATTGATGACGAGCTCGAATTTGGTTGGCTGCTGGACCGGCAGATCGGCAGGTTTTGCGCCCTTCAGAATTTTATCCACATACGGCGCCGCATTCCGGTATCTGTCCGCGAGACTACCGGCATATGACATGAGACCGCCCGCATCCGCGAATGCGCGGTTGCCCGAGACCGTTGCAAGCCGATGCTTCCCGGCCAGCGCTATGATAGACGTACGCGGAAGCGTTGGCTGGACGATCAAGGCCTCCACACCGCTGTTCGCCAGGTCTGTAAAAATGGGTTCGAGATCTTGCGTGGCTCCAAGCATAACGTCTTGAATCTCAAGACCGGCGACTTTGGCTGACGCATGGATTTGCGCTAAAAATGATTTGGTAAAGGCGTTTGCAGGGTCGGCAAGCGCTGCCACGCGGCGCGCAGCAGGATGTATTTCGCGGATCAATTCGAGACTTTTCCCCGCAAGCTCAGCCGTCGCCGCAGACAGCCCTGTGACGTTACCACCCGGCCTGGACAGGCTGCTAATGAGCCCAGTTCCCACTGGATCGCCGGATGGGGCCATGACGATCGGTATTCCCGTCGTTGCGCGCTTCGCCGCCTGGACGGCGGGAGTTTCAGAGGCGACGATAATATCGACTTTGAGATCAACGAGCTCCGCAGCCAGCGCAGGCAGACGATCCAACTTCCCTTCCGCCGAACGATATTCGATCTGCATATTTTGACCGTCGACATAGCCGAACTCTCGGAGTCCCTCCGAAAATACCCGCGTGAATGGTTCGCGTTTTTCCACCAACAGCACACCGAGCTTCGCAAGCTTTGCTTGCTGCGCGCGCACGACAACCGGCCAAGCAGCCGCCGAGCCCGCGAGCACTACGATAAAATCGCGCCGTCTCATGCGATCACCTTATCGGTGCCGTCTCATAGAGCCATACTCCCACAAGGCTTTATCTGAGATGTTCTCCGCTTAGAGCGGCACAACATTTTCCGGCTCAATCATGCGTGGCGTTCAACCCGCGAGTCGATTTCACTGCGTAGCATTCCGAAATCGATCGGCTTGGTGAAAAGCGCGTCAGCGCCGCTTTCCAATGCCTTGCGCTTGGTGTCGGCGTCGCCATAGGCCGTAATCATGATGATGGGCACATCGGGTCGAACGGCTTTCGCTTTTGGCAAAAGCTCAAGCCCGCTCATCCCAGGCATATTGATGTCTGACAGAATTAAAATGAGCGAGGCGGCACCCGCATCGCTGATGCATTGCAATGCCGCAGGTGCAGATTGAGCAAATTCCATTGCAAATCGACCGTCGCGAAGATCTCTCCGGAAGTGCTGGCGAAACAGCGCTTCGACGTCCGGTTCATCATCAACCACAAGAATAAGAAGTTGCACGCAGATCCTCCCTATTTTTCAAGCGTTGCGGCTTTACGCGGAAGAACAATTCGAAATTCCGTGTACTCGCCGGGCGCGGTATCGACCTCGATCGATCCGCAATGTTGTTTTACAATGATGTCATGACTGATGGACAGGCCGAGACCTGTCCCCTCCCCAGCAGGCTTGGTCGTAAAGAACGGATTGAACATTTTTTCCTTCACGTCGGGAGTGATGCCGACGCCGTTGTCGCGTATCGTGATTTCTACGCTGTCGCCTAAATTTCTGGTCGCGGCCACAAGCACGGGCTCATAAGTGCTTCCATTTTTTCCCGCCTTGCGTTTGGCCGCAGCGTAGAAGCCATTGGAGATCACGTTCAGAAGAACCCTGGTGATTTCCTGAGGGAAAAGGTCAACTTCGCCGGCAGCCGGATCAAAAGACCGTTGCAGGGCAATATTAAAGCCCCGCTTCTCGGCTCGCGCCCCGTGGTAAGCGAGATTAAGACTTTCCTCGACGACGCTATTAATATTGATCAGCCGATGTTCGCCCGAGCCCTGGCGCGAATGCAACAGCATGTTTTTGACGATCGAGTCGGCACGCTTGCCGTGCTGCACGACCTTTTCGAGATTGCCCCGCAGCATGTCGGTAATTTCACTAACTTCGCTACCGGTCTTTTCGTCAAAATGGACGCGCTGCAGCGCCTCCTGCAATTCACCAATCAATTCAGCAGAGACAGACGAAAAGTTGTTGACGAAATTCAGAGGATTTTTGATTTCGTGGGCGATGCCCGCAGTCAATTGACCAAGCGACGCAAGTTTTTCCGTTTGCACCAACCTGTCCTGGGCGGTCCGCAGATCTTCGAGCGACTTCGCCAGCTCACGCGTGCGCGTCTCCACATTTTCGAACAGACGAACGTTCTCGATTGCAATCGCCGCCTGGTCGGCAAACGTCGAAACCAGCTCGATCTGTTTGTCCGTGAAGGGCTGCATCTCGATACGCGTCAGGGCGAGAACGCCAATAGCTTTTCCTTCTCGCAGCATCGGCACGGCAAGAATCGTTTTAAATCCGCCTTTTTCTATCGCCTCCGAAAACGTGTAATCGGGATCGGCTCGAACATCTGGGATATGGACGGTGCGGCCCTCGAGGAGAGCACGACCGGTTGCAGAGCCGCGTTGTGGAGCGACTGGCAGCTCCTTAACGAGTTCGACAAACTCAGATGAAAATCCATAGCTTGCTGCGCGCACAAAGACGCCGGCCTGCTCCCTTGCAATCGTGCCCTGATCCGCCTCGCACAGCTGGGCAGCTGCCTCAACCAACGCTTGCAAGACAGTATGGAGATCAAACGCCGAGCGGCTGATAACTTTGAGCACTTCGGCGGTGGCGGTCTGTTGTTGCAGCAACTCAGAGAGCTCGTTGGTGCGTTGACGTAGCTCGTTAAGCAATCGGGCGTTCTCGATGGCAATGACGGCCTGGTCTGCAAAGGTCTTCAGAAGCTCGATCTGGCGTTCGGGAAAATATCCAGTCTGCGGCCGTGAAATAGCGATCGCCCCAACGGGCTGGCCGGACTTCAGCATTGGCACCGCGACGATGCTGCGGAAGTTCACCTCGCTTGCTGTGGTGCCATGCTCGTATTCGTGATCGGCAGTGACGTCCGGAATTTGCTCAACAACGCCATTGAGGACAGCGCGGGCCGCGGCACTTTTCCGCCCCGGTGCGACAGGATAGGCACGCTTCAACGCCTCGATCGCTTCACCCTCATAGCCATGGGTTGCGGCAAAATGAATTAGCTCTCCGTCAAACCGAAACACGTTGCAGAATCGAGCATCGCAGACATGGGCGGCACTTCTGGCGATAGTCTCAAAAACGGGCTGAACGTCGGAGACCGAGCTTGAAATAACACTCAGGACCTCTGACTGTCGCGGTCTGTTGCTCGAGCGATTCAGCTAAGCTCGCGCGTGCGCGCCTGAACTTCGTCAAACAGCCGCACATTTTCGATGGCAATGACGGCCTGGTCGGCAAAGGTCCGGAGCAGCTCTATCTGTTTGTCGGTGAAGGGCCGCACTGCAGTGCGCGTCAGCACGATGACGCCGATCGGAACTCCCTCACGCAGCAGCGGTACGCCGAGAACAGTCCGGTACTCGCCCCGTTTCTGTGCTTCGGAGTAAGGTAAATTCGGGGTCAGTGAGAACGTCGGGCGCGTGGACGACGCGGCCTTCGAGGAGCACGCGCCCGACAACCGAGCCGCGGTTGCGCAAAATCGGGTGGGTTCTGATGAACTCCATGAACGCGGCCTGGAAGTTGAACGTCGTCACCCAATAGTGCTCGCCATCCTTGGGTCGCACGATCGCCGGCCATGTCTGCCTCGCAAAGCTTCGCAGCAGACTCGGTGAGCGTGTCGAGCACGATCTGTAGATCGAAGGCCGAGCGGCTGATGACCTTCAAGCACGTCGGCGGTCACCGTCTGCTGCTCCAAAGCCTCGGAAAGATCGTCGGTGCGCTGGCGCAGTTCGCCGAACAGGCGTGTGTTTTCGATGGCGATGACGGCCTGGTCGGCAAAGGTCGTGACCAATTCGATCTGCTTCTGCGTAAACGGCGCCACCTTGTTCTTGCCCACGAAGATGACGCCGACGACGTCGCCCTTGCGCAAGAGCGGGACGCCGAGCCCGGCACGGTAGCCGCCCATCTTTTGAACATGACCGAACGTGTACTCGGAATCCGCCAACACGTCCGGGACGTGAACCACCCGGCCCTCGAGGGCGGCGCGTCCCGTGATGCTGCCGCGACTGATCGGCACCTGCACGGTCTTGAAAAATTCCCGGATCTGCGCGTGCTTCTCGGGCACGTGGCCGTAGCTGGCCGAAAAAATGAAAAGCTCTCCTTCGCGTTGAAACAGCCACGCATAATCGGCGTCGCACAATTGCGTCGCTGATTCGACCAATGTATCGAGCACGGTTTGCAGGTCGAAGGTCGAGCGGCTGATGACCTTAAGAACATCGGCTGTCGCGGTCTGCTGTGCAAGCGACTCGGAAAGCTCAGCGGTGCGCCGCTGCTCGGCATCGAACAGCCGCACATTTTCAATTGCGATTGCCGCCTGGTCGGCAAAGGCCTCGACCAGTGCGATCTGCTTGTCGGTAAAGGGCCGGACCTCCAGGCGATAAGTGAGGATGACACCGAGCAGGTCATCGCCTTTGAGTATCGGAACGGTAAGGACTGTCCGAATCGGCGCGATGTCTTTTGACTTGTGAGTGTATTCGGGATCGACCGTGACGTCGGGAATTTGAATGGTTCTGTCGCTCAAACGCTGCACGTCCCGCGCCGCTGCCCCGGCCGGGCCGAATTGGATTTCCTCGGATGAATTTTTCCAGTTCCGGCGGCGCGTTATAGGCATACAAGACACCGCAACATCTCACCGTCGAAACGGAAAACAAAGGCCCGGTCGGCACCGCAAAGCCGAACCGCACTTTCGGCAACGGTTTCGAAGACAGGCTGCAGATCGAAGGCCGAACGGCTGATGACCTCAAGCACGTTGGCGGTGGCCGTTTGCTGCTGAAGAAATTCACGCAACTCGTTCAACAGCCGCGTATTCTCGATGGCGATGACGGCCTGCGCCGCAAAACTTTGCACCAGCTCGATCTGTTTATCAGTGAAGGGCTGCACCTCGGTGCGATATATGACGATGGTGCCGATGAGCTCATCGTCCTTGAGCATTGGGACTGCGAGCTCGGTGCGGGCACCGCCGAATTGAACAATTCCTGGTTTGGTGAATCCAGCCGGAACATCGATGTATTCGGGTTCTGCGAGGACATCGGCGATATGGGCCGTTTCCTTCGAGCGCAGAACTCGGCCAACACCCGTGTTCGGACTAGGGCGGATGACCGGGTTGCGCTTCCGTTCTTCCGCCAAGGCCGGCGGTACGCCGAACCACGCGCCGGCGCGCACAGTGTCATCATTTTCGCGCAGAAACATAACGCCATACTTCGCGTGGCAGATCTGCGTTGCATTTTCCAGCATGACATTGAAAACGGGGGCTAACTCGCCAGGCGACTTACTTATGATGCCTAGAACCTCGGATGTCGCTGTCTGCTGCTCAAGCGCTTCGGACAAATCATCCGTACGATCGCGCAGTTCGTTGAGCAGTCTCGTGTTTTCGATTGCGACCGCGGCCTGGTCGGCGAACGTCCTCAGCAATGAAATTTGTGCGTCGGTAAAGGGCTGGACGCGCGTGCGTCGGATAGTGATCACGCCGATGATCGCGTCACCCCGGAGCATCGGAACCGCGAGGATGGTTCGATGCATCTCCTCATCTTTGCGGTGTCCTTCGGCCCACTCGTAATCGCGATCGGCGAGAATGTCGTGGATGTGGATGACACGACGCTCCACTATCGCCCGGCCGGTTGCCGACCGTCTGTCGCGTGCAATCGGATTCTGTTTTGCAACTTCAAGAAATTCCTCCGATGTCCCGCAGCTGGCAGCCACCCGGTAGACATCACCGTCCTGGCTGAAGATGAAACCCCTGTTGGCGCCGCAGAGGCGCACTGCATGTTCGAGCAGGCCTTGCAGCACCGGTTCCAGCTCGAAGGCGGAGCCACCGATGATCTTGAGCACCTCGCTTGTCGCGACCTGCGCTTCGCGCGCCTCGCGTAACTCGCGCACATATAAATCGAGTTGTTCCTGCAGGTCCGCGACCGGCGACGTGCGTGGCCGCTGCCTTGCGCGCTTTGGAAATGCGGCTGCGCCGGCTTTTGGCCGGTCGGCTACGTGCCTTGCCGCCTCCCCTCATATCGCCCCCCGACAATCCGCGTCCAAATCTACGCAGGTTCCGGCGGTTGCGCCAATAGATGCAACGATAGAAGGGTGTAATCCGCGCAAAAAGAAAGGGCCGCCACAGGGCGGCCCTTCAAACGCTGTAGCGCGGCGCCTATTCCGCTGCCGGCAGCGCCGGTGCTTCCGCGGCCTCCGCTTTGGCTGCAGCCTTGGCCGCGTCCTTCTCGCGCTCTTCCAGGATGAGCGCGTCACGTTTGACGGCGACCTCGCGCAGGCTGTTCATCATGGCGCCGGTGCCAGCCGGGATCAGGCGGCCGACGATGACGTTCTCCTTGAGCCCGTCGAGCGTGTCGGCCTTGCCGTTGACGGCGGCCTCGGTGAGAACGCGCGTGGTTTCCTGGAACGACGCCGCCGAGATGAACGAGCGGGTCTGCAGGCTGGCCTTGGTGATGCCGAGCAGAACCGGATGCCCGGTCGCGCCCTTCTTGCCCTCGGCCTCGGCACGAGCGTTGATGTCGTCGAGCTCGACCTTGTCGAGTTGCTCGCCTTGCAACAGTTCCGTCTCGCCGGTGTCGTCGATCTCGACCTTCTGCAGCATCTGGCGAACGATCACCTCGATATGCTTGTCGTTGATATTGACGCCCTGCAGCCGGTAGACCTCCTGGATTTCGTTGACCAGATAGGCTGCCAGCTCTTCGACGCCCTTGATGGCGAGGATATCGTGCGGAGCAGGATTGCCCTCGACGATGTAGTCGCCCTTCTCGATGACGTCGCCGTCCTGAAGGTGAATGTGCTTGCCCTTCGGGATTAAATACTCCTTCGGCTCATCGCCCTTGCCCGACGGCTCGATCGTGATGCGGCGCTTGTTCTTGTAGTCCTTGCCGAACCGCACCGTGCCGCCGATTTCGGCGATGATTGCGGCCTCCTTCGGCCGCCGCGCCTCGAACAGCTCCGCCACCCGCGGCAAACCGCCGGTGATGTCGCGCGTCTTGGCGCTTTCGGTCGGGATACGCGCGATGACGTCGCCCGCTTTTACGTGGCCGCCCGGATCAATAGAGATAATCGCATCGACCGCCAGCTGGTAACGGGCTTCACCACCGCGCGCCAGCTTGAGGATCTTGTTGCCCGACTTGATCACGATAGCCGGACGCAGATCCTGCTGGTTGCGTGAAGAGCCCGTGCGCCAGTCGATGACGACACGCTTGGCAATGCCGGTCGACTCATCGAGTGCCTCCGACATTGACAGCCCATCGACCAGGTCTTCGAAGGCCACATCACCTTCAACCTCGGTCAGGATCGGGCGCGTATAGGGGTCCCACTCGGCGATGCGCTGGCCGCGCTTGATCTTTTCGCCATCCTCGACGCGCATGCGCGCGCCATATGGAATGCGGTGATGCGCGCGCTCGGTGCCATCGGGGTCGACAACCGCGACGACCATGTTGCGCACCATCGCCACGACCTCATTGTCCGAGTTCTTGGCGACGTTCTTGCCCTTGAACTTGATCTTGCCGTCGAAGTTCGACTCGATGAACGACTGTTCGGAGATCTGCGCGGCGCCGCCAATGTGAAACGTGCGCATGGTGAGCTGAGTGCCGGGCTCGCCGATCGACTGTGCGGCAATGACACCCACTGCTTCGCCCATGTTGACCGGCGTACCGCGGGCAAGATCGCGCCCATAGCAGGCACCGCACACGCCGTTGGCCGCTTCGCAGGTCAGCACCGAGCGAATTTTCAACTCCTGAACGCCGCCGTTGGTGATGACTTCGACTTCCGGCTCCGTCAGCAATGTGGCGCGTTTGATCAGCGTCTTGCTGCTGGAAGGATCTTTCACATCCTCCGCCGTCGTGCGGCCGAGGATGCGGCTGGCGAGCGATGCCACCACGGTGCCGGCATCGATGATGGCGCGCACCTTGATGCCATTCTTCGTGCCGCAGTCTTCTTCCGTGATGATACAATCCTGCGCCACGTCGACCAGACGCCGCGTCAAATAACCCGAGTTCGCCGTCTTCAAGGCGGTATCAGCGAGGCCCTTGCGGGCGCCGTGTGTCGAGTTGAAGTACTCGAGCACTGACAGGCCTTCCTTGAAGTTGGAAATGATCGGGCTTTCGATGATCTCGCCCGACGGCTTGGCCATCAGTCCACGCATGCCGGCAAGCTGGCGCATCTGCGCGGGCGAGCCGCGCGCACCGGAATGCGCCATCATGTAGATCGAGTTGACCTGCATGTCGCGGCCCTTGTCGTCCTTCTTGGTAGACGAAATTTCCTTCATCATCGCGTCGGCGATTGCATCGGTGGACTTCGACCAGGCGTCGACCACCTTGTTGTATTTCTCGCCCTGGGTGATCAGGCCGTCGTTGTATTGCTGCTCAAACTCTTTCGCGAGCTCACGTGTGGTCTCGACGATTTTCCACTTGAACTCCGGCACCACCATGTCATCCTTGCCGAACGAGATGCCGGCCTTGAACGCGTGATAGAAGCCGAGCGCCATGATGCGATCGCAGAAGATGACCGTCTCTTTTTGTCCGCAGTGGCGGTAGACCGTGTCGATCATCGACGAGATCTCGCGCTTGGTCATCAAGCGGTTGACGGTGTCGAACGGAACCTTCACGCTCCTTGGCAGCACATTTCCAAGGACGACGCGGCCCGGGGTCGTGTCGTACCATTTCTTGAACGACTTGCCCTTCTCATCCACGCCTTCCCAGCGATACTTGATCTTGGTGTGCAGGCTGATGACTTTTTCATGCAGCGCATGGTCGATCGCGGCCATGTCGCCGAACGTCTTGCCTTCGCCGGGCATGCCTTCGCTGAGCAGCGAGAGGTAGTAGAGACCCAGCACGATATCCTGCGACGGCACGATGATCGGCTGTCCGTTCGCAGGGTGCAGGATGTTGTTGGTCGACATCATCAGCACGCGCGCTTCCAGCTGCGCTTCGAGCGACAGCGGAACATGCACGGCCATCTGGTCGCCGTCGAAGTCGGCGTTGAAGGCCGCGCAGACCAGCGGATGCAGCTGGATCGCCTTGCCTTCGATCAAAACCGGCTCGAACGCCTGAATGCCGAGGCGGTGGAGCGTTGGCGCGCGGTTGAGCAGCACCGGATGTTCGCGGATCACCTCATCGAGGATATCCCAAACCTCCGGCTTCTCCTTCTCGACCAGCTTCTTCGCCTGCTTTACCGTGGTGGAGAGCCCCTTGGCATCAAGCCGCGAATAGATGAACGGCTTGAACAGCTCGAGCGCCATCTTCTTCGGCAGGCCGCACTGGTGCAGCTTGAGTTCAGGGCCGACCACGATCACCGAGCGGCCCGAGTAGTCGACGCGCTTGCCGAGCAGGTTCTGGCGGAAACGCCCCTGCTTGCCCTTGAGCATATCGGCGAGCGACTTCAGTGGACGCTTGTTGGCGCCGGTAATGACGCGGCCGCGGCGGCCGTTGTCGAACAGAGCGTCGACCGCCTCCTGCAACATGCGCTTCTCGTTGCGGATGATGATATCCGGCGCCCGCAACTCGATCAGGCGCTTGAGACGGTTGTTGCGGTTGATGACGCGCCGATAGAGATCATTGAGGTCGGACGTGGCGAAACGTCCACCGTCCAGCGGCACCAACGGCCGCAGATCGGGCGGTATTACCGGTACGACCGTCAGGATCATCCACTCCGGCTTGTTGCCGGAGGCGAGAAAGGCCTCGATCAGCTTAAGCCGTTTGGCGAATTTCTTCTTCTTGATGTCGCTGTCGGATTCAGCGAGTTCGGCACGCAGCTCCCCCTGCATCTTCTCAAGGTCGATGCCCTTGAGCATCTCGCGGATCGCTTCCGCGCCGATTGTCGCCGTGAAGCTGTCGGTGCCGTATTCTTCCTGCGCCTTGAGATATTCGTCCTCGGACAGAAGCTGCCGATCCTTGAGCGGGGTCAGGCCCGGCTCAAGCACCACGTAGTATTCAAAGTAAAGGATACGCTCGAGGTCCTTCAGGGTCATGTCGAGCAGCAGACCGATGCGGCTCGGCAGTGACTTGAGGAACCAGATGTGCGCGACAGGCGCGGCCAACTCGATGTGACCCATACGCTCGCGACGCACGCGTGACAGCGTGACCTCGACCGAGCACTTCTCGCAGATGATGCCCTTGTACTTCATGCGCTTGTACTTGCCGCACAAGCACTCGTAGTCCTTGATCGGGCCAAAGATGCGCGCGCAGAACAGGCCGTCGCGCTCCGGCTTGAAGGTCCGGTAGTTGATCGTCTCCGGCTTTTTGATCTCGCCGTACGACCAGGACAGAATCTTTTCCGGGCTCGCGATCGAAATCCGGATCTGGTCAAAGACCTGAGCCGGAACCTGCGGGCTGAAAAGATTTCATGATCTCTTGATTTATCGTCTTCTCCTCGACCGGGGAACCGTCTTTTCCCCACCTGTCGTTAAACGTTCAATCGCGGAGCGGCGCCCTCGCCGCTCCGTAAAGCTCTGACTACTCTGCCGCCTCGGCCGTTTCCGGTCCCTGCCGCTGCTGCTTGGAATTGTGCAGATCGACGTTGAGGCCGAGCGATCGCATCTCCTTGACGAGCACGTTGAAGCTTTCGGGAATGCCCGCCTCGAAGGTGTCGTCGCCGCGCACGATCGCCTCGTACACTTTGGTACGGCCGGCGACGTCGTCCGACTTCACGGTGAGCATTTCCTGCAAGGTGTACGCGGCGCCGTAAGCCTCGAGCGCCCACACCTCCATTTCGCCGAAGCGCTGGCCGCCGAACTGCGCCTTGCCGCCAAGCGGTTGCTGAGTGACCAGCGAGTATGGGCCGATCGAGCGGGCGTGGATCTTGTCGTCGACAAGATGGTGCAGCTTCAGCATGTAGATGTATCCAACGGTGACCTTGCGATCGAAGACTTCGCCGGTACGGCCGTCGAAGACATTGACTTGCCCTGAATGATCGAGGCCGGCGAGATCGAGCATCTTCTCGATGTCGGCCTCTTTCGCCCCGTCGAACACAGGCGTGGCAATCGGAACGCCGTGACGCAAATTGCCACCGAGTTCGATGAGGCCGTCTTCGCTAAGCGACTTGATGGTTTCGTCGTCGCCATAGACTTTCTTGAGCATGTCCTTGAGCGGACGCGCGTCGTGCTTGAGATTGTAGGCATCGACCGCCTGCCCGATCTTGAGGCCCAGGCCGGCGCAAGCCCAGCCGAGGTGGGTCTCCAGAATCTGGCCGACGTTCATGCGGCTCGGCACGCCTAATGGATTGAGGACGATGTCGACCTGCGTGCCGTCTTCGAGGAAAGGCATGTCCTCGACCGGCACGATCTTCGACACCACACCCTTATTGCCGTGACGTCCGGCCATCTTGTCGCCGGGCTGAATCTTGCGCTTCACCGCGACAAAGACCTTGACCATCTTCATCACGCCGGGCGGCAGCTCGTCGCCGCGCTGCAGCTTCTCGACCTTGTCGAGGAAGCGCTGCTCGAGCAACTTCTTTGACTTCGTCGTACTGCTTCCGGATGGCCTCGATCTCCGCCATCAGCTTGTCGTTGGGCGAAGCGAAGAGCCACCACTGCGAGCGCGGATATTCATCCAGCACCGCCTTGGTGATCTTCGAGTCTTTCTTGAAGCCCTTCGGGCCGGCGATGCCGGTGCGGCCTTCGAGCAACTCGGCGAGACGACCGTAGACGTTGCGATCGAGGATCGCCTGCTCGTCGTCGCGATCCTTTGCAAGCCGCTCGATCTCTTCACGCTCGATGGCGAGGGCGCGCTCGTCCTTCTCAACGCCGTGTCGGTTAAAGACGCGGACTTCGACGACGGTGCCCTGCACGCCCGGCGGCACGCGTAGCGACGTATCGCGCACGTCGGAGGCTTTCTCGCCGAAGATGGCGCGCAGAAGCTTTTCTTCCGGCGTCATCGGGCTTTCGCCCTTCGGCGTGATCTTGCCGACGAGAATGTCGCCGGCATGCACTTCCGCGCCGATATACACGATACCCGCTTCGTCGAGGTTCTTGAGCGCCTCTTCCGAGACGTTCGGGATATCGCGGGTGATTTCCTCGGGGCCGAGCTTGGTGTCGCGCGCCATCACCTCGAATTCTTCGATGTGGATGGACGTAAACACGTCGTCCTTCACGATCCGTTCGGAGAGCAGGATCGAGTCCTCGAAGTTGTACCCGTTCCAAGGCATGAACGCGACGAGCACGTTGCGGCCGAGCGCGAGCTCGCCGAGATCCGTGGATGGACCGTCGGCGATGATGTCGCCCTTGTCGACCGTGTCACCAACCTTCACCAGCGGACGCTGGTTGATGCAGGTGTTCTGGTTCGAGCGCTGGTACTTCATCAAGCGATAGATATCGACGCCCGGCTTGGTCGGATCGGTCTCTCCCGTGGCGCGAACGACGATACGGGTGGCGTCGACCTGATCGACGATACCGGTACGGCGAGCGGCGATCGAGGCGCCTGAATCTCGCGCGACCACCCCTTCCATGCCGGTTCCGACGAACGGCGCCTCGGCGCGCACGAGCGGCACCGCCTGGCGCTGCATGTTTGAGCCCATCAGCGCGCGATTGGCGTCGTCGTTCTCGAGGAATGGAATGAGCGCGGCGGCAACCGAGACGAGCTGCTTCGGCGACACGTCCATGAAATCGACCTTGTCACGCGGCACCAGGTGCACGTCGCCGGCCTGGCGGCACACGATCAGGTCTTCGGTGAAGCGGCCGCGGTTGTCGATTGCGGCATTGGCTTGCGCCACCGCGTGACGCGCCTCCTCCATCGCCGAGAGATAGATCACCTCGTCGGTGACGCGGCCATCTTTCACCTTGCGATAGGGTGTCTCGACGAAGCCATATTTATTGACCCGCGCATAGGTTGCGAGCGAATTGATCAGGCCGATGTTCGGACCTTCCGGCGTCTCGATCGGACAGATGCGGCCATAGTGCGTCGGATGCACGTCACGCACCTCGAAGCCGGCGCGCTCGCGCGTCAGACCGCCCGGGCCAAGCGCCGACAGGCGCCGCTTGTGGGTGATCTCCGACAGCGGATTGGTCTGGTCCATGAACTGCGAGAGCTGCGAGGAGCCGAAGAACTCGCGCACCGCGGCAGCCGCCGGCTTCGCGTTGATCAGGTCCTGCGGCATGACTGTGTCGATATCGACCGACGACATGCGCTCCTTGATCGCGCGCTCCATGCGCAACAAGCCGATGCGATATTGGTTCTCCATCAGCTCGCCGACCGACCGCACGCGGCGATTGCCGAGATGGTCGATGTCGTCGATCTCACCCTTGCCGTCACGCAGGTCGACGAGCGTGCGGATAACCGCGATGATGTCATCGCGGCGCAGCACGCGCATCGTGTCCGGCGCGTCGAGGTCGAGACGCATGTTCATCTTCACGCGGCCGACGGCGGAGAGATCGTAGCGCTCGCCGTCAAAGAACAATGAGCGGAACATTGCCTCAGCGGTTTCGACGGTCGGCGGCTCACCAGGACGCATGACGCGATAGATGTCGAACAGCGCATCCTCGCGCGTCATGTTCTTGTCGACCGACAACGTGTTGCGGATGTAGGCGCCGACGTTGACGTGGTCGATGTCGAGCAGCGGCAATTCCTTGTAGCCGGCCTCGATCAGGATCTTGAGATTCTTCTCGGTGATTTCCTCACCGGCCTCCATATATATTTCGCCGCTGCGGCCATTGGCGAGGTCTTCGGCAACGTAGTGACCGATGAGTTCGTCGTCGGTCATGCGCAACGCCTTGAGTCCCTTCTCGGCGAGCTGGCGTGCCTGGCGCACGGTGAGCTTGTGGCCCGCCTCGACGACGGTGCGGCCGGTGTCGGCATCGACCAGGTTATTGACCGCCTTGTAGCCCTTCAGGCGGTTGGCATCGAAGGGCACGCGCCAACCTTCTTTCTGGCGCTTGTAAGAGACGTGCTTGTAGAACGTCGCAAGAATTTGCTCGCCATCGAGGCCAAGCGCATAGAGCAGCGACGTCACCGGAATCTTGCGGCGGCGATCGATGCGCGCATGCACGATATCTTTCGCGTCGAACTCGATGTCGAGCCACGAACCGCGGTAGGGAATGATGCGCGCGGCGAAAAGGAGCTTGCCCGAGGAATGGGTCTTGCCCTTGTCGTGGTCGAAGAACACACCCGGCGAACGGTGCATCTGCGAAACGATCACCCGCTCGGTGCCGTTGACGATGAATGTGCCGTTGTTCGTCATGAGCGGAATGTCGCCCATGTAGACATCCTGCTCCTTGATGTCCTTGACCGAACGCGCGCCGGTCTCCTCATCGATATCGAAAACGATGAGGCGCAGCGTCACCTTGAGCGGCGCCGCGTAAGTCATGCCGCGCTGGCGGCACTCGTCGACGTCGTATTTCGGCGGCTCGAATTCGTATTTGACAAACTCAAGCTGCGAAGAATTGGAAAAATCGGAAATCGGGAAGACCGATTTGAAGACCGTCTGCAGGCCCTCGTCGGGGCGCCCGCCGACGGGCTCCTTCACCAACAAGAACTGGTCATAGGATGCCTTCTGAACCTCGATAAGGTTCGGCATCTCCGCCACTTCAGTGATTGACCCGAAAAATTTCCTTACGCGCTTGCGACCGGTAAACGTCTGCGCCATATTTTTCTCTCTCGATTCGATTTCGGCGGGCGGCGCGGGCGCCTCTCCGAACAGCCGCAATCCATCGCGACCATCGGGACAGGCGTCGGGGCCGTCCGGTTCTATGTGATTTGGGCCCGGCCCGAACCGCCGCACACTACTTTTCGTCGTGACCACAGCTTTGGTTCACGACCGTCTCTCCTGTCCGAGACCCCGGGGCGCTCCCCCGGGAATTTCGTTTTCGTTCCGTCATGGCCGGGATTGTCATCGCAAATCGGGCTTGCCCGACTTGCGCCACGAACCCTTCGCCGAACTCGGGCAAGCCCGAGTTCGGCTGCCATCCACGTCTTAATTTGCTTCGATCCCCGGATCGCGCTCGGCTTCGCCTCGCTTGTCCAGGGATGGAATTGAAATAGTCACGGACTATTTCAATTCCACCTTCGCGCCGACTTTCTCGAGCGTAGCCTTGATCTTGGCAGCCTCGTCCTTGGCCACGCCTTCCTTGACCGGCTTCGGCGCACCCTCGACCAGGTCCTTGGCCTCCTTCAGACCGAGGCCGGTGAGCGCGCGCACCTCTTTGATCACCTCAATCTTCTTGTCACCGGCGCTCGCGAGCACGACGGTGAATTCGGTCTTCTCTTCAGCCGCGGCAGCAGCGCCGCCGCCGGCAGGGCCCGCCGCAACCGCCACCGCAGCGGCAGCCGAGACACCCCACTTTTCTTCCAGCATCTTGGCCAGATCCGCCGCTTCCAGGACGGTCAGGCCCGACAATTCGTCGACGATCTTCTGCAGGTCAGACATTTTTCAGTTCCTATCAGTTCGAACCAGAGAATGAGTGTTGAGCCGTCAGGCCGCCGCGCTCGTGGATCCTTTGGAGGCATAGGCCTGGACCACGCGCGCGACCTTGGCCGCGGGAGCGTTGGTGAGTTGCGCGATCTTCGTCGCCGGAGCCTGGATGAGGCC